>NZ_FNHQ01000045.1 GCF_900103535.1 Megasphaera paucivorans | reverse complement strand
GGTGCCGATATCGTCGTCCACAGCGGCACAAAATATCTGGCCGGACATAACGATGTATTAGCAGGATTTCTTGTCACCGCTCATAAAGAACAGGCCGAACGGCTGCATTTTCTCCATAAAACGATCGGCGCCTGTCTATCTCCCTTCGACTGTTGGGTCGTCAGCCGCGGTCTGAAAACATTGCCGCTGCGGATGGACCGCCATGCCGCCTCTGCGCTGCGCATCGCTAAATGGCTGAGTAAGCAGCCGGCTATACGGAAAATATATTATCCCGGGATAGCTTCCTCTCCCCGCTATGAAATCAATACCAAGCAGACAACCGGCTTCGGCGGCATGATTTCCTTTGAAGTAGATACCGAAGAAACTGCTGTGAATCTTCTGCAACGGGTCAAACTGATTCTGTTTGCAGAAAGTCTGGGCGGTACGGAATCATTGATCACCTATCCGCTGCTGCAAACACACTGCGATGTTCCCAAAGAAGAATGCTTTGCCAAAGGCATCAACGAAAAATTATTGCGTCTTTCTGTCGGTTTAGAAAATGTAAACGACTTGATCGCCGACTTAAAACAAGCACTGGCATAACCAAAAAGGAGTGACTCTTATGAATTTTGATAACGTAACAAATCGCCAAGGTATATAAATTATAGCAATCACACTACATAATACAAAACAAAGAGGGAATCTATATGCAAGAATTATCTAAAAAAATATCGTTATTTACAGATTCTGTCATTCGTCGTATGACACGCATTTCGGCAACATATAATGCCATTAATTTATCACAGGGATTTCCTGATTTTCAACCTCCAAAACCTATTTTAGATCGATTAGCGGAAGTTGCTCACAACGGTCCTCATCAATATGCTATAACCTGGGGCGCTCAAAATTTTCGAGATGCTTTAGCAGAATATCGGTCTCGTCTGTTGGGTCGTACTATTGACCCAAACTCTGAAATTGTTGTTACTTGTGGCAGTACGGAAGCTATGATGGTT
Source organism: Megasphaera paucivorans (assembly GCF_900103535.1). Classification (GTDB taxonomy): domain Bacteria; phylum Bacillota; class Negativicutes; order Veillonellales; family Megasphaeraceae; genus Megasphaera_A; species Megasphaera_A paucivorans. Next base: position 16,802 of record NZ_FNHQ01000045.1, on the reverse strand, counting down.
GCAATTATGACTCTTGTGAATCCAGGAGAAAAAGTAATTATATTTTCTCCTTTTTACGAAAATTATGGAGCAGATACTATACTTTCTGGTGCTGAACCAATTTATGTATCTTTAAACCCACCAGAATTCACCTTTAATCCCGATGAATTAGAGGCCGCGTTTCAACAACATCCTAAAGCTCTCATTCTATGCAATCCTTCTAATCCCTGCGGAAAAGTATTTACAAGAAAAGAATTAGAATATATAGCTACTCTAGCCGATAAATATGATACTTATGTAATTACCGATGAAGTATATGAACATATCGTATATAAACCAAATGTTCACACATACTTTGCTTCTTTACCAGGCATGTATGAACGCACATTAACATGTAGTTCACTCTCAAAAACATACTCCATTACAGGTTGGCGTTTGGGACACATTACGGCACCGCCTTCAATTATTGAAGGAGCAAGAAAAATACATGATTTCTTAACAGTAGGTGCTGCTAGTCCGCTTCAAGAAGCTGCCTACATTGGATTTAAATTTTCACAACAGTATTATGACGATTTATTAGCTTTATATACACATAAAAAAAATATTTTACTTGACGGATTAGATAGCTTAGGCATCATTCATACTAATCCACAAGGAGCGTATTACGTTCTTCTGGATATATCCGAATTTGGTTTTACCGATGATTTGGAATTCTGCGAAGTATTAGCAAGAGATGTTGGTATAGGTGCTGTGCCTGGTTCATCTTTTTTCAAAGAACCGGTCAACTATTTGATTCGTTTACATTTTGCCAAAGATGACGCCACACTATATGAAGCACTAAACAGGCTGGAACATATGAAAAGCATTATAAAAAGAAGAGTTATTTGAAATCAAAAGGAGAATCCATTATGAATTTAAAAAAAATTGCAATTATTACCTTTGTACTGATTACTACAGCTAGCTTGTTTTCTGGCTGCGATAATCAAAATATTAATTCTGCATCACAAGAAAAAAAGGAAATCACTGTAGGGGTCACTCCTGGCTCTAGTGAACAAATTTTAGAAGTCGTTGCTAAAGAAGCAGATAAACAAGGTCTCAAAATACATGTTAAAACGTTTTCTGACTATATTACCCCTGATCAAGCATTAGCAAACGGAGATATTGATTTAAACGCATTTCAGCATCAACCATTTTTAAATTCTTTCAATGAAAAAAATGGCACCCATCTTATCAGTATAGGAAAAACCTATTTAGCTCCATTAGGGCTTTATTCTCATAAATATAAATCTACTACAGAAATTCCTAACGGCGCAAAAATTGCCATTCCAAATGATCCTTCGAATGGCGGTCGTGCTCTGCAGCTGTTACAAAAACAAGGCTGGATAAAATTAGCGGAAGAAAAAGACCCAACAAAAATTACAGTTCAGGATATTGTAGATAATCCCAAACAGCTGCATATTATCGAGCTGGAAGCTGCTCAGCTTCCCCGTTCTCTTGATGATACGGATGCTTCTATTATCAATGCGGGGTATGCTATTTCTGCTGGCTTAAACAGTCAAAAAGATGCTATCGCGGTAGAAGATAATACAAGTCCTTATGTTAATATAATTGCCGCTCGTCCTGAAGACAAAGATAATCCTGCTTATCAAAAGTTTGTCAAAGCATTCCAATCTGAGGCTGTCAAAAAATACATTAATGAGAACTTCCCTGGAGCCCTTGTTCCTGTATGGTAATACAAAAAACATTCAACATTATTAAAGGGCGGTAACTCATTATGAAAATCAAAAAAATTATTTTACGAAAAATGTACCAAGATATGAAATCAGGATTTCGTACCAGCTTTGGCATCACAACAAGAAAAAAGTTTTCCATGATAGAAATACATACTACGGAAGGGATTGGCTATGGTGATTGTTCTGCATTAGATAAGCCTTGGTATAATGAAGAAACCAGAGATGGTGCATTTGAAGTTATAAAAAATTTTCTTGCCCCCGCCCTCTTAGAATATAACCACATTCCAACACCAGAAGTTTTTTTTAATGACACTTCCTGGATTCGTCGAAATAGAATGGCTCGTTCTGCAGTAGATTGTGCTCTATGGGATTTATACGCTCAGGAGCAAGGACTAAGTCTTTCTAAAGCGTTAGGCGGAACCCGAAATGAAGTCGAAACAGGTGTCAGTTTAGGTATAGAAAAAACACCAGATGATCTCTGTCGAACTATTGAAAAATATCTGCGTCATGGGTATCGTCGTATAAAATGCAAAATAAAACCAGGGTATGATGTAACTTATATTGAAAAAGTACGCAAGGAATTTGGCGACATTATGCTTATGGTGGATGCCAATTCAGCATACACACTGGCTGATATTGATATTTTCAAAGAATTAGACCAATATGATTTATTGATGATTGAACAACCGTTAGCTAGTGATGATATTGTTGATCATCGTCATTTGCAAAAAATCTTAAAAACTAGGATTTGTTTAGATGAGTCCATTGACTCCGCTGAAGATGCCCGTAAAGCAATAGAGCTAGGCAGTTGTCGGACTATTAATATTAAAATAGCTCGCGTTGGTGGTTTAACGGAAGCAAAACGTATCCATGATATCTGCACAAAAAATAATGTTCCAGTCTGGTGCGGCGGCATGCTTGACACAGGAATTGCCCGCTCCTTTAATATTGCAATTGCTTCTTTGCCCAATTATCGTTTTCCTAATGATATTCCCGCATCAGATCGCTATTGGCTATACGACCTTGTAGTTCCTTCCACAACGATTAACTCTCACGCAATGATTCATGTGCCAACAAAACCCGGATTAGGTTTTTCTCCTATCTCAGAAATAGTAGATTTATTTACAGAAAAAAAAGTGGAACTTACAAGATAACTCCTCACAAAAAAGGCTGTGAGTTATATATTGACTCACAGCCTTTTTTGTGCCTATTTAATAAATATAATAGAATAAGTGTCTCTCATCTTATTTTCTACATTTCAGAATGCTATCATCAGAATAAAAACAGTTATTTCCCTTTTTTTAACAACATGATTACACTAATCCGTCTTTTTTTACAAATAATGTATATGTCCCATTATCATTGTTTGTAACATCGATAATTTTATGGCCCTCATCTTTCAGGCTGCGCGGTATATTGGCAATGGGTTCTCCCTCATTAAGGATGACTTCCAAAATTTTCCCTGTTTTCATATTTTCCAACTCTATCTTTAATTTGACAAAGGTAACAGGGCAAACCACGTTAGTAATATCAATTATATTATCTGCTTTCATTACAATATCTCCTCAATAGCTGCTTTCAAAGTATTCCAGCCTACACGATCCAACGTTTTAGCAAACCGTTCTCCCTGCTTCGCATGAGAAGCAAAAAAGTCCAAGGTAACTGTTATCACTTTATGTAATGTTTCAGCATTAGAAATAATTGGCAGGATATGTTTGCCAATTGCAATTTGTTTTCCATAGAGTCCCCCTAACGATACGACATATCCACTTTGTCCCCCCCATGCGGAAGCCGGACAGCTTTTAAAACATGCCCCGCAATAACAGCATTTCTCTTCGATAAAAGCTAAGGTATGAGTGTCTTTATCTACTGTAATTGCCTTTGTTGGGCATACCGGCACACACACTCCGCAAAAAATGCATTTTTCTGCATTCCATTGTGGAATAATTCCACCTTTGATACCTAAATCATTTTCTTCGGCTTTTAAGCAGTTATTGGGACAACCTGTAATGCCAATTTTAAATTTACAGGGAAATTCTCGTCCTCCATAACGATGATCACAGTCTTCTGCAAGTTGTTGTGTGTCAATAAGTCCTGAAGGGCAAATAACACTACCTTGACAGGCCGTAATGGTACGGAGCCGCGCTCCGCATACACCATTTTGAACACCGCCGGCTGCTAATTCTCGTTTGACGGCATCTATATTTTCAGTACCAATGAATGGTATTTCTATCCCCTGCCGCGAAGTAAGATGAATATAACCCTTTCCATATTTTTGCGAGACTAATTGAATCGTTTCCAGTTGTTCTGCCGTGACTTGTCCGCCTATAGTTTTAAGCCGCATAGAGAAGTAATCTTTTTGTTTTTGCTTCATAAATCCGCCTTTTTTCAATTCGGCAAAATTGATATCAGTCATCAGATTTTTCCTTTCTAATTATTAATTTTTCCTCTGTCGTTATGCCGCGTTCAATATGAAAACTTTTCATAACTGGTTCGGCCGATGCCAACGATACGATAATATAACTGGCAACCGAATCATACGCCATTCGTTTATCCTCTTCCGACGGCCGCGGCGGTGTTGCTGGATGGCTATGAAAATTCCCCAACATAACCAAATGTTGCTGCCTCATGTCCTTTAACGCATCAAATTGTTCTGCAACATCCATCGTAAAATGCGCCGGACTGTGATCTACGTTTTTCAAAAAATATACGTTGCGAACAATTTTCGTTGTACCGTCAATAAAACCTGCTAATAACCCACAGATTTCATTGGGTACATGCTGTATTGCATTGGCAATAATACAATTATAAGCAGTACGTGTTATGATAACCATTTTAACCTCTTTTCCAACTGCAGCCGGAAATTTCATAGTCAATGAGTGTTGTAATACTGGGTATATCACCGCAAACGGTACAATGTTCATTATGATTAATTTGTACTTTGCGGAATGTCATAGTCAACGCATCATAAATCAACAAATATCCATTAAGTAAATGACCAACTCCAAGAATATATTTCAGCGCCTCAGTGGCTTGAATGCTTCCAATAACTCCACCCATGACCCCGAGAACACCTGCCTGTTTGCAAGTCGGCACTACATCTGGCGGTGGCGGGGTTTCAAAAATACAGCGATAGCACGGCCCTTGATGAGGAAGATATGTCATTGTCTGTCCCTGAAATCGAATAATACCTGCATGAGAAAAAGGCTTGTTCAAAAAAACACAGGCATCATTAATAAGGAATTTCACAGGAAAGTTGTCCGTCCCATCAATGATAAAATCATAGTCCTGATCATGGATGATATCCATGATATTTTTTGAATCCACTCGTTCTGCATACGGAATGACCTTAACATCAGAATTCATGCTTTTAATAGTTTCTGCCGCTGAAAACACTTTCTTCTTACCAACATCCTCTGTCTGATAAATAATCTGACGTTGCAGATTAGAAAGATCTACTCTATCATCATCAACAATACCGATCGTACCTACACCAGCCGCCGCCAGATACATTGCGGCAGGTGCCCCCAGTCCACCTGCCCCAATAATCAACACCTTACCATTGAGTATTTTTTGTTGTCCTTTTCCGCCTATTTCTTTTAAGATAATATGTCTGGAGTACCGTTCCAATTGTTTATCAGTCAAACTCAACGTTCCCCGCCTCCCATAAAATAAAGAAACTCAACAACATCATTTTCTTTCACAAAAGTTACAGCAAAATTTTGGCGCTTCACAAAATTTTCATTGAGCTGTACCGATACGTAAAGAGGTGCTTCTGCCTTAGCAATAACGAGAAGATCATCTATATTGACAGATTTTTCCAGTGTTATCTCCTTACCGTTTACTCTGATAGTCATTCTTTATTCTCCTGTGTATCATCGATTACAATACTTCAAATAATAAAATGAATATAAATAATAGCAAAATACCAAGTCCTAGTGAATATACACAAAGCTTCTTTTCAATAGGCTGCAAATCAAACCATTCTTCCTCCTGCAGGATACTATTTTCCTTGATACCTGATTTATACTGCTGTGTTGCTGAACTTACTGTACTTTGAGTCATATAAATTCCACCTTTCTAACGCTCTATTAAATACTACTAAACACTAAACTGTCGGCGGTACAATACCATGATAAAACAGCCATGAAATAAATAACCCCACCCAAATGATAAAACCAAACAAAGCAACAACGTAGACACCAATAACACGCCCTAACCCTGCATGCCAAAGCTTGCGTACGTTTGTAATAAGGCCAATAGAAAAGAAACATAAACCAAAGAAAACACTGCGCAATAAATTTGCTTGTCCGGCACCTGCTTTTGCCGCTTTAACAATTTCCGGTTCATAGGCCCCTGCTAAAAATATGACCAAAAAGGTTACAACAAAACCAATAATAAATTTAGGAAAACGCTGCCATATTTCTTTTTTTGATATGGAATAAGTCCCTGTTTGAATATCATTTTTGTCGTTCAAATGATAAATAGACCAAATAGCAGCTAAAATAAAAGCCCATATGCCAATAAAAACATCAATGAATAATTTTGCCGTCGTCGTAGCCATAAGAACCCAGCCTTCTTGATATTGGATACCATACTGTGCAAATGCATTGTTACGAATCAGCGTATCGGCAACAGCTCCGCTGGCAACGGCACCCCCATCACTCTTGACTACCAAGCCCAACCAAGAACCGGCAACCATAGGTTCACTAACCAGGAAATTTGAAGCAACAAAAGGAAGCACTAATAATTCAAAAGCAACAAATACAATAATAACAGATGCTAAAATGGTAGGAATTATCGTGCGTGAACGAATGGCACTGCCAGTTGCAATAGCCGCTGCTACTCCACAAATAGAAATACCTGATGCCAACGGAGCAGCCCATTCCGGAGTAAATTTAAAATACTTACGTGCAACAAAATACACAACAGGCCAATAAATCAGATATGCTTCAATCACTGCGCAAATTCCCCGGACAATAACCGTGCCCGCCAAACTTAGAGCCCCAATAGTTTGAATTCCAATATTCATTCCAAGAATGACTATACCTGTCTTAATATACCATTCCGGTTTGGCCGCACTAGATAAAAAATCTGTCAATTTAGGAAAAAAATTACTGATAATAAGTCCCGCAATAAGTGCAAAAACAAAACCTAATTCCCCTAAACTCAAAGACCAGGAAATACCAAAATTGTCTCGATTACTCGGTGTTGCCGCTAGATATGCATAATTACCTAAAACATTTGTAATGGCCGTAAACCAATAAATAAAAGTAAATCCTATAATAAATTTACGAATATTACTCCCCATAAAATAAGCGCCTACAGCTGTAATTATCAAAATAAATATATATGTTGCAATAGCAGATCCAATTCCGCCTAATGCTGCATAGGCCTGAGAGTTAGCTTGGATAGCTTTTCCTGGATTAAGCCACGTCCCATATTGAGAAACCCATCCCAATAAATCGGTATTCCAAATCTGACCCGCTCCCAATAAGGAAATAAAGAATCCAATCCACACCGCCCACCAGTCTTCACTTTTTAAAAGATTGGGAACTCGTCCCTGCAGTATTTGTGTTTGATTAACCGTGGTCATATCTATTCACCTGATTTCAATAAAATTTTAGTAGAGAGTATGAATTTAATATTTTTATACTCTCTACTTATTCACACAAAGAAAAATCACATGTATTATAACTGAATTTGTTATATACCTTTTTTTATTTCCAAACTATATAGCCGCAAACGCCTGATCCAGATCATAAATAATATCATCAATATGCTCTGTCCCGATAGATAAACGGATAGTACTGGGAGTAATACCACTTTCCAAGAGTTCTTCTTCATTCAACTGCGAATGTGTCGTACTGGCCGGATGAATTACCAACGATTTAACATCTGCCACATTTGCCAGAAGAGAAAAAATTTTCAAATGATCAATAAATTTATGTGCCTCTGCTTGACCTCCTTGTATTTCAAAGGTGAAAATAGAAATTCCTCCATTGGGAAAATAGTTTTTATATAACTCATGATCCGCGTGATTAACAATGGCGGGATGATTTACCTTGACAACTTTAGGATTTTTACTCAAATATTCCACGACTCTCAGTGCATTTTCTACATGGCGTTCCACTCGTAATGATAATGTTTCGACTCCCTGCAGCAAAAGAAACGCATTAAATGGAGATATTGTCGCCCCCGTATCTCGCAAGAGCAGTGTCCGAATATATACGATATAAGCAGCCGCCCCTACGTCTTTAGCAAAACTCAAGCCATGATAACTGCTGTTGGGTTCCACAAGATGAGGAAATTTACCAGAACTGATCCAATCAAATCGACCTCCGTCAACAATAATTCCTCCTAACGTTGTCCCATGCCCCCCTATGAATTTTGTGGCAGAATGAACCACGATATCTGCACCATAATCAAATGGTTTTAACTGATACGGTGTTGCGAAGGTACTGTCAACTACTAACGGAATTCCATGATTGTGTGCAATCGCAGCAACCGATTCAATGTCAATAAGATTTGCATTCGGATTTCCTATACTTTCAATAAAAATGGCTCGCGTATTATCCCGTACGGCAGCTTCAAATCCGTGTACGCCTTTCGTAGGATCCACAAAAGTAGTTGTAATGCCTTGATTGGGGAAAGTATGCTGCAACAGATTATATGTACCACCGTATATCGTAGTCGCTGCAACAATATGCTGCCCTGCATGTGCCAAAGCTTGCAGAGAATATGTCACAGCCGCGGCACCGGAGGCAGTCGCCAAAGCCGCCACGCCACCTTCTAATGCCGCAATTCTTTTTTCAAGTACATCTTCCGTTGGATTCGTTAATCGTCCATATACATTTCCTGCATCCTTTAATGCAAATCTATCTGCCGCATGCTGAGAATTATGGAACACATAGGATGTCGTTTGGTAAATAGGTACCGCTCGCGAATCTGTTGCCGGATCCGCCGCTTCTTGTCCTACATGCAATTGCAAGGTTTCAAATTTATACTGTCGATTTTCACTCATAAAGATCAGCCTCCTAAAACATTCGTTGAATAAAAAAAACACCCTCTGCTATACAGACGGTGCCACAAAAACACGTATGAAATACGCGCATGATATGACTCATCTGTCAGATATTATTCTGTCGGAATTGGCACCTTTCTGTTTCAGAGGTTGCCGCAGCTTCATTGGGCCAGTCCCTCTGCTGCTCTTGATGATTTTGGTTGTATGTTATGAAATTACAGTGTCATAACATTAATTATATTTTCCCGCAACATATGATTTTCGTAATGGATTCCATTGTTCCACCTCCTCGTTTAATTTAGATGTAATATAATCACTCTTTATAGAGACAAAAAACCACCATCTCTACAATCAGAGACGGTGGTCCGTGGTTCCACTCTGTTTACAGCAATCGCTGCAACTATTTCCATTAACGGCGGCAACCGGATTCGGCCTACTATCTTCGGTCGTTCTGCTCTCAAAGGCATTCCATCGTATCTGTCTTTCCCGCAAGCTCTCAGCCTATGGCTTGCGTTCTCTGTAGGACACTAGAATACGTGTACTTGTTTTGGTCATGGCATTTACTTATATATGTCCATATGTTTATTTTTAAGAATTATATCAAAAAAATAAATGTAGTTTTTCACCTACGTATCAATAATATTTAAGCTTCCCATTCTATACCCAGCCAAATCTAATGCTACATAATGAAATCCATATTGTTTTAACGTTTGGTCGATACTATCCTTATTTTCCCATACAATATTCATATTGCTTTGATCCACTTCAATGCGTGCGCCCCCATCATGATATCGTACCCGCAAATTTCCCCCTTGCAATAAAGGAATGAGAAATTCTTCAGCTTGTTCTACCATTGCGAGTTTTTTAGGAATTAATGGAATTCCGTAAGGAAATCTGCTGGCAAGACAAGCTGCACTCTGTTTATTCCATGTAGAAAGTCCAACATATTTTGAAAGCTGGCGAATATCCTTTTTTTGAAGTCCTGCTTCTATCATAGGGCTGCGAACTATATCTAACTCCTGCAATGCTTTCATCCCTGGACGATAATCATCCAAATCATCTACGTTTCCTCCGTCAATAACCCATTTATAATCATTTTCTTTAGCCCATTTTACGAGTGATTCAAAACGTATTTTTTTACATATATAACAACGATTTTGAGGATTTTTAACAAAATCATCATTATCAAATTCTGCTGTCTGCACTAGTAAATGTTGAATTCCTATCTCCCTTGCCATTTTTTTTGCATCTTTTTCTTCTCGCTTGGGAAAAGTAGGCGATACCGCTGTAATAGCAATAGCATTACCCCCTAATACAAGATGTGCTGCATATGATAAAAACGTACTATCTACACCTCCGGAAAGAGCAATTACTACACTCTGCATATTTTGCAATATTTGCTGCAGTTTTTCGTATTTTTCTTGTGCATCCATGTCATGTCCTCCCATAAATTGCTTAATAAAAGATACAAAAAAAGACCCCATCTCTACTATCAGAGACGGTGGTCCGTGGTTCCACTCTATTTGCAGCATTCGCTGCACTATTTCCGTTAACGGCGGCATCCGGATACGGTCTACTTAAGTTCAACCGTTCTGCTCCTAAAGGCATTCCATTGTATCTGACATCTGCAAGCTTTCAGCCTATGGCTCACATCTCTGTAGTATCTTTATACAATGTACTTGTTTTAATCATCGCATTTCTAATGTTTATCGATATGGTACACTTTTTATTGTATTTTGTCAAGTTTATTTTTTACATAAAAATATTTTTTATTACCCGTTGATTAGAATCGTATCAGCCCATCGACTTATTCAAATTATTTATCTAACATATATTTGTCCATCATGATGGTTTTGCAAATTTATGTTTTCAAAATGATCCATTAATAGTGTCTTTAATGCAGTCGAACTACTGGTATGAGACCGAAGGACAACGGTATTTTTCTTTTGTGCCTCTTTTAAGGCACAATGTACCATGCTATGACTTACGGTATTAGTAAATAATATAATTAAATCAGGCGATCCAATTTTAGATTTAAAATTGCCTGGTACTTGTGTAAATATTTTAGCTTTTCGATCAAATTTTTTACAAATATTTTTATATCTGCATACCATGCAATCATTTCCACCAACAATAACGATATTCATTGCTCATTGCCTCCTTTTTATCATACTGGGCCCAAATTAAAATTCCAAAATTCTTATATTAAATTATTTCATATATATTCCACCATTTATATCCAATGTTATACCCGTAATATAATCAGCATCCTCAGATGCTAAAAATGTAATTCCTCTTGCTATATCATCTGGAGTCGCAATACGCCTTAGGGGAATAGTATCTAAAGGGATTGACATTTTTTCAGTCATACGAGTAGCTACATATCCAGGAGCAACTGCATTAACGTTGATTTTATAAGGCCCTAAGTAACGAGCTAACGATTTCGTTATTCCTATAATAGCCGCTTTGCTTGCAACATAATCAGCAGATGTAGCAATACCTCCAACTTCACCAGCAAGAGATGTCACATTCACAATCTTTCCAGTATATTGCTTTTTTAATATGGGGATAACCGCTTTGACACAATACATAAGCCCAGTTGTGTTAACATTCATAACATAATTCCAATTTTCAATCGATAACTCTTCAAATGGCAAGGAAAGACTGCAAACACCTGCGTTATTTACTAAAATATCAATGTGACCAAAACACTGATAAATTTTTTTTATAGTAAAATTCACTTTTTCCTGATTAGTAATATCCAATACATAATAGGACGCTCTTTGTGGATAATAAGAATTAATATATTGAACAGTTTTTTCACATAAAGCAGCATTTCTCGCAATAATTACTACATAAGCTCCATGACTTGCCAAATTAAGAGCTGTAGCTCTACCAATCCCCTGACTTCCTCCTGTAACGACAGCAACTTTTTCCTTAATATTCACCATGTGTCCTCCTTACTACTAATTACCAATATAAAAGTTCATGATGTTTTTATTTTTAAATCGTATTAATTATATTTACTTATACTAGTATAAATAAAATAGACGGTTAAAAAAAATACACCATCTCTATTATCAGAGACGGTGGTCCGTGGTTCCACTCTGTTTACAGCACTCGCTGAAACTAATTTCCATTAACGGCGGCAACCGGATTAGATCTACTATCTTCAATCAATCTGCTCTCAAAGGCATTCTATCATATCCGTTTTTCCCGCAAGTTCTCAGCCGATGACTCGCGTTTTCTGTAGAAAACTAGTATATGTATACTTGTTTTGGTCATTGCATTTTTAATGTTTACCGATATGGTACACGTTATTCAATCATTTGTCAAGAAAATTCTTTAATTTTCTTGATAAGTAAATGGCAATAACAAGAATTTTTTAACCAATATGGTATCAATAACGTTTTATCATATTTCCTATTCTCGCAGATTCACTCGCTATCACTCATATTTTTTATAAACAACAGGCATACATTTATACTTGTTATAATCACTGCCCTTTATACTTTTACATAAAACAATTATATAGTATTTAAATTTAGTTTTAAATCAAAACAAGCACATAGTGAAATTTTACTTACCCCGGTTTCACCATGTGCCAGTCTTGTTATAACCATTCTTTACATATACAGAACAATACTTGTTTCTTTAGTTATTAATCTCCTTCTATCATATTTTCCGCTACACTTTCGCCAATGCTTGATCAAAATCATTTAAGAGATCCTCTGTATCTTCCAATCCAGATGACAAGCGAATCTGACCATAAGTAATCCCAATCGCTTTTAATTCAGCGGCGCTAAGGTCACGGTGTGAAGCCTTAGGTGGATACGTAAGTGTTGTTCCTACGCCAGCTAACGTTGGTACAAAACGTACTATTTTCAATCCCTTAATCAACGTATTTACCTCTTTTTCGCCACCTTTTATATTGACACTTAACATACCGCCATACCCATTACCTTCAAATTGTTTATCCGCTAACACATGAGATGGAGAAGATTCCAATCCCGGATAGTAGACCTTTTCAATCTTTGGATGGGACTCAAGAAATTTTGCCAATGCCAGTCCGTTCTGCGACATCGCTTTAACACGAATCGGCAGTGTCCGTAAACTGCGGGCTAAGAGCCAACTTTCTGTAGCTCCCAATGTGGGTCCATACAAACCAAGGTAGAAATTTATTTTCTTGATAAGTTTTTCCGAACCCACGACGGCTCCACCCACAATATCATCATGTCCCCCCAAATATTTAGTTGCGCTATAAATAACTAAATCAGCTCCCAATTTAATGGGCTGAGCTATAATCGATGTGGCAAATGTATTATCAATATATAACAAGGCATTATGTCGATGAGCTATATCCGCCAACTCTCTAATATCTGGTACCGACATGAGCGGATTCGCAATAGTTTCCCCATAAATAACCTTCGTATTGGGTTTAATGTAATCTTCTGGATTCTGTGTCGAAAAATCAATAAACGTCGTTTCAATCCCCCAGCGTTTCAATTCATATTGTAAGTAGTAATATGCTTCGCCGTAAATAACCGGCGATGCAACAATATGATCACCTGGATTTAAAACGGTCAGCAATGCCGTTGTAATAGCTGCCATTCCAGATGAAAACATCAATCCTTTTTCTGCTCCATCACCAGCAGCTAAGATACGACTTGTTGCGTCGGCATTTGGATTGCCAAGGCGAAAATATGCATATCCCGGGGCTCCTTCATCTATAATTTTATCAATAGGCTCAATAGAATCAAATATATATGCCGAGGACAAATATAACGGAAATGTTTCCGGCACCGTCAATGCCTTATTCATTTCATAGCACAATTCACCATTACCGGTATGTGCATAAATCGTAGAAGAACCTTTTTCCATAATAAAAAATCTCCTTTCGAACTCACTTCACGAATAAACTAGCAGATATATGCAATTATTGCTGAGACCTAATTATGCTTATGTTAGAACAAGGCCAAGAATGGCGAGATAAGCAGCAACACTCCCATAATAGTAATTGTATAACAAGGCCAGCCCCGGTATTTTTTGAATTCCGACATTTTATACACTAAGAATACCGGCAGCAAACAACCAATAATACCCATAGCAGGTCCCAGAATATTTGCCATCGTAAGAATCGGCGCATTCAGGATGATAACCCCCCAGCAGCTAGCAATACAAAATAAGCTCGTTCCGTATTTAATTGCTTTCATATTGATTCTATCTTCCGGAATAAATCGCTGCAAGATATTTAAGGCAAATCCCTTACAAGAATCACGAAATCCAAGAAATGCGGAAAAATAAGCGGTAGCAATAGCAAATATATTTAGAATCAGGCTCAAAATTTTAACTAGAGATCCATCCATATTCTTCGCTGCAATAGCCAATGTGGAGATATTGGATTTGTATGCAAGTACCGACTGTTCATGACTAATCGCTAAATTAAAGGAAAAGGCAAAAAATAGGATAACAACCAGGAGCACAACATATGCTATATTGCTGGCACGTAATGACAAATAGTGAGCTACAACTTTATTTTCTGTATGATTTCGGTAATAAATAACCAATGGACTCAGACTCCCTAAATACGTAATAGAAAGTCCTACAAGAGGCAGCAAAATAATACTCTGTTTAATCATGTATCCTGCTTCTGGAAATGCCGGGACATTAGCTAAATTCCAATACTGTACCATAACAAGTCCCAGCAATGCAATAACACACAACTTAGTAATAACCATCGCAGACGATACTTTAAATAATAACTTTTCTCCCTGGGAAGCAATGGCTACCATAAAACAAATGATGGCTAACCCATAGAAAATATTTTTTGAAAGCAATTCTTGTGTCACACCAAAAGTCTGTAAAAATGAAGCACTATCATTTGTCAATGCTGTTGAATACAAAAAAATCAAAATAGTCATCATAATAAAATATAAGGCCCCTAACAACAGTCCTGCACTTCGCCCTAAATACCCTGAAATAACACCGGCAAAATCTTCACACTTAGGTGATTCTACTAACACGTCAATATATAGCTTTTGGAATTGGTACAAAATCGGATACCCTATAATAGCCGCTAAAATAAATACCCAAATCCCTACCAAACCCACCTGTAAAGGCAAAAAAACAGTTCCTGCGCCAATAGCCAATCCAATGTTCATAATGACCCAGCCAAAATCTGTACCTCGGAATTTAGTGGCTTTCTTCCACTCCTCAATCGTCATTCCGGCACGCTTTGCATATTGTTGTGCTGACATACTAAAACCTCCCTGTTTAATAATGTATGCATTTATATATTTACTTTTTTATAATCTTTTGTCTTCATCTTAAATACCTATACAAACTTTTATTACTAAGTAATCGGGTTCTCTTATTTGCTTATTTGTTATATTAATTATATGAAATTGGCATTTTAAATGATATTACTCTCCAGAAGTATTTAAGAAGCATATTTTTTAAATTAACTCTTTTTATACTCCTTTTGTACTCCTTTTGATGAACATATAAAATGTACCCCAGATATTAAATCATCGTCTTAATATCTGGGGCACATTTCATCTTGATAACTATTTCCTATATAATTAGTTCGTAATTTTACAATTCCGTACAACATCCAAAAGTTGCAATCTGTTTTTCACATGTAATTTACAATAAATATGATTGATGTGTTTTTTTGTCGTATATGGACTGATAACCAGCTTATCACTAATTTCTTCAATAGAAAACTTTCTCATAATGAGTTCCGTTATTTCGCACTCTCGTTCGGTCAAACCCAATGCAGTCAACGGATTCACACGTCCTACAGTTAGGCATTTGTCCTTCTCACGGCTAAGGCGAAGGGTAAAATGATCCTTTAAAATATTCAATATTTCTAAATCCGTATCCGAAAAATCATTTTTGTCTCTGCTGCGATAAAATATAACTTCTCCTAATAAAATATCTTTATCCGCCATAACAATACCACTATACCAAAATATATTGTTCTTTGTAAAAAAATCTCCAGCTGCACTTTGAACTGGCTGAATTAAATCACTACTCCTATACTCCGTCGTCCGTCGCAAATTCATGACACGACGACCCATAACATCTGAATTAATCAATCGTTCGTACTCTTTTACGGCTTCAGTCGATAAATTTTTAAAAACTGGCTCTTTCAAAGTGATACTACCATTTTCTTCTTCCGTAAAAAGATAAAAAACAGCCTTATCGTAAGGCAATATCAACCTAACAGCATCCAAAAAATACAATCTCATCATTTTTAAATCTTCTGTTCTGTTAATCAATAAAATTAAATCATTAATCTCTAACCACTGCAAATGTGATAACACCTGCTAATCTTCTCCTTTCTTCCCAGTACAATCCCCGTCCTCACCCTATTATTTTTATTATAACACAGGTATTCAAAGGATAATATAAAACAATGACTACTGTATATATCAATCATTTCCTAGCAATAGTAATTCCATAAAAATCATAGAATGGTAATATTAACCACTAGGCTCCCTATATTTCTGCATAATATAGTTTTCCTCTTGACAAATTGATTGCAATAGTGTAGTCTAATAACCACAATTACATATTCATCCAGAGCAGCTGAGGGACTGGCCCTATGACGCTGCGGCAACCTCCTTGATAGGAAGGTGCCAATTCCAGCAGGATTTCTTCCTGACCGATGATATTAGTATACACCTTTGTATTTACGTCATCCGTCGATGACGTTTTTTTATTACATTCTTTTGTTCCCACAAGGAGATCTGCACTATGAGGTACTTAAAAAATTTGACTATCATAATGCTTCACACAACTTAATATTGTGTTATGATTTTTTATAATACAATACGACTCTTTCATCCAGAGCAGCTGAGGGACTGGCCCTATGACGCTGCGGCAACCCCCATACGGGAAGGTGCCAATTCCAGCGGATTTTATCCGGCAGATGAACACGCACCCGCTCTTTTGCGACGCCATCTGCCATGGCGTCTTTTTTATTGTCCATTTTATTAAGGAGGCATTTATTCTATGAGATTTGAAACAGATTGCATTCACGGCGGCTATCATCCCGATTC
>NZ_FNHQ01000020.1 GCF_900103535.1 Megasphaera paucivorans | reverse complement strand
AATTCACCAACCGATTTGGTCGAAGTAAGACAGCGGAACTCACGCTGTTTGAACGACAATTGGCAGCCTATCACATTATCCATCAAAAAATCCGTCCCTATACACCAAGACATAACGGAAAGGTAGAACGATCTCACCGAAAAGATAACGAGTATTTCTATGCGAATCATCGCTTTTATTCCTTTGAAGATTTCAAAAAACAGTTAGCAGTCCGTAATAGAGAATACAATAATTTTCCTATGCGTCCCCTGGCTTGGAAATCTCCCAATGAAGTCCTCCGATCTTTTCTCTTCGCTATGTAACATATGTTTGACAAACCTACAAGAATATACCATATATAGGAAAATAGGGGTTGCACTATATTGTCAATTATGGTACAATTTTATATGCAATCTTACAAAAAATAAGGTATCGATAATCTCGAAACACTAGATTTTATCTTATTCTAAGGGGGTATAGCTCAGTTGGTTAGAGCGCTACGTTGACATCGTAGAGGTCAGTGGTTCGAATCCACTTATTCCCACCATATATTGTCTTGAAGTTTCTAATATTATTTATTAGAAACTTTTTTTATTGTATCTTATACATATATCCTGTAAAAATTTTTCCCATTGCACTGCTGAGTCTTTTAAATTATGAGAACTTTTAAGAATATCAGATTTGACTTGACTATATAAGCATGATACCATAAAGATACAAAGGAAGTGATAATATGAATGCAATTTTTTCAATTATTATTTCCGCCCTTGTTACCTTCGTGATTTACATGCTGTATTGTAAATGGGCAAGGCGTAAGTAGTACTATAAGGTCGCTCAAAGACAAGCTCTCAATAAAAACGCAGCCGTATCGGGCATAGAGCTTCGATATGGTGCGTTTTTGTGTTGACCTGCATGGTACTAATGATTTATCTTTTGGCAAAATGAGAGGAGTCTGTATATGTCAGGACTAAAAGATTTACAGCAGTTATGCAATACCGTAAGAAAAGATATCGTGCGGATGATTTATACCGCCGGTTCAGGACACCCTGGTGGTTCTTTATCCTCCGTAGAAATTATGGTTTCCTTATATTTCACGGATATTTTTCGATGTTTTCCAGAAAATCCCGATAATCCCACACGAGATCGTTTCATTTTATCAAAAGGACACGCCGCTCCGCTGCAATATAGTATATTGGCCAGAAAGGGTTATTTCCCAGTAAAAGAACTTAAATCTCTTCGTACTTTTGGCAGTCCGCTCCAAGGACATCCCAACATGAAAAAGCTTTCTTGTCTTGACTGTTCAGCCGGTTCTCTCGGGCAAGGACTTTCTATTGCCAATGGCATTGCGTTTTCCTTCAAGCATACCCATTGTACGCCACGTGTATATTGCCTTATGGGTGATGGTGAACAGCAGGAAGGTCAGGTTTGGGAAGCTGCCTTATTTGCTGCTCAGAATAAACTTGATAACGTATGTGCCATTATTGACTGCAACGGCATCCAACTTGACGGTTCTGTAAAAGATATCAAAAACATGGAACCCTTAGATGAAAAATGGCATAGTTTTGGCTGGAATGTTATCAAAGTGAATGGACACGATATAACTGCCCTCCATGAAGCATATAAGCAGTCAGAAGCGCATTTAGGAACTCCTACCGTTATTTTAGCCGCTACTACAAAGGGCAAAGGTATATCATATATGGAAAATCAAGCAAAATGGCACGGTACAGCACCTAATGCTGAACAATATGCCGCAGCCATGGCAGAATTATCCCTGGAGGTGCAATAAATGGAACAAATACCCATGCGGGATGGATATGGCAAAGCGCTATTGGAATTATGCAAAATCGATAAGAATGTATTGGTTCTCGATGCGGATGTTGCAAAATCAACGCGAGCCGATTGGATCAAACAGCAATTTCCCAATCATTTTATAGATATGGGAATATCTGAACAAGATATGGTAGGAACAGCTGCAGGCATGGCTCTTGCAGGCATGATTCCTTTTGTATCTACATATGGAGTATTTTTATCTGGACGTGCCTGGGATCAAATCCGCAATACAGTATGTTACAACAATCTGAACGTCAAACTCGGCGGCGCCCATGCAGGCATTTCTGTAGGACCTGACGGCGCTACCCATCAGGCATTAGAAGATGTCGCTATCATGCGTGTCCTGCCTAACATGACAGTTGTTGTACCTTGTGATTCCATCGAGACTTACAAGGCCACCATGGCAATCTATCACACCGCAGGTCCCTGTTACATTCGCTTTGGCCGAGAAGCGGTTCCTGTCATTACTACCGATGCTACTCCTTTTGTTTTAGGCAAGGCATGCGTGTTCCGTCCTGGCAGCGATGTCACAATATTTGCAAACGGGACAATGGTCCACCAAAGCATGAATGCCAGCAACCAATTACAAAAAAAAGGAATTTCCGCCCGCGTCGTGAATGTACATACAGTTAAACCATTAGATGCAGAAACGATACTTTCTTGTGCCGCAGAAACAGGGGCCGTCGTTGTAGCCGAAGAACATCAGCAAGCCGGCGGTTTGGGAGGTGCAATTTGTGAATTATTATCCCAGCATAACAATGTTCCGGTTTGTCTTGTCGGTATACATGACACGTTTGGAGAATCCGGAAATCCTTGTGAATTGATGGAAAATTACGGATTAGGAATACAGAATGTTGTTGATGCCGCAGTAAATGTATTGAAAAGAAAATAACCGCCTATAAAAAATCCCGTTGAAAACATGTTGAGTTTTCAACGGGATTTTTTTATAGGCGGTTACAAACAAAATAGAGAATACCGTCTATTCTTCATTAAACATTTTTTCATATTCCTGCAAAACAGCTTCGAATTCTTCGTCTGTAGGAGCTACATACAAAGGTTCACCATCTTCCATTTCAACACGGGCAATAATGGTTTCCGCATCTTCAGGAATAGCTTCTTCGCCATTTTCGTCCTCTGTATACCGGACGAGGATACTGAATTTCTTGCCATCGTATTCTAACGATGTTTCTTCATGGTAGTACACTTCATTTCCTTCTTCGTCTTCAATAACGATTACTGGAACTTCTTCCATCATTTCTTCTGCCATGTTATCCTCCTTGAGCGTCTAAATAATTCTGTAAGATGAAAACAGCTGCCATTTTATCTACAACTTGTTTTCGTTTTTCACGACGTACATGGGCCTCTATCAATTGACGCTGTGCCATAACCGTCGTAAGGCGTTCATCCCAATATACAAATTCCATAGAGGGCATCACTTTCTTTAATTCTGCGACAAAATGTTCTATCTTATCAATGTTTACACTGTTATCGCCATTCATATGACGTGGCTTTCCCACAACAATACGATGAACTTCTTTTTCTTTTACAATTTCCTGCAGACGGCCAAAATCTTTGGCCTTCGATTCCCGCCGAATGGTTTCTATCCCTTGTGCTGTGATCAGCAGTGCATCACTGCACGCAACCCCAATCGTACGAGAACCTACATCCAATCCCAATATACGCATATTCACCTATAACTTATGCTGTTTTACATAAGAACGCACCAATTCTTCTATCAGTTCATCACGTTCAATCCTGCGTATATTACTGCGAGCGTTATTGTGACTCGTAATATATGTAGGATCTCCGGATAACAAATAGCCCACAATCTGATTGATTGGATTATACCCTTTCTCTTCCAAAGAATGATACACATCTTCAAAGATCATCGATGCTACCGTTTGTTCTTCATCTCTGGATTTAACAATCATCGTTTCATCATTAATAGCCATTGTCAACACTTCCTTATCCTCATTGGACTATTTTTCTAATACATCGTAAATGGCCATATAGCCAGCTTTTAAAGCTTCATCCATATGCTGCGGTTCTTTACCGCCGGCCTGCGCCATATCAGGACGGCCTCCGCCATTACCTCCGGCAGCTTGAGCTGCCGCTTTAATGATTTTCCCAGCATGAAGACCTTTGGCTGTATCTGTTTTGGCCACTTTACAGACAAAATTAATCTTATCGTCATGAATGGCTCCCAGTAAAACAACACCGCCGCTGAGTCGGTCCAATATGGTATCGGCCAAATCACGCAATTCATCTATAGAATCAACATTAGCTTGTGCTGTAACAACAGGTACAGCAGCAATGGTTTCTTTATGTGCAATAATGGAATCTACTCCAGAAAGAGCCTCTTTCTTTTTCAAATCTTGCAATTCTCTTTCGGTTTCTCTCATTTGGCTCAATAGATTTTCTAATTTTTCCGGAATCGCCTCGGTTTTCACTTTAAGAAGACCGGCTATTATTTCCAGCTCTTTAGCATCAGCTTGCGATTTTTCAAGCGCAGCAGCCCCTGTAACAGCTTCGATACGGCGCAGGCCCGTACCAATGCCTGATTCGCTCAAAATGCACAGAGAACCGATTACAGCAGTATTCGTTACATGAGACCCTCCACAAAGTTCACAGCTGAAATCATCTACAGTAACAACCCGAACAATATCTCCGTATTTTTCACCGAAAAGTGCCATAGCTCCTTTTTCTTTAGCTGCCGCAATAGGCATTTCTTCAATCGTAACAGGAAGTGCTTTAAGAATTTCTTTATTGACCAGCGTTGAAATTTTATCCAATTCCTGCGCTGTAA
Organism: Megasphaera paucivorans; assembly: GCF_900103535.1. Taxonomy (GTDB): domain Bacteria; phylum Bacillota; class Negativicutes; order Veillonellales; family Megasphaeraceae; genus Megasphaera_A; species Megasphaera_A paucivorans. Next base: position 41,463 of record NZ_FNHQ01000020.1, on the reverse strand, counting down.
TAGGAGAAAAATGCGTAAAATCAAATCGCAGATGTTCCGGGGTAACTAGAGAACCAGCCTGATTAACGTGATCTCCCAGTACACTGCGCAGCGCAGCCTGCAGCAAATGTGTCGCTGTATGATTGCGAGCCATAGCTAAATTGCGAGCCGTATCAACGGCAATATCCATAACATCACCGCAATGAACTACACCTTCTTCTACAACAGCTATCAGATATACCAACCCATTAGGCAATGCTTTGGCATCTTCGACAACGACTTTGCCAAATGCACTGGTAAGTACACCGGTATCGCCAAGCTGCCCTCCACCTTCCGCATGGAACGGATTCGTATCAAGAATTATGGTAACTTCCTGCCCATCATGAGCTTCACCTATTTCAACACCCTCTTTGCCTACCATGACAACTTTCGCAGTAACCGCGTATTTATCATTAGTCAATTTCACTTGGTCCAGATGTGTCGTATCAGGTGTTGCCACTTTGGCAGATGCATCATGGCGGGCAGCTCTGGCACGTTCCTGCTGTTCCTTCATTGCCTTTTCAAACCCTTCTTTGTCAATGGCAATTCCATGTTCCTGAGCAATTTCCTCCGTCAGTTCCACAGGAAATCCAAAGGTATCGTATAATTTAAATACTTCTGCTCCAGCCAGCATTTTCGCACCGTCCGAAGCTTCCATGGTTTCCTTCAAAAGCATCAAGCCTTGTGCTAATGTAGCGCTAAATTGTTTTTCTTCCGTTTCGATAACTCTCTTGATGAATTCCTTATGTTCTATCAGTTCCGGATATTCTCCACCAAGAATATCTATAACCGTGTCAACTAATCCTGCCAAGAAAATATCATTGATTCCCAATATACGGCCAAACCGCACCGCTCTGCGCAGTATACGGCGCAGTACATACCCGCGGCCTTCGTTGGATGGCAAGATACCATCACTAATCATTATCGTAATTGCCCGAATATGATCTGCAATAACCTTAAGCGCCACTTTGTCATCAGGATTAGAATACTCTTTATGACAAATCGAAAGTACTTGTTCAATAATGGGATAAATCAAATCCGTTTCAAAATTTGATTCTTTTTGCTGAATCACAGAAGCTAATCGTTCCAATCCTGCCCCAGTATCAATATTCTTTTTTTCCAGCGGATGATATTCTCCCTTGGCATCACGATCAAACTGCGTAAAAACAAGATTCCAGATTTCAAGATAACGATCGCAATCACATCCAACCGTACATGTAGGTTGTCCACAACCACGTTCGGGGCCGAGATCATAAAAAATTTCACTATCCGGACCACACGGACCTTCTCCAATTTCCCAGAAGTTGTCTTCCATTTTAAAAATTCGTTCATCTGCAAGTCCGATCATATTATGCCAATAGTCATAGGCTTCCGTGTCATCTGGATAGATAGTAACATAAAGTTTATCCTTATCGAGAGCCAATACTTCCGTAAGAAATTCCCAAGCCCATGAAATAGCTTCTTTTTTAAAATAATCACCAAACGAGAAATTTCCCAGCATTTCAAAAAATGTATGATGACGAGCTGTACGTCCCACATTATCAATATCACCTGTACGGATGCATTTCTGACTGGTAGTCACGCGATAAGACGGCGGAACAAGTTTACCTGTAAAATACGGTTTCAATGGAGCCATTCCGGCACCTATAAGCAACAAGCTCGGATCATTTTCTGGTATCAATGGAAAACTGTGCAAAATCATATGTTCCTTACTTTTAAAAAAATTCAAATACGCACTGCGAATTTCATTTCCCGTCATATACTTCATGCTGTAAACACTCCTCTGTTATCTTCCTTTATGGGAACGATTATACTCTAGTTACCCCCTGTAAGGCAACTATTACCATATAATACTCCCTCTGATTTATGTATTTTTTTATAAAACTACAAAACAAGGAGGCGATCCGCCCCCTTGTCTGCGCAAATTACTTGTTAACGTACACGTTTAGCACCCACATAACGAGAAGACCAATACCCGCTCGACATACTATCTACACGAATACCGCCACTTGATGTGGCACTAATAAATTTATCGTTGCCTACGTAGATTCCTGAATGTGACACACCGGGACAATAAGTTGTAAAAAACACAAGATCCCCGGGAATCAAATCAGATCTTGAAACAGGAGCACCCACCATATACTGTTGATCGGCCATACGCGGCAAATTAATCCCCGCATTGGAAAATACATATTTTGTAAATCCCGAACAATCAAAGCCTTTCGGTGTATTCCCCCCCCATACATAGGGAACTCCTACATATTTATTGGCAATAGAAACAAGACGACTCCCCATATCATCAGAAGAAAATCGTTGATAACTGATTTTATCTTCATTAATCATTTTCATTCGTTTTCCAGTAATTTGATAAAACGTCCAATCGCCGACTTTGCCACTGATTTGAATATGCCGGTCTGCCTGAAATTTAGCTACAGCTTTGGCAGTATCTTCTGTATATATACCGTTTGTTCTTACGCGATACCCTCTTCTCGTCAGCTGCTGCTGAATCAGCATTACATCATTTCCCTTATCACCAATTGAATAATAGGCGCCAGCTGGAAAAGCCGCCACCATCAATAAAACAGTTATCAAAAAAATTCTGCTACCATTTTTCCACATAGAGGCTCCTTTCTACCTCCGGGACTGTCTTATATCCCGTATCTCGTCAGGATTCAATACTCTTTTATGTATGTCTTCTATTTGCGATGATGGCCTAGTTCTGCCCGTATCCAATACAAGGGCCGCCGTTTTACCTCTTCAAAAATACGTCCGATGTACTCACCGATAATTCCCAGAAATATTAATTGCAGTCCTCCTACCAGCGATACAACAATCATAGTTGTCGCCCATCCAGGAGCCGCCGTTCCAACCAGCTTGCAATATAACACGTGAATAATCAAAAGAACACTGAGTAGTCCGCTCAACAATCCAACATACAGTGAAGCTCTTAACGGCATAGTCGAATAGGCAGTTATACCGTCCAACGCAAACCGCAGCATCTTACGCGGGGAAAACTTTGATTTACCAGCATAACGCGGCGGTGCCACAAACTGAATCATCGTTCTTTTATAACCAATATCCCCCATCATACCGCGAATAAATCTATCGTGTTCCCGAAACAACATAAAGGTTTCCAGTACTTTGCGATCTATCAGTCTGAAATCGGATCCGCCCGGAACGATATCGACTTGAGAGATCGCATTAATAATCTTATAATACCATTTCGAAGTCATCCGTTTAAGAAGATTCGCATCATCTGTTGCCAAGCGAATCGTCTGAACCACTTCATATCCTTCCTGCCATTTTTTTACTAAATCCGGAATCATCATCGGCGGATGCTGTAAGTCACCATCCATCGTAATGACTGCATCACCTTGTGCATGATCCATGCCACAAGTAATAGCCAATTGATGTCCAAAATTTCGAGCTAAAATCAACGCACGGACATGTTCATCTAATTGTGTCAAACGGCTTAACATTAATGGGGTCGCATCTTTCGAACCATCGTCAACAAATATAATTTCGTAGTCCATGTCTATTGTCTGTATCGCTTTGATTACTTCTTCATAAAATTTCTCTACATTATCTTCTTCATTATACACAGGAACTACAATAGACAATAACATCTTTTTCACCAACTTAATTGAATTCATTATGAGTATTATACCATTCTTCGGTTTTAACTGTCAAAATTTACCCTTTTTATACATATTATTCGAGTGTATGCAGTAATTTTTCAATTTCTTGCTGTGATGCATACCCAATAAGACGTTTAACAGGTCTGCCATCTTTAAAAAACACCAAGGTAGGAACTGCCATAACTTCATATTTTTCAGCAAGTCCATGGAATGCATCCACATCGATTTTAACAACTTTAATTTTATTTTCAAACGTTTCTGCCACTCGCTTGATTTCCGAACGGATCAGTTTACACGGTTCGCACCATGATGCCCAAAAATCAGCAATCACGATTCCCGGCTGATCAATGACACGCAACCGAAAATCACCCTCATCTTCAATTGCCATAATAGACATATTTTCTTATCCCTCCTAGAAGCTACAGTAATCGTAATAATTCTGTCAAAATCGTTATATACTGCAAAATATTCGGCAATCACGTTTATTATAACAAATTTTATATAAAATATATAGAGGTAGTTAATCCGACACTTCACAATCACAAAAATCAAAATATATTTCTCATACGCAAAAAGGTACCTGTCAGCTCAAAATAACTAACAAGTACCTTTTCACTATTTAAATCATACTGCGAAACCGGTTTAACAGTATGTCACGACCGTCATTTTTCAAAGAGGAATAGGCAACTGCCGGAAAAGTTCCTGGAAACAATTGATCCAGTTTTGCCAAATTTCGTTTTCTTTCTGCTGTTTTCAGCTTATCTGCTTTCGTGCCAATAATCTGCAACGGTACGCCATGACTGCGCATCCACTCATACGCCTTTTGGTCGATTGCAAGACCGGGATGTCGCAAATCCATGAGCAAGCACAATAAAGTTAATCGCGGAGACTGTTCAACATATTCTCCAATGAAAGTACTCCACATATTTCGATTTGCCCCTCCCGTTTTAGCAAAACCATATCCAGGAAGGTCAACAAAAAACAACGGGAAGCGTTCTGATTCTTCTCCTTGTTTCTCTCTCAGCAGCACGGTATAAAAGTTTACAGTTTGTGTTTTTCCCGGTTCACCGCTAACTCGTGCTAATCCGCGATAATTGCAAAGAGAGTTGATAAGACTTGATTTTCCCACATTGGATCTACCCAAAAAAGCGATTTCCATTAATTCACTTTCCGGGTATTGGTCCCTGCGCACGGCAGAAGCCGTATATTCAGCTTTTATAATTTGTAAATCTTTAGATTCTGTCATCATGATTCACCAATGCTTGACTTAATACTTCATCCATTGATTGGACGAATACAAATTGTACATCTTCCTGCACAGACCGGGGAACATCTACCATATCCCGTTTATTATCTACGGGTAGAAGTATTTTTTTTATACCTGCACGATGAGCCGCTAACACTTTTTCCTTAATTCCTCCTACCGGCAATATCGTGCCCCGCAGCGTAATTTCGCCAGTCATGGCAATATCATGATGTACAGCCTTACCAGTCAAAGCAGAGGCTATCGCAGTTGCCATCGTGATTCCTGCCGACGGACCATCCTTGGGAATAGCACCCTCGGGAAGATGAATATGCAGGTCTGTCTTTGTATAAAAATCTTCTGCTAATCCTAAATCGTCTGCACGGCGGCGGATATAAGTCACTCCGGCTTCAGCAGATTCCTTCATGACATCCCCCAATTGACCCGTCAAGGTAAGCTGTCCTTTTCCCTTTACGGCAACAGCTTCTGTTTCCAGCACTTCACCTCCTACTTGAGTCCATGCCAATCCTGTTACGATACCGATCTCATCATTTTTACTGAGTTTTGTATCAAAAAAACGTGCAGGCCCCAATAATTTTTCCAGATTTTTAACACTCACAGTAAGAGGAGTCTTGTCTCCCAGCAGCAGTGATTTGCCAACTTTACGGCAGACCGCCCCAATTTTTCGTTCCAGCGATCTCACACCGGCTTCACGTGTATAATCACGAATAATATGGCGCAGTACTGTATCTGAAAATTTAGCTTTTGCCATCGTAACTCCATTAGCAGCAATCTGTTTTGGAACAAGATAACGTTTTGCAATTTGCAGCTTTTCCTCATCGGTGTATCCGGAAAGTTCAACGATTTCCATCCTGTCTTGAAGCGGCTTAGGAATATCATTCATCACGTTGGCAGTCATAATCCAAAATACTTTAGATAAATCAAACGGTATTTCAATAAAATGATCGCTAAACATATTATTTTGTTCTGGATCCAGTACTTCAAGAAGTGCAGAAGAAGGATCCCCTCGCATATCCGATGTCATTTTATCAATTTCATCAAGCAAGAATACCGGATTTTTCGTACCGGCTTGTTTCATTCCCGATATGATCCGGCCTGGCATAGATCCGATATAAGTACGGCGATGACCGCGAATTTCCGCTTCATCACGCACGCCACCTAAAGAGATGCGCACATATTTACGATTCATAGCTCTTGCAATAGAACGGGCTAAACTTGTTTTTCCGGTCCCCGGAGGCCCTACCAAACACAAAATAGGTCCCTTCGAATCGTGTGTCAGCTGCCGAACAGCCAAAAATTCAATAATACGTTCCTTTATTTTTGTTAGTCCGTAATGATCTTCATCCAGAATTTTCTGAGCCTCTGCCAAATCCAGCCGATCCTTGGTTTCTTTAGTCCACGGCAAGGACAATGCCCAATCTAAATAGGTGCGGATAATTGCAGATTCCGCCATCATAGGCGGCATTGAATCGAGTCGGTCTACTTCTTTCAGCAGACGTTGCTCCACTGATTTTTCAAGTTTCATATCATGAATTTTTTTACGCAGCTCTTCTACTTCTTCATCGGGATCAATTTTATCACCCAATTCTTTATGAATAGCTTTGATCTTTTCACGCAAATAATATTCCTTTTGAGCTTGATCCATTTTTCCACGTACTTCTACATTCAGCTGCGATTCCAAATCGGCAATCTCTACTTCTGTATCAAGCAATGAGCAAATCCGGCGCATCCGTTCAGATACATCCGATATTTCCAGCAATTCTTGCCGAACTATCATTTGCAGCGGTAACTGTGAAGCAATAAAATCAGCAAGAATCCCGGGGGTAGTAAGAGTCTGCGCTTTTTGCAGAATATCATCTCTGTTTTTAATCGTTTCCAGCCACTCCGTGAAGCGGCCAAGCATGACCCGCCGATATGCTTCATCTTCTACAGAGGAAGTGCCATATTCGTTTATTTCAACTCCAGCAACTTCAAAATAATTTTTTTTACGGGAAAAACCATGTATACTTACACGGGAAATACCATCAACAAGTACCCTGGCAATACCGCCTGGAAGACGCAGCATCTGCTGAACTTTTACTAATGTTCCTGTATGATATATATCATCAAAATCAGGATTGTCTTCATTTTCATCTATTTGTGCCGATACGATCAGCATACGGTCATGAGCCATTGCATATTCTACAGCAGCCAAAGACTTTTCACGCCCTATATCCAAATGACTCAGCAGTTTAGGATATACAACGATGCCGCGCAAAGGAACAAAAGGTAAAGCCAATATTGATTTATCATCCATTTGATTCACCTACATTTCCTTTTCTTAAATAAAATTCTATAAGTTAAAACAAAACTCATTTCTCACGATGAAGAAATGAGTTTTGCTGTTGTAAGCATGTCTAATGCGTGTATACCTATTCCATAATAATGGTAGGTTCCGCTTTTTTTGTAACGCAATCTTTCGTTACGATACATTCCTTAACATCTGTCCGGGAAGGAACGTCAAACATGACATCCAACATAATGCGTTCAATAATAGAACGCAACCCCCGGGCCCCTGTATTCCGGCGCAGAGCTTCTTTTGCAATGGCCCGCAAGGCGTCTTCTTCAAACGTAAGTTTAACGTGATCCATATCAAGCATTTTTTCATATTGCTTGACCAATGCATTTTTTGGTTCCGTCAAAATATGCATCATTGCATCTTCATCTAAAGGATTCAACGTTACCAAAACAGGAAGACGGCCAACCAATTCCGGAATAAGACCAAATTTCTGTAAATCGGCAGGAATGATTTCTTGCAAGATAGTTTCCATAGACTGTTCATCTTTCGAATGAATATCAGCGCCAAATCCCATGTTTTTATCAGAGGTACGATTTAATATGGTCTTATCAATACCATCGAAAGCACCGCCACAAATAAATAAAATATTCGTCGTATCAATCTGCAGCATTTCCTGATGCGGATGCTTGCGGCCTCCCTGAGGCGGCACACCCGCAACGGTTCCCTCCAAAATTTTAAGCAGAGCCTGCTGTACTCCTTCACCAGATACATCACGAGTAATAGATGGGTTTTCCGACTTACGAGCAATTTTATCGATTTCATCAATATAAATAATGCCCCGTTCAGCCTTAGCAATATCATAATCAGCTGCCTGAATCAATTTAAGAAGACAATTTTCTACATCTTCTCCAACATAGCCGGCTTCAGTCAAACTTGTCGCATCAGCTATAGCAAATGGTACATCCAAAAGACGTGCCAGCGTTTGCGCCAAAAGAGTTTTACCACATCCTGTCGGTCCTACCATAACAATATTAGATTTCTGTAATTCTACATCTTCCACTATACTGCCGGTCTGTAATCTTTTGTAATGATTATACACGGCTACAGACAATGTTTTTTTTGCACTTTCCTGTCCAATGACATACTGATCCAGCGTTTCCTTGATTTGATGCGGTGTCGGCAATTCTTTTAATTGAAAAGAAGGTGCTTCTTCCTTCATTTCTTCTTCCAGAATATGCTGAGCGACTGTTACGCATTCATCACAAATATATACACCGGGACCGGCTATCAACTTCTGGACCTCACTTTGCGAACGTCCGCAAAAGCTGCATTTTGGTTCTTCTGTCCTATCTTTCACCAATAGTTCCTCCTGGTAGTGACTACTTTACGGATGCCATGTCATGAGGACGAAGAAGAATTTCATCGATCAATCCATATTTCTTGGCATCTTCCGCAGTCATGAAATTATCACGTTCTGTATCTTTCATGATAACATCTAACGACTGTCCCGTATGTTGAGACAATAACGTATTCAATTCTTTGCGCATACGCAGGATTTCACGGGCATGGATCTCAATCTCCGTAGCCTGTCCCTGAACGCCGCCCAAAGGCTGATGAATCATAATTTGTGAATGAGGCAGGGCAAAGCGTTTCCCTTTTGCCCCTGCCGTTAATAAAACGGAAGCCATACTAGCTGCCGATCCCACGCAAATCGTAGAAACATCTGGTTTAATATACTGCATTGTATCATAAATCGCCATCCCGGCTGTAACAACACCGCCGGGGCTGTTGATATATAAATGAATATCCTTATCGGGATTTTCCGCTTCCAAGAATAATAACTGCGCAATAATCGTATTGGCCGTTACATCTTCAATAGCGCCACCCAAAAAAACGATGCGATCCTTCAGAAGACGCGAATAAATATCATAACTCCGTTCTCCCTGGGATGACTGTTCAACAACCATCGGTACATATTGCATATTCATAACTAACACCTCGTCATCATACGTTCCGGATGTCTTATTCTTTATCTTCGGCTTCTACCTTTTCCACTTTCGGTTCTTCTTCCTTGGCATTCGTATCGATAGCATTGGAAAGAATAAAGGATGCAGCTTTTTTACGGCCTACCGACTGAACAAGCATCGGAATACGTTTTTCCTTCATAATAATTTTATAAACTTCCTTGGGATCGGCCCCAAAATTCTGAGCCATTGTGAAAATTTCAGCATTGAGATCGTTATTACTTACTTCAATATTTTCAGCTTTGCAGATAGCTTCCAGAACAAGATCCATTTTTACATTATCTTTAGCCGGTTCTTTATAGCTTTCCTTAAGCTTATCCATATCTTGATTTGTATATTTCAAATAATCATCAATTTTCATGCCCTGTGTTTCGATTTTCATGGTGAGTTCTTCAAGCATCTGTGTAACTTTATCATCAATCATTACTTCCGGGATATCCACTTCAGCATTGCCTATCGCTGTTTTCAATACTTCTCCGTTAAAAGTTTCCAGTGCTTTAAAAGAAGCCTGTGTTTCTAATTTTTTCCGAGTATCATTTTTCAGCTCATCCAATGTTTCATTTTTAAAATATTCTTTAGCAAATTCATCATTAAGAGCTGGCAGTTCACGACGTTTTACATCATTTATGGTTACCGCAAATATAGCTTCCTTACCTGCAAGGTCTTTTTGGAAATAATCTTCTGGGAAGGATATCTTTACATCCTTCTGATCTCCTGATTTACAACCGATAAGTTGTTCTTCAAAGCCAGGAATGAAACTGCCGGAACCAATCTGCAACGGATATGCTTTTCCTTCTCCGCCTTCAAAAGGAACGCCATCTATGCTCCCTTTAAAATCAATAATAGCAAAGTCATCATTGGCAATTTCGGTACCTTCCGGAGCTACAACGAGTTTAGAATGTGCCTTCTGTAAATTGATCAATTCATCAGAAATTTGTTCTTCCGTTACTTCGGAAGCTGGTTTAGCCGCTTTAATACTTTTATATTCGCCAAGCTTAACTGCTGGTTTTTTCGTAAGTGTCGCTTCAAATACTAAATCCTGTCCAATTTCGTTGGTTACAACATTAATATCAGGATCCGTAACAGGTATAATGTCCTGTTCTTTCAAAGCATCATTATAAGATTTTGAAGCAATAGCTTCAAAAATTTCTTCTTTTACAGCATCTTTACCCAAAAAGCTTTCCAACACCTTACGCGGCGCTTTTCCTTTACGGAAACCCGGTATATTTACCTTATTGGCTAAATTTTTGCAAGCTGCTTTTGCGCCTTTTTCCGCTTCTTCTACAGGCACTTCGATGTGCAGAGTTACTTTATGCTGGTCTACTTCATTGACTGTTACTTTCATTCTAAAATGTCCTCCTTATGGGCACTATACCCAGTCCGTTATCTATAAAACTCCATACTACGCTCTTCATCATATCATAAAATTCCACGATTGACAATAAAAACGAAACAAACATATCCCCCATCTTATTTTACCAGATGGAGGATAGTGCTTAAAGAATAAAACATATTAACGCAAGGTGCAGTTCAGATTGTTCTTTAAATCTTCAAGCATTGAATCAATATATATTTGAATATTTTCATCAGTCAACGTAGTTTCCGCTGAACGGAACGTTAAAGAATAGGCCATGCTCTTATAATTTTTAGGAACTTGTTTTCCTTGGTACATATCAAAAAGATGCACAGATTCCAGATATTCTCCGCCATCCTTAATAAGAATCTCTTGAATATCCGAATTGGCCGTTCCTACAGGAGCCAAAAAGGCTAAATCACGACTAATGGCTGGGAATTTAGCAACTTTTTTGTAATCTCCAATAAAATCTATATAGGGGGTAATTACATCTAAATACATTTCGAAAGCATACACCGGACCTGCAATATCATAATTATCAATAACAGCAGGATGTAGTTCACCAAATTGAGCCAGTATTTTGCCATCCTTTACAAATTTTGCTGCTTTTCCCGGATGAAACGGTGCAAATTCAGCACTTTCCAAATCAGCGGTAATACCCAATCCTTCAAGTACTGTTTCTACAATGCCCTTGGCATCATAAAAATCATATTTAGCAATTTTACCAGGCCATATTCCGGTATCACGCAATCCGTAAAGAACGCCGGCAACCTGTTTCTTTTCATACGGAAGTTCGGTAATCGGCAATTGTTTCGGGATATATACAGAAGCAATTTCATAAGCGGCAACCGAATTATTTTTCACCGCTTGATTTCTAACAAGCATATCCATTAAAGACGGAAGCAAGGTCGTACGCATAAGCGGAAATTCTTCTGTAATGGGATTAAGAATAGGTACTGCCGTATATAATGGACTTTCGGCCGGGAACAATAGCTTTTTTAGTGATTCATGATTCATAAAACTGAATGTCACTGTTTCATTCAAACCGCAAGCACTGAGAATTTCGGAAACTTTTTCCGTTACTTCATGATGATACCCTTCTTCACCTTCAGAAATATTACTCCACGGTCTTGTAGATTGAATATTTTCATATCCATAAATGCGTGCTACTTCTTCACTAATATCCGCCATTTCTGTACAATCACCACGCCATGAAGGAACTATCGCCGTAATGCTATCATCATTTTCCTGTTCAATGCCAAATTCCAGTGTTTTCAAAATCGAAATCATTTCTTCCCCAGGAATATCTGTACCCAAATAGGCATTAATTTGCTGAACCGTAAATGATATCCGCGTAACAGACTGTGGTTCCGGATATAGGTCAATAATCCCCTGTGCTACATCACAGGCTCCCATTTTCTGCAAAAGCTGTGCACAGCGGTCTAGTGAAGCAATACAACCTTCCGCGTCTATTCCCCGTTCAAACCGTGCTGAAGCTTCTGAGCGCAATCCAAGTGCACGTCCGGTTTTACGGATACTCGATCCTTTAAAAGAGGCTGCTTCAAGTATAACGGCCGCAGTTGTATCCGTTACTTCTGTTTCAAATCCACCCATAACACCTGCAACACCGCAAGCTTTATCAGGATCAGCGATAACCAGCATTTCGGAAGTAAGTGTACGTTCTACACCATCCAATGTTTTTAATACTTCACCATCACGCGCACGCCGCGGAATGAGATGATGACCGGAAACTTTATCATAATCATAAGCATGCATTGGAATACCCAATTCCAGCATGACATAGTTTGTTGCATCAACGACGTTATTAATGGGACGAACTCCGGATTTGCGAAGACGTTGCTGCATCCATAACGGAGATTTTTCTATTTTTACATTTAAGAGCAAACGAGATGCAAAACGATTACATAATTCAGGGGCTTCATTCGTAATTGTTACATTGCCACTAATGGATTGCTCGCATTCATCAACTTCAATTTCAGGATATCGTGCTGCCGTATGACCTAAAACAGCAAATTCACGACTTAACCCAACCATGCTGAAACAGTCTGCACGATTCGGAGTTAATTCATACTCATAAACCGTGTCTTTAAGCCCTAGAAAATCAATCGCATCAACTCCGACAGGCGTATCATCCGGTAATATCCAAATGCCGTTGCGTTCTTCCGGCAGCAGCAAACTATCATCAAAACCTAATTCGCGTGCAGAACAAAGCATTCCTTCTGAAACTTGGCCGCGAAGCTTAGATTTTTTTATTTTTACTCCACCCGGAAGTATCGCTCCATGTACGGCAACGGGAACAACTTGTCCCTCACGGACATTCGGTGCTCCTGTGACAATAGTAAGCTCGTTATCTCCCATATCCATCTGACAAATAACAAGATGATCAGCGTCAGGATGTTTTGTGATTTTTAAAATTTTTCCTGTGTATATATTTTTGATATCGGTTCCCCAATATTCTACTTGTTCTACAGGTACACCGGCAACAGTCATAATATCAGCAAAGATTTGCGGATCCTTGGTTGTGTCGACATCCACATAATCCTTCATCCAGCTTAATGAACTTTTCATAATTTTCCTACCTCCTAAAACTGATTCAAGAATCTCATATCATCTTCATAGAACAACCGCAAATCATCAATACCGTATTTTAACATAGCGATACGTTCCACACCCATTCCAAAAGCAAATCCGCTGACCTTATCCGGATCATACCCATTTAAGCGCAATACATTGGGATGTACCATCCCACAGCCGAGAATTTCCAGCCATCCTGTATGTGAGCATACACGACAGCCTTTGCCGCCGCACATCACACAAGAAATATCTACTTCAGCACTCGGTTCTGTAAAAGGAAAGAAACTAGCCCGAAAACGTACTTTTGTTTTCGGTCCAAAAATTTCTCTTAAAAAATCTTCCAACATCCCTTTTAGGTCAGAAAACCGGATTCCTTTATCGACAATAAGCCCTTCCATTTGATGAAATACCGGAGAATGTGTAGCGTCATAATCCCAGCGATACACTTTGCCCGGAACAATAACCTTGACTGGTTCATTCGGATTATGTGCCTGCAATGTCCGTGCCTGCATGGGTGACGTATGGGTACGCAGCAAAATTTTATCCGTAATATACATGGAATCCTGCATGTCACGTGCCGGATGATCATCCGGAAAATTTAAGCACTGGAAATTATAATAATCATCTTCAATCTCCGGTCCTTCTGCAATGGAAAATCCCATCTTCAAAAAAGCATTTTCCATGCAGCGCCGTGTCAAATGGAGCGGATGCATATGACCTAGCACCGGTTTACGTCCAGGTAACGTAATATCTATTTTTTCTGATTGAATTTTTTGTTCCATTTCATGTTGCTTCAATTCTTCCATTCTATCAGCAAGCGCCGCTTCAATTTTGGCACGTGCCGTATTAACTAACTGACCAACAGCAGGACGTTCTTCTTTCGACAGTTTGCCGAGTTCTTTCATTACCGCTGTTAATTCCCCTTTTTTACCTAAATACTTGACACGAATATCCTGTACATCCTGCAACGCTTCTGTTTTATTAATCTGGTCTCGTACAGCAGCTTTGATAGCCTCAATTTTTTCCTTCATCACAGTTCCTCCTCTATCATAAAAAAAATAGACCTCCACCCCCTAAGGGGCGAAAGTCACATTTCGCGGTACCACCCTAATTATTACTCTTTCATCCGTTAACGGAGATATCCGTTCCGTCTACTTCATTCAACGGAAAGCTCCAAAGTGAACACATGAAAGCATCGGCATCAGAACTCTCAATCTATGATTCTGATTCCCTGTACCCGATAGATTCTCTCATGTTCTCTTTTTCATAGCACTATTTCATATGATTTATATTTTATCAGTATAATGTCTTGTTGGCAATAACCAATCTTTGGATTTGGTTTGTACCTTCATAAATTTGCATGATTTTGGCATCACGCATATATTTTTCCACAGGATATTCTTTCATATAGCCATATCCGCCCATAACCTGCACGGCATTAACAGTAACCTCCATCGCAACATCCGAAGCATTGCACTTCGCAATAGCAGCTTCCCTGCTAAATTCCATTCCCTGATCTTTCATCCAGCAGGCACGCTGTACTAGAAGGCGGGCACCTTCAACCTTCATTGCCATATCAGCAATCATTCCTTGAACCATTTCAAAAGAAGCAATGGGTTTACCAAATTGCTGACGAACTTTTGCATACTCTCCGCAGGCACGAAATGCAGCTTCTGCTATACCGACAGAAATAGATCCCACAAACGGTCTGGCAGCATCTAATGTGTTCATGGCAATACGGAAACCATGACCTTCCCGGCCAAGACGATTTTCAATAGGAATAAAACAATCCTGGAAAATCAACTCCGTCGTATTGGAAGCCCGAATTCCCATTTTGTTTTCTTCCTTGCCTACAGTAAAACCGGGAGTTCCTTTTCTTACAATGAAAGCAGTCAATCCACGAATTCCAGCACTTTTCCGTGTGTTGGCAAAAATAACAAAAACTTCGGCCAATGCACCATTCGTAATGAAACACTTTGTACCATTCAAAATATAACCTTTGCCATCCTCTGTTTTTTTAGCAGATGTAGCAACAGCACCGGCATCCGAACCGACACCGGGTTCAGTAAGAGCAAACGCCGCTAATTTATCTTGGCAGATAATATCAAAATATTGTTTCTTCTGATCATCATTTCCGGCTATAATAACAGGATAAGATGCCAACGCATTAGCAGCAACCGTTGTAGCTATTCCAGCACAACCTTTTCCTAATTCTTCATAAATGCCTGCAATCGTAACCGCATCTAAACCGGCACCTCCGAATTCTTCTGGAATAGCAACACCCAATAATCCTTGAGCTGCTAATTTATCAAGCAATCCGTCACGGATTTTTGCTTGTTCATCCATTTCCCCTGCATAGGGAACGATTTCCTTTTCTACAAGATCGCGAACGACTTTGATAATATCCTGTTGTTCCTCATTGTAACTGAAATCCATGTTGATAACCAACCTTCCATTTAATTATTTTTCAAACTTCCCTAACACGTAAAAAGACGAACGTCCTTTTACAACAATATGACCTTCACTGTCAAAACATTCGCATTCAGCAACTATGGTTTTGCCGCCATGATGTACGACTTGACCGATTCCTGTAATGTACTTTCCTCCAGCAACACGCCGGATATAATTCATATTAATTTCAAGAGTTGTCACCTGATATCCCAGGCTTCTGCTTGCCATACCCATAAGAGTATCACAAAAAGCAGCTAAAATACCGCCTGAAGCAATTCCTCGGTAGTTGCAAAGATTCTCTGTTATATCAAACCGAACACGCGCAAACCCTTCATCAATGTCCTCTATTGTGCATGGAAGGTTCTTGAAATAAGGAGTCGATTTATATACGCCGATGTAAATATTACGAAATCGTTCTTTTAATTCTTCACTATGAACTCGTTTCAGAAAATTCTCTTCATCAGCCATTAATATCATCCCCCTCCTTTGGAAAATGATATTCTCCTGTTACAAAAAAAGTTCCCTTTCCATGAGCTAAATATCGTTCATTATTATCATAAAAATCGCAAAGCGCCACCATTGTCGTACGACCATTATGAACCACTTTAGCCACTGCACGAACCGTCGTATCAGGATATGTCGGGGAAAAATAGTTCATAGCCAAGTCCAGTGTCAAAACAGCTTTTCCTTTAAGAGCACAAGCCACTTCCATTGCTGAATCGGCCATAGCGTAGAGCACTCCGCCGTACATAGTACCATTCGGATTTTCCCATGCACTTCCTTTATTTTCAAATATGAGTACTGATTCAGTATCCTCAGCTTTTTCAACATGAAATCCCATAAAGGAGTCAAATGGATTTTTTTGGAGATCTTTTTCAACTATATCTATGTCAACCTTCATCTATTATCTGGTCAACTCCCTTCAAAATAGATACTATTATATTTTACTATATCAAAATTGATACGTCAAACTTAGTAATTAATGTAAAATTTAAATACTATCTATTCATCACACGTTACATAAAAGGAGCTGAATTAATTCAGCTCCTTGATATGCCTGACCTGGTTTTTAACCCCACACTCGCCTGCTGGAAGGTTCGCTCATAGACACTAAGTCTCCCACTACTGCTTCTCTCGCTTTTCGCGGCAGGACTTACTTCTAAGCCGCACTATGATCAGGACCGCTTTGGATCCTTTACGTGGATCGCTTAGCCTGCGACTGGCATCGACTTACAACCACAGACACATATCAGGTGACATTATACTGGAATTGAATACAATTGTCAATTTTTAGTTCCATATTGGGCAATAAGCTCGTTTCCCGCTTCGATGACCTGTTCCGTAGTGATAACAGAAATCCCTTTGTAATTTCCTTCACGAATAATTTTCTTCATACTTTTCCCTATTTCGTATTTGTTTGTTGATTCCAAAATAATAGCTTTTTTTGTATACGGACCATAGAATTTCGGATTACTCGGTCCATAAAGTGCTATTAAAGGAACATCTTGACTAACAGCTACATGCATAGGACCGCTATCATTAGTAATAAATAAGGAACATCGCCTTACCGCAGCGGCAAGTTCACCTACGGAAAATTTTCCTGTACAAATAATGGGGGTACTTTTCATAAGAAAGACAGCTTCTCTAACCATCTCCTTATCCATAGGACCGCCATAAAAAGCACACCGAAATCCCTTGTCGGAAAAATAATCGGCCACCGCGGCAAATCGTTCGACAGGCCAGCGTTTTTGCGGAACAGCACTACCAATATTAAAGCCCACAAGCGGCTGTTTTTCACGCAAATCGGATGCCATGTAAAAGTCTTCAACTCGTTTTTCCCACACCGGACATGTAAAGATCTGCAATCCTGCATTTTTATAATCCTCAATTCCGAGTTGTTTAAGCACATCGATATACATGTCTGCTGCATGCAAATGGGTCCGATCTAATCTCGTATAGGTATCCATAAAAGGGCGTGCCAAAAAATGGCTCATACCAACAAACTGTTTTGCTCCGACAGCCGTCGCTAAAAATGAGGTTCGTTCATTCGGATGCAGATTCATCAGCAAATCGGGATGCTGGCTATGAAGTCTTCTTCCTATATGCCACAGCGCTGTCAGGGAATTATCCTTCCCTTTTTTATCGACAGTTACAAGATGATCTATATTGGGATTGTAACGTACCACATCAGCTAATTTTTCATCTACGACCAGCGTAATGTCAGAACCCACTGCATGACGCCGCAAAATCTGCAAAAAAGGAGTTATTAAAATCAAATCTCCTAAGTGCATAAGGAAGGTTACAATAATTCTTTTGTTTTTTAAATTTATCATGCTTTCACCTTCTTTATCACGGCAGTATACGTATCCCATACATCCAATACAGATATTTGTGCCATGCAATCGGGATCATTTATCAAAGGATGTTGCTGCGTGGCTTTGGAGGTCGAAGATAGTATTATATGAATATACGTATCTGTTTCTCCTCCATATGGGCCCGTACGATCCGGGCATGTAGGACCAAATAAGGCGATCAGCTCTTTCTTAAGCGCATTGGCAATATGCAGCGGTCCTGTATCAGCACTTATGTATACACTCGCCATGGAAATAGCCGCCATTAGTTCATGCAGGCTAGTCTTTCCCGTATAATCAAAAACATTGGGAAATTTCGTTCCCGCCATAATAGCTTGCCCCTTTACGATATCCTCCCCACTGCCAAGGAGAATCACATTCATTCCGGCAGCAGCCACTCGATTAACAAAATCAGACCAATACGTCAGCGGCCATTCCTTTACCTTCCACCGGGCTCCCGGTACAACCGCGATATATGGTCCTATCATACCCGCCTCTGTAAATCGTTTCCGCATTATTTGCTTTTCCATATCAATATTGGGAAGAGGAAATTCTACAGAACTGACCGTACCGCCAAGAACACGCACTGTATCCAAGTATCGTTCAATGACATGATCATTCTTATGTATTCCAGTCAGCCCTTTACTGACCAAGAAACTACCTTCACGCATTTCCCAATATCCGTATTTTTCCTTAGCACCGCTCAATAAAGCGACAATAGCACTTTTGGCTAATCCCTGCAAGTCAAAACATACATCAAAATGATAGGCATGCAGTGTATGCCACAGTTCCCGCAAATATGCTATGGATGTAAGCTTTGATTTATCAATATAAACAACATCATCTATGTAAGGTTTTCCTGGAAGAACTGCTGCAAAATTTTGATGAACAGCCCATACAATATGTGCATCTGGACAATTCTGCCGTAATGCATGAAGCGTGGGCAATGCATGCAATACATCGCCCAGAGAGCTCATTTTAACAATAAGTATGCTCTTATAGGCTTTCATGTGCATTCCTCTTCTCCAATACACTATCAATAAATTCATCAAGGCGTCCGCCTGTAAACAAATACCCCGGCAAACCTGCAGCCTTGGCACATTCCATATCGCTTGTACTATCACCAATTAAAAAGGATTGAGAGATATCCAAATCATAATCTTTTACTGCCTGCAGCACCATACCAGGCGCTGGTTTCCGCCAATCGCTTTTCTTATTATAGGAAGGATCCGCAGCTCCCTCCAAAAACGGGCAATAGTAAAATTCCGTAATACAGCCACCCGCTGCTGCTATTTCCTGCGACATCCAGCAATGAAGCTTTTTCACATCATCTTCAGTATAATACCCGCGGGCCACACCGCTTTGATTCGTCACTACAATAACCAAGTATCCCAGCTGGTTAAGATGTGCCAAACCTTCCTTAGCACCTTTTACCCAGATGACATCCCCCGGACGATGTAAATAATGTATATCTTTGTTCAAAACTCCATCTCTATCAAAAAAAGCCGCTTTTCTCATTCGAAGTATCCATCACTCTTTTCCAAAATACGGCAATATTCCTGTACTGCTTCCTTTAAGAGAGTAAAACCGCGGTCATACCCAGCATCCATTAATTTTGTTGTATCAGCCTGCGTAAAACTCTGGTATTTTCCCTTCAAAATATTGGGGAATGGAACATATTCCACGATACCTTTTCCACAATATTCAATAATCCCTTGAACAAAATCATTAAATGAATGCCCTTCGCCAGTACCGCAATTATAAATCCCGGATAATTCCGGATGTTCCCAAAAATAAAATATAACATTCACAACATCATTCACATAAATAAAATCACGAATCTGACCCCCATTTTCATATCCTGCAGTTCCTTCAAAAAGAGTGATTTTTCCATTTTTCTGCAGTTCATAATATTTTTGATAAATAAGGGAAGCCATCCGATCCTTATGATTTTCCTGCGGCCCAAACACATTGAAATATCGAAAACCAACAATCTGATTGTTAGCAAGCGGCAGCATACGCCGTACAAAACGATCAAACTGCAGTTTTGAATATGCATATGGATTCAACGCTTGTTCACAAGCTGGTTCTTCACGAAATCCATGTTTACCGCTGCCATAGGTAGACGCAGAAGATGCATACAAAAAAGGTATTTTACGGTGCATGCAATAACGCAAAAGATTTTTGCTGCCTTCATAATTATTTTTCATCATATAACGCCCGTCATAATTCATCGTATCTGAGCAGGCACCTTCATGAAAGACAACATCAATATACCCGCCGTCAAAAGATTCGTCAGCCATTTGATTTGCAAAATCTTCATAATCCATATAATCATAAAATGATAATCCTTGTAAGTTTCGGCACTTACGTCCATCCGTTAAATCATCCACCACCAAGATATCATTAATACCTCGATCATTTAATTTTTTTATAATATTGCTGCCGATAAAACCTGCACCACCTGTTACTATTTTCATAAGATTCCCTTCCTCACCATATTTGTGATTTTATCTATTATATTCGTTGTAGAATACCCTTCTTCAAAAGAGATTATTTCCACCCGTTTTACGTATTCTCGTCCAATCACTTCGTCAGCTTTATAATCGCCGCCCTTAACAAGGATATCCGGGCGCAAAATCGCCAACAATTCTTTCGGTGTATCTTCATTGAAGATAACCACATCATCAACACAAGCCAGTGCGCTTAACAGCACCGCACGATCATTCTGCTGTACTAGAGGTCTTGCTTCTCCCTTTAACCGGTGAACAGATTCATCGGAATTTAAGCCGATAACTAAATGCTGCCCCAGCATAGCTGCCTGCTGTAAATAAAGTATATGTCCGCGATGCAGTATATCAAAACAACCATTTGTAAAAACAACAATTTCACCATTTTGCTGCCATTGTCGTATCTTACCGGCCATTTCTCTACAGCTCAATGATTCATACGGAGCCCATCGACGGTTGGGACGCCATTGGTGCCACAATTGTAAAAGTTCGCTGCGATGAATGGGATAGGTTCCTACCTTTGCAACGACAACTCCCGCTGCAGAATTAGCAATCTGTAAACTTGTGCGAACCGAAAGCTTTGCCGCAATAGAAGTTAAAAAAGCAGCCGCGACTGTATCTCCTGCCCCGGATACATCGAATACTTCCTGTGCTGTTGCAGGGTTGCTCCAGACTTTTCCGTCCTTGCCTATAACCGTTATTCCTTTTTCTGATCTAGTCACCATGAGATGTGCAAAATCGTACCTCTCATGAAGTTTCATAGCAGCTTCAATCACATCTCCGCCTGCATTGGCAACCGTATAGCCAATACAGTCACTAATTTCCTTCATATTAGGCGTAACAAAATCGGCTCCGTTATATTTACTCCAATCCGTTCCCTTAGGATCTACAAGTACCGGTATACCAGCTTTTCGGGCAATAGAAATAACCCCGCTGGATACGGTATCCGTAAGAACTCCCTTTCCATAGTCTGAAATAATAATACCGTCCAGTCCATCCTGTATCCGTTCTTGTAACCATTGAAGCAGCATCTGTTCCTCATCTGATTCAAGTGTTGTAATTTCTTCAAAATCAAGCCGCAGCATTTGCTGGCGTGAACCAAGAACACGAAGCTTTGTCGTTGTAGCATGCCCTGTCCGGGAAATTACCCCCGATCCATCAATATGCGCGTCTGTCAATAATTTCTGCAAAACAGTTCCATATTCGTCTGTCCCCATAAGACCCGCCAAAAAAACCCGGCATTCCAAATTAGCTAGATTAGACGCTACGTTTGCAGCACCTCCTAAGGCTGAAGTAATATGGGATACTTTATTGACCGGAACCGGAGCTTCTGGAGAAATCCGTTCCACTTTACCAAATACGTAACGGTCTACCATAACGTCACCAATAACAGCAATACGTAAATTCGGCAATAATTTGTTTAAAAAATTATCAATATAACTCTCTGTCATAAAAAACTCCTTTTACGATCTCAGACTTTTTTATGCCTGTTATCCGTGAGGCGTTTCAATTCTGCCATAAAACTATCCAAATCAGCAAATTGACGATACACGGAAGCAAACCGGATATATGCCACTAAATCCATACTCTGCAGCTCATCAAGAACCATTTCCCCGATTTTTACACTCGTTACTTCCTGAACTAAAGAGTTTCGAATCTTATGTTCTACACGAGAAACGATACCATCTAATTGCTGCATCGTAACCATGCGTTTATTGCAAGCGCGCAATAAGCCATTCAGAATTTTATTGCGATCGAACAATTCTCGACTGCCGTCTTTTTTTATGACTACTAGAGGTACCTCTTCTACCATCTCATACGTCGTAAATCGACGTCCGCATTTTTGACATTCACGGCGGCGGCGGATAGCATTGCCGTCATCAGTCGCCCGCGAATCCGTAACCTTCGTATCGTCGCTCTTGCAAAATGGACATCTCATAATTTGCCTCCTACAGACATTTAAAAAATTATTTTTCAACAATCTTAAGTTACAATTCTACACACTTCTTTAAAACTCCTGCTATTCTAGCAAAAAAGCGGGCCCGACGGGACCCGCTTACATTCATTGATTATCTCATCCACGTAGGAATTTCCACACCACTTGCTTCCTTTTTATCGTTCACTGTACCAGATTGCCCAAAGGAAGGAATCGTCGATGGTTCCTTGCCAAAACCGGTAGCCACAACGGTAATGCGAATAGAATCTTCCATATCCGGATCGATAACAGAACCAAAAATGATATTAGCGTCGGGATCAACTGCTTCTGCAACCTTTTCAGCTGCTTCATTAATTTCATACAAGCTGATATCCGGACCGCCCGTAACATTGAGCAATATACTTTGCGCTCCATCAATACTGGTTTCCAGAAGAGCACTGTGAATAGCGCCATCAACAGCTTCCGTAGCACGGTTTTCACCCGATCCGATACCGATACCCATAATGGCTTCTCCCTGATCAAGCATAATCGTTTTCACATCAGCAAAATCAAGATTAATCAAACCAGTTGTTGTAATCAAATCGGAAATGCCCTGTACACCTTGACGTAATACATCATCAGCCACCAAAAACGCATCTTTAAGAGGTGTCTTTTTGTCAATAATCTGAAGTAATTTATCGTTGGGAATCGTAATAATCGTATCTACTTTTTCTTTTAAATACGCCGCACCTTTTTCAGCCTGTTCCTTACGACGTTTGCCTTCAAAAGCAAACGGCTTAGTTACTACTGCAACAGTAAGAGCTCCCATTTCTTTAGCACATTCAGCAACAATAGGCGCTGCGCCCGTACCTGTACCGCCGCCCATGCCGGCCGTTACAAACACCATATCAGCTCCCTGAAGAGCTTTTATAATTTCTTCCTTGCTTTCAAGAGCAGCCTGTTCGCCGATTTGGGGATTAGCACCAGCACCGAGACCGCGAGTCAGCTTTTCACCAATCTGAATTTTCACATCAGCTTTGGATACTTCCAATACCTGATCCTCTGTATTGACGGAAATAAACTGAACACCCTGTAAACCGCTTTCTATCATACGATTGACAGCGTTATTTCCGCCACCGCCGACACCAATAACCTTTATATTTGCAAACTCTGCCATATTGTTTCCTCCTTCGAATATGCATACTTGTACTTTTAGATAGGATTTCCTTATTATTTTACACTATCTAAAGGAATTAATCCACATTATTTTTAAATTAATTTCATTTCTCAGGCTTATAAACTAGGAGTTTTCTGCGAATCCGGGCCATATTTTGAAAAATACGCATACCAAAGGTAATAAGCACAACAAAATATAAATCTATACCCAACCGTAATCCGACGAATACAAAAATTGCGGCCATAAATGCATTTGAAAAAAATCCAACTAAAAACATCCTGTTATTAAAATTTTTATTCAAGGTCGCCCGTATTCCGCCAAATACGGAATCAAGACAGGCCAGCAAAGCCGTCGCCAGCAGTTTTGCCATATCAGGAGAAACAGACAAATCAGGCATTATAATGCCTATGCATATCCCCATAGCCATACCGATTATCGGATATATCATGAATTATCTGCCTCCTTTTTGGAAATACGAGCATATTCGTGACGGAATGCGCCTTCATATGCAGGAACAACGATCATTTCCAATTTTCGGATTTGCAATTCAATTCCCCAATATTTTAAGCTTTCTTTGACTCCGCCACGCAGATTAAGTGCTCCTGATAACGAATGCATATCACCGATAGCTTTGATTTCAAAGGGCGGTGATAATATTTTACCATTAATATTGATGTTAGGCCCTACACATCGAATTTCCGATGTACCAATCAATCGCTGCCCATTGATTGATAATGCCTCTGCCCCTGCAGCCCGGAGTTCATTGACAATACGCAGTAAATCTTCATCATGAATAATATATAAATTAGGATTAGTCCCCTGCATTTTAGGCTGCGTACTATCATCCAGCGTCACGATAATACCAGGCCCTTCTACAGGCAAAACTCCCGCATCATAGCGAAGTTCCTGTAATTGCGTGTCTTTATCCCCACCAAGTTCGCTGATTTGTTTCTTCAGAGACTTATTGTCAGCCTCCAAGTCCCTGACCTTGGAAATAAGTTCGTCCGCACGCTGCGAAGTGACAGGCAGTACGCTCTGTGCCGCTTTATATTGTGTAACCAGCATGATTCCCAATAATACGCAGGCAAACGTAATCGCAATTTTTCCTTCTTGTACTCTCACAGTCTTTCCTTTCTATTTACTCTTCACCAGAGGTGCTTGAACATCACTGTCAATATACGCAACAGATAAACGGTTATTTTTGACCTCCTGCAGCAGTTCCTCTGTAATATGAGCTCGTTGTTCCGGATGATCGCCATTTCCTAAGTAGATAGGAATAGAATCCGATGTATATACCGTAATCTTATCCGGATTTCCCACATTTACTTCCGCTACTTGATTTAAATATTCAGGAGATAGATTCTGTAAATATGTCAAAGAATCCCGAACCGAACCATTTTTTATAACATCTCCCAAAAGGAGTGTGTCCATTTTTTTACCTGTAAAAAGAGGCACAGATATGCCCTTAATTCTCTGTCCCAGCTGAATAACTACACCATTAGCATCCAAATACGCAAAACCATACATCGTCGTCATAACAGCTATAGGCTTGCGTTCTTCTATGGTAACGTGAATCGTCGCAGGAAACTCGCGTACTACTTCAACTCGTGCAACACGCAGATCATTGCTCAGATTATCCTTCATTGTATCTGGTGACAATTGAACTACATTAACGGGACCGACAATGCCGCAGCTGCGGTAAACAGCCTCATTTGACATAGTACTGTTGCCATCTACAATCACACGGCCAAAGGATACCGGAGAAAAACGCAAAAGAAGCCACAGTAAAAAAACCAATATGACCGCCAGTATAACAAATAACCGATACCGGTGCTGCAAGTCTCCTGTCCGCCGTTTTTTTTTGTATTTGCCGGAATGCAGTACGCTCTTAGCCTCGATCTGCTCCTTATGCGGCTGTTCTGTTTCTGCTCCATCAGAAACAGTTTTTCTCAACGGGTCGTCCGGTACTTCCGGAGGAATAAATTTATCCTGAGGCAGCAACGTCTCCGACACATCCTGATGAGACTGTACATCATCCGTATTCAGTATTGGAATAGAAAAGATATCTTTCTCATCATTTTTCATCACAAAATCTCACCAACATTATAATTAAAATTTACCAACTGCTGCTTCCAGCAATATATTTTCACATAATTCTTCAAAGGATATTCCCATGGCTCTTGCTGCATCGGGAACCAAACTTGTACTGGTCATTCCTGGAACGGTATTAATTTCCAAAACAAAAGGATTTTCCCCTGCATCCGTCATAAAATCGACACGTGCTACACCATTGCAATGGCATAAATGAAAGACTTGCATTGCTAAATCCTGCATTTTTTTTGTCAAATTTTCCGAAATCGGCGCTGGACAGAGATGTTTTGTCACCCCAGGTGTATATTTTGAATAATAATCGTATTTACCAGTACTCGATACAATTTGAATAACAGGGAATACCATATTATCCATAACCGCGACAGTAAATTCATCCCCATCAATAAAAGACTCTGCAATCAGTGATTTTCCATATTTAAACGCTTCCACTAATGCCGATTTAACTTTAGTTTGTGCATCGACAATAACAGTACCGATACTCGACCCCTGCCCTGCGGATTTTATAACCACAGGAAAACCAAATCGTTTCGTAATATCTTCAGCGATAGTATCTAACCCTTGATTTTCAAAGTAATACGAGAAAGGTGCGGTAGCAATTCCTGCACCTTGAAAAGCACATTTGCTCATCACTTTATTCATGCCTACAGCACTGGCCATAACTCCGGAGCCAGTATACGGAATTCCCATCATTTCACATAATCCCTGTATCAGACCATCTTCCCCATACCGGCCATGCAGTGCATTAAATACAATATCAATTTTTTCATCTATCAGCTGTTGGGCCAGCATATGTGGATTCAATTCCATTACGGTAACTTGATATCCTTTAGAAATGAGAGCTTTGGCAATCGCCCCGCCTGTATTACGAGAGACAGCAGCTTCCGTCGAAGGTCCGCCGACAACAACGGCAATTTTTTTAGTTTTTACATCAATATTGCTCGTATCTTCACCGCTTGATTCAGCAATATATTGTTCTCCCACACGGTAAATATCGCCAGCCCCCATAGTAATAATCATTTCTTTCGGTTGAGCAAATTTTTTCAAATATTCTACTACGTCTTCTTTATTAGGAATATACAAAACCTCTTGTCCTGTTGTTTCAACAACCTTATTGGCAATAATTTCTCCAGTTACATTCGGAATTGGTGTTTCGCCAGCGCTGTATATATCTGTAACAATAAGCAAATCTGCATTTTTAAATGCTCCGCCAAAACGATCCACCAGTAATTGCGTTCGCGTATACCGGTGCGGTTGAAATACACAGACAATACGATGGGTTCCTATATCTTTAGCGGCCGTTAACGTGGCATTAATTTCAGCAGGATGATGTCCGTAATCATCAACGACCCAAACATCGCCAACATACCCTTTCGTCTGAAAACGGCGTTTTGCTCCATGAAAATGCGACATGGCTTCTGAGATCTTTTCAAAAGGAATACCACAAGCATCCGCTACTGCAACAGCAGCCAATGTATTCAGCACGTTGTGGCGTCCCGGCACAAAAAGATTCATTGTTCCCATTTTTTTATCATGATGATACACATCAAAACAAAGTCGGCCTTTTTCATAATGGATATGATCTGCTGTGTAGTCCGCCTGATTTTCTATTCCGTAGGATATATAACGGCGGTTTAAGGCAGGGGCCAGATTGCGGATATGTTCATTGTCAAAACAAAGAACTGCCATTCCTTCCTTTGGGTCAAGTTTCTGTATAAAAACCTTAAACGCATTGATGACATTATCCAAAGAGCCGTAATGATCCATATGGTCGGCATCAATATTAGTAACCACTGCAATATAAGGGTTAAATTTTACAAAGGATCCATCACTTTCATCAGCTTCTGCAATGACATATTCGCCTTTTCCTAATACAGAATTAGCGTGAAGGTAATCTACTTCTCCTCCAATGACAACAGTCGGATCTGTTCCCCCTTCTACAAAAATCTGTCCCAGCATAGAGGATGTAGTTGTTTTTCCGTGTGCTCCAGCTATGGCAATTCCCTTTCCCCAGCTCATAATATCCAACAATGCATCGGATCGATGGATAACGGGTATATTACGCCTATGTGCTTCCTGCAGTTCTACGTTATCTTCGTGAATTGCCGAAGAAACAACAACCAGTTCTGCATCTTGCAGATTTTCCGGTTTCTGTCCAATACAAATACGTGCGCCCTGCTGAGCGAATCGTTCTGTAATAGCGGATTGCTTTACATCAGACCCGGAAATATAATATCCCTTTTGCAGCAAAACATTCGCAATCGCTCTCATACCGGCGCCGGCTATTCCTATAAAATGTACTTTTTTCACAGTATTCAACATGTGTATGCACTCCCTTTATTTTGAGTCGCGTGCGATGGACAATGCCAACTTTGCGATATCATATGCAGCCTTAGGCTTTCCCAAAGACTTACTGGCTTCAGCCATTCGTTTCAAAGCCACAGGATCGTTTTTTAAATGAACGATTTCTTCAATAAGTTCCCGTCCTGTAAGCATCTTATCTAAAATCATTTTTGCAGCACCGCACATGACCAAAGCCTGCGCATTATATCGCTGATGATCTTCGGCTGCATAGGGATAGGGTATCAATATGGAAGGCAGTCCTCGTACAGTCAATTCCGCCAATCCCACTGCTCCCGCACGATATACCGCTAGATCCGCCGCTGCCAGTGCTTCTGGCATATGGTGAAGATATGGAATAATATAACTCCCTGAACCATACTTCCCTTTTTCACTAATTCCCGGAAGTTGTTCCACAACCTGTTCATATTCAGCATTTCCCGTCACATGTAAAATCTGTATATCCGGATCATCTTTAAAGTACTGATGCGCTTCTACCATGGCTGTATTAATTGTACGAGCACCACGGCTGCCACCAGCAACCAAAATTGTAAATTTTCCCGGATCTAATCCCAAAAAAGCCCGTCCTGTCTTTTTAGATACAGTTAAAATATCTTTACGGACAGGATTTCCGGTAACTACCAATTTTGTTTTTTGATTAAAACGGCCAGAAGCTTCTTCATAACCGAGTGCCACAACATCGACAAATTTACTTAAAATTGTATTGGTAATACCCGGAATAACATTTTGTTCCTGAATAAGTGTGGGTATCCCGCTTAAACTAGCCGCTAAAAGTACCGGACCGCAAACAAATCCTCCGGTTCCAATAACGACTTGTGGCTTAAATTTATGTAATAACCATCGGGCTTGTACCATACTGCCAACAGTTTTTTTCAATGTAACCATATTGCGAATAGATATTTTTCGTTCCAATCCTCGTACATCCAGCGTGACAAAAGGCAGCCCTTCTTTAGGTATCAGCGTATTTTCCAAGCCAACTTTAGAACCCACATATAAAAACTCTGTCGGTTCAATATCTGCAATAGATCTGGCAATGGTAATCGCGGGATAGATATGACCACCTGTTCCTCCACCGGATATAATGACACGACGCATGCCTCTTCCTCCCTATTTTCACTTCAGCTTATACTACATACTATAGCGACCAGACAATTCGTTTAAAATCGTCGCCGCGCTGTTCAAAATTGTCATACATATCGTAGCTGGAACACGCAGGTGACAACAATATTACTTGTGGTGCCGCTGCCATGTTTCGAGCCATTCCTACGGCCTTTTCCATATCAAACCCGGCGCGGTAAATAGTTTTCACCCCAGCCTTGCGAGCCTCTTTTTCAAATCGGTCGCCCGCTTCACCGACTAAAATCAGTATATCCACTTTTTTTGCTGCCAGCTGCATGAATGTATCAAGAGGAGTCATTTTATCATGTCCCCCGGCAATAAGAATAACATGTCCGGAAAACGCTTCCAATGCCTTAATAGATGCATCCGTATTGGTTCCTTTACTATCGTTATAATATGGAACTCCTTGAATCGTACGTACAAATTCAATGCGATGTTCCACTCCGCTGAATTCTTTAAGAACTTTACGAATAACCGCAAGCGGTGCTCCCGCAGCATATGCAATCAAAAAAGCAGCTAAACAATTTTGAATATTATGCTTGCCGAATAATTTCAGTTCATTCGTCCGGCATATACATGTATCGCTGCCATTGATTCTCAGAATCAATTCTTCATTTCGCAAGAAAGCACCCGCAGGAACTTCTGTATTTGTTGAAAAATATAAAATCCTACTTTGTATATTCTTCTCCATTTGTCTGACCAGTGGATCATCATAATTCAAAACAGCGGTTTCCTGTTTGGTCTGATTACGAAAAATACGTTCTTTTGCAGCAGCATACGCTTCCATTGTATGATGCCGATCCATATGATCTGGCGTAATGTTCAGTACACAAGCAGCTTTAGGTCTAAGTGTCTGGGTATTTTCAAGTTGAAAACTGGAAAGTTCTGCAACAACCACATCTCCTGCAGGTAAATCCGCTGCTTGTTCCGAAAGTCCAATACCAATATTGCCGCCTACTACAGTATGTCGTCCAGTTGCTTCCATAATTTTTCCAAGCAACGTAGTCGTAGTCGTTTTACCATTAGTACCCGTCACTCCGAGGATATCTGCATCCGTAACACGGCTCGCTACTTCTACTTCACTCCAAATAGGGATCCCTCTTTTTACCGCTTCCCGCATAATAGGAATTTCCGGAGAAATAACAGGAGAAGGTACAACAATATCCGTTGTATCAAGAAGAGACGTTTCCTGGCTGCCAAAAACAAGCTTCACACCCGATGCGGCAAGAATCGTCCACGGTTCTTCCGATGCATCAATTTTCTTCATATCATTTAAAATAACTGATGCACCATGTCCAGCCAATACACGTGCTGCAGCTTTGCCACTGATTCCAGCACCAATAACCAGTACAGTCTTACCAGAAAAATCCATTATACTCATTGAAAACGCCTCTTTTAATTATTAATTAGTCGTGGACAATACAATAATAATGGCAATAATTGCCATTATTGCTGAAAAACTCCAAAAAACCGTAACAACTTTCACTTCACTCCACCCTGATAATTCAAAATGATGGTGGATCGGACTCATCTTAAACACACGTACCCCCCGAGTCTTAAAGGAAGTAACCTGTATAATTACCGATAATGCTTCAATCACGTATAAACCGCCGGCTATAATAAGAAGCAATTCCGTTTTCGTAAGAATTGCCATTGCCGCCAATGCTCCCCCTAATGCCAAGGAACCCGTATCACCCATAAACATTTTTGCCGGATGCTGGTTATAAAATAAAAATCCTAAACAAGCTCCGGCCATAGCTGCGCAAAATACGGCAAAATTAATATATCCCAAAGCCACAGCAATAACTACATACGCCACAGAAGTAATTGCACAAGAACCGGCTGCCAAACCATCTAGTCCATCGGTAAGATTCACGGCATTACTCGTTCCGACTATCATCACAAAGACAAACAAGTAATAGAATATACCAATTTCAATATGCCAGTTTGTAAATGGTATCCACAACGTCGTAGGAAAATCCAAATATACTTTTAAGATACCGCAGAACATTGCTGCCATAATAAACTGCCCGATCAATTTTTGCTTTGCCGTAAGACCCAAGTTCCGATGCTTCAATGATTTGATTCCATCGTCTAAAAAACCAATTGCTCCATGACCTAATGTCAAAAACAGGGCCAATCCCTTACGCAGATCCAGCGGATCAAAAACCAAACAAGATACCACTAAAGCCGTTAAAATTAAAACGCCTCCCATAGTTGGAGTCCCCGCTTTTATTTTATGGCTCGCCGGTCCTTCTTCCCGCTCCGATTGACGAGCGTGAAAGGATTTTAATTCCCGTATAACAAATGGACCTAATGCCAGTGCTATGACCAAGCTGACTGCAAATCCATAGATCAGCGTATTTAACATTCACATGACTTCCTTTCAAAATAAGGCAGTATCTTCTCCATCGCCATTCCTCGTGATCCTTTAAGAAGAACGGTATCTCCCGGCTGAAGGATATGCTTTAAACAAGATGCCGCTGCTGCATGATTTTCTACTGTATGCACTTCGATCATTCCAGCATTTTCAGCTGCCGATGCAATATACTCAGCAAGAGGTCCCAACGCTATTATCGCATCAATCCCTAATGCAGCGGCTTCAATACCAATTTTTTCATGCTCCTTCTGCGCCCAATCACCCAGCTCTAACATATCACCAAGAACAGCAATTTTACGACCTTTTCCAAGTTTTGCAAGAGTTCTGACCGCTTCTTGCATCGACGCAGGATTGGCATTATACGCATCATTAATAAACGTATACGATCCAATACGTATCAATTCCTGCCGCATTGCTTCGCTTTGATACTCAAGCAGTCCTTTTTGCATTTTTCTATCTGAAAGCCCCAGTATCCGACCTACAGAAATAGCCGCCAACGCATTGTAAACATTATGTTCTCCCAGAGATGGAATCAATACGTCAAACATTTCATCAAAACAGCGGCACGTAAAATGTACACCCTGCTCATCCATAAAAATGCGGCTTCCCTGTATAACAGCATCATTACCCAAGCCAAAACTGACAACTTTTCCTTTGCACAAATCAGCCATGGCCGCAGTATACGGATCATCCTGATTTAAAATTGCCGCCCCATTTTCCGTCAGAGCTTTGACTAGTTCACTTTTCGCTTTGGCAATGTTGGCCTGAGATCCCAGCAGTTCAATATGACTTTTTCCCACATTAGTCACAACGCCAACCGTCGGTTCCGCTACAGCCGCTAAATCAGCAATTTGTCCCAGTCCGCGCATTCCCATTTCCACAACGCAAGCACCGTGATTTTCCGTTAACTGCAGCAATGTCTTCGGCAACCCAATTTCATTATTAAAATTTTTTTCTGTCTGCAAAACAGTATATTTCTGTGCCAAAACAGACGCAATCATATTACGTGTTGTCGTTTTACCCACAGAGCCCGTTACAGCCACAATGGGAATATCAAAACGCCGCCGATGGAACCTTGCTAATCCCTGATATGCGGTTACTGTGTTGGCAACAAGAATAACAGCAAAATTATCTTTCTTATATTCTTCTCTATATTCCTGTACAACTGCACCGGTCGCCCCATTATCACGCGCTTGGCATACAAAGTCATGCCCATCAAATTTTTCACCTTTCAGCGCAACAAATAACGATCCGGGACCTATATTTCTTGTATCCGTTTCTACTTTAGAAAAAAACATTTCATCTTGAATTGGATATGATACTGTTCCTTCTGTTGCTTTCTCAACTTCTTGTATCGTAAAGGCTGCCATGTTCATCTCCCCTTTATCGCGTCACGAGCTACCTCACGGTCATCAAAATGAATAGTCCCGCTGTTCAAAATCTGATATGTTTCATGACCTTTTCCGGCAATCAAAATGATATCCCCGCTTTGAGCTATTGCTACAGCTCGGCAAATGGCTGATCGCCTATCTACGATAACTTCATGATGTTGTCCTTCTTTTAATCCTTCCAGTACACCCTTTTCTACTTCTTTAACAATATCTTCCGGGTTTTCTGACCGAGGATTATCAGATGTAACGATAGGAATATCTGCATATTCTGCAGCAATGCGGCCCATAATGGGACGTTTTGTCCGGTCTCGATCCCCCCCACATCCGAATACGGCAATAATCCGTTTCGGATTCATTGCTCGCGCTGTTGTAAGTGCTTTTTCCAAACTATCCGGAGTGTGCGAATAATCAACAATAACTGCAAAATCTTGTCCTTCTTCTACAAGTTCAAAACGTCCTGGCACAGAATGAAAGGTTTGGATCGCTTTGTCAATAATTTCTGTAGAAACCCCTTCTGCATGGGCAGCTCCAATAGCTGCCAAGGTGTTGTATACATTAAATAATCCTGTAATCTGCATATGGAGAGAAACACTTCCAAATGGTCCCGTCACATCAAAGGAAGAACTCTTTAACTCTACTTTCAAGTTAGCACCCTTAAGATCTGCTTCCTTTTCAACTCCATAGGTCAATACCTTGCATTTGCAAACACCGAGAATATCTTTTCCATAAGGATCGTCAATGTTAACAATTGCAGTCTTATTATCTTTAACATGTTCACCAGAACTTAATCCTTGAAAAAGCTTTTCCTTAGCTGCCAAATAATTTTCAAAGGTTTTATGATAATCCAAATGGTCTTGTGTCAAATTCGTGAACACCGCAGTATCGTATTCACACCCCGCCACACGTTTCATATCTAAAGCATGACTCGATACTTCCATAACCACGTGGGTAATTCCTTTTTCATACATAAGCGATAAAAATTGTTGTAATTCTACAACATCCGGAGTCGTATTATGAATAGGCAATTCTTCATCGTCAATAAGGGCATGAATCGTTCCAATAACACCGACATGATATCCGGCACTACGCAAAATATGAGCAATAATATGCGTCGTTGTCGTTTTTCCATTTGTTCCTGTAACTCCTATCATACGCATTTTTTTACCTGGATAATCATAAAAATACGGAACAACATCTTCCATCGCTTCATGAATATTGTGTACTGTAATTTGTACAACTTGCGGCGGCAAATCCAGATGTTTGGTGGTCAACACAGCAGCAGCACCTTTTTCCACTGCTTGTTTGGCAAAAACAGATCCATCAACATGTACTCCAGGCAGGCAGATAAATAAATCGCCTGCTTCTATTTTTCTGGAGTCAGAAGAAATCCCCGTAATTTTCTTTTCGACATTACCTTTAATATTATATATTCCATTAATTATCTTACAAAGTTCTCCTATTGTTTTCATCATAAATTCCTCCTAAACAACTGATTTCGGTTTGAATCAAGCTATTTTCAAAAAATGCAAATAGCAGCCTTACGGAAAAAGGCTGCTCATATTGCTCTATTTACCTGCGTGTTTTCCCACGCTGCTCTTTGCATATGAAGGGCCGTACAGCACCTGTCCGGGTGCAACCATTCCCAATTTTTGCGTCGCCGTAGAATAAATCCGGTCCGGCGATTCCATTTTGGCAATATCCAATCGTAAATCCACATTTTCACGATAAAATTGTTGTACCTGTTGTTTTTCCCGCATCAAATTATACCCACTATTCGCTGCGGCTGCTGAAATAGCCACATGTGCCAAAAGCAAGATACCTATAATAGCAATCAAAGCAAATGTTTTCCACAAAACCTGGGAAAATTTGCGTTCCTCCGCTCTCGTACCGTATGCGGCATCTCCGGTATAATGAACAGCAATTGTCCGCGTGCCTTGGTTTTGATAATTATAATAACCTGCTTTTCTGGCTAGCATATTATACCACATCCGATCAAATTATAAAATATATATCTATATACGTCTGGTATATTATATCCGAATCCCAACACGCAATTTTGCGCTTCGCGCACGCGGGTTGCATTCCAACTCTTTATCTCCCGGTTCAATAGCATGACGAGATACCTTCAAAATAGCATGATGATTACAAGTACATACAGGCATACCCGGAGGACAAATACAGTTAGTCGCCATCCGCTTTAAGGTCTGTTTAGCAATACGATCTTCCAGTGAATGAAAGGTAATAACCGCAATACGACCGCCTGTTTTAAGACGCTCTGCCGCTGTTTCAAATGTATTTTTAAGAATTCCCAATTCATCATTTACTTCAATTCGAATCGCCTGAAAAGTTCTTTTGGCCGGATGCGGTCCATCCTTACGAGCACCCGCGGGTACGGCTTTCTTAATTATTCTTACAAGTTCCTCTGTCCGGCATATCGGCTTTTCATTTCGAGACGCCACAATAAAAGACGCTATCCGCTTAGCCCACCGTTCTTCTCCGTAATCTTTAATAATCCGGTATAAATCCGCTTCACTATATGTATTAATCACATCATACGCACTCTGTTTTTGTGATTGATTCATCCGCATATCCAAAGGACCATCCTGCATATAAGAAAATCCTCGTTCCGGTGTATCCAGCTGATAACTGGATACGCCTAAATCAAACATAATTCCGTCAACTTTTTCAATACAAAGCATATCAAGAACATTTCCAATATCCTGAAAATTACGTTGCACCGGAATAAATCGACATGCAGTGCCTTCCAGCTTATTTACAGCTGCAGTTATGGCATCGCTATCTTGATCTAAACCAATAAGTGTTGCCTGATCGGACAATCGCTCGGCAAGCGCCCTGGAATGGCCGCCGCCGCCAAGAGTACAGTCTACATATACTCCATTGGGATCACCTATAATATTATCTATCATTTCATTGAGCAGGACGCTCACATGATGAAATTCCATAGAGCCTCCTAAAAGTTAATGTCAAAAGAATTATCCAGTGTTTCCGCAATATCTTCCATTTCCGGTACTGTTTTCGCATTATATTCATCAAATACGGCTTTGCTCCAAATTTCGACTTTGTCTCCTGTCCCCAATACAACGACTTCTTTTTCCAAATGAGCATATTCGCGTAAATTTCCAGGTATAAGAATACGTCCCTGTCGGTCAAATTCCACTTCGGCGGCACTGCCAAAAACAAAGCGCTTAAAAGCCCGTACATTCCCTTTTGAAGTAGTAAATTTCTGCATGGCCTGCGCAAAATCGGTCCACGATTCCATGGTATATACGGAAAGACAGCCTTCCAGTCCACGGGTAACAATAAACGAACTGCCTAATTCTTCACGGAACTTAGCCGGCAATATCAATCTACCTTTCGCGTCAATTGTATGCGAATGTTCACCCATAAACATAATGCTGTCATCTCCTTTCACTACTTTTTACCACATTTTACCACAATTTCCCACTATATGACAACATAAATAGGAAAAAATAGAAAAAAACTTTTATGTATACAAAAAAAGTCACCATGTCTGCACATAGTGACTTTCAATACCTTCTTATATATACTGCTATTTTTTCGATACTATCGAATATACTGGCGCAAATTTGAATGGATCAAAATTGTATGAGGTGTCAGTTTATCAAGTCGGCAATATTGCAGCAACTGCGTTTTATCATAGTTCTCATAGTGTTCAATAAGTCCGCCCTGATACGCCAAATATGATAAAATTTCATTAGCCGCTACACCTTGTTCTCGAAGCTGGCGCACTGTAATTCCCCGCTGCCGTTTTGACAACCGATTTCCTTCTTCATCTACCAGCATGGGTACATGGGTATATTGCGGTACATCATATCCCAATAGACGCAGCAGCCATATCTGTCGTGCTGTTGAAGACAACAGATCCTGTCCCCTGACGACATGGGTAATACCCATCGCTCCGTCATCAACACTGACTGCCAGTTGATACGCATACATTCCATCAGCGCGGCGTACTATAAAATCACCGCACGTATCCGCTAAGTTTTCCTTCTGCGACCCTAAAATTCCATCAGTAAACGAAATATTCAGTGCGGGAACATGAATTCTCCAAGATGGATCCTTAGTCATTTTACATTTTTCTTTTTCACTCATGCCATAACAATGTCCATCATAAACACTTAGTTCACCTATATGAGGAGCACTTCCAACAGATTGAAGCCGAGCCCGGCTGCAATAGCAAGGATACATCAGTTGTAACTGTTGAAAGTAACATAATGCCCGTTCATATAAATCATATCGTTCCTGCTGCACATAGGGACCATACATTCCCCCTATATCCGGACCTTCATCCCAATCCAATCCCAGCCAGTGCAGATCATAAAGCAATGCCTGCATATATTCTTTCTTTGAACGCTGTTCATCAATATCTTCAATGCGCAACACTAAGGTACCACTGTGGCGTCGTACCTGCAACCAGCAAAGAAACGCAGTCCAAACATTCCCCAAGTGCATATACCCTGTCGGACTCGGTGCAAAACGACCTCGCATATGCCCACCTCTTAATCCGGCAACGAAATAAGCTCTCCAAACAGTTCTTTATTCTGACGAATGGCAGTTTCATTTCCCATAACACACAAGCAATTATCCGCCATAGCTGCTTTAACTAATGGTGCCAATGCCCGAATATCAGAAACTGTCGTTGCCAAGAGTTCATCGCGGCGTTGTTGTGCCATTTCCTGTGTGTTTCCCGTGAAATACCGGTTCATAGCTTTAGCTCCCCGCAAAGACGGTGTCAAAGGAATATCAATGCGGCTTAATGTACCAATAACATATTTAGTCATTTCTCGCTCTGAAACATCAAAAGCAGACAAATATTCCGCTAATTCGTTATATACTTGGATACTATCCTTTAAATTAGGATCACGATACGAGCATAAAACCATATCCCCATTCGTATAAAATTTAGCGAAAGCACCATATGCGCCGCCTTGAACACGAATTTTTGTCCACAAGTATCCGTACTGCAAGATTGTTTCCAACACCTGCAGTGACCCCGTATAGGAAAAACCGTGCTGGCGGAAATTTCCTCCTTTAGCAACATACTGCACTTTACCACTGGTCATGATTCCTTCATTTTTCTTATTACAAGAAAAGTCGCAAAGTACTGTATTCTTCTCTCCCAAAGGCATCTGTGCAAGCCATGCCGGCAGAAGTTTCTTGACTACTTCCTTATCTTCTTCACTGCCGGTAATTTCCAATGTCATACGAGACTGGGTAAATATCTTTTTCATAACATGGGACAAGCCGTCAGCTATTTTCGTTATATCTTGACCTGCTTGTTTAGCTGCTGCCGTAATAAATTCATAATAAGAAAATTCTCCGGCATCACAAAATCCCTCTACAGCCGAAAGATAAGACAATACCCTATGCATCACAATAACATGACCACGACGGAACGCATCCATATCCCATCCGGATTTTGTCTCTTCAATAAGTTCCCGCAGACGCTGTGCATTAGTAAATGTCGTGTTCAGGGAAATCTCTTTCATCAAATCTAACAGTTTAGAGATATTTTGACTTAACACTTTGGTCTTTATCTGGAATACAGGCGTATATGCTTCATTATCCTGAATATCAGAATATGCGGACACGCTATAATCCATTCCCCCCGTATATAAATCAATCTGCGATGCCAATTCGCCATAGCTGTGGGAAGTTGTATCCAGATCACCAATCAGGTCACTTAAAAGATATATATAAGATAACTCTTCCCGTGAAAAACCATATAAATCAAAGTATGCATTTACATAGGCAATGCCATTTGTAACATCATGCACATAGCAAACAGGAATATTACTCATGTCTTCGACTTGAAATACTACATTTTCTGCTTTCGATTCCAAATCGCTGCGCTGCAATGTAGGAATAGACAACAACGCTTCTGCGGAATCCGGTGTTGCTTGCCGTTGTTTTAACGCTTGAGATTTGGCTACAATATGATCAATTTCACTTTTTGACAATGCTGCTTTATATGCTTCCAATGAATCTGCGATTTCCTGATCATGTCGTTCTGTAAAACCTTTTTCCGGAACCATGGTAATCAAAGCATGATACGGATTCTTTAAAATGTACTTTTCGATAAGGTGTTCATAATATCCGGTTTCAATGCCTTGGCGCAATACCTGTAAATCATTTTCATAGGCTAGCGTATCTAAAGGATCTCCCCCATAAAGCCATGTATCCATGCAGCGGATTCCATAAATCAGGCCTTTGGGACGACCCGCAAAATCTGCTTCACGCAGCGTAAACTCCGTACGGTTCAAAGCTCCGATAAGCAGGGTCTTATCAATCCCTGTTTTAATCATATCTGTCAACACGTTTTGTACAACAGGAATAATTTTTTCCTGCGCTTCTTTTTCAGAACCATTCACAGACACCGACCAAACCGGCTGAAGAATACCATCTTGAAAATCACCAGATACATCTTTACCAACCCCCGCATCAAGCAATGCTTTTTTGAGAGGAGCAGCCGGAGATTGCAGCAAGACATAGGTCAGTACTTTAAAAGCCAGTCCCACTGTTGGATTCAGTGCATCATCAATAACATATGTCAGCGTATGCAATGTCTTCCCTTCTTCATTGTCATCAGAAGCAATGCCATACGGGTATGACTTTACCGTGCTAGGCACAGGAACTTGACGGTATATTTCCGAGTTTACCTCTATACAATCAAATTTACTAAGATATTCGCCATCTATAAACTCCAGCGTTTTTTCTATATCCATGTCTCCATAAAGGAAAATATAACTGTTAGAAGGATGATAAAATTTGGCATGAAATGCCACGAAAGCCTGCTGTGTCAAATTCGGAATATCATCTGGATCCCCGCCGGACTCTACTCCATATGCCGTTTGGGGAAAAAGATTTTCCATGACATGTCGTTCCATCAGTGCATCTGGAGAAGAAAATGCCCCCTTCATTTCATTATAAACTACTCCGCGATAGGTCAGTGGAGCATCAGAAGCATCCATATCATAATGCCAGCCTTCCTGCATCAGTACTTCTTCATCCGTTAGCATATTTGGGAAAAAAACAGCATCCAAATAGACATCCATAAGATTTTTAAAATCAGCTGCGTTGCGGCTGGCTACCGGATACATTGTTTTATCAGGAAACGTCATGGCATTCAAAAAGGTGTTCAATGATCCTTTGACAAGTTCGACAAAGGGTTCCTTAAGCGGAAATTTACGTGAACCACAAAGTACAGAATGCTCACAAATATGCGGTACTCCCGTGCTGTCCGTTGGCGGCGTTTTGAAAGAAATAGAAAAAACTTTGTTATCATCATCATTGGCCAAATATAAAACCCGTGCTCCTGACTTTACATGAGTTAAGCTATAAGCCTGACTATGTATTTCTTCTACATACATGGAACGATCCACACGAAAACCGTTATAAACAGAATGTACCTCCAATTTCATATATATACCTCTTTTCTTTTTATCAATGCATAAGTAATATATCCGTCAGTGCGGCTACAGATGGAGCTATATAATCAGGTCTGCTTGCCTTGCGTTCTTCTTCAGATCCATAACCGTATTCCACAAGGATGACTGGTATATGTTGATTATGCGCACCTATAGCATCATATTTGCGATCACCTACCATGACGACAGTTCCTTCATCAGGAGAATCAATACTGTCAAGTACCCGCTTGATCATTAAGGCTTTATCTTCTGTACCTCCCAATTGACTCCCGGAAATCATTGACAAATATGGAAAAAATCCAAATTTTTCAACAATTGCCTGTGCATGTATCTGTGGCTTGGACGTCGCCAAATACGAATATATCCCCTGTTCATGCAGCAATTTTAATAAATCAAGTATCCCCTCATATGGACGATTTTCAAACTTTCCGACTGTCGAATACCGTTCTTGAAAATATTCATATATTTTCTCGGCTATCTTCCTGGAAAACCCATATGTTTCCATGAAAGTGTGCATCAACGGCGGTCCGACAACTACATCCGGATCCAGTCTCCCTGTTGTATCTATTCCCATTTTGACTAGTGCATATTCGACGGATTTGATAATACCTTCCTGCGAATCAGTAAGTGTTCCGTCTAAATCAAATAATACATGTTTAAACATAAAATCCTCCTGAATAGGTAATCTTTTGCAAATACTATGATACCATTACTGCGTAAACTAAACAAGAAGCAACCGCCATGCTTATTGTATCTACGTAATGTCTACTGCGCAAAAACCACTTTTTGACACGGCAGCCATTTTAAGGCCCGTTTTACTTTCCACAGTAGTAACTGTAGGTAAAATAAAATTGGCGTACACTGAATAGCCTGGAGTTTTCTCAGGTTCAGTGCCAAAATAGACAGCGCTATCACACTCTGTGTCGTTTCTTTCAGATATGTTCTGATTTGGCTAAGGCCAAACCGACGTTTCGCTAAACTGAAAGCTC
Organism: Megasphaera paucivorans; assembly: GCF_900103535.1. Taxonomy (GTDB): domain Bacteria; phylum Bacillota; class Negativicutes; order Veillonellales; family Megasphaeraceae; genus Megasphaera_A; species Megasphaera_A paucivorans. Next base: position 70 of record NZ_FNHQ01000020.1, on the reverse strand, counting down.
GTTCTACTTCCACGCGATCGCAATTGTCTTTGTATTCTAATCGTTTGTCTCTAACAGCATCTTTCTTGGG
>NZ_FNHQ01000058.1 GCF_900103535.1 Megasphaera paucivorans | reverse complement strand
ATACTACGTTGATACAGTGGGAAGAAATCAGAAGGTAATAGCACAATATATCCGAGAACAGTTACAGGAAGATATGGTGTGTGACCAAATGACACTGAAAGAACTGGTAGATCCATTCACGGGGAACCCCTATAAATAAGAAGCGCCCCTCGGAGAGGGGCAGCAGGTAAGTGTAGTGCGGTTGGTGGATTTTCCATAGGCCCTTGCGGCCTAGGCAGGTAATAAGGCTTCTAGCCGCAGAGCAAACTACCTGTTATACAGGTAGTTTTGATTATTTTTATGGAGACGCTTTATTGACAATTGACAACTTTAGGTATTGTCAATCTTTAATGCTAATTATAATATGCTAAAAGATGCAGTGGATACGTTAAACTTTCTTTTTAAAGAAGAGAACCTTATTGTCAGAATGCAATAAAATATATCAGAGAAAGATCCTTTATGCTTGTTGTTTTACCCGTTTTTAAGAATGTTAGAACGGAGAGAGTTGTCAAATCTTCAACAACAGGTTATTCGATATTGCATTTCATTAGATAATCGTAAATCAGAAAATCTAGATATCGAAAGAAATCAGAAAAACTAGAGGAATTAATTGCCTAGCTTATGTTTACTTTTCCAGATCATATAGGCGAAGTAGCTGTTTATGAAAAAATGGTAAAGAAACATTTTGGGAAATTTATTGAAGGAGATATGTTCCGCTTGTATTTTTGTAAAAGTATATTTATTGTAATTTATATTTATATGATATAATAACCATATAAATATAGTGTGTCATGTGAGGAGGGATTCGTATGAAAAAACAATGGCTTATGAAACAAAAAGGGCAGGGACTTACGGAATATGCTATTATTTTATTACTCATTGTTCTTATCGGATTTATGATATACAATATCTCTTCTATTAAAAGTCAAGTTGATAGTTTATATTCTTCCGTTTCATCTCATTTAACTTCTGTTGCCAATACCAGTGGAAACAGGTCTAGTAGTTCAGGTAGTTCTTCAAATGGTACGGGAAATAATGGGAATAACGGCAATACGAATAATAACGGCAATAACGGGCAGGATGGAAATTCTGATTTTGGACATAGTCAGGGAAACGACAATGGAAAGGGAAAAGATAATACTCAACAATAATTTATAGATGGAACGTATGCGTGTACGATGGAGTTGACAAGATATGGAAAAAAGCTTGGATGATATAAAACGTGTACTTGATGTTTTATCTGATATATACGATGTAGTTAGAATTGTAGATCCGATTTTTAATAAAGTCATATATAATGGGCATAATACAAACGTTGCTCCTTCAACAGTTTGTTATAATGTCTTAGAAAAAAATAGATTTTGCAGTAACTGTATTTCCTTGCGTGCGTTAAGTGAAAATAAGACACTTATCAAATTTGAAATGCTGAATAATGAATTTTGTATGGTAACAGGAACTCCTTTTCGATATAAAGGCGGCCGATATGCAATTGAATTATTTCAGGATATTACGCATAAAAGTGTTTGGAACAGCATAATCAGCAATACAGAGGAAAATTTTACAGAGGCAATTTTACGATTAAATGATTCACTTTTTAAAGATGGATTGACAGAGATATTTAATCGACGGTTTATTAATGAAAGACTGCCTGTGGAAATATTTAAGCAAAGTATATCCGATTTCCCGGCATGTCTGTTTATGATCGATATAAATTATTTTAAACGTATTAATGATACCTATGGACATCAAGGCGGTGATGCCATATTGAGAGAGTTTGCCGCCTTATTAAAAGACAAAATGCCCAATGCTACTAGCTGGACGGCTCGATATGGCGGTGACGAATTTTTAATATATTTAGATCAAATCACCAAGGAACAGGCACGAAAACTTGCGGCGGAAATATATAGGGATACAGAAAAACATTCTTTTACTAGTGAAGATAAAACCATAAAAACAACCTGCAGTATAGGTGCCTGTATGTTGCAGCCGGAGATGGATATGCACGAATGGATAAAGAGAGCAGATACAAATCTGTATATTGCTAAATCAAAACGTAATGAGAAACCGGCACGAAGAATATTGTATGGAATATAAAGCATTAGCGTATATACTAATACTTTTAATATATATGGGATGCTTTTTTCCAACACAGAGAATGAATATAGCAATAGTAAAATCCTCGCTTCTTAGTTTTAATGAGAGTCGAGGATTTTTGTAGTGGGTGGTAGCTTAATCATGGATTCTATATATGATATAATACATTATATAAAAAAAGGAGTAGTATATATGAATACACCTATTACCTGGTATTTAAAAAAACAAGTCGAACGGACAATTCATAATCTTGAAAAACATAATATTCATGGAATCTATGTTGAAGAGGAAGAACAATTACAAGAAACTATAAAGCAACTAGTAGCGGAACATGCGACTGTGGCCGTGGGGGATTCTGTTACGCTTTTTAAGACGGGCATCATTGCACTTTTACGGAATGGGGATTATTGTTTTCTTGATAAATACAGAGAAGGGATTACCTCTGCTGAAAAAAAAGAAATATATAGAAAAACGTTTAGTGCGGATACGTTTTTATGTAGTACCAATGCAGTGACCGAAGAAGGGGAACTGTATAATATTGACGGGAATGGAAGCAGAGTCGCGGCAATGATATATGGGCCGGATCAAGTAATTATAGTAGCTGGAATTAATAAAATTGTAAGGAATCTGGATGAAGCAGAACAAAGGGCAAGGCAGTATGCTGCTCCACTGGATGCTAAACGCTTAGGAAAAAATACACCCTGTGCCTCGCTGGGATATTGCGTTGATTGCCAAAAAGAAGAACGGATTTGCAATTATTTTACAGTGATTAAACGTCAATTTACTAAAGGACGCATTACGGTTATTATCGTAGGGAAATCGTTGGGGTATTGAACCGGATGTCCAGCAGATAGAAAGAATACGATCCATATCACGTCCTGCTGCGAAGCGGGAAGTTCGTGTTTTTGCTGCATGGGGCATACTAAAGTAGTATATAGTGAATTGATAATTGAGGGGGAGTTTTTGTGAAACCTTTTTTTTCATATGAGAACCGAATTTTAGTTATTATCATGATAGTTTCCTTCTTAGCACCGTTTACAAGCAGTGCATTGACGTTATCTTTACCTGATATTGGAATTGCATATGGGGTCGGAGAGTCTTTGTTAAGCTGGGTACTGGAAATATTTTTAATTTCATCAACAATTTTTGTACTGCCGTTAGGAAAGGCTGCGGATATTTTAGGAAAACGAAAAGTATTTCTTGTCGGGATACTTTCCTTTACCGTATCTTCTGCCGCGGTTTTTTGGGTGCATTCTATAGAAGAATTATTATTTCTGCGCTTTATTCAAGGCATAGGCAGTGCAATGATTTATGCAACCAGTATGGCAATTATTGTTTTAGTCTATCCGCAAGAACGGCGGGGTAAGGCGATGGGGCTTGTTATTGCTGCCGTGTATATCGGATTATCTGCAGGGCCTGTATTGGGTGGATTTTTAAATTATTATTATACATGGAAGAGTATTTTTTTGTTTATTGCTGTATGTAGTACTGTTGCGGCTATTTTGACTTTTGGTACGATGAAAACCGAATGGATTTCAGATAAAGGCGGCCGTATCGACTATAAAGGATCTTTTGAATATGCAGCAGCCCTGGTAATGATCATGTATGGGTTATCTGAAATATTGGATTCTTTTTCAGCTAAGTATTTTTTGGCGGCCGGTGTGGGAGTATTTGCTTTTTTTATCCGGAATCAAATGAAAACTGCAAAACCATTGCTGCCGGTACGGCTATTTTTAGATAACCGTGTTTTTTCCTATTCTAGTTTTGCTGCGATGCTTAATTATAGCGCGACATTTGCTATTAGTTTTCTCTTATCACTTTATTTGCAAAATATTATGCAGTACACGTCTCGAGATGCGGGCATTATTTTACTTGTCCAGCCGATTTTGATGGCGCTGCTGTCTCCTGCAATGGGTGCGCTGTCAGATCGGGTAAGTATTTCTGTGCTGGCGTCCGGCGGGATGGCATGTATTGCGTTGGGACTGGCTGGATTGGCTCTTAGTGTTCCCTGGCAGTCTATCTATGCAGTTATGCTATGTCTTGTTATTATCGGGGGCGGGTTTTCTTTGTTTACGGCACCGAACAACAATGCCATTATGAGTGCAGTACCCAAATCGTTTTATGGGACGGCATCTTCTGTTTTGGGAACAGTGCGTCTTATTGGACAAGTATTTAGCGTAGCTATTGTTACCTTGGTTTTATCGCGGACCAGCACAGAAAATGTCATGGGAAATGAACTTCTGATGGAAAATATTCGCTTTGCTTTTTTCGTATTTACTATTCTTTGCGTTATTGGTATTTTCCCATCCATGAAGAGGACAGCAGGAGGAAAATAACCATCATAGAGTAGTTTAGCATTCCTTATTAAAATGAATTTTTTATGTAATAGGATCGCATGAGGATATAAGCTAGCATATTTCTATATAAAATAAAGATAAAATTATGTTTTTATATAATAACATAAGAAAATATAAGTATATTAATCAATTTGGAGTAAAATATCTTGCGTTTTATGGTATAATAGACAACAGAGACGTTTCACCTTATAATTTATGCAATGTCATAAAGGATACGTCTTGCTGCAAAATTAACGCATTCAAGACATGATGCATCTGGATTTATGCAGCATATACGGTATATGTTTTATCTGTAAGTGAGTGGTTTGTTTAGATAAGGGTGAATAGGCTGGTACAGTGAGAGAAGGTGCTAATGATCTTGCAAATTGTAAAGGATACATCCCATATTTTTTCTATGATTGTTTCGTCCTGTTTCAGAAAGGTAGTTGGAAAGCGGATATTAATGATAGGGTTATTTGTCAGTATGCGCTTGTTTGAAGCAGATGCGATGGTCGAAATGCTTATGAGAATGTTGAATAATATTTAAAAGAAGCCTCCTGTAACAGTATCAGTATGGGACGTACGACTCAGAATTTATGAACTGTATTTTTTAATTGCATACATTGCTCAATATAAACAGCGCATCTCATCGTGAGGTGCGCTGTTTTGCGAAAAAAATAAAAGACAGAGATACCAGTATTTATTATAGGAATACCCGTGTCTGATTATAGACAAAAAGAAGTGAATAATACACATGCACCGATAATCCAACAATAAAATGCAAATGGCTTCATCGCAGTGATTTCGTTTTTATGAAACCATTTCATCATGATCCAGACACTGAAAAAGGCAGCTAATCCGGAAACAATGCCGCCCATGACGGCAATCCAGAAGAGGTCCCCCATACCCGTGGCCATTAATTTGGGAACCTCCAGCATACCGGCACCGATGATAATAGGGGTTGCTAATAACATTGAAAAACGAACAGATTCTTCATGTTTTAATCCTGCGGCAAATCCGGCCGTTATGGTAGCACCTGAGCGCGAGAAACCGGGGATTAAGGCAAGGGATTGAAAGGCTCCGATAATCAGGGCTTCTTTGTAGGTCAAGTCCTTAATTTCTTTTTTACCGTGTTTCCGTATTTTTTCTCCCCAATATAACAGGCAGCCATTTATAATTAAGAAGAAACCGGCATTTACAACACTGCTGAAAATACCGCGCAATGCATGTTCTAAAAAGAAGCCGATTAGTGCTGCCGGAATAGAACCGGCAATAATTAAATATAATAGTTTTCGATTCTGTTTATCTTTTTTGGCTATACTGCGGACGATACCTGTCCAATCACTGCCAAAAAACAAAAACAGGGCGATGGCTGTTCCTAAATGAAGCATGACAACAAATGGCAGAAAATGTTCTTTTAAGAAAACGCTGTCCAGCTGCCAATGGAATACATACGGAGTCAGTACGCTGTGGGCGACACTGCTGATAGGGAATAGTTCAGTCATTCCCTGTACAATTGCTAAAATAAATGTTTGTAAAAAGTCCATGGAGAACACTCCTTATATGAGGTCAATTTAAAAGCTTTACTTATAATAGAAGATAGATGGCATACTGTCAATTGCAGTAAAGTAAAATATATGTAAATTGACACATCGGGGATAAACTTAACAGCATAAAAACAAGGAATCTCTAGATATAAGAGGTTCCTTGTTTTTTGTGTATTAGTTTTCCGGAGAAGGCGGAGGTGCCGGATGGTGGAAAAGTTCTTTTAATGTTTCCTTGGAAATTCCTGTTTTATCGGGCAGCTGATTCATA
>NZ_FNHQ01000044.1 GCF_900103535.1 Megasphaera paucivorans | reverse complement strand
GAGACGATGTGGTTGATAGGCCGGGAGTGGAAGTACAGTGATGTATGGAGCGGACCGGTACTAATAGACCGAGGACTTGACTTAAACAAGTATGCAAGACTATGTATGGCCTTTGATTCGCAGATACTTTTCTTTGTGGTTGTCAGGGTATGACCCTGAATAATTCAGTAGCGATAGCTGCGGGGATCCACCTGTTCCCATGCCGAACACAGCAGTTAAGCCCGCAAACGCCGAAAGTACTTGGGTGGAAGCGCCCTGGGAGGATAGGAAGCCGCTGATTGAAAGCCAGCATGCCGTAATGGTATGCTGGTGTTTTTTTTGTCTGGATATTGAGCTTTTTCATTCCTCGTGATATTCTTTTATATATAGTGTAGAAAGGAATGGACTACAATGGTAATAAGTGAACTTAAATTAAAACGAGCATATGCATTTTATGATGAGTGCGATGGATACCGGATTTTAGTAGATCGATTATGGCCGCGCGGTATTACTAAAGAACGATTGCATTGTGAATTATGGGCTAAAAATATTTCACCTTCACAAGAATTGCGAAAAACGTTTCATGGAGAGAATTATTTTTTAGATTTTAAAGAAGCATATGTGATGGAATTAGAAAAAAATCCAGAAGTATCTTCATTTATTGACTTATGCCGGGAGAAACTTGCCGAAGGAAATGTAACGCTTGTCTATGCTGCAAAAAATGAAATATGTAATAATGCAGTTGTTTTGAAAGAATGGCTGTTAGAGAAAATAAACGAAAATAGTTAAAATTGCTTTAAAAGAGTATTCTGCCATGATATACTTAACTTAAATACGGTACACTTGAAGATTCGTCTGACGGTAAACCAAAATGGATAAATGCATCGTACTGAATTTGCAAAGGACAGTTGTTCCTGCGCAGAAAGTCGAGTGAATAGTTTTGTCGTATGCTATCCCCGTACTTTCGTACGGGGTTTTAATTTTTTAAGGAGCGTGTTTTCCTATGGAAACCAGAGTTGCGTTAATTGGAATTATTGTTAGCAGTCCAGAATCAGTCACTAAGTTAAACAGTATTTTGCACGAATATAGCCAATATATTATTGGGCGTATGGGAATTCCTTACCAGCAGCGGAAGGTATCTGTCATTAGTATTGTTATGGATGCCCCGCAGACGGCAATTAGTGCTTTATCCGGAAAATTAGGGATGATTCCTAATGTAAGTATTAAAACTACGTATGCAAAACTGCCTGAATAAAAGCAGAAGGAGACTATTATGTTAAAAATTGCAATATATGGTAAGGGCGGTATTGGTAAATCAACAATAACTAGCAACTTATCGGCAGCGTTTTCCAAACTAGGAAAACGAGTTATTCAAATTGGCTGTGACCCTAAAGCGGATTCTACATTTAATTTGTTAGGGGGAAATCCGGTACAACCCGTTATGAATTATATCCGAGAGTTTGATGAAGATCCAGAACAAATTGAAGATATTTCTAAGATTGGATTTGGTGGAGTTTTATGTATTGAAACCGGAGGACCGACGCCTGGATTAGGTTGTGCAGGACGAGGAATTATTGCTACGTTTAGCTTATTGGAAGATTTAGGCCTTTTTGAACGATTTAAGCCTGATGTTGTCTTATATGACGTATTAGGCGATGTGGTTTGCGGTGGCTTTGCTGCACCTCTCCGAGCCGGTTATGCTGATGAAGTTATTATTGTTACTTCAGGAGAAAAAATGGCGCTATATGCTGCCGATAATATTAACGAAGCTGTAAATAATTTTGCTGACCGCAGCTATGCCAGCGTACGGGGAATTATACTGAATCGCCGTGATATTGTTGATGAGGAACATAAAGTACGAAGTTTTGCGGCAGAGCGTAACTTAGAGATTATTGGAGATGTTCCGCGCAATGATGATATAACTCGGTTTGAAGATATGGGAAAAACTGTTATTGAGGGAGATGATAGTCTGCCCATTAGTAAAATATTTTTACGAATAGCACGAGTATTATGGGAACATGAGGAAACAGGATATGAAGAATAAACCCTATTCTATTACTATAAAAGAATTAGTAGAACGAGGCCGTAACAATATTCCAGAAGAATGTATTTCTTCAACGCATCTTATTTATAATTCACCGGCTGCACTTGCATTTAATTCTCCCGGAGCAGAGGGATTTGGCGTAAAACGGGCAGGGCTAGCTATTCCGGGATCGGTTATGCTTCTTATCGGGCCGGGTTGTTGTGGCAGAAATACCACTATACTTAGTGAAATGAGTGGGTATAGTGATCGATTTTTCTTTTATATTATGGATGAAACCGATATTGTGACAGGCCGCCATTTGACGAAAATACCACAAGCGGTAAAAGAAGTGTGTGAAGCATTGGACACGCTGCCAACGGTTGTCATGATTTGTATGACTTGCGTGGATGCTCTTTTAGGGACGGATATGGAACGAGTATGCCGAAAAGCGGCAATGTATGTGGGGATACCTGTTGTGCCTTGCTATATGTATGCATTGACACGTGAAGGCCGTAAACCGCCTATGGTTGCAGTACGTCAAGCTGTATATTCTCTTTTGGAAAAGAGAGAAAAACAAGCAAGTATGGTTAATATTTTAGGATATTTCTCACCGTTGATGAATGAATGTGAAATATATCCTCTTTTACGACAAATGGGAATTAAAAAGATAAATGAACTTTCTCGATGTAAAACGATCGAAGAATACAAAAGTATGGCAGCGGCTAATTTTAATCTGATTCTTCATCCGGAATCACGCCTTGCGGCTCAGGATTTACAAGAGAAATTGGGTATTCCCAGTATTGAACTGACACGTATGTATCAGATAGACAAAATTCAGAAACAGTATTATATTCTTGCAAAAACATTAGGAACAGTGATTGATGATTCAATTTATGCTGCAGAGGCACGGAATGCGGTAACGAAATTTGTACAGTCTCATAAAAATGTGATATTTGCTGTTGGGGAAATGATGAATGGAAATTCTTTTGAACTAGCGTTAGCGCTTGTCAGATATGGCCTTTGTGTTGCTGAAATATACAGTAATTTAGGGACGGAAGATTATGTATTTCTTAAACAGCTGGCTGCGCTGAGCCCCAATACCCGTGTATTTTCCAACCTATCGCCATCGATGTTGTATTATGAGGATACAGGGAATCGTATTCACGTTACCGTGGGCAAGGATGCAGCATATTATCATCCTCATGCGGTACATGTTTTATGGACAGAAGAAGAACAACCTTTTGGATATGCTGGGGTAACGAAACTTTTCAAGAAATTGCAGGAAGCACTAGATACAGAAGGAGGAGATTTGCAATGAAAGGACTATGGAAATACATTTCTCCTTTTGCACCAGATCAGTCAGGTGCTTGTTCCGTATTTTATGGATTGGGAGGAATTGTTGTTATTGTAGATGCCGGCGGATGTGCCGGCAATGTTTGCGGATTTGATGAACCGCGCTGGTTTGGAAAAAAAAGTGCGATTTTTAGTGCGGGTTTACGAGATATGGATGCTATTCTTGGCCGGGATACGCTTCTTGTGGAAAAATTGTGTGCGGCAGCAGCGGATACAAATGCTATGTTTGCGGTTTTCGTAGGTACGCCGGTACCGGCAGTTATTGGAACAGATTATCAAGCGCTGCGGCGCATGGCAGAAAAAAAACTGAGATTACCCGTTATGACGGTTGATACAACGGGTATGAATTTATATGATGTGGGAATAGAAAAAGCCTATCTGGAACTATTTCGTACATTCGCAGCTGCTTCTGGACCGATACAACCGGAGACGGTAGGAGTTATTGGAGCTACACCTCTCGATATGACCTGTTTAGAAGATCCTTTACATATTGAGAACATGTTGATCGGACAAGGTTGGTCAAGAGTTCTTATATATGGGAGAAATGGGTTGAGTAATATACAGCAAGCCGGGGTGGTGGCCAAAAATCTTGTTATAGCACCGGCAGGTATGGCTGCTGCCGTGTATTTAGAAAAAAAATTTGGCACCCCATATACGACTGCATATCCAGTTTTGAAAAAAAATTGGGTATGTGATTTCACCGGAAAAAAAATTTTGATCGTGCATCAGCAAATTTTAGCCAATGCACTGCGGCAGCAATTGTTAGAAGCAGGGGCGTCTGCCGTTACAGTGGCTTCATGGTTTATGCTTAATGCGGCATTGAAGGAACCGTATGATATAGCACTTCGGGAAGAAGAGGATTTTATCCAGTTAGCCGATAATCAGACATATGATATCGTCATAGGCGATGGCTTATTCCGAAAGGCGTTAAAGCATTTTATGGGAATGTACTTGGAATTGCCGCACTTTGCTGTATCTGGAAGGATGTGAAGAGAGCCGTGAGGACAACACAAATGATACGCGTTTTTGGTATTGTCCAAGGAGTAGGATTCCGTCCGTTTGTCAGTCGAACCGCAGCAGCAAATCATATTCGGGGATGTGTTTGCAATAAGGGGTCATATGTGGAAATTATGGCACAAGGAGAAAAGAAAGCGCTGCAGTCCTTTTATGATGAATTGCAGCATAATCCTCCCCCGCGTGCTGCAATTTTAAAAATTGATAGAGAGAAAGCAGAAGGAGTTAAGACATATAGTTCGTTTGATATTATAGAGAGCACGAAAGAAAAAGGAGATATTTTTGTTTCACCGGATATTGGCATTTGTGATGCTTGTAAAAAAGAACTTTTTGATAAAAAAAATCGCCGTTATTTGCACCCTTTTATTAACTGTACAGCTTGTGGACCGCGGCTTACAATTCTTGACGCTATGCCTTATGATAGAGAACGGACAAGTATGGGGGAATTTCCCATGTGTGCAGACTGTACATATGAATATACACATCCGGAAACCCGGCGATATGATGCCCAGCCGGTGTGCTGCAAGAAATGCGGCCCTGAAGTATATCTTATGGATCGCCATGAACGAGGATCCAGTGCTATTACAGAAGCCAGACGCGTTATCAGCAATGGCGGAATTATTGCTATTAAAGGAATCGGGGGCTTTCATCTAAGCTGTGATGCTACGAATGAAGCTGCAGTCTGCCGCTTGCGCAGACTAAAAAAACGCCCGATAAAGCCGTTTGCCGTTATGATAAAGAATTTGGATGTCGTACGGACCGAATGTGACATACACGCTGATCAAGAAGCGGTATTGACAGGACATCAAAAACCCATTGTATTATTAGATAAAAAAACAGGAGGGAAAATTTGTCAGCAAATTGCACCGGGAAATCCAAAGATAGGGGTTATGCTTCCGTATGCACCATTGCAGCTATTGCTGTTTACCTATGATGATGAGATGAGTATGCCGGACATTCTTGTCATGACCAGTGCTAACGAATCGGGAGCACCTATTTGCCGTACGGATATAGACGTACGGCGTGAAGTAGTACATATGTGTGATCTTGTCATATCACACAATCGCAAAATTCGTCTTAGTGTGGATGATTCCGTAATGGATTTTTATGATGGAAAACCATATATGATTCGTCGATCCCGCGGATATGCACCGTTGCCGTTTATTCTTTCCCGTCAGTATAAAGGTCAAGTTCTGGGGATAGGCGGAGAATTGAAAAATACTTTTTGCCTTGGTAAAAACAATTTATTTTACCCATCGCCCTATGTAGGTGATATGACGGATGTCAGAACGATGAAAGCGTTACGTGAATCAATAGTGCGGATGGAGACCTTGCTGGAAGTAAAACCAAGTATAGTAGCTTGTGATATGCATCCTCGTTATAATACGACAATTATTGCAGGGGAGTTAGGGCTTCCCGTATTTTCTGTACAACACCATTATGCGCATATACTTTCTTGTATGGCTGAAAATAAGTATTCGGAACCTGTTATCGGCGTAGCCTTCGATGGTACCGGATTTGGTACAGATGGAACTATTTGGGGGGGAGAAATATTAACTGCCGATTATACTGGGTTTACCCGGCGGGGTGCGATAGAACCATTTATGCAGAGAGGCGGGGATATTGCTGTTAAGGAAGGGTGGCGTATTGCCATATCTATGTTGTACAGTATGTTTGGAAATAGTGAGATTTTTGAGAAAAGTATACGACAACTAGCGCTTTGTGATGAAAATAATCTAATGGCGCAATGTTTTATGGCTGATAATCATATAAACAGTATCCGCTCTACTAGTGCCGGACGCCTTTTTGATGCGGTAAGTGCTATCTTAGGCATATGCAGAAGCTCAACTTTTGAAGGGGAAGCTTCCATGACTTTGCAATTTGCGGCAGAGAGATGGAAAAGGAAACACAAGGAACCGGAACTACTGCATCGGTATGATTTGAAATTGCAGAATGGGATATTTTATTTACCTACCAATGAATTGGTACGGCATATGGCGGAAGGAATATTGGCCAGATGGCCGACTGGATGTTTAGCATATATTTTTCATAGAATATTGGCAGATATGATTATTAAAGCTTGTAAAAAAGTTCGTGCAGATACGGGAATTGCAACAGTAGCACTAAGCGGCGGTGTTTTTCAGAACCGGCTGTTGCTGCGGATGTGTGATAAAGGACTGCAGGACTATGAATTTCGTGTTTTGAAGCATAGCCTGCTGCCGCCTAATGATGGGGGAATTTCTCTGGGACAAGCGGTTGCGGCAATGCAGTATATACAGAATAGATAAGGAGACGGGGACTATGTGTGTAGGATTACCAGCGCGTGTAATAAGAATAAAAGACGGAATTGCCTTAGTTGATGCATCAGGAGCCAAACGTGAAATTTCAGCGGAACTTCTTGATGACTTAGATCCCGGTGACTACGTTATGGTGCATGCAGGACTGGCCATTGCTAAAATAACCAACAATGATGAGAATGAAACAGATCGTATCATGGAGGAATTATGAAGGATGAAAAAAAGACAGCAAGAGAAATCATAGAAACATACAACGGACCTGCAATTCGTATTATGGAGGTTTGTGGTACTCATACGCATGAAATTTTCAGATTGGGAATACGCAGTCTTTTGCCGGATAACATAAAACTTATCTCCGGTCCGGGCTGTCCCGTTTGCGTTACGCCTGTAAATTTTATTGATGAAGCTGTTTTTTTGGCACAAAAGCGACAGGTTACAATTTGTACATTTGGAGATTTGGTACGAGTACCAGGTACAGTCGGCAGTCTTGCGAAGGCACGCAGCGAAGGGGCGAGAGTGGAAGTCGTATATTCTCCGATGGATGCATACCTATATGCTGAAAAACATAAAACAGAGCAAGTTGTATTCTTATCAGTAGGTTTTGAAACGACAACACCGGCTAGTTGTCTTGCTGTAAGAAAAGCCAAGCAGAATCATCTTGAAAATTTTTCTCTGCTGACAGCGAATAAGACAATGCCGCAAGCATATCAGACGCTAAAAGGCAGTGCCGATGCTTTTTTATATCCCGGACATGTTCATGCAGTTATGGGTACAACTTCTTGTGAAGAACTGGTAAGAGAAGGTATATCCGGTGTCATTACTGGTTTTACGGCAAAGGAAATAGTGACGGCGCTGGCGGTTATTATTATAAAACACCGAGAAGGAAAAGCATTTTTTAAAAACTGCTATCCGCGCGTAGTTACCGCGGCAGGGAGCAAAGCGGCACAACAGGTAATGGAAGAGGTCATGGAACCTTGTGATGCGGAATGGCGGGGGTTAGGGACTATTCTACAATCAGGCCTTAAGCTGAGAGCGGCATATGAAACGTTTGATGCTAGAATTAAGTATACTATGCCGAAACTTGTGGGACACAGCAATACTGCTTGCCGCTGCGGTGAAGTATTACAGGGGAAGTGTTATCCTGACGGCTGCATACTTTTTGGCAAGACCTGCACTCCGGAACATCCGGTAGGAGCCTGCATGGTTTCCCATGAAGGAGCTTGCTCGGCATTCTATCAATATGGAGGGATACATCATGGATGAAATAGTTACACTTGCACACGGTGCCGGCGGTAAAAAAACGGCAGAGTTAATAGAAAAAGTATTTAAAACTCATTTTTCAAACCCTGAATTTACAGGTGATGATGCAGCCGTTTTACAAATAGATGGAAATCAGTTAGCTTTTACTACGGATGGCTTTATTGTATCGCCGCCTGAATTTCCAGGGGGGAATATTGGGAAATTAAGTGTTTGCGGCACGGTCAACGATCTGGCATGCATGGGAGCACAGCCGTTGTACTTATCTTGTGCTTTTGTTATTGAAGAAGGCTTTTCCTTAGCAAAGGTAGAGGCGTATGCGGCGGCAATGGAAAAAACAGCTAATGAAGCGGGTGTACGAATTGTAGCAGGAGATACCAAAGTAGCAGGAAAAGGACAAGTAGATAATCTTTTTATTACGACGACAGGTATAGGCCGCGTCATGCAAGGCTGTCATACTTCGGGAACTTTTGCCCGTCCTGGTGATGCGGTGATCGTGACAGGTGATGTAGGGCGGCACGGTTGTACTATTCTTCTGGCTCGGGATACCTATGGCATTAAAGCAGATGTAACGAGTGATTGTGCACCTTTATGGGGAACTGTAAAAACGATGTTTGATACAACCAAAAACATTCATGTTATTCGTGATGCTACTCGTGGTGGTGTGGGAACCGTGCTTTATGAAATAGCGGAACAAAGTAATATAGGCATTCGTCTGGATGCGGCAGCTATTCCTATTGATAAAGCGGTATCCGGTGTTTGCGGCATGTTGGGTTTGGAACCGCTTTATTTGGCGTGCGAAGGACGTTTGGTCGTATTTGCACCTAAAGAAGAGGCGGCGGCATTATTGGAAACATTACATAAAGGAACATATTCAAAAAATGCAGCTATTATTGGTGAAGTAACCGCGGAGCTGGCTGGGCGTGTAATCATGAAAACAGAAATAGGAACAGAGACGATGCTGCCTCCGCCGGGAGGAGAGCTTTTGCCCCGAATTTGTTAAAGTAATCAAATGGTGAGGATATAACTATGATAAAAATTGCAGTTTATGGCAAGGGCGGCATTGGAAAATCTACGACTGTTTCCAATATAGCGGCAGCACTTGCTGACAGAGGTCTTCGAGTCATGCAGATTGGCTGTGACCCAAAAGCGGATTCTACAAATAGCCTTCATGGACAGGCAGCGATTCCTACGATCCTTGATTTGATTCGTCAGAAAGGGGATGCATTTTCGCTGAAAGATATGACGGTTAAAGGATATAAAGGAGTAGTGTGCGTTGAAGCGGGTGGCCCTGCTCCGGGGATGGGCTGTGCCGGTCGCGGAATTATTGCGGCATTGGAAAAGTTAAAGGAAAAAGGAGCGTATGATATATATAAACCGGATATTGTTATGTATGATGTTCTGGGAGATGTAGTATGCGGTGGTTTTTCCATGCCAATGCGTAAAGGATATGCTGATGCTGTATTTATCATCACTTCAGGAGAAAATATGGCGATCCATGCGGCTGCTAATATTGCAATGGCATTAGAAAATTTTAAAGATCGTGGATATGCCAGACTCGCAGGTATTATTTTAAATAGCCGCAACGTAAAACATGAAGAAGAGAAGGTCTTGGAATTGGCATCAGATATTCACTCTGCGGTTATAGGAAGTTTAAGCCGCAGTACAGTGGTACAAGAAGCAGAAGAACTTCATAAGACAGTCATTGAAGCCTATCCGGCAAGTAGCATGGCGGAAGAATACCGGATACTGGCAGCAGCAATATATAAAGAAGCGCAAAAAAGGAGGTAGTCTATGTTAACGCGAATTGGCAAAGCTGTTGATATGCAGGGAGCCGCGGTTAAAATCAAGGAAGCGGTATATCCGAATCCGTTTGAATCTGGACTGGAATATACGCCTCCTGCACGGGGAACGTGGAATATTGTTCATACAAATATGCTTGTGCCTGAATCGCACCAAGTTTATATTTGTGCTGCCGGCTGTCTGCGTGGAGTTGTACTTACTGCTGCGGAAATGGGAGCTATGGATCGCTTTTCTTCTATTTTAGTAGAGGAACATAACTTGATGGATGGCTCTATGGAGAATTTGATTATAGACGGCGTGGGAGATATTTTGGATCGCCTGCCGCGGCGGCCTAAGGTAATGTTTATTTACCCTGCCTGTATTCATCGTTTTATGGGGTGCGATATGAGCGCTGTCTATGTTCAATTACAGCGCCGTTATCCGGATATCGGTTTTGGTGAATGCTATATGGATCCTATTATGAGGAAAAGCGGACTTACGGCAGAAGCAAGGACGCGCTGGCAGTTATATCATTTTTTAACACCACAAGAACATGATTGGAAATCTGTTAATATCATTGGTAATAATTTACCGACAAGTGAAGATAGTGAACTTGTCCGTCTTATTAAAGACAATGGATTTATTCTGAGAGATTTGACACTGTGCAGGACATATGAAGAGTATTTGGAAATGGGAAAGAGTGCTGTAAATATTTCTTATAATCCGCAGATGATATATGGCGGCCAACAGATGGAAAAATCGTTAGGACAGAAAAATATATATATCCCGTTGAGTTTCGACTGTTTGGAAATTCGCAATGAGTTATACCAATTAGCCGATTTTTTAGGGGTGCAGCATCTTGATTACAGTCCCAATATGTTGCAGTGTGAACGCAGTCTGGCCAAAGCAAAAGACGTGATTGGAGATACGGCAATTGCTCTTGACTATGCGGTTACTTTCAGACCGTTTAGTTTAGCGAGACTGCTTTTGGATCATGGTTTTAACGTAACTCGTATGTATGTAGATACGATACCTAGCGAAGATAAAGCTGATTTTGAATATTTACAGCAATGCTACCCCAATCTTATGTTGTATGCTACCGTTCATGCTAAGATGCGGGTCATGGACCGATATACGACAGAACCGTTGCTGGCTATAGGACAAAAAGCGGCATATTTTACAGGAACAAGACATTTTGTTGATATTGCTGAATGCGGTGGATTTTATGGATTTACAGGCATTAGTCATATGGCGGCACGTATGGTAGAAGCTTTCTTAGAAGAAAAAGATGCCCGTGATTACATACAAATTAAAGGATGGAGGTGCCGAACATGTCGATGAAACAAACAATAGCGCGTGTGTCATCTTATTCAGCCGATGTTTTCGGTGCGTGTTCGGCTTTATTTGAATTGGGTGGCATGATCGTTATTCATGACCCATCAGGTTGCAACTCAACTTATGCAACGCATGATGAACCTCGCTGGTATGATAGGGACAGTCTGTTTTTTATTTCAGGCCTGACAGAAATGGATGCAGTCATGGGGAATGATAATAAACTGGTTCATGATATTGTTTCAGCGGCGCAAGACCTATCACCGCGATTTATTGCAGTTTTGCAAAGTCCGATTCCCTATATGATAGGCACCGATTTGGAGGCTGTAGCCAAACTGGTACAAAAGAAAACGGAGATTATGACGGTTGCGCTGCCGACGAACAGCATGCATTCGTATGTCAAAGGAGCATCTATGGCCTTTGCGATGTTAGCCGCGCATATGGTTGAAAATCCGGTAGGAAAAACATTGCCGCCGTTTACTCCCAAACGCTGGAGCTGTAGCTGGCAGGCTGAGTATACTGCTGACGGCTCGTTGGTAAAAGATATGCCTTCTGCAGCAGCACGACAATCGTTAGGAGTCAATATACTAGGAGTTACGCCTTTGGATTTTTCCTTTAATGGCAGTGATCAATCTATGGTGCAAGTCCTGCGGGAACGTGGGTTTCGCGTAGTAAGTACCTGGGCTATGGGAAGTTCGCTTGAGAACATTGCACAAGCCTCGTTGGCTGATGTAAATTTGGTGGTTTCATATGCAGGATTAGAAGCTGCCAGAATTCTGCAGCACCGCTTTTCTATACCGTATGTTATCGGAGTTCCTTTTGGATCGGTGATGGCGGCACAAGTAGCATCCGATTTAAAGGAGGCCGCAGCAGAAAAAATGAATATGATTTCTTACAGAAATCGCAGAGTAGACGAGAGTGGTACCGTTATTATCGGTGAAAGTGTTTACAGTGCTTCTTTGGCATGGGCCATTGCAGAAAACGGCGGACCGGCAGCACGCGTGTTTTGTCCCTTGGATACGGAAACGGCGTTGTTGGTGCCGGAAGATCGGATTGGTATGTCTGAAGGTGAATTAGAAAAATTGCTGTTTTCATATAATGTGATTATTGCAGATCCTTTGTATCATCCTATTTGTCCGACAACGGCACGATTTGTTCCGTTGCCTCATGAAGCTTTTTCTGGACGGTTGTTTCGCAAAGAGATACCCAATTTAATTAAAAACGCTGAAACATTTGCAAAAAATATAAATGGTTAAGGAGAGAGACATATGGGACTAAACGATACCCCTTCTGGTGAACGTATCCACATTGCCTTTTTTGGCCGGCGCAATGCTGGTAAATCCAGTGTAGTCAACGCTGTGACGGGTCAGGATTTAGCAATTGTTTCTGCTGCCAAGGGAACGACTACTGATCCTGTTTATAAAGCAATGGAATTGCTTCCGTTAGGTCCGGTGATGATTGTGGATACTCCCGGATTTGATGATGAAGGAACACTCGGAGAACTTCGTATTCGAAAAACCAGACAAGTACTGAATAAGACAGATATTGCAGTTCTGGTTGTAGATGCAGTAGAAGGAATGACCGCCGCGGATGCAGCATTGCTGCAGCGTATTAAAGAAAAAAACATTGCATATGTACTTGTTTTTAACAAATTAGATTTATTGGAAAAGGCCGTTGAACCAGAAAAAGATCAAATATATGTTAGTGCCTTATATCAGCAGGGAATTTCCGAGCTAAAGGAAAGACTAGGTACCTTGCGGTCTGATAGAGAAGGAAAATTGACGATTGTCGGAGATTTAATTCATCCTTCTGATTTTGTTGTTTTGGTGGTTCCTATTGATAAAGCTGCCCCTAAAGGCCGTTTGATATTGCCGCAGCAGCAGACGATACGAGATATATTGGAAGCGGATGCTGCGGCTATTGTCGTAAAAGAATATGAATTACATGATACGCTGGCCCATCTTGGGAAAAAACCAGCATTAGTTATTACGGACAGTCAGGTATTTGCGAAAGTGTCGGCCGACACACCGCCGGATATTCCATTGACATCTTTTTCTATACTTATGGCTCGCCATAAAGGATTATTAGAATCGGCTGTTCATGGTGTGGCGGCAGTAGAAAAACTTCAAGATGAAGATATGGTTCTTATTGCCGAAGGCTGTACACATCATCGGCAATGTGATGATATTGGAACCATTAAAATTCCGCGCTGGCTGCGGAACTATACAGGAAAAAATATAAAGATTCATACTGTCAGCGGTATGGAATTTCCTGATGATTTGTCTCCCTATGCGCTGATCGTCCATTGCGGCGGCTGTATGTTAAATGAAAGGGAAGTCCGATATCGTATGAAATGTGCGAAGGACCAACAGGTACCCATAACAAATTACGGAATTATGATTGCTTACATGCAGGGGATTTTGAAACGGAGCCTGCAGTTATTTCCCTATCTGGCAGATGTCATTGCATAGGAGGATCCGGTACATGCGTATAGAAAAGGATAGTTTAGGAGAAAAAAAATTATCTGAGTCAGCGCCTTATGGCATTAATACCTTGCGGGCGATGGAAAATTTTTCTCTCCATCATAAGAGAACCAATATGCGGCTTATCTATGCGGTCGTTAAAGTAAAAAAAGCAGCGGCGCTTACCTATTGTTCTTTGCAGGTGCGGGAAAAGGGTATTTATGAAGCAATTGTATCTGCCTGCGATGAAATTTTGAACGGGAAATATGATGATGCTTTTGCAACAGAAGCGCTACAGGGCGGAGCAGGTACTTCAACAAATATGAATGTCAATGAAGTGGTTGCGAATGCGGCGCTGAAAAAATTAGGAAAAAATTACGGACAATATGATATTATTCATCCTTTGGATGATGTAAACCGCGGACAGTCAACGAATGATGTATATCCTACGGCACTACGCATTGCGGCAATTGAATTATTAAGAAAATTGAGTCAAGCTTGTGCAGAATTGCAAACAGCCCTGCAGGAAAAAGAGAATGCATATGAACACGTTCATAAATTGGGGCGAACAGAAATGATGGATGCAGTTCCGGTTACTGTCGGTGAAGAATTTGGTGCGTACGCGCAGGCGATATCTCGAGATCGTTGGCGGTTATATAAAGTGGAAGAGCGGCTGCGGCAGATCAATCTGGGGGGGACGGCAGTGGGGATTTCTACGAATGCTTCACGGCAATACCGCTTTCGCGTTATTGAAGAATTGCGTCGTATTACGGATATAGGATTGGCCGCAGCAGAATATCCAATGGATATAACGCAAAATAATGATGTATTTGTAGAAGTATCCGGATTGATAAAAGCATTAGCTGTAAATATCATGAAAATTGCAAATGATTTGCGTCTGATGAATTCGGGTCCGCAAGGTGGACTGCATGAAATACAATTGCAAGCTTTGCAGCAGGGCAGTACTATTATGCCAGGGAAAGTAAATCCGGTTATTCCGGAAATGGTTATGCAATGTGCCATGAAAGTTATGGCTAATGATACGGCGATTACTATGGCAGCGGCTCATGGAGAATTTGAACTTAATGCCTTCTTGCCTCTTATTGCTGACTCGCTGCTGGAAAGCTTACAGTTGTTAACAGAAGCAGTCATTATTTTTCGTACAAAATGCATTTCTCTTCTGACGGTAAATGAAGCGCAGTGCCAGTATTATTTAGATATATCGGCAGCTTTTGGCGCTAATTATATACAACGATTAGGATATGATACAGTTAGCCGGGTTATTAAGGAACATGTACCTCAGGAAGCTAAACATATATTGGATCGTATGCTGGAGCAAAACAGCAGCAAGATACAAAAAAGGGACAGGGATAAGTAAATTAAGATACGGTGGCAGATACTTATCATATGTGGAAACAATATAAAAAGTAGGAAATAAGAAGGTGTGATATGATGAATAACGGAATTTCAGATAAGACCATAACTTCGATCTTGCAATTTTCAGAAGAGCGAGATTGGAAAAAATTTCATAATCCCAAGGATCTTGCATTATCAATCAGTTTAGAGGCTGCAGAATTACTGGAGTGTTTTCAATGGACGGGGACGGATGTGGAGGCAAAAGAAAAACAACAGCGGATGAAAGAGGAATTGGCAGATGTTCTGATATATTGTGTTTTGATGGCTGAGGCAATAGATGCGGATATAGAACAGATCATTTCCAATAAAATGCTGCAGAATGGTAAAAAATATCCTGCAGATAAAGCCTATGGCAACGCAAAAAAATATAATGAGTTGAAAAGTCAGGTATAATGAAGTATATCAAATATCATTGAACAGAGGAGGAATATAGTACATGAACGCAGGTGACATACTGTTTTCCGTAACACCGCACCCAGTACTTATTGATTTAACCCATTCCATGAAGCAGGGCATGCCTTCTTGGCCGACAGATCCGCCGTATAGGCATAAAACCTTGGAGATAGATGGACAAGAAGAATTGTTTATGCATTATGAGATATCATTAGATGAACATAGTGGTACTCATGTAGATGCTCCGCGGCACCGCTATGCGGAAGGAAACTCGATAGATTGCATGCCTTTACCGCAGTTCTATGGACATGCGGTAAAAATAGAGGCAGCACAGATCGGAAAATGCGGATTACTTACTAAAAAAGATATTGCAGAGTGGGAAGCGGCGTATATGCAAATTCGGTCCGGTGATATCGTAGTATTGCATTTTGGCTGGGATCAATTTTGGGAGGATAAGACAAAATTTTTAAAAAATTGGCCTGGTATTTCAGAAGAAGCAGCAAGGTATCTGATAGACAAACAAATCAAGGGAGTTGGCACGGATGCATTGTCGATAGATCAATATGGATCTTTGAATTTCCCTGCGCATGAAATTCTGTTGAAGCAAGAAATCACAATTATTGAGAACCTTGCCAATTTAGAAAAATTACCGCTGGAATTTTTCTTTATGGCATTACCACTGAAGATAGAGGCCGGTTCGGGCTCACCCGTGCGGGCGGTAGGCTGGTATAACGAGTAGAACGAGTACGATGTTTTAGGCAAAAAAAAAAGAGATGCCTCCCGCGGTACAGATGATATACGGCAGCGACGGCTCTCTTTTTTATTATAAAGGGGGTCTGATTTAATCTTCGTGAACGACTAATTCTAATATATCCGGTCGGGAATAATGCCCGGCCGCGTCAAATTCCATACGGCTCATAGGTACAGTATCCATATCAAGATCCACGCAAATGGTTTCTTCTATATTCCAGACAGGTTCGTTGACATAATGTCCGCGAGGATCAATAACACAGCTTCCACCAATGCAAATATCATTTTTTAAGACGGCAAGTTCTTCAATGCAATGCAAATCGGCGGGATACATGGTTTTTGTAAAATATTGGTTAACGTTGATAACATAACAATGTCCTTCTATTGCGATGTGCTTGATGGTATCCTGCCATTCCGGATTATCATTGGTATTTGGGGCTAAATAAATAGAAACTCCTTTTTGGTACAAGGCAGCACGGGCCAATGGCATGTAATTTTCCCAGCAAATAAGACTGCCTACAGGCCCCCATGGAGTATCTATGACAGGAAAATAGGTATCAGGATCATGGGAATCTCCCCAGATATACCGTTCAGCTCCGGTGGGTTTAATTTTACGGTGTTTAGCAATAAGAGCCCCCTCAGGAGAAAAAATGAGATTTGTACAGTACAGTGTGCAGGAGACAGCATCCCGTTCTGTAATTCCTATGCTGACATAGGCATGTACTGCAGCAGCGGCTTTGCCGATACGTTCAGTATCAGCACTGGGTACAATAACAGAATTGTCGTAATACCGTTTCCAATCTGTGCGGCCTTCTTCCGTACGGCTGCCAGTGGTAAAACCAAACGTCATGCCGTAGGGGTAGCAAGGAATATATGATTCAGGAAAAACGATGAATTGTGCACCTTTTTTTCCAGCGTCCATAATTTTTTTTATAGTTTTGTCCAACGTAGCAGTTTTGTCAAATATAATCGGTGCGGCTTGGATGAGAGCCATTTTACAGTTTTTCACAAGATTTTTCATTGTGCCAACCCCTTTTTTATTAGTATGTAATAAGTCATGTATATAGTATACGTCTGGAAGCGTACCGTTTTTTAGAAATATCGCCTTTGCAGCCATCAGGCAGCTTTTTTTTGTGTAACAATCAATAGGATTCCTATAAGAATAAGCGACATGCCTAATGTTGTCGTTATGGTCAAGGCTTCTCCCAAAAAGAGTATGCCGCAGATGACACCTACAATGGGAACGGCTAAAATTGCGACAGAAGCTTTGCTTGCTTCCATACGCGATAAAATATAATTCCAGAGAAAGAAGGCAAATGCCGAAGCAAGGATACCATTATATAAAAGGACCGCGATAGATAAAGGTGTCCATTGTACGCTTCCTTGATCCGTGAATCCCATATAAATGAAGAGTAATATCGTACCGGCAATCATCTGCCAAGTAGTATATTGAATAATAGTGCAATCCGGTTTATTTCCGCAGCGGGTACTTTGCTGTATAACTTGGTTTTGCTGCCGCATAATGATATTCGCTACGGCCCAAGCCACAGCACCGGTCAATGTGAGTAAAATGGCGGTGATGCTTCCAACGGTGTTAATATTCATTAGAATAAAAAGACCGGTCATACTAATGACAATACCTAGAATCTTTCGCAATGTCAAATGTTCATGAAGGAAAAAATGTGCAAGAATAGCAACCCAAACGGGCATGCTGTAGTTTAGTACGGCAACCAGCCCGGCTCCCAGTGATTGTATGCCAATTTGAGCGGCAACATTATTAACTGCGGTTTGCAATATACCGGTAAGGATGATCCATTTCCAATATTTTCTGGGTGGCGGCGGCAGACGAAGCCACATAGTGACGAGTAATAATGTTGCAGCGCCCAAGGCAAAACGGTATGCTACAAATACAACAGGCGGAAAGAAAAAATTGGCTTCTTTCATGACGACCCAATTAAAACCCCATATAAAATAAATGGCGCATAAGGCTTTGATCACAGTGAAACCTCCTAACAATAAAGACATTATCTTTATTGTCCATATATTATTAAAAATTGTCAAGATATAATTTGTAATGGGCGTATCAACTTATTGCAGATGCGTTTAAATCATTTAATATAAAATGTTCTCTTTTTTAAGTATATAAAAACTCGCACTACCAAGAAATATAATATTCATGGCAGTGCGAGCAGCTGTAAAATCAATATATGAAAAAATTAGTTTTCCGGAGAAGGCGGAGGTGCCGGATGGTGGAAAAGTTCTTTTAATGTTTCCTTGGAAATTCCTGTTTTATCGGGCAGCTGATTCATAAATGATTTCCATTTTGCGTGTTCTTTTTGATGGAAATCCTGCATGGCGCTTTCTAATTTAGCTCCTTGGTCACGAGTAATTTTTCCTTCTTGGACCATGGTATCTATGTGTTGTTTCATCCGCATCGGCGGAGCAGGAAAGACCTGTCTTAACGTTTCTTTGGAGATTCCCGTCTGATTTGGCAGCTGTGCCATAAATTCTTTTCGTGCTGCCATCTGTTCTTCTTTTTGGTGCTGATGGAAATCGCGAAGCGAAGTTTCTAAGGCATTGGCCTGGTCTTGCG
>NZ_FNHQ01000041.1 GCF_900103535.1 Megasphaera paucivorans | reverse complement strand
ACTATAGCCGCGATAGTTTTATCATACTTGCCACGAGGTTTGGAATGGATTCTTCGCTTTTTATAGCATTGATGAGCCTCCTCTGCTATATAGATATCTTTTGTTGTGTTACGAACTAATTCCCGTGCGATACTCGAATGATGTCGTCCTGTCTGTATAGCAATTTGTCTAGTTGAATAACCAAGAGTATGAAGTGCTTGTATACGCGCACGGTCAAACATGCTAAAATGGTGGTAGCTCATAAGATAACCTCCGTTTAATGGTGTGTGGTAACTTCATTTTACACGAGGTCAGCTCTATGAGCTATTTTTATTACTTGTCGCACTTCATTTTACAATTCAAGATAAAAATATCTAAAGCTTTTTGATTACACTGATATATAGTAAAAATAAACAAAATTGAATAGCAGTTTTGTTGTTTTATGTGAATTCTATCAAAAAATATGATATAATCAACTATTATGAAGATTAGAACAGGAGGAATGCCAGTGAAGGCGGTATTTGTCGATTTTGAGATGAATCCGATTAAACGGGAGCAAAGACAAGCCCGCCGGATTTGTGCGGGAGAGATTATCGAAATAGGTGCAGTTAAGCTTAATGAACAGGGAAAAGAAATTAGTTTCTATAAAGAGTATGTTCGGCCGGAATATACAACCGAAATGGATAACACGTGTCAGCAATTGACAGGAATTACCATGTCTGTCTTATCCGGAGCGGATCATTTTAGGACTGTGTATGAAAGATTTTTGCGATGGTGTAATGCTGAAGAAGTAAATAACTATGAAATTTATGCTTGGAGCGAAAGCGATTGGCGCCAGCTTAATGGAGAACTTCTTCTCAAACAACTGGATAGTACGGGAGAAGATGTTCGCTGGATGCTGGAGCATTGGAAAAATTTTCAGCAAATTTATTGTAATATACTTGGATTGGATCAAGTTATTTCATTAGATAAAGCAGTCAGTACGTTAGGAGAAAAATTTGATGGCCGAATGCATGATGCCCTCTGGGATGCTCGCAACACATCAAAACTATATGTGATTTCAAAAGAAAAAAAAGAATTAAATAAAATAATGAAACCTATATTGGAAGCGACAAAGCCGTCTGAACCATTAACTTATTCTTTAGCAGATGCCTTTCAAGCAGCCAAAGGGCGTTAACTACGTTATACCTGCGGTACATTGCTGCAGGTATTATTATTTAGGGGGGAACGTTATGAATCAGTTTTCTTCATATTATCAATTTTTTTCTCATGTCTGGATATTGACAAAAAGTTATTGGAAATCAGAAGAAAAAAAAAGTGCGTATGCACTTTTGACAGGGGTCATATTACTTACTATTGCTATTGTTGTTATGCTGGTATTGTTAAATCAATGGAATAATACTTTTTATACAGCATTACAAGAATATAATACTACTGTTATTTTTAATGAATTAATACATTTTTCATGGCTGGCAGTTTTATATATAGTTTTTTCCGTATACTCTTTTTATTTGCAGCAGGTATTAGGATTGCGGTGGAGAAAATGGTTAACGGCGCAATACCTTGACCGCTGGCTTACCAGAAGAACATATTATCGTTTGCAGATGTTTGGAACAGAAACAGACAATCCGGATCAACGTATTAGTGAAGATATCAATCTTTTTGTGACGAAAACAATCGAATTTACAATAGGTTTAATTAAGGCGGTTTGTGTATTAACAGCATTTATTATTATACTGTATCAAATATCTGGCACCTTGGATTTTACTTTTATGGGGAAGGTTTGGCATATCCCTGGATACTTGGTATGGATTGCTATTTTATATGCGGCGGCAGGTACCTGGTTGACGCATCGAGTAGGACACCGGCTGATGAAACTTAATTTTATTCAACAGCGCTATGAAGCCGACTTCCGATTTAGCATGATGCGTATGCGGGAAAATGCTGAAAGTGTTGCTTTCTATGGGGGAGAAAAACAAGAACATCATATATTCCAACGCCGATTTATGATATTGTTAGATAATTTTTGGAAGATTATTCAAAAGAAAAAGCAATTGATTTGGCTTAACAGCGGGTATTCTCAAATTGCGATTATTTTCCCTTTTATTGTTGTTATGCCGAGGTATTTGACCAAAACGATTTCTTTGGGAGGTTTAATGCAGGTCGCGAATGCTTTTAGCAAGGTACAGGAATCACTTTCTTACTTTGTAGACATGTATGTGACACTGGCAGAGTGGAAAGCAGTTGTTGATCGACTTACTGGATTTAATGAACATATGGAGAAAATTTTGTGCGAAGAAAAAGAAAATAAAAATGTAGAACAATCTTTTGCCGACAATGGATTAGAACTTTTTCATTTTGATATACATCTGCCAAATGGGGTACCATTGCTGGAAAATATTACATTGCATTTTACCGCAGGAAATAATATCCTTATTCGCGGTGCCAGTGGCAGCGGAAAAAGCACCTTTTTGAGAGCAATTGCAGGTATCTGGCCATATGTATCAGGAAAAATTAATAGGCTGCCAAGAGAGAAAACTATGTTTGTTCCTCAAAGACCTTATCTGCCGTTAGGTACATTGCGGCAAGTATTGTTATATCCGGGGGAAACAAAATTTCCGGATGATATATTAGTGCAGTATATGTCTTTGTGCCATATTGCGTACTTATCCAGTCAACTTGATGTAGCCGCTGATTGGAATCATGTTTTATCCGTAGGAGAACAACAACGACTGGCTTTCGTCCGGATATTTTTACAAAAGCCAAGTTGGATTTTTCTTGATGAAGCGACATCTGCTCTTGACGAAGATATGGAGGCATATTTGTATCAGCTGCTGCAAACACAATTGCCAAAAACAACGTTTGTCAGTGTGGGGCACCGAAGTACGCTGACCCCATTTCATTCATTTATTTTGACTCTGCATAAAAATACGCGGAATATTACGATGGAAGCCACAGAGAGATAGTAATATTGAAAGGAAAAGTGATTTTGTATGGATGCAACAGAATTACGAATTGTATTTATTTTTGTTGATTTAATCTTGCCGCTTATTGTTGGATATGTATTAAAGAAAATAAATAAACTTACGGCGGGACAATGTAATTGGCTGATTCGTTTTAATATTATTATTATATTTACAATTTTGTCAATTCTTAGTTTTTGGGTTATGCCTCTTCGCGTCGAATTAATGATGTTGCCTTTCTTTGGATTTTTCTGTTCGGCATTGCCATTAGGGATCGTTTATTTTTTTCATTTACAAAGAAAATTTCCTGATAAATTGGAACAAGGGAGCTATGTTATTACGGCGATCCCTTCTAATATTGTTACTATTGGCGGATTATGTGCTTTTATTTTATATGGTGAAGTTGGATTTGCCTATGCACAGATGGTGGGGGTATTTCAGAATTTAGTCATGCTTTTTGTTTGTTTTCCTATGGGATATTATTTTAAATTTCGCAGTATACATAAAAATGAACCATTTGCCATGGGAAATTTAAATTGGCGCAGTGTATTTATCAATTGGAATCAGGTATCTGTAGCAGGTATGATTCTTGGTATTATACTATATATTATAGATGTGCCTCGCCCGGAAGCACTAGGAACTTTATTTCAGGCACTGGTTCACATGGGTGCTTGGTTTGCTTTGATACCAATTGGCTATATGATTGATTTTTCCGGTCTTAAAAAATATTATTGGAGTACATTTGATCTGGCACCCATTAAAATGATTATTACTCCGGCCATATCTTATCTGATAGCCGCTTTGTTTACAAATGATCCTGTCCTTTTAGGGTCTGTTATTATTTTAATGGCTACGCCTTGTGCGATTAATGCTTTGATTACAGCACGGTTATATGGACTTAATGTAAATTTATCCATGGCGCCTTTTATTACTACGGTAGGATTATATATTTTTGTTTTATTTCCGGCTTTCTACCTTCTTGTTACAAACAGAATATTACCATTTAAATAAAATGAGGATATAGATTTTTTATATCTATTGAGTCTTTAACTGTAAAAAACAGCAAGTACGAAAATAAATAATATTTTTTATTTACTATAATATAAAAAAGAAGAGTTGAAAATACAGCTCTTCTTTTTTGTTTGTAAAATATTCAAAAAATAAAGTGTGAATTTATTGAATTCACAAAGACAATTCCCTTTCAACAATAGTCTACTTGTTTGTGCTATTATTCATAACTAACTATTTTACAATGTAAATATAAAATGCAGAAAAATAAATTGAGGAGATGATATTAAAATTATAGGTGAAAACTATCACAAAGTTATTTTTGAAGGGAGATGGCATTATGGCTACAAACAACAAACGTTTTACTGATTATTTTACCGATTTTGCTCAAAAGTGGGTACCAGATTCATATGTTATTGCATTAGTATTAACTATCGTGGCGTTTATCCTGGCTAAAATATTTACCCCTGCAGGATCTTTTGATATTGTTATTTCTTGGGGAAAAGGGTTTTGGACTCTATTGGCGTTTTCTATGCAGATGTCTTTAATTGTGATTACTGGTTATGCGCTAGCGACAACACCGATTTGTAAAAAACTGATATCATCGGCTTGCGGCAAACCTAATTCTGCAACTTCCGTGTATGTTTATGCCGTTGTTCTTGCTTCCATCGGGTTTTATTTAAACTGGGGATTTGGATTGGTATTTGCAGCTTTGATTTCTAAAAATCTTGCTATTCAAGCAGGTAAAAAAGGAATTAAAATTGATTATCGATATCTCTGTGGGGCGGCATGGACTCCTTTTTATATTTGGCATATGGGTCTTTCTGGGTCTGCACCATTATTAGTTGCGACGGCTGACCATTTTATGGTCAAAGAAATAGGAATAATCCCTATTTCTCAAACTATATTTCATCCATACAATTTGATTTTAACAGCCGCTTCTGTTGTGGCTATCATTATTCTTTTTGGATTTATTCTTCCTCCCCGTGATGAAACAAAAATGATTTCTATTGCTGAGTTTAATCCAGAACTTGCAAAAGAAGAAGTAGTAACTGCGGTGGGAAAAAAAGCTATTAAGACTCCCAGTGAATGGGTAACGTATACACCGTGGTGCTCCTATATTGTAGGGTTAATGTTTTTAACGTATTTATATTATCATTTCTTTGTTATTGGCATGTCATTAGATATCAATGTATTGAACTTTTTATTTCTGACGTTGATTATTTGGTTATACGGCTCGCCGGCAGAATTACTAAAAGCAGTTAAGGCATCTACTCCGGCGGCTTGGGGGGTTATTCTTCAGTTTCCTTTTTATGCAGGCATCTTTGGAATTATGAAATATACCGGCCTTGTGGATACTATTTCAGCGTGGGTAATTGCTTTTAGTACAGAATCTTCATTTCCGGCTATTGCGGCTATTTTGACCGGTTTTATCAGCTATTTTATCCCTTCAGGCGGAAGTAAATGGGTTATTGAGGCTCCTTTTCTTATTCCGGCCGGTCAAGCTTTAGGTATTCCCGATGCACAGACAGTTATTGCATATATGTTTGGCGGTGATTTGGTTGCTTTAATTCAACCGTTTTTTGCTGTACCGTTTATGGCAGTTTGTGGATTGGAATTTAAAGATTTTGTAGGATATAGTTTTGTTGCATTTATTGTATTAGGTATTCTTATGGTTCTTGGATTGACATTTATACCATTCACAATTTAGTAAAGTATGACTTTTTAAAGAATGCATCGGAAGAGATAATATTTATTATAAGAAAGAAGGGAATATGATGAAAAAATTAGAAGAAATTAAAACAATTTGCAATCTTGGCTGTGGTACGATGGGGTTTGGCACGGCAATTTTGTTTGCTAAAAGTGGGTATGAAGTAAATATGTTTGGGCGAAAAGATGCGAGTATTGAACGAGCTATGAAAAATATACATTTGACATTAAGTGTCATGAAAGACAGTGGTCTTGTAACGGAGGATGAAATCAAGAATTTGCTTGGTCGGATTCATGGAGTTACAACTCTTAAGGCGGCGGCTGCTGGAGCTGATTTTGTTATTGAGTCTGTGGCGGAAGAAGTACCTATCAAGCAAGCCGTTTATAAGGAAATGGAAGATTATTTAGGCTCAGATGTCATTTTTGCGACAGATTCTTCGGGTCTGAGTCCGACTGAAGTTGCAACGGTATTAAAGTACCCTGAACGCTTTGTGGTTGCTCATTTTTGGAATCCGCCTCATCTTATTCCACTTGTAGAAGTTGTTCCGGGAGAAAAAACCAGTCAGGAAACAGTGGATATTACTTGGAAATTAATGGAAAAAATTGGTAAGAAACCGGTGGCATTATTAAAAGAAGCTCCTGGGTTTATTGGAAATCGACTTCAATTTGCATTGCTTAGAGAAGCGTTATATTGTGTTCAAGAAGGGATTGGTACAGCGGAAGCGGTGGATGCTGTATGTAAATATAGTATTGGCAGAAGACTTTCTGTTACGGGACCGATTGAAACCGCGGATCTTGGAGGATTGGATATTTTCTATAATATTTCAGCGTATTTAAATGCAGATCTTGCGGATGATAAAACCGGATCACCAGTTATGAAAGAATGTGTTGATAAAGGCAATTTAGGTGCTAAAACGGGAACCGGACTTTATAATTGGACACCGGAAGATTTGGCAAAAATTAAACGAACCAGAGAAGAAATTCTTATTGAATGGTTAAAGAAAGATGCTTCTGGGAAAAAATTTTAAACGAATGGGAATGATCGAGGTCTATCATCTGCGAGTAGAGATGATAGACCTTAATTATTATGATAATTAATAATATTAAAATTGACTTTTATGAATTTAAATATAAGTTTATTGTCCCATAATGTCTCATTGTTTGCTCTGTCATTCACAGTTTATTTTTTTACAATATGATTAGAGAGATAAAATAGAGCGGAGATGATACTTATGAAACGAGTTTCGATTATTACAGCAGAACAAGCAGCAGAACGTATTAAAGATAATCATTTCGTAACGGTTAATGGCTTTTTAGCATCGGTACAGCCGGAAGCATTGACGTCAGCTTTAGAAACACGTTTTTTACAGACGGGATCACCTAGAAATTTAACACTTTATTATTGTGCAGGACAAGGAAATTCTGATGGACGGGGTGGAGAACATTTTGCGCATGAAGGTCTTTTAAAACGGGTTATTTTGGGACATTGGGGAACAGTTCCGGCAATTGCGGCCATGGCTAATGCATGTAAGATGGAAGCATACAATTTTCCGCAAGGAACATTGGCTCAGCATTATAGAGATGTGGCAGCTCATCGAATTGGGACCTTTACTTCTGTGGGATTGGAAACCTTTGTTGATCCACGGCTGTGTGGTGGAAAAATGAATGATATTACTAAAAACGATTTGGTGGAATTACAAATTATTAATGGGGAAGAGCAGCTTTTTTATCCGCGGATGAAAATGGATATTGCTCTTATTCGTGGTACTTTTGCTGATGAATGGGGAAATATAGTTATGACTAAAGAGGTTTCGCCTATTGATGCATTGCCACAGGCTCAGGCTGTACACAATAGTGGAGGAGAAGTTATTGTTCAGGTAGAAAAAGTTGTAAAAGGAGGTTCTTTAGATCCTAGATTGGTTGTTATACCGGGGATTTATGTGGATCATGTTGTAGAAGCTGAATCGGCTATATATCAGCAACAAGCGTTTGGCTGCGAATTTGATCCTTCTATTTGCGGAGAAATCGATATTCCCATAGAAACTATAAAATCGGTACCTTTGAGTGCTAAAAAAGTTATTGCCCGCAGAGCTGCCATGCTTTTACTTGATATGAGCAGCGAAGCGGTTATCAATTTAGGAATCGGTATTCCTGAATTGATATCTTCCGTTGCGGCTGAAGAAGGAATCGGAGATTATTTGACGATGACTGTTGAAGCGGGTGCAGTTGGCGGAGTTCCTTTGGGGGGGATTCGATTTGGTGCCAGTATTAATGCTGAATGTTATTTGGGGCAGGCGGCACAATTTGATTTTTATGATGGCGGCGGATTGGATTTAGCATGTTTAGGGTTAGCACAATGTGACGGACAAGGAAATGTCAATGTAGGAAAATTTGGCCCGCGTATTGCCGGCTGCGGCGGATTCATTGATATTACGCAAAATACTGAAACCGTTATTTTTTGCGGAACGTTTACTGCAAATGGTTTGAAAGAAGAAATAACAAGTGGAGAAATTCATATCATCCAAGAAGGAAATGTAAAAAAATTTCTTAGCACTATTGATCAAATTACCTTTAGTGGAAACTATGCGTTCAAGCATGGACAGAAAATCATGTATATTACAGAACGAGCTGTTTTTGAAATGAAAGAAGACGGCATTCATTTAACTGAGATTGCTCCCGGCATAGATTTACAAAAAGATATTCTTGACCAAATGGAATTCACTCCCATCGTACAGAAAATAAAATATATGGCAGATAGCTTATTTAGAGAACAACGGATAGGATTAAAGGAAATGAAAAGACAGGAAGGATGAAAAAATATGGTCCGAAACATAAATGAAACAGAACCATTGAATTTTGAACAAGAACCGTTAGAAAGCAATGATTATACAATACAAGAAGCAGTCAAAGAAGCACGGCGTTGTTTGCAGTGTGCAGTGCCCCAATGTCGAAGAGGGTGTCCTATTAACAATGAAATTCCGCAATTTATTCATGCATTAGCTTTCGGTAACTTTGGTGAAGCAGCAAATTATATTGCCAATAATAGTGATTTACCTGCTATATGTGGTCGTGTATGCCCTTGGGAAAAACAGTGTGAAGGCGCATGTGTTTTAGAAAAAAAGGGGAAACACATAGAAATCGGGAAATTGGAGCGATTTGTTGCGGATACCGTAATAGATGCAGACATTTTTCCCGTTAAATCAGGTATAAAATCAAACGGTAAAATTGCTGTTATCGGCAGCGGTCCAGCGGGTATTACAGCTGCGTATGAATTGGCAAGACGCAATTATGACGTGACTGTTTTTGAATGCGATTCGGAGCCGGGAGGGATGTTGATGTTTGGGATACCTGCATTTCGCCTGCACAAGAATTATATTTATCGGGAAATTGATTGTTTGCAAAAGATGGGAGTACATTTTCAATATAATGTAAAAATAGGACAACAAAAATCTATTGAAAATTTATTTGCCGAAAACTTTGAGGCAATATTTGTTGGTATTGGTGCTTCCGCTGCTTGGAGCTTGGGCGTAGATAATGATACCATTCCTGGCGTAGTAGATGCACAAGTTTTTTTACATCAGGTACAGCAGGTACAGATGGGAGAAACGGATATCAGTAATTTACCTATTAATGCCAATGATTCGGTCATTGTTGTGGGAGCGGGCAATGTTGCTATTGACGCAGCACGGACAGCAATACGGCTGGGGGCAGATGTAACTATTGTATATCGTCGTGCTGAACAAAATATGAAGTGTTTACCCTCAGAATATCAAGCAGCTAAAGCAGATGGAGTAAAATTTAAATTTTATTCGGCACCCCGTGCTGTTGTAGGGAAAAACTGTGTGGAAGGTTTACAGTATGAAAAACAAACAATACTTGAAGATGCGGCGATGGTTCCAACGGGTGAAATGGGTGTTGTTCCGGCAAATAAGATTATTGCTGCAATTGGTAATCGTCCGGAATTGGATTGTATTAATGCATTGCAAGTAAAAGCCAGTGATGAGGGATATATTTCAATTACGGAAAAACCCTATGGAATGACAAGTCGTATAGGTGTATTTGCCGCAGGTGATATAGTACACAAGCCGGCAACCGTTGTTTTGGCTATGCGGGAAGGCAGAAAAACTGCGATAGGAATTGATCGATATATACAAGCAAAACATCTGTTAGAAGGAATTAAACAGTTTGGTAATGCATCTCATTTAATTGATTAATCTTATGAAAAATGTATAAAATTAATCAAGACATTTTTCGTTATGTAAGGAGCCGTATATGATAGAATTAAAAGTAAGACCTACGATTGTTTCATATAATAACTTTCAGCAGTTTGCAAAAATTGAAAATATTTGTGAAAATGATTTAATTCTTACCAATCACTATATATATGAAGCAGATATAGAAATATTGCATTTGCACTGCCATGTATTATTTCAAGAAGAATATGGGTTTGGAGAGCCTACAGATACCATGCTGGAAGCAATATATAAAGATTTTCCACAAAACATACGACGCATTATCGCTGTTGGCGGCGGCACTGTTCTGGATATTTCCAAATTGTTGTCGTTAAAGCAATGTCTTCCTATTCGAGACTTGTATGATGGAAAAATTCCTGTAGAAAAAGATAAAAAACTAATACTTATCCCAACAACATGTGGGACCGGAAGCGAAGTAACGAACGTAGCCGTAGTGACGTTTACAATAGAAAAGAAGAAGGAAGGATTGGTACAAGAAGAACTATATGCAGAGCAAGCGGTACTTATTCCGCAGTTATTAAAAACGCTGCCGTTTAATGTATTTGCTACAACATCAGTGGATGCTTTGATACACGCTATAGAGGCCGCATTATCACCTCGTGCAAGTGAGACTGTCCGAATGTTTTGTTATACAGCAATTGAAATGATTATGAAAGGATATTTTCAGCTTCGAGAAGAAGGTGCTGGAAAAAGAAAATTATTATACCAAGATTTTTTGCTTGCGAGTACGTATGCCGGCATTGCATCAGCTAATGCAGGGTGTGGAGCTGTTCATGCATTGAGTTATCCGTTAGCAGTAAAATTTCATGTTCCTCATGGAGAAGCAAATTATGCACTTTTTACAGGAGTAATGAAAAATTATATGGAACTAAAACCAGATGGCGAAATTGAAAAAATAAATAAATTTATTGCGAATTTGTTAAAATGTCCAGTAGATTTAGTATATGATGAATTGGAAATATTGCTGGATCAATTACTCCCTAAAAAAGCACTTTGGCGGTATGGCGTAAAAAAATATGATTTGGTGGAATTTACCGATTCGGTTATAGAAACGCAGCAGCGACTTATGTCCAATAATTTTGTGTTGCTGAATAAGGATAGGGTATATAAAATATATAAAGAATTACTGTAATGATATTAAAATGAAAGAATTACTATAGATAAAAGGTCCGGACCTGGAATACATTATGAATATTCAGGTCCGAACCTTTTTTTAGGATGCCGTAGATTTTTTATATATCATGTAATGCTAAGGTTCGTTCTATAAATTTTTTATATAGTTCGTATTTTTTATTTATATCATTATAGGTATATTGATGATAAGCCGGTAATTCTTTGAGCCGCTGAAAAAAAGATTGAAAGATAGTAACTAACTGTTTACTTGATACAATATAAAAAGGACTGGCGTTGTTAGTAATATACTGGCGATTTTTTTTAAGAAAAGCTGACGAAAAATTAGAATAGAATGAAAGATTAGATTCATGATAATCAATGGTTTCAATGGATGATTGAATAACTCCCATTATCATGCAAGGGTTGTTCTTCATCATACTAAGTATATTTTGAAGGTGATCCTTTCGTTCTTCTGTCGTTGTTTTGTACTCAAGATCTGTAAAAAACATATATCCTGTTTCGATATATCGAATGATAGAGGTTGTAGGAAGCATAAATTCCACATCGACTGTACTTAACAATTCTTCCCATAAAATACGCAAATGACGTATTTGGCGGATAACATTTTCCGAAGCGTGGGAATTACTTAAGATATTATCAATCGTATTTGAAGGAAGAAGGAAATCAAACCCGTTTGTAAGAAAAAAGAAAAAATGGCTGGCAGAATAAAAAGCAGTACGAAAGCCCATTTCATCAATTCCTAAAACTTTGGCGGGAGAAATAAGTGGTGTTTGATTGGTAAAACAAAGAAGAAAGCGGTCATATATATCTTCAATTAAAATTTTATCGGAAATATAGGTACACATATCCATAAATCCATCGGACTGCAAAGAATATTGAACGACAAAGGAATCTTCCAAAACAATCAGATTAGTATGTTCTAAGTTTGTGCTGTCGTAAAATACAAAATCGTAGTTTAGTAAATGATTAAGGAGCCGATATAATCGATGCATGTATTTAGGATCGCTAGCTAGTTTATCCAAATTTATTCCGGCTCGTACCGTGATCCGATTGGCATTAAGATTACAGGATTCAAAATATTTCCAAAAGCCGAGATCAGATAAAGCACAAAACTCACCAAATAGTAGAAGATTCGCATCTTGGTTGATATCGGAAAATTTTTTTTGAAATAAATCGTTTAGAAATTTGCTGATATCGTGATAGCCGGTAATAACACGAATAGGGGATATATACTCTTTTTGCTTTCCCAGATTTTTCTTTATGGAAAAACGGTACGCGGCACAAAGATATTGTGTTATTTCAAATGCAAGGTCTGCGGCATGAAGAGAGAGAGATAAGGTAGAGCACAATTCTTTTTGTTTATGTTCTTTAATAATTATATCGGCAAAATAGCGGGCCATTTTTTCATTGATTTGCTGAACATGCTTTGTGGTTGGCAGTTTTATTCCATTACACCATTTACTGATATAAGAAATATCATAGCCGGTAATGTTTGCTAAAATAATATTTTTGGTTTGTGTTAAGGAAATTAAATTTTTTAATGCGGTTGCGTAATCTTCAGTTATCATATGCATTTCACCTGTAGTAATCATTGAAATAAACAATAAACACAATACATTTAATTATTATAATTTATAATGTTTTAAGTGTTTTATTAAATTTGGCAGGTCATGTAAAAAATGTTCAATAAAAGTGATTACAAAGTTAATTAACAACTTTTTTGGGGATTGTTTTCATTAAAATTAAAAATAAATATAAATTATATTTTTCTTAATCGTTGATAAAGTGGAAGATTTGTTAAGTGCTGTAATGTAAATAATGCCGTAATACCAATTAAAATACCTGTGCCTACTCCGGCTATTGATAAAATCGGAAGATACAACATAATTTTAATATTTTCTACAATAAGGGAAGCAATAATAACTTGGCCTAAGTTATGAAAGATACCTCCGGCGGCGCTGACTCCAATAATACTGAACTTTCCTGTTTTTTTCAGCAATACCATACAGCCAAGACTAAAACTGGCGCCAGCGGCGCTGTACAAGAAGGCATTAATGCCTCCGGCGAATGCTGTGGAGATCATAATGCGCAAAAATAGTATTAAACATACATCACGCTTGCGGGGCAGCGAATATAATGCGATAACTGTAATCAAATTGGCTAACCCCAATTTGGCACCGGGAGCAATAAAAGGGACAGGGATCATTCCTTCAATAATATAAAGGACAAGAGACTGGGCAACAAAAAGCCCTAATATAATCAGACGAAAGGTTTTATGCATATATACCTCTTAATGAGCGGGAATAATATCCGGTTCCGACGAATCGACAGAACGGACTTCAATCATGACTTTATGGGGTAAACATACAGTAGTTGCCCCGGGTTTAGAAATAAATCCTTCATTGACGCATATTTGATCAGGACAATCCGCATCCGTAATTGCAATAGATTGATCACGTACTGTCACGGTATTATAACCATGGTTGGTATAAATGGTAAACTTGTCTGTCCCGGTATGTTCTGATAAAGGGATTGTTTTATATTCTTTTCCATTGACCTGAATTACAGCAATGGTTTCTGCGGAATTTTCTGCACCGCTCATGACAAAGATTGCCTCTGGTAAAAGAGACAGGCACAAGAGAATACCGATGAGA
Source organism: Megasphaera paucivorans (assembly GCF_900103535.1). GTDB lineage: Bacteria > Bacillota > Negativicutes > Veillonellales > Megasphaeraceae > Megasphaera_A > Megasphaera_A paucivorans. Next base: position 5,854 of record NZ_FNHQ01000041.1, on the reverse strand, counting down.
GCGATGTCCCATTTCTTAACCATGGAAATATCTCCTTAGTAAGTATTTGCTGGATATAATTATATCACAAATTTCACAAAAAATTGATGGTGGTTGCAAGGTAAAAACACAGAAGTTCTTTGATCTCCATTTGTACTATCGTTTATAAAAAGGTAACGTCAATAAAAATATAAACAAGTATATAAAAAATGGTTTTTAGAAAAAAAGTTGTATATACAGAAAATGCATATTCGATATGAATTATCATCCATATCGAATATGCATTTAATACAAAGTCATAACCGTTTAGTAATTTTAAAATAATCATGGTGGAGACGAAGGGGATTGAACCCTCGACCCCCAGATTGCGAACCTGATGCTCTCCCAGCTGAGCTACGTCCCCATGTAACATATTTATTATACCGTAATTTTTAAAATGTGCAAGCTTTTTTTCATGGTTGTCATTATAAAATTGGCAGTATTTTAATAAAATAAGGCATTTTTGATGGGAATACACTAAGGTATACACTGCACATGGACATAAAAAATAGAAAATACGGTTAAGGGGGCGAAAATTCAATTGTCTGGGTAACATAGCAGGGAACCGGATGTCCGCGAGTGTCTTTTGCGGGTATAAATTGCCATTGACGGATAAAACGAATGGCGGTGCTGTCAAAAATGCCATATCCAGAACTTTCGGTCACAGTGATATCTTCTACACCGCCACTATTGTTTACTAAAATTTTTAAGGTGACAATGCCATGTGCACGCTGCTTATATAACGAATTAGGATATGTGGGGGGGGCCCCGGAAACTAAAATAGGTTGTTCAGCGGGCGCTGCGTTATCGCAGTTTTGTCCATTCCCATTGGTTTCACTGAGAATATGATTCGCATTACCTGTACCATATTTTGCGGAGCCACATAATTTCTTGCTCATAGTATCAGGGGCGGATGCGGTCTCAGATACGGCGTCGGTATTTTTGTGCAGCATAACATTATTTGTATCGGATAGGTTGGTCAAGGCGGGTTTATTTGGATTGGTATTTTCACTAAGCGTATTATTTGAAGGCTGGACAGTGTTTTTCGGTTCTTTATTGTCGAAACTTTGAAATACGCTTTGTTGAGCAGCTGGATTATGTTTTGATGGTTGTGAAGCATACATAGTGGAAGCTGATTGTGGGTATTCTTTTTCATTTAATGGAGATTCTGGAGGGGAATCAGCATCATAAACAGCGATTTCAATTATTTTAGGAGGAGGAACTATTATAACAGTAAAAAAACCGCATATAGCTAATAGTAAAAAAAGAATAGAGTGAAAAAGAATAGAGTATAACCAAGGTAAAAACTCGTTATTAGTTTTTTTCATCATTTTTTTTCCGAAGCAAGACCAATAGAATAAATGCCGGCACTTTTAAAATCATTAAGGAGTCCCATGATTTTATCATATGACAAAGAGCTGTCAGCTCTTAGAATAACTGATTTATTTAAATTTCTATCTGATTTAATAAGTGAAATTAACGTTTTTTCAGAAAGGGGGGTGTCTTTTAACCATAACGAACCATCTGCTTTTAACGTTATCAAATAGGGCGGAATTTTTTGTGTCTCTGCATACGCTGTCTTAGGAAGCTGGATTGGAACTGTTGTAATGTTTTGCATGTATAAGGTACTGAGCATAAAGAAAACCAAGAGAAAAAACATAATATCAATCATGGGGATAATCATAATTTTTGGTTTTATAAAAGAATGGCGATGTTGTAATTTCATAGGGTATTTCTTCTTTCCTGTTCTTCTTCCAGTAAAGAGAAACAATATTCCATGTCTGTAATAATGATATCCAGACGCTGGATAAAATAGGCATGAACAAGTAATGCTGTAACAGCTACGCATAGTCCCATTGCTGTTGCAATAAGTGCTTCACCGACTCCGCCGGTAATTGCTGCAGGCTGTTCCGCATTTAAATTAAATATACTAAATGATTTAATCATGCCGCTTATTGTTCCTAAAAGACCCAACAGCGGAGCTATGGTTATTACAACATTTAAATAATATAATCGTTTTCGAAACTGGGCGATTGCTATATTTGTCTGCGTTTCCAGAAATGCAGTGATTGTCTGCCCTGCATCTAGTTTATTGATGGCATGCAGTAATATATGCGCTAAATTTCCTTTACTATTGTTATTTATCCAAGTTATTGCCTGATTAAAGTTTCCTTGTTCCATTAACGTTGTGAAATGTTGTGTAAAGAAGCGACCTGAATCCGCACTGCGAAAATAAAGATATCGTTCAATACCTAGTGATACAATAAAAATAGATATCAGTAATAAAAGATACATTACTATGCCGCCTTTTTGGAAATAAATAAAACCTTGTATTAATGGTTCGGTCATAATAAAAGTCCTTTCTAAATTAATATTGATTTTTTATGCCTTTTATAAAATACATCGTATTGTTTTCTGTCGCTGTTGCAATTTTATATCCTGCTTGGGATAACATATGTGCTGTCATATTTACCGGCGGCAGCATATGATTTTTAATTTCGTTGCAATTACGGTGAACCCCATTTACCGTAGCACGAGAAATATCATGCATTATGATTAAACTGCCCATAGAAGGCAATATTGAATATATTTGTTTAATAAAATCTTCTTTATGGTTACCAAAATGGGGAAAAACATTTAGGCATATTGCAACATTATAAAAATTTTTTTGTAAAGAAATTTGTAAAATGTTGCCAAGAAAAAAATTGACATTGGGTAAATGTCCAAATTTGCACTGTGATTTTTTTAACATGTTGTCAGAGAAATCGACAGCTGTGATTGTTCCACTAGGGCCAATTATTTTATGTAAATAAGGTAATAAAATGCCGGTACCGGAGCCTACGTCAAGAACGTGGGCTCCGGTTGGTATGGAAGCTAATTGTAGTAAATAGTTTATTTTTTCGGGATTTTCTTTTCTTGTTGTATCCCAATTGTCGGCATATTTATCAAAAAATGTCATGTCTTTGTTCATTAGTGACTCCTCTTTAAAATTTTTGTGTAAAAGTAGCGGTGTAAAATCGTCCTTCCATGGGATAACCATATATTTCGCAATAATTTTTATCAAAAATATTATAAAGAGATATATTTATTGATTCATTTTTATTTAAGTCTTTTGTAATAGATACATTGTGGATAAGATAACTGCCAATATTAATCACTTTAGCATTTAAAGGCTTGGTTGAAGGGAAAAATAATGTAGCACTCTGATTACTTGTAAAAGTCATATCGTAACGAACATGCCAATTATATCTATCGAATTGATAGCCTAAAGATATAGTATGATGAGGCCTGTAGTCTAATTCATTGCTTAGGCCAATTTTATCATTTGGATTTACACCATCTTTTTCCGTATGCTGATTTGTATAATTCAGGAAAATACTGGAATAGGGGGTAAGGTGATATGTATTTTCTAATTCAAGACCCCATAATGTGGCGTGATTAATATTATAACAATTAAATGGATATGTATGTGCAAAATTAATATAATTATTTATATTCTGATAATACAGTATTGCTTTTGTATGAATTTTTTTGTTAAATTGATGATCGACTGAAGCTTCATATCCCCAGCCTTTCTCTGGCTTAAGATTATTGCCAGCGGCGAATCCCCAGGTATTCATGTAATGCCAATAAAACTCTGCCATAGAAGGGGCACGCCAAATGCGATTTACAGAAAAGGTAGTGGTTGTAGATTTATTGTTTTTAAATGAAAAATTAAGTTTAGGAGAAAAACTTTGATCATTCATGGAACCAATTTGGGTTGCCCGGCTATCATCTCGATTACCCTTCATTTGATCATAACGGAGCCCGGCGTTACCTTGCCAACGTTTACCGAGTATCCATGTATCTTCTACATACATACCTAACGTGTCAGTTTTTTGAGAAGGATATAAGGCACTGGAGTTGGTATTGTTACTATTGTACCAGCCATATCCATAGCGAAGCATTTTGTAATCAATACCATAGCCAAGTGTATGTTTTTTATTTATAATATGAGATCCCGTATATAACAATCCGGAAGATTGGTCTGTAACGTTATAACGGTCAAAAGCGAGTATTCCTGTAGAAAGAAGGCTATATTCTCTTTGCTTTTCATCATTTCGCCAATATGTTATTGTATCGGTACCCGCACTGCGTTGTGAATCCCATGATATATTATAATTATTACGATAAATTTTAGAGTAAGAACCATCTCCAGGAGTGCCATTACTACTAGCGAAGGTATCTCCTGTTAACGTTATGGGATAAGAATTATTATAGCCGGGGGTGCCAGGAATATTCGCTATTACGAGACCTCGGTTTAATTCTTCATGATCAATATTAAATTTTAATTGATTGGTTTTATTAATATTATAATGAAAATTCAAGCCGATTTGCTGATTGTTATAATCACTATTTCGTAGGTATGCATCTTCTGTAGATTTGTTGGCATACATTGCAAAGCCAAATGTATCTTTTTGTATTCCATAATTTAAAGTGTATTGACGTCTACCGTTAGAACCTGTTGTTAATTCTACATCACCACCGTTAATAAAATTTTTCTTCGTTATAATATTGATGACCCCGCCGTCTGTTTGTCCATAGGCAGCAGATTTTGCACCTTTTATAATTTCAATTTTGTCCACCATGTTAAGCGGGATGGCATTCCAATTGACATACCCACCCCCCATAACACCGGACATGGATTGCGGCACTCCGTCAACCAATACAGTATAATGACGAGAATCATGTCCTCGTAATTTAACTGTAAGATCTTCGTTTCCCCCCGCATTAGCCCTTGCTTGAACTTGAATTCCAGCTGTATTGCGCAATAAATCAGGAATAGTTTTGGCGGCGCCTATATTAGCTGAAGATACTTCAATTACCGCATCTGCTTGTTGTTCTTCGGCTTGAACTGTAATTTTATTAAGCTCATAGGTTGGTATATCTTCTGCAAATACAGCGGTTCCGATGAAAGTTAATATCATTATCGATACGGTTTTTTTACTTTTTTTCATTGTTTTTATAAACTCCCTTTACATATATAATTTTATTAAACCTGTTAATAAATACAGGTATAAAAACTAATTGTATAATAACGCCTAAGGCACCTTGACTTAATGACATGATGATGTAAATTAACGGTGATAGCTGTATATGAAGCGAATCAGCCAAAGCAGCAATCATAACAGCAACTCCAATCCTGCCGATAGCCATAGCAAAGAGGAGAGAGACAAATAATGGCCAATGCAATGATTGATATGTATAACCGCTGGCAGCGCCATATAAAGCTAATTCTATTGTCATCATAGGAAGAATAGGGAATAATGGTGGCATTCCGGTTAAGAAAGAACTGATTATGGGGGTTATAAATCCAATCAGAAGACCTGCGCGCCAACCAAGAATAAGACCACCTAACAGGACGGGAATGTGCATAGGTAAAAAAATAGAACCACTTATTCCCAAACTATGGAAAAATATAGGAAGAATAATGCCGCAAGTTATAAATAAAGCAGAAAATGATAGTATAAAATTTTATGTGTAAACTCTAAGAGGCCCATAGGAAAAGGAACCTCATTCCTGTATAGTGTTAAGTGCTAACAAAGACACTAAAGAAATGAGGTTCCCTAATGTCAAATCTTAACACAAAACTCATGCAAGTGCTAGTAGAAAAACAATCTGTTGAAGATGTCTTTCGTCAAGAACTTGAAGATGCCATCAACCAGTTGCTTAAGGTTGAACTTTCTAGTTTTCTAGGATATGAGAAACATAGTTCCAACGGCTGGTCTTCTGGTAATAGCCGCAACGGTTTTTATTCTCGCGAACTTCGCACGGAATATGGTACTTTACAGCTCCA
>NZ_FNHQ01000039.1 GCF_900103535.1 Megasphaera paucivorans | reverse complement strand
TCGCTACTTACCTTTTCGGAGTTTTGATGGCTTTTTCCTTTTTTTACTTTTGCGAACTTAATTGTACTCTATCCGATTATCTAAACCTAAAATAAGTGGTAGAAATAATAACTAATTAGTTTTTGTATAAATAGGCAAAATAAATAATTGAGTGTAGATTACTGAATTTGCATAGCTAATAAGAAAAAAAAATTATTCAGATCGAGAATATATAGAAAAATAGCAATTTAATTTAAGCAAAACTATGGGTTAAAATAAGATATTGACTATGAAAATGCTTGTAAAAACTATTAAAATGAATGTATTTTAATAAATAAATTTATTAGCGGAAAAAATATATATGGAAATTATTTTCTCAATCAACGTTTACAAAATAATATACATAAAATAAAGTAAATACATTGACGTAATAAAAAATAGGAATTATAATAAATACATAGTTCGCATATACAATATGATACTTATATATGAATAAGAACATATATATACGATTCGATTCACATATAGGAATTAAAGCGTATAGTAAACAAGTACGGCAAAGATAAATCATTTATACCAATATAAAGGAGCTTGATACAAAATGATGACTGGACAGGAGTATATAGAGAGTCTTCGTAAACGTAAAATTAAAGTATATTTAAAAGGAAAACAAATTCCTGCGCAAGAGTTAGTAGATCATCCATTTATTCGGGGACATGTTGCTTCTGCGGCATTAACATATGATTTAGCGCATGACCCAGTGTATGAAAATTTAATGACAACAACTTCTCATTTAACAGGGAAAAAAATAAATCGGTTTACTCATATTCATCAAAATGTAGATGATTTATTAAAGAAAGTAAAAATGCTGCGCATGATTTCTCAAAAAACGGGAACTTGCTATCAAAGATGTGTTGGGTTTGACGCAATGAATGCTACGTATGCGACAACATACGAAATAGATCAGAAACATGGTACTCAATATCATGATCGTTTCAAGAAATTTTTAGAGTATATTCAAAAAACAGATTTTATGGTTTCTGGAGCTATGACAGACCCTAAAGGTGATCGGAGTTTAAGACCTTCACAACAAGCAGATCCGGATTTATTTGTTCATGTTGTAAAAAAGACGGATGAAGGTATTGTTATCCGCGGGGCGAAAGCACATGCTACGGGTATGGTAAATTCTCATGAAATGTTGATTATGCCAACTATTAGTATGAAACCAGAAGATGCAGAGTATGCTGTTTGTTGTGCTTTACCTACTGATGCTCCCGGGGTTCTCCATATTTTTGGCCGTCAAACAAATGATGACCGTAAAATGGAAGGGGAAATTGATCAAGGCAATGCTAAATACGGTATTGTCGGGGGAGAGTGTTTGACGGTTCTTAATGATGTTTTCGTTCCGTGGGAACGAGTTTTCATGTGTGGTGAAACCGAATTTGCAGGTATGTTGGTAAATCGGTTTGCTAGTTATCACCGTCAAAATTATGGTGGATGTAAGAGTGGTGTTTCCGATATTGTAATTGGCGCAACGGCTGCAATTGCTGATATGGGTGGATATAGTAAAGCTAGCCACGTGAAATCAAAACTAAATGAAATGATTCATTTAACGGAAACGTTATATGCTTGTTCCATTGCTTGTTCTGCTGAAGGGTATCAGCTTCCTTGTGGTTCTTGTTTTGTAAATCCTTTGCTTGCTAATGTAGGTAAGCATAATGTAACTAGGTATATATATGAGATTGATCGTATTGCGCAAGATCTTGCAGGAGGTTTTATTGCAACTTTGCCGTCAGAATCTGATCTTCGTGATCCTGAAATAGGTCAATATGTAACAAAATATTTCCAAGGAGTCAAAGGGGTAGCGACGGAAGACAGACTGCGAGTAGCACGATTAATTGAAAATATGACTGGGGGAACAGCGCTGGTTGAAAGCATGCATGGTGCAGGATCTCCGCAGGCACAGGAAGTAATGTATTCTAAACTCGCGAATCTTGAGAACAAGAAAAAAATGGCACTTCGCATTGCGGGTGTAAAGGTAGACTGAAGAAGAAATCATGGTTATAGGCGTTAAATTTTGTGGAAATTGCAATCCCTATATTGATATGCGTGCCCTTTTATCGGAAGTGCAGAAATCAGATCCATCTATAGTATTTTGTATGGATGAGAGTCAAAAAGTAGACGGATGGCTTTTATTGAATGCTTGTCCTACAGGTTGTCTCAAAAAAGGTGAGTTTATCCCTTCTGTAGTAGTGACCAATGAATCTATTAATTATTGGCCTGTGGAAAAAGAAAAATTAGTAGATTATGTATTGCAATCCCTGCAACATCTAATTTAGGATAAACGTGTTAGATATAAGTGTATAAAATAATATATCAAAGGAGGCAGTTGAACTATTTTATAGTATGCTCTTATATTTGTTTCACCATATAAAGATTCAATCGTAGTTAGGCAGAAATGTTATATGTAAGTACAATAAATTATATGATTTTGTGTGGAGGTGTTTTTAATTGTCGAACGAAGCGCTTGAAAAAAGTACTATGAGCAAAGCAAGTCGACGTCTTTTGCCGTATTTGTTACTTGTTTTTTGTCTATGTTATATTGACAGAACAAATCTTGGCTTTGCGGGCTTGACAATGAATAAGGAACTCGGTTTGACAGCATCTGTCTTTGGATTTGGTGCAGGACTCTTTTTTATTGGATATTTCTTATTTGAAGTTCCTAGCAATTTGTGTTTGGCACGTTTTGGTGCTCGTCGCTGGATTGCTCGAATCATGGTTTCTTGGGGTTTGGTTGCTACTTTAATGTGTTTAATCCAAGGTGAAAACAGCTTTTTAGCTATGCGATTCTTGTTAGGTGCAACTGAAGCTGGCTTTTTCCCGGGAGTTATTTATTACATTGGTAATTGGTTCCCTACTCGTCATAGAGGCGTTGCTTTATCTCGTTTTAATTTGGCGCAGCCGATTGCCTTGGTTGTTGGCTCTATTGTTTCTGGCTTTCTGATTGGTTCTATGGACGGAGTGTTAGGATATTCGGGCTGGAGATGGTTGTTTGTAGCTGAAGGTATTCCTACCGTTATTTTAGGCATTGTTACATTATATTATTTAACGGATACACCAGCTGATGCAAAATGGTTAACGGAAGAAGAACGTCAGTGGCTGATAAATGAAATGAATCAAGAAGCGGAAGCTATTAAGGGGGCCAATAAAGATTATAGTATTATTCAAGCTTTATTACATCCCAGCATTTTGATATTAGGCCTTGCGTATTTCTTAGCTATTTGTGAAGGCGTTTATGGTTTGAATATGTGGATTCCACAGATGATTAATGCGTGGAGTGGATTGCCGGCTTGGCAAATCGGTCTTGTTGGAGCGCTTCCTTTTGTTTGTGCTGCTATTGCACTTCCGATTATTGGTAAAAGCTCTGATAATCATCATGAAAGAAAATGGCATCTTACAGGCTGTTTAATTGCAGGGGCAGCAGGATTACTTCTGAGTGCTTATTTTAGTAATAATTTTGTATTGACTATGTTCTTCCTGTGTATTGCCGCTATTGGCATGTTCAGCGCGATTCCATTGTTCTGGACTGTTCCAGCTATGATTTTGACTGGCCCGGCAGCCGCTGGCGGGATTGCTGTTATTAACTCTATTGGCAATTTGGGTGGTTTCTTTGGACCTACAGCTGTTGGGTATGTTCGTACGGCTACTGGTACATTTATGGGAGGCCTGCTTTTATTAGGCGCCAGCGTTCTTCTTGGTGCTGTTATTGTATATGGCATGTGCAAAAAATATGAACATAAAGTTGATCTTTTTGATGAAGGTCAAAAATAAGTAGAATAGTAGGTTTTCAATTTTGCAATTGACAAGAAGTCAGTATGTGCAGCTTGTCATTAAAAAATATCTACTAGATAATATGTTTTTTGGATCATGCATCGTTATGGTGAGAGACAATATAATATATTTGGTAGATAAAAATGGCTCTGCAGACGTGGTCTCTAGAGCCATTTTTGTCTATATTAGAGAATTTTTCATAGGCAGGGGATTAAAACTAAGCAATCGATTGTGATACAATTCACAATATAAACGCGCCAGAAGATATAAAAAGTGCTAAATTTTAATACTTCATTATGTATTGTAACAATAGGAGGTGCTAATGTGAATGAATTTTTAGACAAAGTTGTTCTAATTACGGGAGGGAATCAAGGGATTGGAAGTATTGCTGCTAAAAAGTTCTGCAAGGAAGGGGCGCATTGTTTTATTGCCAGTCAGTTTTTGGATAAGTGCGAAGCATATGCAGCACAATTGAGTGCAGACGGATATATGGCAACGGGTGCGTATGTTGATGTAACTGATTCAGAAAGTGTAAAAAAATTAGTTATAGAAATAGAAAATCGTTTTGGACATATTGATATATTGATTAATATGGCGGGAATTTGTACAACAACAAAGTTTAATGAAGTAACTCCGGAGCAATGGAATAAAGTTATGAATGTTAATGCCTTTGGAACTTTTTATATTACTCAACAAGTCATAGAATCTATGAAACGAACAGATACCAAAGGTGTTATCGTCAACGCGGCGTCTATTGCAGCTAAAACAGGAGCCGGGGCAGTCGGTGTAGATTATTCAGCAAGTAAAGCCTCTATTGTGAATATAACTATTTCTGCAGCAACCTATGGAGCTCGTTATGGCATTCGTGTGAATGCAGTAGCGCCGGGGCCGATTGCAACAGATATGACAAGTGTATGGGATACTGGAATGTGTGAAAAACTTGTGAAGACAATTCCTTTAGGGCGGACTTTTGGGAAAGCAGAAGATGTTGCAGAAGCGATTGTTTTCCTTGCTAGTCCTAAGGCTAAGTATATATCTGGAGAAATACTTGATATTAATGGTGCGGCTTATTGTGATTGAACATGAATATATGTCTTTTTTGAAAGTTCTTAAAATATAAATGGAGGAAGGCCATGTTTAATACATTACAACTGGACAATAAGGTGGCAATTGTTACAGGTGGAACAAAAGGCATTGGATGGGGTATTGCAGAAGGATTAGCACAAGCGGGAGCGGCTGTTGTTATTGCCAGTCGACATCAAGATGAATGCGATGCAGCAGCGAGTCGATTAGGACAATTCAATATTAAAGCGATTGGAATGAAAACGGATGTCACGATCCAAACGGAAGTACAGAATTTAATTGATAGAACAGTAGAAACTTTTGGACATTTAGATATTATTATTAATAATGCAGGGAGTGCTGTAACAAAAAAAGCAGAAGAATTGAAGGAAGAGGACTGGAATAGAGTCATTGATATAGATCTTAAATCCGTATTTTTTTGTTCACAGGCAGCTGGCCGTGTTATGATAACACAAAATCATGGAAAGATAATTAATATAGCGTCTATGTTGGGACTTGTAGCAGAAAAACAAGTTCTTCCTTATTGTGCTGCCAAAGGGGGCGTTTTGCAGATGACCAAAGCGTTAGCTTTGGAATGGGCACGATATAATATCCAAGTAAATGCTATTTGTCCAGGATATGTAGTTACATCAATTAATAAAGAAGAACTTCACCAAGAAAAAGTATTTAATCATATTATTGCTAAGATTCCTATGCGGCGTTTTGGGGAACCTGATGATATTTCTGGTGCGGCTGTATTCCTGGCGTCGGATGCATCGAATTATATGACGGGACAATCTATCGTTATTGATGGAGGCTGGACTATACAATAATTTAATATTTGCAAATAATAAATTAGGAGAGGTGAAGGTTATGGAATGGCGGAGTAAAAAGTTTTTGGGAGATCAAGAAAAAGGAGCGTTAGCTCGTGGATTGTATCGTTCTATGGGGTATAGTGATAATGATTTTAAAAAACCATTTATTGCAGTTGTCGATACATGGAACAATATTTGTCCGGGACAATTTAATTTGCGGCGTATAGCAGAATATGTGAGAGATGGTATTTATGCAGCAGGAGGAACTCCTGTAGAATTTGGCTCTATTGGCTGTTGTGATGGTATTGCACAGGGACATAATGGAATGCATTATATTTTACCGTCAAGAGAAATAATTGCTTCCAGCGTTGAAGTTATGATGCAGGCCCACATGTTAGATGGCATGGTATTGCTCGGTTCTTGTGATAAAATTGTTCCAGGTCTTTTGATGGCGGCAGCTCGTCTAAATTTACCTGCAATTATGGTCAATGGCGGTCCTATGTATCCAGGGAGATATAAAGGCAAAGATATTGATGTTAACGAAAGTTCAGTATATGTTGGAAAATTTAAATCCGGTAAAGCAACAAAAGAGGAATTAAATGAAGTCGAACATGTTGCCTGTCCGACTCCGGGGTCATGTCAAATGATTGGCACTGCCAATACCATGAGTTGTCTTGCGGAAGGGATGGGTATGTCTCTTACCGGAAGTGCAGCTATTCCTACTGTAGATTCAAAACGGATGCAGGTAGCGAAAGAATCAGGACACCGTATAGTTGAAATGGTTAAGGAAGGGATAACTGCCAGAGATATTATTACGCGTGATTCTTTAGAAAATGCGGTTCGTTTAGGAATGGCTATTGGCGGGTCTACGAATCTTATTTTGCATATTTTAGCAATTGCACATGAAGCCAAGATTGATTTTCAAATTGAAGATTTTGAACAGTTAAGCCGTACAACACCTTATATTGCTTCTCTTATGACGGCAAGTCCGTATGATATGGTTGATTTTTATGAGGCGGGCGGGGTTCCGGCTGTAATGAATCAAATTTCTCATTTATTGCATTCCGATGCCATTACTGTAACAGGGAAGACGATAGGTGAAAATATATGTGATTCTAAAATATTAAATGCAGACGTGATTCATCCTATTAGCAAACCGTATCGTCAGGATGGTGGGTTAGCTATCCTTAAAGGAAATCTAGCACCGCTATCTTGTGTCTGTAAACCGGCAGCAATTCCATTGGAACGTCAGACGCTAAGGGGACTGGCAAAAGTATATGATAGTGAAGAAGCATTGACTAAAGCGATTTATGATGATGAAATCAAAGCAAATGATATTATAGTTGTTCGTTATGAGGGTCCTAAAGGCGGTCCCGGCATGCGGGAAATGTTTACACCTTTAGAACTTTTATTGGGGTATGGTATTGCTGAATCGGTTTTTCTCATTACAGATGGACGTTTTTCAGGTTCCAATAAAGGCGGTTTTATAGGTCATATTTCTCCGGAAGCGGCAGAGGGTGGTCCTATAGCGGTCGTTAAAAATGGTGATCCGATTATAATAGACATTCCCAATCGTCGTCTGGATTTGGATATACCAAAGGATGAATTAGATAAAAGACTTGCAGCATGGATTCAGCCGGAAATTAAAAACAAAGGCGGCTATTTATCGGTATATTCACGTCTTGTTAAGTCCGCTCACTATGGTGCAATTATTGAATAAATTTTTAGGAAGGGGCAACTCATGGAACAGTATAATAAAGTAAGTCCAGAATTAATTCAAAAGTTAACAGATATACTAGGTGTGCATAATATTACTACCAATGCAGAAAAACTAAAAACATATCAAACGGATGAAGAAGCAAATTCTATTTATTTTCATACTCCCGAAGTGGTTGTGTTTCCAGAAACAACGGTTCAGATTGCAGAAATTGTTAAGTTAGCTAATATGTATAAAGTACCTATTACACCTAGAGGTGGCGGAAGCAGCTTGGCATGTGGGGCAATTCCTATTTATAATGGCATAGTACTAGTGATGGACCGGATGAACAAGATAGTAGAAATTAATGAAGATGCTCTTTATGCGGTAGTTCAGGCCGGAGTTGTTACTAATGATCTTCAAAAAGCCGTTAAAGCACATGGATTAGTGTATGCTGGTGATCCCAGCAGCCGTGAAAGCAGCCAAATTGGCGGGAACGTAGCTACTAATGCGGGAGGAAGCCGTGTTATAAAATATGGGACAACGCGGGATCAGATTTATCAAATTCAAATGGTAACACCTCAGGGTGAAATTGTAACGGTGGGAAAACGGCTAGCGAAAAATACAACAGGATATGCTTTAGAAAAACTTATGGCCGGGTCAGAAGGAACGCTGGGAATTATCACCGAATTGACGATGAAACTTAGACCTGTATATCCATATCATTTTGATATGCTGGCTATTTTTAAAAATTTAGATCAAGCCTTAAGTATTCCTAATAAATTGATTAAAGCGGGAGTAACACCTACAGCAATTGAGTTTTTAGATAACAAGGGAATTCAGAGCACGGAGAGATATCTTAAAACAAAACTGCCATATTCTCATGAAGAAGGATTATATATTATTGTAACAATAGAATCTTTCTATCAAGATGATTTGGATAATAAAGTAGCAACAGCTGATGAAATTTGCATGGCAGGCGGTGCGATAAAATCTTTGGTTGCAGATGAACGAATTTGGTCAGCACGCAGAAATATAGGAGAAGCAGCTAGAAGTGATAGTTTAGTTTTTATTGCAGAAGATATTGTAGTTCCTATAGATAAAATTGCGGATCTTATGCATGAACTACCAAAAATTGAAAAAAAATATGGTGTTGCTACGACAACGTCAGCACATATTGGTGATGGAAATATTCATGTTAATGCGTTGAAGATGGATATCCCAATTGATACATGGAATGAAAAAATTGTTCCACAATACCATCAAGATTTATATAGTCTTGTATATCGTCTTGGGGGCTGTTTATCTGGAGAACATGGTATAGGTGCTAAGAAAATTAAGGAAATGAAGACGTTTACAAATCCTGTTGAACTTCAGATGATGAAAACTATAAAACAAGCGTTAGATCCCAATCTTATTTTAAATCCAGGGAAAATATTTGAATATTAATATATCATAAAGGGGAGAATAGAAATGGATATGTCATCTTTTTCTTTAGAAAATAAGTTAGCTGTTGTTACTGGTGGACGACGTGGATTAGGTCAGGGCATTGCTGTTGCATTAGCCAAAGCGGGTGCAGATATTATTTCCATCCAAACAAAAGCTGATTGCTCAGAAACAAGGGAACTTGTTGAGCAATTTGGCAGAAAATGTTATAGCTATCAATGTGATTTGGGTAAGTTGGATAATGCAGAACCTTTGGCTGCAGAATTAGAACGTATATACGGTCCTGTTGATATTTTAGTTAATAATGCAGGAATTCAACGTCGACATTTTTGTGAAGAATTTCCTATAGAAGATTGGGATTTAGTACTGCAAGTGCACTTGCGGGCAACATTTCTTCTCTGCCAAGCCTTTGGTAAACGTATGATCAATCGCGGAGAGGGAAAAATTATTAACATGGCGTCCCTGTTATCATTTTCTGGTGGATATACAGTACCTGCATATGCAGCAGCAAAAGGGGCTATTGCGCAGCTTACAAAAGCATTAGCTAATGAATGGGCTTCAAAAAATATTAATGTTAATGCTGTTGCTCCCGGTTATATGGTAACTGATTTAAATACGGCCTTAATTAATGATGAAGTTCGTAATCGACAGATTTTAGAACGCATCCCCGCGCAGCGCTATGGTAATCCCGGCGAGATAGGCGGAGCGGTTGTGTTTTTAGCATCGGAAGCTGCTAGTTATGTTCATGGAAGTATTCTTGTTGTTGATGGCGGCTGGATGGCGCGTTAAATTAATTAATTATATAGGTTGAATAGTATTGTATAAATTGAATGATTTAATAGCTTGAGAGGAGACCAAAATGATAGAACAGAAGAGTAAACAAACTAGAAAAATATGGCCTCAAGTGGATGCATTAAAATTAGCGATGAATTGGTCTGAAAAAGATTTGGATAAACTTCAAATCCTAGTAGATGATGTTCAAGGAGAAAGTCATCCGGGAAGCTACCATTTAGATACACTTAGTAAGGAATCCTGTGTAGGTGTTTTTGAATCAGGCGGCCGGCCTGCAAAATTTCATGTGACCGATATTTGTGATGGCTGGGCGGAAGGCCATGATGGAATGAATTATATTTTACCTTCACGGGAAGTAATTGCTAATATGGTTGAAATTCATGGAAATGTTATTCCTTGGGATGGACTTATTCTGCTTTCAGGATGTGATAAAGCGGTACCCGCACATTTAATAGCTGCCGCAAGATTAGATTTGCCGACAGTACATATTCCTAGTGGATCACAGCATAGCGGACCTAATTTAACAACTGCTGGTCTTTGCGGCCGTTTAACGGCAAAAGATAAACGAGGCGAGGCGACGGCAGCAGAAATGAGAAATTATAAATTGACAGGGTGTCCAACTTGCGGTGTTTGTCAATTTATGGGAACGGCAAGTACGATGCAATGTATGTCGGAAGCTTTAGGCTTGGCGTTGCCGGGAACTGCGTTAATGCCGGCTATGTTTGGCGAAATTAAACATTATGCCAGGGCAGCAGGATTAGCTGTCATGAATTTGGCAGAAAAAGGTATTACAGCTTCAAAAATTTTAACTAAGGAAGCATTTATTAATGCTATTAAAGTACATGCGGCATTAGGCGGCAGTACTAATGCATTTATTCATTTACCTGCTGTTGCGCATGAATTAGGTATTACTATAGAACCAGATATATTTGATGAAATAAACCGAAAAGTTAAACACTTAGTTAATGTCCAACCTAATGGAAAATACGTAGGTGAATTATTTTGGATGGCCGGCGGAGTTCCTATGGTTGAATGGTTAATTCGCGATTGTTTGGATTTGGATGTAATGACTTGTACAGGAAAAACCTTGGGAGAAAATTTAGAACAATTATGGGAAGATGATTATTTTGTTCGCTGCCAAGGGCATTTACAGACATTTGGCATTAATCCGGAAGATGTTATTACTCCACCTGAAAAAGCAACTATGTATGGTTCTGTTGCTGTTATGAGAGGAAATATTGCTCCTGATGGATCGGTTATCAAATATTCTGCCACCGTATCATCTATGCAGCATCACATTGGTAAAGCTGCGGTGTTTGATTCAGAAGAAGCTGCGTATGATGCAGTGATTAAACGGCACATTCAACCGGATACAGTTGTTGTTATTCGATATGAAGGACCAAAAGGCTCGGGTATGCCAGAAATGCATATGACAACTGATGCTATTATTTATGATGACACTCTTAATAAGTCAGTGGCTGTCGTTACCGATGGACGTTTTTCGGGGGCCAGCAGTGGTCCATGTATTGGGCATGTATCACCGGAAGCAGTTGAAGGAGGGCCGATTGCACTAATAGAAAACGATGATTTGATTGAAATAGATATTCCAAATCGAGCATTGAATATTGTGGGTGTTGCCGGGGTACATAAAACACCTGATGAAATTAGTGAAATTATGATCAATCGGAAGAAAAACTGGAAATTGCCAACATTAAAACCTAAAAAGGGAATATTAAAAATATATACGAAATTAGCAGTGTCAGGTATGGCAGGAGCATATATGGATATAGACTGATATAGTATATATACATTTTTTCTTAAAAATATAGTGATAATTTCATTCAGCAGAAGTATTAAAGGAGATGTTTATTTTGGCAAAAAGAGTAACAAAAACAATGGATGGAAATGAAGCCGCGGCATATATATCGTATGCGTTTACAGAAGTAGCAACAATTTATCCTATTACGCCATCATCACCGATGGCGGAACATGTTGATGTATGGTCTGCACAAGGTAAAAAAAATGTTTTTGGACAACCGGTGAGATTAATGGAAATGCAAGCTGAATGTGGAGCGGTTGGGGCTCTTCATGGTGTTTTGGAAGCAGGTTCACTAGGAACTTCTTATACAGCTTCTCAAGGATTAATGTTGATGATTCCCGTCATGCATCGTATTTCAGCAACATGCAAGCCGGCAGTTCTTCACGTTGCAGCTCGAACAGTAGGTTCTCACGCATTGTCTATTTTTGGTGATCATTCTGATGTTATGGGGTGTCGTAATACGGGATGGGCGATGCTGTGCAGCGGAAGTGTCCAAGAAATTGTAGATTTAGCTGGTGTTGCCCATTTATCTGCGATTAAGGGAAGTTTACCTTTTTTACATTTTTTTGACGGATTTCGCACTTCGCATGAAATTCAAAAAGTGGAAATGTTATCTTATGATGAATTGAAAAATTTGATAGATTATGATGCACTTTATAAATTTAAACATAATGCTCTCAATCCGGACCATCCAACAATTCGCGGAGCCGTTAACAATCCGGATATTTTCTTCCAAAATCGAGAAGCTATTAATGGGCATTATGACCATTTGCCTGATATTGTCCAGAATTATATGGATGAAATTAGCAAATTAACCGGACGTGATTACAAATTATTCAATTATTACGGAGCCCCTGATGCAGAGCAAATTATTGTTGCTATGGGATCTGTAACTGGAACGATTCAAGAGACCGTAGATGCTTTAATTGAAGAAGGGAAAAAAGTTGGTTATTTACAAGTTCACCTTTTCCGTCCATTTTCACTAAAACATTTTTGGGCGTCTTTACCAAAAACTGTAAAGAAGATATCGGTTCTTGATCGAACGAAGGAACCGGGTGCAATTGGAGAACCGCTTTATGAAGATATATGTTCTGCTGTTAAAGAAGCAGGTCTTGATATTTGTGTTTTAGCTGGACGTTATGGATTATCATCAAAGGATATTCCACCTGCTCACATTAAAGCTGTATATGATAATATGGAAACAATGCAGCCTAAGCAGCATTTCACGGTTGGAATTCATGATGATGTGACTCATTTGTCTTTGGAAATTAAACCAATGAAACTGCAGACTGAAGGAAACGTAAGCTGCAAATTCTGGGGATTTGGGTCTGATGGTACTGTAGGAGCCAATAAGAATTCGATTAAAATTATTGGTGACAATACGGATATGTATGTGCAAGCTTATTTTGAATATGATACGAAGAAATCTGGCGGCGTTACAAAGTCTCATCTGCGTTTTGGCAAGAAACCAATTCGTTCTACTTATTATGTAAAACAGGCAGATTTTGTTGCTTGTCATAAAGAAGCGTATATTAACGGATATGATATTGTTGGTGAAATTAAAGAAGGCGGTACATTTCTTTTAAACTGCAGCTGGGATGCAGAAGAATTAGAAAATCAACTCAGCGATAGTGTAAAGAAACAAATAGCTGATAAACATCTTAAATTTTTCACTGTTAATGCAACAAAGATTGCTAAAGAAATTGGATTAGGAAGCAGAACAAATACGGTTCTCCAAGCAGCTTTTTTTAAATTAGCCAACGTTATTCCTATTGATGATGCAGTTAAGTATATGAAGGAAGCAATCCAAAAAACATATGCAGCTAAGGGTCAAAAAATCGTAACTATGAATCAGACAGCGGTTGACCGAGGCGTATCAGATATTGTAGAAATTAGTATTCCAGACAGCTGGAATCAGTTAAATCACATTGCAAAAGATACGGTTGATTCTGCACTTCCCGAATTTGTCAGAAAAATTGCTATCCCCTCCAATAGTCAAAAGGGAGATGACATTCCAGTCAGTGAATTTCTTCCTTATGTAGATGGATCATATCCGGTAGCTACATCAAAGTATGAAAAGCGAAGTATTGCAGTTGATGTTCCGCAGTGGATTCCGGATAACTGCATTCAATGTAATCAATGTTCTATGGTTTGTCCTCATGGGGCTATTCGCCCATATCTTCTTGATGAAGACGAACAGAAAAAAGCTCCTGATAGCTTTATAACTAAAAGTGCTAATACTAAGGATATAAATCAATATGCATTCCGGATGCAGGTTTCACCGTTAGATTGTTACAGTTGTGGCAGTTGTGTAAACGTGTGTCCTGCTAAAAATAAAGCATTGCTTATGAAACCCTTGGAAACACAGCGTACAGAAGCCGACAACTGGAATTATGCACAAACTATAATGGAAAAAAAGACAACGTTAAATAAATTCAGCGTTAAAGGCAGTCAATTTAATACTCCTCTTTTGGAATTTTCTGGAGCGTGTGCAGGCTGTGGAGAAACTCCTTATATGAAACTTCTTACACAACTTTTTGGGCCGCGCATGTACTTAGTAAGCCCTGCTGGGTGTATCCAAGCGTGGGCCTCAGCGCTTCCTTGCGTTCCTTTTACAACAGATAAAAGTGGACATGGCCCAGTTTGGACAAATTCATTGTTTGAAGATAATGCGGAATATGGTATGGGGATGTATCTTTCTTTGATGCAGCAACGAGATGCTATAAAAGAAAAGGTTGAGGAAGTTTTACCTATGGTTGAAGGTCCCCTTAAGGACACTGCACAGCAATGGATAAATTCGGTAGGAATCAAAAACGAAGGAGAAGTTACCCAAGAAATCAGCGAGGCTTTTCTCAATGAATTGAAAAAAGAAAAATTAGATGGTGAGGCTGGTGTGATTCAGACATATTTACTGGCACATGAAGAACATATTGCGAAGAAAACCGTGTGGATTTTTGGTGGGGATGGCTGGGCGTACGATATTGGTTATGGCGGATTAGATCACATTATGGCAACCGATGCGAACGTTAATATTTTTGTTGTAGATACAGAAATATATTCAAATACGGGCGGTCAATCCTCCAAAGCAACTCCGTTGGGAGCGGTAGCTCAATTTTCTGCAGCTGGTCGGCGGTACAATAAAAAAGATTTAGGGCGTATGTTTATGACGTATGGCCATGTCTATGTTGCACAAGTAGCTTTAGGAGCTAATCCGGCACAATTAATTAAAGCAATTAAAGAAGCAGAGGCGTACGACGGGCCTTCCATTATTATTGGATATTCACCTTGTATTAGCCATGGATTGTCTAAAGGTATGGGATATTCACAGATGGAAATGAAAAAAGCTGTTGAATGTGGATACTGGCATCTTTATCGATATAATCCCGACTTAATTAAAGAAGGAAAAAATCCATTTATACTTGATTCCAAAGAACCAACAGGCTCTTTCCGTGAGTTTTTGATGGGAGAAACCCGGTATGCTGCATTGACACGAACATTCCCTGAAGTAGCAGAAAAGTTGTTTTCTAAAGCTGAAGAAAAAGCTAAAGAAAGATATACTATTTACAAAAAACTGTCTGATTAACAGAAGAGTATGTTTTCATCAGATAATAATTGAAATTTTATGTTTTAGCTATATGAATAGTGAGATATAGTTACAAGGAGGAAATTATGGGAGTAGAGACATTATATAAGAATGATTCAAGCGAACTATACCAGATTGTTACCCATGCAGAGGGACCGAAAGGAGTGCTGCCGCTTACGCCGGAATTGCTGAAACAATCTCCCAGCGGCAATGTATTTGGGATGACCATAAATGCGGGAATGGGCTGGAACCCGGAAACATTGGCCAACGGCGATGTTCTGATCATGAGCACTAAAGGCGGTATGCGTGATGATGAAGGCAATACGATCGCTACCGGATTGCATCAGGGGCATTTTGAACTGGACCTGCAAATAAAAGCGGCAGCGAATGCCATTAAGGAGCAGGGATTAGTCCCGCATGCGGCCTATGTGACCGATCCCTGTGACGGACGGACACAAGGAACGACGGGAATGTTTGACTCACTTCCCTACCGGAATGATGCGGCGATAGTGATGAAGCGGCTGATACGATCGATTCCGACGCGACAGGCAGTAATCGGGATCGCTTCCTGTGATAAGGGACTGCCGGCTATGATGATGGCGTTGGCTAGTATGCACAACCTGCCGACGATTATCGTTCCCGGTGGATCGACGATCATGCCTACTAAGGGAGAAGACTTGGGAACCGTACAGACGATAGGGGTACGGTATGCCAATGGCGAATTGTCATTTGAAGATGCGCTGCGTATCGGCTGCAGCTCCTGTGCCAGCTCCGGCGGCGGCTGTCAATTTCTCGGCACTGCGGGCACCTCGCAGGTTATCGCAGAAGGGCTGGGATTTGCTTTAACTCATTCGGCGTTAGCGCCATCCGGGCAGAATATATGGAAAGATATAGCACGGAAATCGGCGATAGCGGCGTTGGATATGAAAAACAAGGGAATTACAACGAAAGATATATTAACGGATGCTGCAATTGAAAATGCGATGGTAATACATGCTGCCTTTGGGGGATCCACGAATCTGCTGCTGCATTTACCGGCGATTGCGTTTTCCGCGGGATGTACACGGCCGACGGTACATGATTGGGCACGAATCAATAAAGAGGTGCCCCGATTGGTAAGCGTACTGCCTATGGGACCGGTGAATTATCCCACGGTAGATGCCTTTATGGCAGGAGGAGTAGCCGAAGTTATGCTGCATTTGCGCAAATTGGGACTGCTGCATGAAGAAGTACTCACGGTAACGGGAAGCACGCTGGGAGAAAACTTGGACTGGTGGGAACAATCCGAACGGCGTGCCGCATGCCGGAAGCATTTGGAAGAAGTAGATCATGTTGATCCAAATGATGTTATCTTCAGTCCGGAACAGGCCAGAGCGAAAGGGATCGGCTCAACGGTTACCTTCCCGATGGGGAATATTGCACCGGAAGGATCCGTAGTAAAATCTACAGCGATAGACCCCAGTGTCATTGACGCCGATCATGTATTCCGTCATACGGCAAAAGTAAAGGTATTTACATCGGAAAAAGAAGCAATCAAAGCATTGAAGCAGGTAGGAGCGATAGAAGCGGGAGATATCATGGTCGTGTTAGGAGCCGGACCGATAGGAACGGGGATGGAAGAAACATACCAATTGACATCGGCCTTAAAACATCTTTCCTTTGGAAAGCATGTTTCCCTTATCACCGATGCCCGTTTTTCCGGCGTATCGACAGGAGCTTGTTTTGGCCATGTAGGGCCGGAAGCCTTGGCAGGAGGGCCGATAGGGAAACTGCGGGATGGGGATATAGTAGAGATCATAGTAGATTTAAATAAATTGGAAGGAAGCTTGAATTTTATCGGGACAGCAGATAAGAAGCTGACGTATGAAGAAGGAGCGACGGTACTGGCAGCGCGGGAAAACAATCCGGATATACATCCCGATGAAGACTTGCCGGATGATACCCGATTATGGGCGGCACTGCAGGATGTAAGCGGAGGTACATGGAAAGGTACCGTGTATGATGTGGATCGTATTATTGAGGTATTAAAGGCGGGAAAACAGGCGTTGGATCATAAATGATAGACGGCAGAAATTCTGCAAGGTCCGTCAGCGGGCAATAGGGAGCCGGACTACCGCTGTAAAATGAAATTTTTCAAGTTTTGAAAAGAGTTGTCATAAACGGAACATCCGATTAGTTGGATGTTCCGTTTTTTGTCTATTACTGATTTTTCTTTTACTGCTTCATGACAAGAAAACTTTTGCCTCTGTCTGCCGTTGCTGTTTTTTTAAGAGGTTAATGGTAAAACGCTGCAGAGATATTCAATCGCTTTTTGCATACTGGGAGAAACGCGGTCAGATATTTTTAGAACTATATGCAGACTACTTTTTCGTTCTACAAAAGTAGCAAAATAACTTTTGTTTTTCCCACGGCTTGAAGCCATCGAAGCAAGCTTTCCTTGATACATCCCATTATACGTGGTTTTAAAACTGACTTTCCCCAAAGTAACTGGTGATGACATTTCCTCAGAAGACGCTGTTAAAAACAGCGTTTATTCCCTTATGACGGTAATGGTTTTATCATACTTGCCATAAGGTTTGGAATAGGTTCTTCGTTTTCATAGTGTTGAGAAACATCCTCTGCTACATAGACATCTTTTGTTGCCACATAAGATAATCATTGTTTAATGGTGTGTGGTAACTTCATTTTACAATAAATTATAAAAGTAAATATTTTACTGCAATAAAATAAACAATATGTTTCTCGAAACGTATTGCATGAAACAATTGAAACAATGCGTTTCTAAAAAAATAAAATAATAATATAAAACAATAAAAAACATATAGCAATTACTATAAATGCATATGATATATAGCGTATACGTTTATAGTAATATACTATATGTAGATATAGTATTGATAATATAATTATAAAACATATATATAATAACAATGGCACAATTATTGCATATAAATAAATAAGACGTCAAAATAATAACATTGCAATGGAAGCATAATTTAATGCATCATTATTTGTACTTTAGGTTCAATTGATTACAACCTTTAATTTATTGAAGTATGGAAAAATTGTTTTAGCAATATGCAATATAAATTAAGCTAATTTATTATTAATTGAAATGGAGAGGAATTATGAATAACGTAGCGGAAAATTTAGAAGAAAAAGACTGCATATCAAGAAAATTTGATAATCCCTTAGAAGTATCACAAAAGGAACAACCGACTAAAAAACGTTTTATTGTATTGTTTGTAATCTGTCTAATTTATTTAATTACATATCTAGACCGTGTAAATATTTCAATAGCAGCTCCTTTTATGATGGAAGAATTTGGTTTGAATAAAATGCAGTGGGGTATAGTTCTTTCCGTATTTTCTTGGACCTATGCAATTTCACAAGTACCAGTTGGGATGCTCTGTGATAAGTTTGGTGCTAGAAAAACACTATCTATTATTGTTACGTGGTGGTCTGTTTTTACGGTTGCTACATCGTGGGTCTGGAATACCGCATCTTTGGTAATTGTTAGACTTATGTTTGGGTTGGGTGAAGGTGGGGCCTTCCCTTCAGCTACTCGTGCGTTGGCTCATTGGATACCAGCCACAGAACGTGGGTTTGCACAAGGACTTACACACGGATTTTCGCGTTTTGGTGGTGCCGTTACCCCAATGATAGCGGCATTTATTATGTCGTTGTGGGGGTGGCGTTCATGCTTTGAAATTTTTTCTGTTATTGGTTTGATCTGGGCAGGTGTTTGGTGGTTTTGGTTTCGAGATACACCGGAAGAATATAAGGAAAAGTGGGGCGGGATCAATCAGATTGAAATTGATAAAATTCAAGGAGCGAAGGACACAATTGTAAAATCTAAGCCAAAACTTAAATTTAAACAATTATTGAAAAGTAAAAATGCATGGTTTTTGTGTCTGAGTTATCCAACATATTGTTATACAGTATGGATTTTTATGACGTGGCTGCCTAGTTATTTAGTGGAGGCTCGTGGGTTTGATTTGCTGCATATGGGATTTTTTGCCAGTATTCCCCTATTGGCGGGTACTGTGGGAGATACGTTAGGTGGAATTATTTCTGATAAAATTTGGAAAAAAACTGGAAATGGAAAATTAGCACGCCGTATTGTACCTATGTCTGGGATGTGTATTGCAGCGGCGTTTATGATTCCGGGCGCACTTACTGAATCTGCATATATGGCAGTGTTTTTTATGGCCTGTTCTTTGTTTGGACTGGAAATGGCAGTTGGGGTATATTGGGCAACTTGCCTTGATATTGGAAATGATTATGCGGGAACTATTTCTGGTTTTATGAATACTATTGGTAATATTGGTTCTGCTTTATCACCACTTGTTTTTGGAGCTGTTTTGCAAATCACAGGTTCATGGATTTATCCATTTATGGTTGCATCTTCAATCCTTGTTATAGGTGCATTGTTATGGTTAAAAGTTAATCCGGAGATGAAGATTGCTGATGAATTGAATCTCGAATAATAATTATTTTGTACATAATAGGAGGAAAAAAAATGAAACCAATTTTAGGAATATTTTTAGGAGAAGCAGCTGGAGTAGGTCCAGAAATTATTGCTAAACTCGTAGCAGAAAAAGTGGTGCAGGAATATTGCCGTCCGGTTTTGATAGGAGATGTACGCGTACTGCAATTAGGGCAGAAAATAGCTAAAGTAGACTTTCCATTTGTTCGTGTAAGTCATGTAAAGGAAATTAACTGGGAAGGGCCTGTTTCCATTCTGGACTTAAAAAACTTTGATCCGGAAACATTAAAAATGGGAGAAATTAATTCTATATCCGGAAAAGCAACGGGAGATGCATTGGTATATTCAATGGAGTTGTTAAAACAACATGAAATTGAAGGATTTGTTTTTGGACCACTCAATAAAGAAGCATATAAACGTGGGGGATATCATGTAGAGGATGAGCATGTATTGTTTGCACAATGCTTGAATTGGATGGATAAGCCACATGGAATTTTAAACGTTATGGATGGATTATGGACATTTCGAGTTACAACACATATACCATTTAAAGAAGTACCTCAATATATTACAAAAGAAAACGTGTTGAAAACAATAGATTTGACTTATTTTACAATGAAAAAAGCAGGGTATGATAATCCTTGTATTGCAATCGCTGCATTGAATCCACATAATGGAGAAGGCGGACTTTGCGGAACAGAAGAAGTCGAAATATTACAGCCCGTAGTTAAAAGTTTGCAGGCTAAAGGGCAAAATGTAGTCGGACCTATTTCGGCAGATACTATCTTTAGACATGCATTTGCAGGAGAATATGATGCAGTGATTACCATGTATCACGATCAAGGACAAATAGCTACGAAATTAAAGGCTTTTGAAGAAGGTGTGACAGTGGCTGGGGGACTCCCGTATGCAATTACGACACCAGAACATGGTACGGCATTTGATATAGCAGGAAAGGGTATTGCCAATACAAATTCGACAAAACAAGCAATCAAATTAGCAGCACAAATGACTGGATGGCGAGATGCCGATTAATTGAAAATACAATACAAGAAAGTATGTTTTTGTAAATTATAGGTACTGCATTTGTAATACAAAATAAAAGGAGATAAAAATATTTATTTCCTTTTATTTTTTTATGAAAAATTATTGATGCATTTTTATACCAGTATCATATAAGAGAGAAAAGCATTTAATAAAGATGATTTTATATAATAAATTGTTTATGTTGTTAAAAATTTAATTTGAGATAGTGTCAAGATAAATGTGTAAACGTTCCTGCAAGCATTTTAGGCTGTTCTTACCGATTAGGATTATCAAACATATTCACTAAATCACTTTCGGCCGCATTGAACCCTAAATGGATTCGAGCAGCTTGCTTTCGATTATAGTCACTGTAATATGTACAAACAAATCGTTCCAGTGATGCCTCGTTTGGGAATTGTTCTTTTAACTTCGCATGATGTTTTAATCCTTTATTATTATTTTCAATGAGGTTCGACGTATAGATACTCCTCTGAATACTCGCTGGAAAACGATAAAACTCAAAGAGTCCGTCCTGACTTGAAAACATATTGGCTAGTTTGGAATA
>NZ_FNHQ01000038.1 GCF_900103535.1 Megasphaera paucivorans | reverse complement strand
TGAATTCCAGCTTCCGAAAAGTCACCAAGAAGGGCTCGTTCTCCAGCGAGGAATCTGTCTTCAAGGTTCTCTATCTCAGGGTAAAGGAACTCTATGCCAAGTGGGAAGGGCATCATATCCAGAACTGGGCGATGGTCAGAAACCAGTTGGCTATGGATGATAAGCTGCAAGCTCGTATCCTGAAATACGAGAAATTTTAAAGCCAGCAATCACTGGTAACGCATCTTCTTTTATGATACCTAAAAAAACTTACACACTTAACTTGACAAACCCTAGTATATTCCTTTTTGTAAAAAAGAGGTAAATCAGATGACACGGTCTGACTTACCTTTTTTTATTGTGGAATTCGTTCTCCTAATTTCTATGAGAAAGGTTGTTTGGTGTACCTGATTAAGAAAACTTTATTTTTCGATTTTATAATCATTGGTAGAATTTAAACTTTGTATCCAATCATTGCTCGTCAGGACTTCAGCTTGATTAGGAAAGATTTTTTCTGTAAGAATACGGTGAACTTCAGGATCACGGTCGAAACATGCGTCGGAGATAACTTTAAGAATGAAATCTTTATCCGCTGCTTCCCGCACAGTAGATAAAACGACGCCGCTTGTAGATATACCACTGAGAATCAGGGTATTGATTTGTTGTGAGCGAAGAATTAATTCAAGATTGCTGCCTGAAAAAGCGCTGAATCGATATTTTGTTATAATAGGTTCATTGGCTTTGGGAGAAATAGATTCATGAATTTGTGTTTCTTTATCTAAGATAGTCATTCTGTCAAGAGCAGGTATAGCAGAAAAAAATTTATTTTGCGGATTAATTTCAGGATACCCCTTGTCAAAACCAACTCTGACAAAAATAACAAAAATATGGTTTTGTCGGGCGGCATTAATTAGGTTGCTAATTTTGCTGAGTATAGTGGTGGTGTTATTAAATTGTGATACAATGCCGTTTTGTATATCTAATATTAATAAAGCAGTTTTTCCGGTTTGATTTTGCATAGTTGTCAACTCCTTTTTTATACAGTGATATTAAACGGAAATAGCGTTGCTTGTCAAGAAAAATTATAATTAAATTGCAGAAGTAAAACTAAGTGAAAAAAGCTATAAACTATAAAATCTATTTATAGTGAACATTGTGATATTGGTGAAACTTGTCAACAGACATTAAATGCAGGAATTAGGCTATTTGGACAAAATTATGTTGACATGGTCAATATGAAGCAGGAAGGGGCCTATATATAGGCAGTTATTCATTACGGTATGTGCAACGTTTGAATTATGTTTTAATAGAAATGGAAACATCGTGCTATGAGACAGAAACAGTATATGATGGAGCCGAAAATAGACATGTGGGGGTGGATATGACCATAAATAAATGAAATGAGAGAGTCAGCGAGATATATTTTTATGTATATGACGTATAAGGTGTCTATTTTAAATGAAAATGGGATAAGGCAGACAAAAAAGTCTGGTCTTACTCCCAATTTTTTTATGGGATACGTGTTTATGTCAGCAAAAGTCCTACAAAAAAATCGGATTTTTTCCGCTACAGCAATCAGACATAAATTATTATACTAATACTATTAGACGTGGACGGATACAATGAAATAACAAGACAGCCTTTTAGAATGCAGCGTAGCAGGCTGACAACCTATCCGTTAAAAAGAAAGGAGTTTTTTTATGCTTAATTTATTGTATCAATTTTTTAGAACGGGTCCTGATATCGAACAAATTAAAGATGCTGATGCGGTTAAGAAAAAATTCAACAGCATGCGTTGGCGGGTATTTGCATCCATCACAATTGGATATGCTTTTTACTACATTATCCGTCAGAGTTATTCGGTTATCAAGAAACCGCTGCTGGCTTCCGGAATTGTTACCCCTACGGAAGTAGGTATTATCGGATCTGTTTTTTTCATTACGTACGGGTTAGGTAAATTTACTAATAGTTTCCTTGCTGACCGCATGAACAATAAGCGCTTTTTCTCATTCGGACTTTTTATTTCTTCCTTAACAATGGTCGGCATGGGTCTTGTAAATTCGTTTGTTCCACTGGCTGTTCTATGGGGCTTGAACGGGTGGTTTCAATCCTATGGGGCTGGACCCTCTATTGTGGCTCTGAACCAGTGGTTTAGCAATGAACAGCGCGGTACTCTATATGGTGTATGGTTTACTAGTCATAACCTAGGATCTTCCTTTGCTTACTTTGCTATTGCAGCTATTGTATCTGCGTATAACTGGTCTATGGGCTTTGTCGCGGCTGGTATTATTTCCTTAATTGGGACAGCCTTTATTTATTTCGGCATGAGTGATCGTCCGGAAACACAGGGACTTCCCAATGGTGCTGTTTATTATGGAGAAAAAACTCAGGAACAAATTGAGGCGGAAAAACAAAAATCCGTTAGTGCCATGCAGTGGAATGCTGTCGTTAAAAATCCGGCAGTCTGGATCCTTGGTTTTTCTTCCTTGTGTGTGTATATTGCCCGATATGCTGTTGAAAGCTGGGGAGTTGTATATCTAACTTCTCAGAAAGGGTACGATATCATGGGGGCTGCCGGAGTCATGGCATATATGCAGGTTGCAGGCATCTTCGGGGCACTGCTGTGCGGTGTTATTTCCGATAAATTCTTTAATCATAAACGAAATGCACCGGCTCTTATTTATGGTATATTGTATTCGATGTCAATTGCCGGTTTTGTATGGGCGCCCCAATCTTTTACCATGGATTTGCTTTGTATGACCTTTTATGGGTTTACCATGGGAGCCTTGGTTTGTTATATGGGTGGCTTGATGGCGGTTGATATTGTACCGAAACGCGTTACGGGTGCTGCGATGGGTATGATTGGACTGTTAAGTTATGCGGGGGCGGCTATTCAGGAATTTATCACTGGTAAATTAATGACGATTACTATCGTAAATGGTGTCAAGGTGTATGATTTTGGCATGGCGACAGAATTTTGGGTTGGTGCAGCTGTTGCTTCTACATTACTGGCTCTTTTGGTTTGGAATGCGAAACCGCAGGAAAACTAACTATACTATCTCACGTTAACTTTATATTTTCTTTTCTCTCAGACTTAGATTAAAGTATGAAAAAGCAGCTGTTTTATTTGACAGCTGCTTTTTCACATCATTTTATCTGCAGCGTATTCGATACATTAAAAGAAAGAACAATATTTAGTCTAAAAAGGCATACTAGTTCCTATCTTATTGTTTTTATGTTATGATAAAAAATAATAGCTGATATTACAAACAAGGAGATTAGAGTATGAGATGGGGCAAACGATGGATATATGTGATTGATTTGATAGTGGTTTGCTTGCTGATGCTTTGTGCAGGATGTGATACTTCGCAAGGAAAAATAGATTTTACGAAAACGCAGGAACATATAACTGCGGCAGAGGAATCACCAGAAAAACCACTTCGCATTGCTTTTGCATCAGTTATTTCACCAAAAGAAACTCGTCAAGCCTATCAGCACCTTGTTGACTATATTTCCCAAAATCAGCACCGTCCGGCAGTATTGCTTCAACGCCGGACGTATGAAGAGTTGAATACACTTATGTCCAATGGTGACGCCGATGTGGCTTTTTTTTCTACAGGTGCTTATTCGGCTTATCACGGGAAAACTCCCATTGAAATGTTGGCGATGGGGCAAACGAACGGTTCGATTTATTATCAGACGTATATTATTGCGGCTGCAGACAGCGGTATTACTAGTTTTGACCAACTTCGGGGGAAAATTTTTGCATTTACGGATCCTATGAGTTACTCGGGGCATTTAGCTATTGATTTTCTATTGTTAGATCAAGGTACGTCACCAGAAATTTATTTTAAACGTTTTTTTTATACATACAATCATGATAAATCAATATGGGCAGTTGCCAATCATTTGGCAGATGCTGCCAGCATCGATAGCCAGATTTATGATTTTGTCATGCAGACGAATCCGCAGCTTCTTGAAAAAATACGCATTGTTGATATCCTGCCGGAGGCACCGACAGGACCTATTGTCATGCGCAGTGACCTCCCAGGCCAGGAAAAGGATGCATTGCGTCATCTTTTTTACAACATGGACCAAAATCCTGCATTGCGTGAAGTTCTGCGACATGTCATTATTGACAAATTTATAGCACCTGCCCCGGCATTATATGAAGAGCTGCGTCATAAATATAATTTACGCAGCCACAGTTTGGAAGCGTAATATGAAAAATCATTCCTTATATGTAAAATTTAATGTTCTTATTGTGGGAACGATATTTATCTGCGGTATCCTTATCGCCAGTTTGCTGTTATACACAACAAGTACGGAAATGGAACATGGTTTAGATAAATCAGGTGCTGAAATTGCCGAATCCATCAGTGCAATCATCAGCAACTATATTCTGGTAGATAATCGTTTTGCCATTACAGAACAACTTATGCATACGCAGAGCAGTAATCAGCAGATACGTTATATTATAGTATCTCACCCTAATGGGCAAATTCTAGCCAGTACTTTTACTAATGGCATTCCTGATGGATTGCCTGTTACTCGTATGCCCCAAGCGGGTATTCCCATAGATACTATGACCTTTGACAGTAACGAAGGATATATTCGAGAAGTTCTATGCCCGATTGAAGACGGCTTGGTTGGTTATTTTCGCATTGGACTAAGAGAAAAACCGATGATGCAGCTTATGCGAAGGAGATTTATGGAAATGATCATGTTTATTTCCCTCATTTGCATACTGGCGTCTTGGCTGGCAACGCGATACGCCCGGAACTTTCTTAAACCGATCCAAAATATATCAATCGCAGTGCGTCAACTGGGACATGGAAATTATCATGTTCGAGTTCCGGTGGAAACGACAGATGACGTAGGGCGCCTGGCACAAGCTTTTAACAGAATGACAGACAGATTGTATGCCAAAGATCGGGAAAATTTTCGTCTCGTCGCGGCTTTGAAGGAAAAGGAAAAAATGCGTATGTGGCTTATTAATCAATTGTTTTCCGCTCGGGAGGACGAGCGGCGCCGGATTTCCCGTGAACTTCATGATGAAACTAGTCAGTCTATGGTATCCATGCTAGCGTATTTACGTTTAATTTCGGACAGAAGTACTGATGACGAAAGTAAAGAGTTGGTGCATGGGGTGCAGAATCTGACTCGGGAGACGTTGGAAGGATTACGGCATTTAGCGGTAACATTACATCCTCCGTTGTTAGATGATTTGGGACTTATTGTGGCGATAGAAAAGTATTTGGATACTTATCGATGCACACAACCTCATATCCATACTTCTTTTACCGCCCAAGGTGATTTTTCTCAAGTGACTCATCCTATATCGCTTCTTTGCTACCGCATGCTGCAGGAATCCTTGACTAATATTGTAAGGCATTCCAGAGCAGACACTGTATCTATTTCTGTCACTGTTACGGATACTAAACTTACCATGTTCATTGAAGATAATGGGATTGGTTTTAGTGAGGATACAATGGAAAAAGCTCGGCTGGATAATCATCTGGGAATCGTCAGCATGAGAGAACGGACATCATTGCTGAATGGGACTTTTCATATTCATAGTATATCTGATGTTGGAACACGTATTACTATTATTTTACCTGTTGCTGTTAAAGGCGAGGAAGGAGGTCTTGCCGATGGTGAAACCAATTAAAATACTGTTAGCCGATGATCACCGTGTTTTACGTACGGGATTGAAATTATTACTGTCTTCCCAAACTGATTTTAAAGTCGTTGCTGAAGCTTCAGATGGATATGAAGTACTGCAAAAATTGGAAGATGTTCCTACGGATGTGGTTCTTCTCGATTTATCTATGCCTATTATGGGCGGACTGGAATGTTTGAAAGAAATAAAAAAACATAAATACCCTGTAAAAATTCTTGTTCTTACGATGTACAGTGAACAGCAATATGTTAAAGAAGTTATGCAGCAAGGAGCGGATGGCTATTTGTGTAAAGATACACTTGATGAGGAATTATTTCGTGCACTGCATACTGTATGGAATGGCCGGCGTTATTTAGGGGAAAGAGAAGCTCGTGCTCTTTTGAACGGGCTTATTGATGGCCCTCAGGAAAATGCGGCACTTTCTGTACGGGAGCGAGAAGTACTCCAATATATTGTGCATGGGTATTCTTTAGCTGATATAGCCGAAAAACTCTATATTTCAATTAAAACGGTGTCTACTTATAAAGCGCGTCTTATGCAGAAACTAAATTGCACAACAAAATCTGAGTTGGTAGATTATGCACTTCAGCAGCACCTTTTGGAATAAAATAAGTTTACTTGAATAAAAGAGAGGAAGTACAACCAGAAAAAGTGTTCCGGGTATTATTCATTTGCTGTTTTTTTTTCTTAATGTGAACCTTTTTTTGCAATATAAAATCCTGTTAGAAACATATTTGTTTCTAACAGGATTTTTTGAGAAATTACTACCGGATTTACCTACTACTCTTTCAGCAGTTTTACAGCGGTGAATTGGTCTGTAATTAAGACGTTGGCATATCGACCAGTGAGGGCAGCCCGGATACTATCTATTTTGGCATCGCCGCCAGACAAAAGAATGCTGTATTCTTTATGGCAGAGGCAGTCGAGATCAATGCCGACAGTGCGATTGTTCAATTCTTCGCTGGATATTTTGCCGCATTTATCAAAAAAACGAGAACAAATGTCGCCGACTGCATGATTTTTCAGGAATTCTTTTTCTCTCATATCTACATAACCAAGTCGGAAAAATAGTGCATTATCACGAACCGTACCTACACTAAAAAGAGAAATATTAGCGTTACGGCCCAGTTCTAATACCCGTTTGATATGACGATCTTTATAAACCATATCTTTTACTTCTTTAGAATCAAATAGCACTGGCAACGGTAAATACTGTGCAATAGTTTCGTAGTTTTTAGCAAATTGTTCTAGGATTTCATTGGCATAGTTTTCGCCGATAGATAAGGTGGTTCCCCCTTCCAGCTGTACAATTTGGGCTCCGCGCAGGGGATGAGGAGTCAGCGCATGGCAGAGAGAATGCAGTGTCGTTCCCCAGCCAACACCAATAATGTCTCCGTCTTGAACGATATCTTCTAAATAGAGAGCCCCTGTTTTGCCAATATATTTTTTAATTTCCTGTTCATCATTAATAGGGGTATTGGCGATACGCACATCTTTTAGATGGTACTTGGCAGTAATTTTTTGTGCTAGATGGCTTTGATCTTCAATAGGATCAAAAATTTCGATGCGGACAAAACCGTTGTCCTTTGCATATTGCAGCAGTCTGGAAACAGATGGCCGGGAAATTCCCAGTCTCTTGGCAATATCATGTTGGCTGTATCCAGATTGATAATATAATTTTGCTGCATTGATAGCCGCTTTATTTTTATCGTTCAGCATAGCATTCAATCCTAACGTTTAAATTTTTAATAGCAGCGTATATACATGCTGTTGTATATATTTCATTATCTCATTGAAGAAGCTGGAAATGCAAGAGGAGAAAGGAAAAATCTTAGAAGATCATGATTTTTATTGTAAGGGTAAAAATATAGTCTACTTGTTGCTCTTGAATAAAAAGTATAAGTTGATACATAGTTATATCATATATGAAATTATGTAAAAATAGTATTGCAAATATGTTCACGTGAAACTTTAATCAAATTAAAGCATATCTGTTAGTGCAGATACGAAAAGAGAAAAGAAAAGATGCAGCGAAAGGAGAAATTTATTATGCAAAAGAAGTACATTATGGCGCTCGATGCGGGAACAACAAGTAACCGCGCAATCATTTTTGATCAGGATTCCCATATTATAGGGGTAAGTCAGAAGGAATTTACACAATATTTTCCGAAACCGGGCTGGGTAGAACATGATGCCAATGAAATCTTGAAAACGATGATGGATGTCATGCAGGAAGCCTTGAATCAAGCAGGACTTATTGCGGCTGATATTGCAGCCATCGGAATTACCAATCAACGGGAAACGACCGTTGTTTGGGATAAAAATACGGGTTGCCCTGTATATAATGCTATTGTTTGGCAGTCCCGCCAGACGGCGGAGATTTGCGAAGATTTGAAAAAACAAGGCTTGGTTGATGAATTTAAGGATAAAACCGGCCTGGTTATTGATGCTTATTTTTCTGGTACAAAAGTAAAGTGGATTTTGGATACAGTACCCGGAGCTAGAGAAAAGGCTGAAAAGGGAGAGCTTTTGTTTGGGACGATTGACTGTTGGCTTATTTGGAAAATGACAGAAGGAAAGGTTCATGTAACCGATTATTCTAATGCTTCCCGCACACTTATGTTTAATATTAAAGAGTTGAAATGGGATGATCAACTGCTGGAATATTTGACAGTTCCTAAGAGCATGCTTCCAGAGGTGCGTCCGTCCAGTGAAGTATATGGAGCGATATCGCCGACAATCTTAGGTGCATCTATCAAAATCGCCGGAGCTGCCGGAGATCAGCAGGCTGCCTTATTTGGACAAACGTGTTTTGAACCAGGTATGGCAAAGAACACATATGGGACAGGCTGCTTTATGCTTATGAATACAGGAACCGAACCGATTGCATCAAAAAATGGATTGGTTACGACGATTGCATGGGGACTTAAAGGAAAAGTGGAGTATGCCCTCGAAGGGTCGATTTTTGTTGCGGGGTCTGCCATTCAATGGCTTCGTGACGGAATTCGTATGATTGACACAGCACCTGATTCCGAATGGGTTGCCAAACGAGTTCCGGATTCAGATGGCGTTTATGTCGTTCCGGCTTTTGTTGGTCTCGGGGCCCCTTATTGGGATATGAATGCCCGCGGGATGATCATTGGGATTACTAGAGGAACGAAAAAATCACATATCGTTCGAGCGACTCTGGATTCTATGGCCTATCAGACAAAAGATGTTCTCGGTGCAATGGAAGCGGATTCAGGTATTAAACTGGCAGCACTTAAGGTGGATGGTGGTGCAGTAGCTAATAATATGCTTATGCAGTTTCAAGCGGATATTCTGGGCGTACCGGTGGATCGTCCGCAGGTTATCGAAACAACGGCGCTTGGTGCAGCGTATTTGGCAGGTCTTGCAGTGGGAGTTTGGCAGTCTAAAGATGAGTTAAAGAAGAGTTGGAAATTGCAGAACCGCTTTGAACCGCAAATGGATTCTCAAAAAGCTGCCGATTACTATAAAGGATGGCGCAAGGCAGTTAAACATGCCATGAACTGGTTGGCTGACGACGAATAAACTTTGGGATATAGTTCGCTGAATAGAGGAAGGAATCGATATGGATAATTTATTAGGTGAGTTTTTTGGAACGATGGTATTGCTGGTTTTTGGGTGTGGAGTCTGTGCTTGCAATACGTTGACGAAATCAAAAGGACAAAATGGCGGCTGGATTTGTATTACTGCTGGATGGGGTTTTGCCGTCATGTTAGGAGTGCTTACGGCTACGACGCTGGGAGCTCCGCAGGGAGATCTTAATCCGGCGGTTACCTTAGGAAAAACGATGATAGGAATTTATACGGTGCCACAATTTTTTGCAACGTCATTTGTTCAGATTCTTGGTGGAATCTGTGGAGCGGCTATCGTATGGCTGGCATATTTGCCGCATTGGGCAGAAACAGAAGATCAGGCTGCCAAACTGGGAATATTTTGTACAGCTCCGGCGATTCGCAACTATCCGGTCAATTTTCTCTGTGAAGGTATTGCGACATTTTTTCTTATGTTTATCATTTGGATGATTTTTTCTAAGCAGGTTGGTGTAATTCCAGTTGGATTGGGGCCTTATATTGTTGGAGTATTGATCTGGGCTCTTGGTCTGAGCCTGGGTGGTCCTACAGGATATGCAATCAATCCTGCTCGTGATCTTGGCCCGCGTATTGCTCACGCTATTTTGCCGATTGCTGGCAAAGGTGGTTCGGATTGGAGTTATGCATGGGTTCCTGTTGTCGCACCGCTGGTAGGTGCTTTTGTGGCTTATGTAGTATTTGTTGCAATACTTTAATGCTATAGATAGGAAGAAGCGCGGACTCTATTGCGATATACTTCTTCTGAAAGAGGGGCGCAGTATGCTGCCCGGTTTACGCTGCACACATGCGGAGCCCGGTTCCATATTAGCGTCCTTTCTTTTTATACAATAAATGAAAATATGATTAATAAAATATGAACAAATTTTCTATAATGATAAAAACGATACAATGTCATATAACTATGAGCATTTTACATAGTATTATATAGAGAAATTTTGTTAATTTAATATTGCAAATATGTTCAATTGTGGATATAATAGGCGTAGCAAATAGTCATCTGGTTAGTATTTCGAAAAGAAAGAGGTTGTGAAAATGACAAAACAAGCAGATGTTGTCGTCATTGGCGGTGGTATTACGGGTACGGCTGTTTTGCACGAATTGGCAAAATATAACCTTCGTGCAATTTTGGTGGAGCAGGAACCGGAATTAGCTGCGGGTACGACAAAAGCAAACAGTGCGGTCCTTCATGCCGGCTTTGACGCACCGGAGGGAAGTATAAAAGCCCGCATGAATGTAGAGGGTAATAAGCTATACCATGATTTAAAGGATGAGTTGGATTTGCAAATCCGTTGGTCAGGATCTTTTGTTGTTGCCATGGATGATGAACAAATGGCCGTTTTGCGGGATTTGCTCAAACGCGGACAGGATAATGGGGTACCCGGTTTGGAAATCTGGGATGGCGATGCTGTTCGAAAATCAGAACCCAATGTCAGCAAAGATATAAAAGGAGCATTATGGGCACCGACTGCGGGCATATGCTGGCCTTTTGGATTGGCACTGGCTTTTGCCGAAAATGCAGTTGTCAATGGTGCTGAAATTTTGCGGGAATGTACAGTAACCGACATTATCGTGGAACAGGGTGCTGTCAAGTCAGTTGAAACAGATCAAGGCAGTATTGAAACAAAATATGTTATTAATGCTGCTGGTATTCATGCCGATGAAATTAGTCATTTGGCTGGTGATAATTCTTTTGCTATCCATCCCCGTAAGGGTGAATATATTTTGTTTGATAAGACTGCGCAAAAAAATCTGGTGTATAGTCCTATTTTTCCTACGCCTACCAAGATGGGAAAGGGAATTCTTGTGTGTGCGACGACTCACGGCAATGTTTTCGTAGGACCGAATGCGCAGGATATGAATGATGATGAAAAAGATAATACAGCAGTAACGATTTCCGGTATGGATGAAACTTTAGAAAAAGCTCGCCGTCTCGTACCGAATATTCCGGTAGGAGCGGCTATTACAGAATTTGCTGGTGTGCGTGCTGTTTCCAGCACGGGAGATTTTATTTTAGGACCCTCAAAGATTACTAAGGGACTTATTCAGGCGGCTGGCATTCAGTCACCTGGCTTAACATCCGCTCCGGCTATTGCTAAATATCTGACAGATGCAATTGTACGGGAAATGGGAGCTGTCAAAAAATCGGATTATAAAAAAGGTCGTCCCGCACAGCCTTGTTTCCGGATGTTGACTAATGCAGATCAGAGAGCGTTGATTGCCAAAGACTCTCGGTATGGCCGCGTGATTTGTAGATGTGAAACGGTTACGGAAGGAGAAATTGTCGACGCGATTCACCGACCTGTCGGGGCCCGTACTGTCGATGGAGTCAAACGTCGTACCCGTGCTGGCATGGGACGTTGTCAAGGCGGTTTTTGCGGTCCTCGTGTTATACAGATTCTGTCTCGTGAATTGCATATTCCTATTACGAAAGTCCGTAAAGAGATGAAAAAGTCATATATGTTTTATGATAAAGAAACACAGAGCGGAGGTAAAGCATAATGGATGAACAATGGTATGATATTATTATTGTCGGCGGCGGTCCGGCCGGTTTATCCGCTGCATACAGTGCTTGGATGCAGGGTGCTAAAAAGATTCTTGTCCTCGAACGGGACCGTGAAGTCGGAGGTATTCTTCAGCAGTGTATTCACAATGGTTTTGGGCTGCATCATTTCAAAGAAGAACTGACAGGTCCGGGATATGCTCAGCGCTGTTATGATTTGGTAAAAGATAAAAAAGAAATCGAAATCCTTGTTGATACAATGGTTCTCAATATTAATAATGATAAAATTGTTACGGCAGTTAGTCCGAAGTACGGACTAATTAAAATACAAGGAAAGACGGTTATCCTTACGATGGGATGCCGCGAACGTACCCGTGGAGCTATTCGCATTCCGGGTTATCGCCCGGCTGGTGTATTTACAGCAGGAGCGGCACAGCGTATGGTGAATATGGAAGGATATTTGCCAGGGAAAAAGATCGTTATTCTTGGAAGCGGCGATATTGGTCTGATCATGGCACGGCGCATGTCGCTGGAAGGCTGTAAAGTTCAGGCTGTACTTGAAATTTGTCCTTTTTCCAACGGATTGACCCGCAATATGGTACAGTGTGTGTATGATTATGATATTCCTCTGTATCTATCTCATACTATTACAGCTATTCATGGTAAAGATCGTGTTACGGGCATTACGGCCGCCAAAGTGGATGAGCATATGAAACCTATTTCGGGAACAGAATTCGAGATCGACTGTGATACCTTGCTGTTATCTGTCGGATTGATTCCGGAAAATGAATTGTCACGGGAACTGGGACTAACTATGCATCCACTTACTAATGGTCCGATTGTTGACCAGCATCGGGAAACAAGTATTGAAGGCGTCTTCGCTGCGGGTAATGTGGTTCATGTTCACGATCTCGTTGACTTTGTATCAGAAGAAGCTGAAATTGCAGGAAAATATGCAGCTCTTAAAGCAATGGGGAAAATGGAGGGCAATGTAACAGATGTGAGAGTTGAAGCTATTGATGAAGTACGTACCTGTGTGCCGCAGCATATACGTATTGGGAAGGGTGAAACAATCCGTTTGTTTATGCGTGTTCGCAAACCAATGAAACGTGTCCGCCTTACGGTTAAAAGTGGAGTAAATATGCTGTTTAGCAAAGTTCTTCCGGTTGCTAAACCGAGTGAAATGATTGCTGCCGATATACCGGCAGCAAAAGTTAATGGGCATTACACAGACTGGACTGTTTCCGTTAAAGAGGAGGAAGCTTAAATGGGGATAGAAATGAAGCAATTAAATTGCATTAACTGCCCGTTAGGGTGCTTATTGATGGTAGAACTTACAGATGGTAAAGTGACAAAAGTTACAGGCAATACCTGTCCTCGTGGCGAAAGTTATGCATATCAGGAAATGACCGATCCGCAGCGTATGCTGACTTCAACAATTCATATTGAAGGCGGAGCACTGCCGCTGTTACCAGTGGTGTCTCAAAAGACGCTTCCCAAAGATCGCATTCTCGACTGCGCTGCCGCACTGCGGGGTATAACTGTAACGGCTCCGGTAAAAGCGGGAGATGTTGTTGTGACTAATATCTTAGGACTGGGCATAGATATTTTGGCCAGCCGCGATATGGACAAGAGGCAGTGATTTTCCATTGCTTTCATAGTGATATGAATTTTATTTTGTAAGTTTAATTTTTTCAATAACATGTTGTGAATTATTTTGTCTTTATGCGAGGCATGTGATTTTGCTTATCTTTTTATAAACCAAGGATAAGACAGATGAAAATATCTGTTTTATCCTTGGTTTTATTTATATAACTGTTTACATTAGAGTAGTATTATTTACTTTATGTTGATGTTGCAATTTATTGAACAACATTTGACGACTTATATTTAATATTGTTGCTACTTGTTTTTTGAGTACCCGTGATTAAGTAACTCTTCGATAACTAGTTGTTCTACGATGGATTGTAATTTTTTCATGTTTATTTTTAAATCTGTTGGATTCATCAGGCATTGACGACGGATTGAAAAAGTGTATCGAAAAGGTAATAATACGATGCATTGTTTTGTTTGCTGAAAATATGACAATGCAGTGCTGCACTTTGAAGTTCACGAATATTTCCCTACCAATGCTGTGTGCGTGAAGCTGTATTTAGTACTGCTGAAATAGAAAAATCATCTATTGGCCGGCCATTATATTTTTCCCTGTATTATAATATTTAGGTACCTTATATATTGACAAATAGAACACAGAAAAGTAAAATAAGGTTAGGTACCTAATATAAAGATGGAAAGTTGTAGTGAGGGAAACTATAAATGATAGTATCTAAAAAAATATTACAAATATTACAAGGCAATAATTATCGTTTAACCCGAGGAAGATTAGCCGTGCTACAAGTAATGGCAGCGCATCCTTATGAATGCTTAACTACTCTTCAAATTTATGCCTATTCTGTAGAGGTGTTATCAAGTATATCTGTTCCGACAGTATATCGGATAGTATCTCTCTTTTGTTCTCTGCATATCTTACATAGGGTACGAATAAATGGCCGAGGTTGTTTTTATGAATTGATTGCGGCAGAAAATGAAAACCATCCATATTGTGTGTGTCGTCAATGTGGAAAAATTTTTAGTGTTTTTGATACCCAAGTGTTAAAAGCATTTTCGAACTGTGAACAGGAGATTAATACTTTCTATAATTTTCAAATTGAGACAACGAATTTGATTTACTATGGGATATGTAAAACTTGTCATAAGAGAAAAGATTAAAAGAAGGTAGATCTATGTGAATTTTATTTTATCAAACAACAAAATGTCCAGAAAAAGTGAATACGTATATAAAGGATATCAGCTCGGAACAGTAGGATTATTGATAAATGGATTTATATGTATTGCAGAATGTATTTCCGGATTTATTACAAATAATACAGCGTTATTGGCAGATGCATTTCATAATTTAACGGATTCCATTTTTGCTGTGGTTACTTTAGGGGCTTTTTTATTGGCTAATAGACCAAGTAGTATAAAGTATCCTTTTGGATTGGGACGTGTTGAATATTTAGGTGCGTTCTTTTTGGGAATCGTTATGTTGGGAATGGGAGTACACTTTATCTTTGTATCTGTAGAAAGAAGTCTTTATCCGGTGCCGTATTATTTTAATCCTCTTGTATTCGGTCTCATTCTTTTATCTGCGATACTTAAACTATCCTATAGTTTTTTTGCTTATAGGTATGCAAAAAGATTCAACTCTTCTATTATGCGGGCTAGTTATTTTGATTCACTTATTGATATGGTTATATTGAGTTTGCTTGCGGTCTCTTACATAGTTTCACAGATAGGAAATTTGCAGATGGATGGAATGATAGGCGGAATTATTTCAATAGGGATACTATGGTCAGGATATTCTGTAGTAAAATCGGCGGCAGCATCCTTGATTGGAATGGGACCGAATCCTGTTCTCATAAAAACGATACAAACGATTATACAAAAAGATGTGAGGGTCAAAGGATATCATCGGTTACTAGTACATGACTATGGAATCGGTAAAACATTGGCTTCTGTTCATCTGGAAGTTCCTGCGTATCTTTCTTTAATTCAATCTCATCGAATTTCAGAAAATATTGAACAGGCGGCGGCACGTGAAAATATATATTTAACGATTCATATAGACCCCATTTAATTTTTTTATTCTTAGTGAGTTTTTAAATTTTATCGGTATATTTTCTGAAGAGAAAACCATAAAACAGGTGTCTCGGACTTCTATAAGTCTGGGACACCTGTTTTAACATATATTCCATGATTTGTTTACAAATAATTATTTTAACGAAATATCAATATTGATGTATGTATAGGGTATTGAAGGCAATGTTAGTAACTGCGTATCGTATTATTTTTTAATGGCAGTTCAATATGATCTCTGCGTGTTCTTATTGATGACTGTTTTAGATTTAATATATATTTTTTTACTGTGATATAAGGGGCAATTACATTTACTGTATACTGATGGGGGTAAATAGTTATATTGTTGTTTTATTATTTAAGAAAAAATAAGGATTATGTATAGTATTACAATAGTAATTTTAGTGTGGAAGCAGTAAAATAAAATTATGAATACTATAAAAATGAAGTTTTGAATGAGGAGAATGGGCAGTTATGAAGCAAAACATGAAGACTGTATTCGTATTAATGGCTATTGGAATTACAGCAGGTATTATTGGCATTATCTTGACATTATTGATGCATAATATCCAAGATTGGGCATTTGGCAATGGCTTTTATGGAGATGCATCATTTCGAGAACTTATCGAAGGGGTATCACCGTTGCATAGATTTGTTGTTTTGCTTGGCGCGGGAGGAATGGCTGGTATCGGTTGGGTGTGTATTCACCGGTATGGAACTCCGTTGGTTGATATCAAAACGACTATTAATAATCCTGAAAAGAGTATGCCCATATGGACTACACTAGGGCATAATATGTTGCAGATTATAACGATTGCGTTAGGATCTCCTCTAGGAAAAGAACGAGCTCCTCGAGAAATTAGTGTTGTGTTTGCAGACCAATTAACAAGGTTGTTTCATATAAATCATGATATATATAAACGTAAAGTTTTATTGGCGTGTGCATCTGGTGCGGGATTGGCGGCAGTCTATAACACCCCGCTGGCCTCTTCGCTGTTTATTATGGAAACTCTTCTGGCTGATTGGAATGTTAATGCAGTAGGATCTGCACTTATTTGCTGCAGTACAGC
This sequence comes from Megasphaera paucivorans, assembly GCF_900103535.1. Taxonomy (GTDB): domain Bacteria; phylum Bacillota; class Negativicutes; order Veillonellales; family Megasphaeraceae; genus Megasphaera_A; species Megasphaera_A paucivorans. The sequence goes on along the minus strand of NZ_FNHQ01000038.1, from coordinate 5,873 downwards.
AGTGTATATCATGCGGCTGGGCGTTGGCGATTTGATACAATATCCACTGCCCCAGGTTCCTTTTAATGAAACGTTAATTATGTGGGCTGTTGCGGCAGCGCCTGTTATTGCCTTATTTGCATATTGGTTTGATAAAAGTACAGTATGGTGTCATCCTCTTTTTTCCAGGAAAAGTCCTAAAATGATAGGATTGGCTGTCATTGGGTTTGGTGCGATTGGGATACTTTCTATGTATTTTCCTGAAATTTTAGGAAATGGACAAGCGGGAAATGAATTGAGCTTCACTTTTTCTATTGGTTGGAAAGAAGGAGCATTTCTTTTTGGAACGAAATGGATTGCTGTACTTTTAGCGCTTGGAGCAGGGGCTTATGGGGGCAATATTACGCCTTCGATGATGCTGGGGAGTATGCTTGCATTGGTTATCGCGTTAATTTGGAATGGAGTATTGCCGGAAATACCAGTTGCTGCAGCAGCATTTATCGGAGCTGCTGTATTTCTTGGATTAACACAGAAAATGCCGGTTACGGCAGCTGTCTTTTTATTGGAATTGACACGTTTTTCTCCAGCATATTTATTTCCTATATGTGGTTGTTTTGCCGTTGCATTGCCGCTCTTTCATTATTTGAAGGAACACATTTTTTTTTGATGTTTCATTATTTTAAAGAAAGCATAGTTATCGAGCTGAGAATTTCGGAGTCCAAGTAGTGCGGTATGGCGTCTTCCATAAAAGTAAATCCATATTAATCGTATATGATATAATAAAAGCAAGGAATGTTCATTGTCCCAGTTGCTTGTATGATATATTTGTTTTCGATAGAGGCAGTGTGCTGAATAATTTAGTATAAACGGAGAAAACAAATGATAAAGCGAAGAGTAGTCATTACTGGTATGGGAGCTGTTACTTCTCAAGGTATGGGAGTATCCAAAATTTGGGATACCGTGAAACGGGGAATATCAGGTATTAGTATAATCGAAAAAATTAATACGAAAATGTTATCGGTTAAAAACGCGGCAGAAATAAAATCATTTGATCCACAAGATTTTCTTAGTAAAAAAGATGCAAATCACATGGATCTTTTTATACAATATGCAGTAGTTGCCGCAAATATGGCTATGGAAGAGTGCCGGATTCATATAACGGATATGGATCACAGCCGGGCAGGTTCGATTATTGGTACAGGTATTGGTGGGATAGGAACGATAGAAAGACAATATGAGATTTTTCAAAATAAGGGGCTGGGACATGTCAGCCCGTATCTTATTCCGATGATACTTCCTAATATGGCGAATGGCCAAATTGCAATAAAATATGGTCTTAATGGATTTTCGGAGTGCATTGTTACTGCTTGTGCCTCATCAAATAATGCGATTGGCGATGCTTTTCAGCTGATTCGTGACAATAAGATGGATTTTATGTTGGCAGGCGGTGCGGAGGCTCCTATTACTGTTTTAACGATAGCGGGTTTTACCGCTATGAAAGCCATGTCAACGGCAGCAGACCCATTGACAGCGAGTCGGCCGTTTGATTTATTACGAGATGGTTTTGTTATAGGTGAAGGTGCGGCGATATTGGCGCTGGAGAGTTTAGAACATGCAGTTACTCGAGGGGCCGATATTATTGCTGAAATTGTTGGATATGGCTGCAATAATGATGCATTCCATATTACGGCAAATAAGCCAGCAGGAATAGCTGCTTGCATGCAGGCGGCACTTGTTGATGCGGGGGTTATTCCCGAGCAGGTTGGATATATCAATGCACATGCAACGTCGACACCTTTAGGAGATAAGAATGAAACGGCGGCAATAAAAATGGTTTTTGGCGGGCATGCTAAAAAATTAGCAATTAGTGCCACGAAATCAATGACAGGACATTTGTTGGGAGCGGCAGGTGGTATTGAGACGATATTGACGGCAAAAGCTTTGCAGGAACAATATGTACCGCCTACTATGAACTATCAAACCAAAGATCCTGCATGTGATTTGGATTATGTTCCTAATGTAGGCCGGAATCAGAAATTTTCAATTGCATTAACGAATTCCTTTGGTTTTGGTGGTCAGAATGCCGTATTAGTACTTCGTGAATTTAAAAATGGAAATAGTATTTAGGAGTAGTATCTATGGTTGATACAAAAGGTACAATTAATCGCTGTATTGAATTTATAGAACAGAATATCACAGGGAAATTGAATTTAGATGAGATAGCGGCACATAGTTTAATATCGAAATATTATTTGCATCGTATGTTCAAGGCATTAACGGGAAAAGCCTTAATGGATTATGTTCATGCGAGAAAACTATCGGAAAGCATTTCAGATTTAATGTATAGTGATTTACGTATTTTAGATATTGCGTTAAAATATGGTTTTGAATACGAACAATCTTATATTCGTGCTTTTCGCCATAACTTTCATTGTACACCGCGGCAGGTACGGCAGGGAGAAATTTCGCTCCGCATTGTCGAAAAGTTAAATATCAACGATATTTATGGAGTTGATAATTCAGCAATTTATAAACCATTTTTCGTTTTTCGTCCAACGACGTATTTAATAGGGGAAAAAAGTAAAATTATGAAAAAGTCGGGGGATCGGACAGCAAATGCATTAGGAAATCATTTTTTTTATACTAAACGGAAACATATTCAAAATATATTGAATGAAAATATATATTATGGTTATACAGATTGGAGTAACAGTAAGGCGGGATATATTTACTATATTCCATCAGTACAAGTCAAAAACCTGCAGGAGGTACCGGCAGGAATGTGTGGTGTTGAAATTCCGGCGGGTAAATATGTCGTGTTTCGGTTTGTTGGATTTTTTCGGCCTGAAAATCTTAATGGACGAAAGATTGGGCGATTGTTAGTTCATATGTATACTAAATGGATTTTTAATTCAGGGTACCGTTTTTCGGCACCATTTCGGTTTGAACTTATAGACAGTTCTATTGTAGCTGATGATTATTGTGAATTGGATATATATCAGCCAGTTGAGGCGATAGATTGAAGCGTTAATGTACAAAAAGATTATTAAATTTCATTCTAATTATTTATATATAATTAGGCTATTACGCTCTTACTATGGAGAATTTTACCTACATGGCGTTATATGTTATAATATAAAATATATTATTGGTAATTATGTTTTACTATCCTTTCTATTTACACGTATTGATGAATGCTGTAGAGTTGGATTTTCTACAGCTTCTTTTCTATGTAAAGGGAGTGTTTTATCGTATGCAGTTGTTCGTATGGCAGGGTGCTTAGTATAGAATCAAGTGCCTTGATCGACATGTGCTGCTTTATAAGTATTAATTACATATCATGTTAGTGTGTGAAACTCATTAATATATTCGTCAAAAAATTGGGGGATATGTTATCAATAAATAGTAAAAAATCATCATGAATAACTGATATAGGTGCAAAATATATAGATTGTAGTAGATTTTTAAGAATATTATTTTAAAAGAAGGAGATGTAAAGAGATATATTTGATTTTATATTGCGTTGGTAAAGCATATGACTTTAAATAATCAACAAAAAGGGAGCATTTGATGATATTTCGGTTAAAAAAAACAAGTATAGCTTGTATGGTCTTCATGATGACACTCACTTCTTCGGTAGGAGCTACCTTTCATCCAGGGGATAGAGGAAATCAAATTTTAGCAATACAACAACAATTAAATTCTATGGGAAGTACTGTTGATGCGGATGGAGATTATGGTTCACAAACAACTGAAGCGGTACGAATGTTTCAAGCAGAACATGGATTGGATGCAGATGGAATTGTAGGATCCATGACATATCAAGCATTAATGGGAACGGATATGCCTGATAATGCATGTACTCATTTTGTACAGAAGGATATGGATTCAGATAATAGCGCCGCTGGTTCTATTACAGCTGATAATGTAGTTATGATAGTTCAACAAGCGCTAGTTCGTAATGGGTATGCTGTTTCTGTTGATGGAGTATTGGGGACAGAGACAGATGCGGCAATTCGTCAATTTCAAAGCGATCATGGGCTGGAAGTGGATGGAATTGTAGGAGGACAAACTTTTTATGCGTTAACTGGTCAAACGTTGCCAATAGCACCTTTTTCCTATGGCAATACACCGGGATTCTCTGAAGGAGAAAGTATTGTAGCTGCCGCCGATCAATATCTTGGCGTTCCATATGTATATGGTGGTAATACACCTAATGGATTTGATTGTTCCGGATTTACAAAATATATTTTTTCATCTATTGGTATTACCTTGCCTAGAACTGCGGATGAGCAATATGATATAGGAACTCCAGTGGCATATTCTAATTTGCGTCCTGGTGACTTACTGTTTTTTAATTCTGGATATTCTGGAATATCTCATACAGGTATATATGTAGGAAATCATGAATTTGTCAGTGCCACATCCTCACAGGGGGTTGCTGTGGCTGACTTGGATAATGCGTATTGGTCCTCGTGTTATGTAGGAGCAAGACGTGTTGTATAAATAAACGTATATACAATGATTATTATGGGAGGATATTAAAAAGGGTATATTATTATACGTAAAAATGGAATAATCCCCTTGTGTATCCTGTTTTTATTTTTATAATAATTTTAAAAAATTAATATTGGTAATTACAATTTTAGACAAAAAATAAGCAGTTTTAAACAAATGTTTAAAACTGCTTATTTTTTGTCTAAAATTGTAAAATTAACTAATATTAATAAAAAATAATCAGTATTGTATGCGTTATTTTAATAAAGCGATTTTTTGAATAATTAATATGATATATGCATTTTTGTTAAAAGCATTATTTTATATTGTAATAAATGAAAAATAATGCTATAATAACAAAAAAATCTCACAATAAAATACAACATATCATAATATGATACAAATAGCAACTAATCTTTAATATTAAAGTAAATTTTTCACGTATATTTATCATATACATGATCAGATGCCGAAAAAAATTAATATATATGCCATGCATATGATAATAATAAAAATGATACGGTATGATTCAGAGGAGGTTTATTGTATGAGTGAAAATGTAGTAGCCAAATTATGTCAAGATGTAAAAATTCCTAAGATGGTAAAAGTAAGGCAGCATTTTGATCCTTCGTATATTGCCCCGGAAGATATTCCTGGAGTAGTACGGGAGGAGCTGGAGCGAGATTGTATCTGTTCGCAAATAAAACCAGGTATGTCTATCGCCATAACGTGGGGTCGCGAATATAGCGATTGTCATCAAGGCAGTGGCAGAATACGTAAAAGAAAAGGGCGGATCTCCGTTTGTGTTCCCGGCTATGGGCAGCCATGGGGGAGCTACTGCTGCGGGACAGTTGGAAATTGTCAATGGCTATGGTGTAACGGAAGAAGCGATGGGATGTCCGATTAAAGCGTCGATGGAAACAAATTGGTGTTACGGATACGGGCCGGCCTGTATTTATTGATAAATATGCGGCAGAGTCCGATGGAATTATTCTGATAGGGCGTATTAAAGCGCACACACAATTTATTGGACCATATGAAAGCGGTTTAATGAAGATGTCCGTTATTGGAATGGGAAAACAGCATGGAGCAGAAGGGGTTCATGAACAAGGGTTTGTCCATATGGCAGAAAATATTCAGCGATATGGAAAGGTTATATTGAGTCAAGCTCCGGTGATCTGCGGGATCGGGTTAATTGAAAATGCCTATGACCAGACGTACAAGATCAAGGCACTTACGCCGGCAGAAATTATAAAAGAAGAACCGGGATTATTATTGGAAGTGAAAAAAGTAATGGGGCATATTTTGATTGATGATGCCGATGTATTGATAGTCGATGAAATTGGCAAGAACATCAGCGGGGATGGGATGGATCCTAATGTATCCGGGACGCTGCC
>NZ_FNHQ01000036.1 GCF_900103535.1 Megasphaera paucivorans | reverse complement strand
GGGATAGTTGAAAGGAAAAAGCTCTCTGATCATTTTCGAAAGACATGGGCAATTAAAATATCGATACGGAAACAGAAAATTTTGGTGTAAAGGATACTACGTTGATACAGTGGGAAGAAATCAGAAGGTAATAGCACAATATATCCGAGAACAGTTACAGGAAGATATGGTGTGTGACCAAATGACACTGAAAGAACTGGTAGATCCATTCACGGGGAACCCCTATAAATAAGAAGCGCCCCTCGGAGAGGGGCAGCAGGTAAGTGTAGTGCGGTTGGTGGATTTTCCATAGGCCCTTGCGGCCTAGGCAGGTAATAAGGCTTCTAGCCGCAGAGCAAAGGGGCTGTGAAATAACGCTCCTATAAAAATAAATAAGGATCACTGGTTCGAAAGAACCGGTGATCCTTATTTTGTGGTAAAATTTTACGTAACCAATGAAAAATTCAACCATACATTATTTTAAAACAAAACAGGCTATTTTGCCACTATTTATTTCGGATTATCTGGATATCTGTGATCCTGTGCTGGTTTTCGACCGATTTATGGAGGAAATCGACTGGGAGAAATATCTGCGAAATGTTCCAGCTCACGTTACGGGACGTATCAGGTATAACCCAATCAGCATGTTGAAAACAATCTTATTCGGATTTATGACAAATGGATATATCTCGCTTCGCGAACTCGAAGATTCCTGTAAAGTCAATCTTCGCTTTATGTATCTTATGGATCATAAGACACCCTCTTACCGCACGTTCGGATATTTTATTGAAACTATGCTCAAACCATCCGTTGAAGAATTGTTCAGCGATATCAACAAGAAAATCTTTGCTAAAGATCAGGTGGATTTGAGCCATCTGTATATCGACGGTTCAAAATTTGAGGCCAATGCCAATAAATACAGCTGGGTATGGAAGAAAGCGACGGAAAAGTCCCGATATAGACTTTTTGAAAAAGTCACGCGTTTACTCGATGAAATCAACGTCGATCTTGCCAGTTTCGGCATCAAAATTGATACGAATTTTGAATACGTTCCGGCCTATCTGATGGAAGTAACGGATCGATATGCCAAACTCTATGAAATAGATGAAACAAAATTTGTCCATGGAAAAGGAACTCGAAAAAACCCGCAGCAGCGCTACTACGAACGCCTTCAGGAATACACAGAGAAACTCAAAGAATATGTTGAAAAGATAACCGTTTGTGGTCCAAACAGGAACAGTTATGCCAAGACAGATCACGCTGCTACCTTCATGCGGATCAAGACAGATTATATGGGCAACGACCAGCTTCTACCCGCCTACAATGTTCAATTTGGCATTGCGGATGAATACATAGCGGTAGCTGACGTAAATCAATACCGTTCAGACATGGATTGTTTCGTTCCCTTACTGAAGAAATTTCATGATACCTACGGATTTTATCCAAAATATCCTGTTGCTGACGCAGGATATGGTTCATACAACAATTATATTTACTGCGAACAACACGGGATGGAAAAATACATGAAATTCACTATGTATAAGAAAGAAACTACGGAGGCGAAGTATCGAGATAATCCGTTTCGGGCAGTGAATTTCAAGATTGACGAAGACGGCACCCTGCGTTGTCCGGCCGGACAGGCCTTTCATCTTCAATACAGACGAAAGATAAAAGGGAATCGATACGGACGGCAGGAAGAAGTCTACCAGTGCGAAAATTGCACGGATTGTCGATATGCCGCCGCGTGTAAAACGACGGATACGAACCGGACAATACGAATGAACGAAGAACTGACTTCTATGCATCGAGAAGTCGTGAATAACCTGGAAAGCATTCAAGGAGCGCTTCTTCGTATGAATCGCTCCATACAATCCGAAGGTACGTTTGGCATCATGAAAAATAACCGTTGGTACAAAAGAATTGTTCGGAAAGGCATGGAGCAGGTACGTTTAGAGATTTTCCTGGTTTCCATCGGGCACAATCTTTATAAATACTACAATAAAAGACTGCGTTTGAAGAAAGCCGCATAAACTGTAAAAAAGCAGTTTTTATGGGGAAAGGGGTTGTGTACCCTTTTTCCAGTAATTGTCCGCTTGCTTCCTCAAAATGCATAGAAAAAAAGGATGTGGACAAAATGATTTCTCATTTTGTCACACCCCCTTTTGATTTATACGAAATTGATTCATTTTTATTGCAATATATAAAATTCCGTTTTATAATTAAATTATCATTTTATATATTGAAATTTACCAATAATTAGGAATGGTGATTATGTCAACACATACAGTCGGTGCTAATACAAACAACAGCATAGTAAAGTCAATACAGTTATTGAATACATTTTCGATGGAGAAGCCCCGGCTGCGTCTGAAGGAAATAAGTACAATGACTGGAATCAGCCAGCCTACAGCATACCGGATGTTAAATACGCTGAAACAGTCAGGTCTTGTGGAACAGCATGGAAATGTATATTCATTGGGATTAGGCTTATTAAAATATGAAAGCATAGTATTAAACTCGATTTCGCTGCGGCGTATAGGCATGCCTTATTTAGAAGAATTATCACTAAAGGAAAAAATCAATGTAAATTTGGCCGTATTGGAAGGTGATGAAGTACTATATATTGCCAGAGCGGAAACGCCCTATTGCCGATATGGATATTTTCACGTAGGCATGAGACGCCCGGTATATTGTACAGCATTGGGCAAAGTGTTGATATCTCAGCATCCTGAATTGATTGGCAAGATATTTGCGAACGGAGTTATTAAATGTACGATGAATACGATTACAGATGAACAGGAATTTCGCAAAGAGATTGAGAAGGTAAATCTTCAAGGGTATGCGACGGATTTGGAAGAATGGTCAAATGGGAGAAATTGTATTGCTGCACCTGTTTTTGATATTGGCAGAAATATTATTGGTGGAATTAGTATATCCGGGCCTGTTTCTACTTATACCAGAGAACAAATCCTTGGTTATAGACCTATATTATTGGAATATGCAAGCCGGGTTTCTTTGGCGATGCAAAATTTGGGTGATGCTGAATAGAGTATATTATCCCTTACTATGTATATGGAATTTTGAACGGCACATATATGTGCCGTTTTTTAGTAAATAATTTTAAAACAAACATTTCATATATTGAAAACATTGTTTTGAATATTGACTTAAAAAATTCACTAATATATAATTTATTATAGAAAATATATGCTTTTATTACGAAAAAGGAGGATATGCGACATGGATTATAGGAAAATCGATGAAACACATATAATTGCGAGGTTAGACAAAGGCGAAGAAATAGTGGAAACACTTAAAGTCATTGCACAGAAGGAACATGTTAATCTTGCTATGATACAAGGATTAGGGGCTGTTTGTGAGATTGTCGTTGGAGTTTTTGATGTTACGGCTAAAAAATATAAAGCCAATCAATTTACAGGCAGTTTTGAAATTGTATCGCTTACGGGAACAATTGATTCTATGCGGGGAAACTATTACAGTCATTTTCATATTAGTGTAGGGGATGAATTGGGACATGTTTTTGGGGGACATTTGAATCGAGCTGTTATTAGTGCAACGGGAGAAGTTATTATTACCTTGATAAAAGGGCGGATAGATAGAAAATATAGTGAAGCAGTAGGACTGAATTTGTTGGAATTTGCATAAAAATCATAAGAGAATTTGTGCTTTTTAGGAGATGGAAAGCAATGAAAAAAAATGATATTATTATTACGTATGGTACTCATATTTCAAAAATGGTACGGATGGTATTGGATAAAGCGGAATTGGCTTTATCTATTCCTAAAAACGCCAGAATTGGTATTAAACCTAATTTAGTGGTAGCTAAGACGCATGACTCAGGAGCAACAACATCACCGCTTATGGTAGAGGCTCTTATCCAATATTTGCAGGAGCATGGATTTTACGATATCATTATTTTGGAAGGCTCCTGGATTGGCGACGATACCAAACGGGCGTTTTCAATAAGCGGCATAGAAAAGGTTGCCGAAAAATATAAAGTTCCCTTGTTAGATACCAAAGATGATACGTATTGCAAGATTCAGGCAGGTCCCATTGAAATGGAAATAAGTAAAACGGCACTTGATTTGGATTTTATTATTACAATGCCCGTATTAAAAGGCCATTGTCAAACAAAAATCACGGGTGCACTAAAAAATTTTAAGGGATGTTTATCTGATAAGGAAAAACGGCATTTTCATACCTTGGGATTGCATCGTCCGATTGCTTATCTAAATACTGTTCTGCATCCAGGCTTTATCCTTATGGATGGGCTTTGCGGTGATTTGGATTTTGAAGAGGGGGGAAACCCGGTCCCTATGAATCGTATTGTTGCCGGCTTGGATCCGGTGCTGATAGATTCATATGTCGCTTCGGCAATGGGGTATGAACCTGATGAGATTGACTATATCAAGATGGCAGCTGAACTCGGTGTAGGTTCTATGGACCTTGAGCATGCAAATCTCATGGTTTTGGAAAAAGATACTTGTCCTGTTAAAACGATTCGATCCCGTAAAGTACAGGCTCTGGCAAAAGCAGTAACTGAAAAAAATGCCTGCTCTGCCTGCTATGCAAATCTAATTCAGGCCTTGGCACGTTTAGAAGAGCGAGGACTTTTGTCGTATTATAAAAAACACCCTGTTTGCATTGGACAAACATTTAGAGACCAAAGTGGAAATTCTCTTGGAATTGGTTCGTGTACCTGTAGATTTATACATTCTGTACCGGGATGTCCGCCAGCGACAGCAGATATATTAAAAGGCTTATTGACAGGATTGAATACAAAATAGCGAATCTATCCGGGGTACTATATAATTGGAGGCAAATTTATGGTGCGTATCAATGTAGATTTTGCGCAGCAAATAGTGGATTCTGCAAAAACGATTGTGGGATGGAATGTTAATTTTATTGATCCACAGGGGATTATTTTAGCTAGTACGGATTCCAAGCGTATCGGAACTTATCATGAGGCAGGACATTTAGCAGCTCGTACCAGGCAGACCAGGACAGTTTATCACAAGGATGAATATAAAGGTTCAAATTCCGGAATTAATTATCCCATTACGATGAATGATCAAGTGGTCGGAGTTATCGGAATTACGGGTGAACCAAATGTTGTAGGACAATATGGATTTTTATTGACAAAAATTTGTGAAGTTTTTATGAAAGAATATTTATTGGAAATACAGTCGTATGATGATCAGCAGCGTGTAGGAAAACTAGTTATGGCCCTCTTATATCATGATTTAGAAGGAATACAGCAAATTATGGGGGATGCCGATATTCTGGCAGACGAAAAATATGTTGCGATCAGTTATATGCTCGATTGTTTGGGGGATGGGCAGATTCAGCGCCAAATTGAGCGTAATATTACGGAAGACTTGCAGAAATTGGAGCTGCCTCTGCATGTGCATATTTATCCTAATATGGTTGTTTGCCTTGTCCCGGAGTCTAAGTATAAAAAATGGAAACAGCGGGTAACTGCGTGGGAAACTGATTTTTCTCCTAAATTATATATTGGCGTAGGAACGTGGGAAGCTGTCCGGCATATTTATTTATCCTACCGATTTTCTCGTATGGCGATGAAATATGCAAAAGAGCATCAATTCTTTTGTATGTTTGCTGAAAATATGAATTTGGAATTGTTGCTGCAGAGCATTGATGAACAAGTACAGCGGCAGTATGTGGAAAAAGTTTGTGCAGCATTAAACGCGGAAGAATTTCAATTATTGCAGAATTATTTTAAAAATGAATTATCTCTGCAGTCGACAGCCAATGAAATGATGATTCATAAAAACACATTGCAGTACCGACTTAAACAAATTTATGTTAAAACAGGATTGGATCCGCGAAAATTTACAGATGCAGTTGTTTTATATATAGGTGTTCATTTAAAAAAATAGAGTAGTATCTATGATAAAGAAATAAAAAAATAGTCATATGACTTTGGTTTGTGTAACATAGTTTATCGCTGTTGATTTTGCTATACTCATAATATGAATAATTATTATACATATTATGCGGGAGATGAATTTTATGAAAGTAGTTGTAGCTGTCGATTCTTTAAAAAACAGTCTGACTTCCTATGAAGCAGGTAAGGCGATTGAAGCAGGTATTCGCAATGCTTACAGCGATACAGAGGTAGAAGTTATTGTAAAACCGCTGGCCGATGGCGGAGAAGGAACAGTGGCAGCGTTGGTAGAAGGACTGCACGGTGAATTACGGTATGCAGCGGTTCATGGACCGCTTGCCGGAATGGTTCAATGCCCGTATGGTTTTTTGAAAGAATCTAAAACCGCGATCATTGAAATGGCAGGGGCTGCAGGAATCGGACTGGTGCCGGAGGAAGAACGAAATCCATTGCACACTACAACCTATGGTGTTGGAGAAGTTATTGTGCAGGCAATGTCTGAAGGAGCCAGAAATTTTATTATCGGCATAGGCGGAAGCGTGACTAGTGACTGCGGAGTCGGTATGTTGCAGGCGTTAGGTTTTATTTTTAAGGATGAACAAGGACAGCCTGTGGGGTTGGGCGGAAAAGCTGTTGAAAATATAGTATCTGTTGATGTGTCTCAAGCTGTGCCGGCTATAAAAGACTGCACTTTTCATATTGCCTGTGATGTAAATAATCCGTTATATGGTACCCATGGGGCAGCGTATATTTTTGGACCGCAAAAGGGAGCCACACCGGACATGGTACGCCGTTTGGATGCCGCAAGCCGTGTATTTGCTGAAGTAACTGCAAAATTTTTAGGAACCGATTTATCTCAAACACCGGGAGCAGGAGCGGCGGGCGGTTTAGGATTTGCTTTTTTGGCATATATTAAAGGAAGTCTTCAATCGGGAATACAAATTGTACTCAATTCTATTCATCTAGCCGAAGCGATACAAGATGCAGATTATGTTGTTACGGGAGAAGGCTGTTTAGATGCACAGACGGCTATGGGAAAAGCCCCTATTGGAGTTGCGAAATTGGCAAAAAAATATGGTGCTAAAGTAATTGCATTGGCTGGATGTACTACTGATGATGCAAAAGCTTGCAATAAACATGGGATTGACGCATTTTTCTCCATTGTAGATTCGGCAATGTCATTGAAAGAAGCAATGAATAAGGATGTTGCTTTAAAAAATATGACGAATACAGCAACACAAGTGTTTAATTTAATCCGTGCAGCAGAACATTGATATATACGATTTATTGTTTTATCATGAGCCAATATTTAAAGAAGCTGTTTGGGATGATTACCTTACTATAGCATTGTATGACTTTGTGGAGGATTAAAAGGAAAAACACGATATACTGCTAGTGTCTTCTCTTATATAGTTCGGGGTTACTTTTTATAGAGGAATATAATAGTAAAAAATAAATATGAGTAGAGTATATTCTCGTGCCTGGGAAGAGAAATACTATGCAAGATGATATGAATTTTGCTGTCGAAAATCTGTCAGCCTTTTGTTTCTGTTTTTTTGAGGACACGGGAGTGAAATAAGATACTATATAAGCCAATGTCATTAAGTTAAGAATTTAATCAGGATTTTCAAAAAGAACCGAGTGCGAAAAAGCGCACCCGGTTCTTTTTTTCAATGAATCAGCATAAATCTTTTTCACAAAATGTAAAAAAAGGTTGACAAATCAACCAAAAAATGCGGTGAGGCCCCTGGAATGAATACATTTTAGGAGGTTTCGTTCATGAATTTTTCTGAAAGCGTGAAACAAGTATTGTTAAGAAAAATACAGGAAATGGCAGCTCGGCCAGAAGCATTTGTGCGTAATCCTGGCAGAGATTTCACAAGAACGCGAAAGTTAGATTTTGCAACAACTATTAGATGTCTAATTGCCATGGAAAGCGGTAGTTTGAAAAAGGAACTGCTGGAATTGTTTCATTACCATTATGACACCGCAACGACCTCGGCTTTTAGCCAGCAACGCGAAAAGATATTGCCGGAAGCATTGGCGTTTCTTTTTCAGGAGTTCAATCACGCCTTTACACAGAATCAATCCTATCGTGAATATCGATTGCTTGCTTGTGATGGCACAGCATTAAACATCTCACGAAATTCAAGTGATCAGGAAAATTACTTTCAATCAAATCCCGGAGAAAAGGGGTTTAGTCAACTACATCTGAACGCCCTGTATGATCTAGGCAGCAGACGGTACGTGGATGCCGTAATCCAACCAGGAAGGAAAAACAATGAGTGCCGCGCTCTGGCAGACATGATTGATCGGTGCAGTTCCGGAAACAAGACGATATTTATTGCGGATCGCGGCTATGAATCTTACAACATTTTTGCCCACGCTGAACAGCGGGGCATGTATTATCTGGTACGGGTAAAGGATATAGGACGCAATACCAGCATGACTTCCAGCTTTGGGTTGCCACAAACAGGGCAATTCGATATGGACGTACATCTAACCTTAACGCGCAAACAGTCAAAGCAGGCAAAAGCTTGTTCAGGAATATACAAATTTCTCACGAATAATAGTACCTTTGACTATCTGAAACAAAATGAGTCCTATCCTATTACCTTACGCGTCGTGCGTTTTCCGCTCCCGGAAGATTCCCATGCATGTGTTATTACTAATCTGCCCAGAGATACGTTTCCCATGGATGAACTCAAGAAACTCTGCGGTATGCGATGGGGAATCGAAACATCCTTTCGGGAGTTGAAATATGCCATTGGCTTAAGTTGCTTACATGCAAAAAAGGTGGAGTATATCAAGCAGGAAATCTTTGCCCGACTGCTTCTTTATAACTTTTGCGAAATCATCACGATGCATGTGGTAATTCAGCAAAAAAGCACGAAGCATATATACCAAGTGAACTACACGCTGGCAATTCACATATGCAGGCATTTTTTACGATTTCATACGAATATATCTCCACCCGATGTTGAGATGCTGATACAGAAAAACGTTCTTCCTGTCAGACCCGGGCGTAGTGACCCTCGCAAAGTCAAGCCTAAGTCAGTCGTGAGTTTTCTGTATCGGGTAGCATAATCTCTCCTCTACTATATCCTTTTTATTGACAGATGACAATCTGTCTTTTTGTGCTACCCCAAAACAGACAAAAATACAGGGGGCTGTTGTTTCATACTCTCCCTGTATTTTTTGCCTGCTTTTTTCACGCGATTTTTCTTAACTTAATGACATTGCTATATAAGCTGCCTTATTTTATGCAGATTTACTAATATTCTTCTTTATTTTTACTATACACCTGTATTTTGTAGTATAATTAATAAAGATAACACTATTCTATTTCTGAATAAAGAAGTGTGTGATATGATAAAAGGGACAACCTTAGATAAGGTATTTAAAGGATTTGTTATTGCTGTCATACTATTTGTTTTTGCCGGAGTTCATTTTCTGGTTCCGGGATTTTATAGTACGCTGTTTCATTTAACAATGACGGGCAATATGGAGGGCTTGGTAGCGTATATTACTTCTTTTGGCTACTGGGCCGTTATTATAAGCGTTTTTATGATTATTATTACTAATATGACAGGATTGCCTTCTATTCCGTTTCTCACCGTAAACGGGGTTATTTTTGGACTAGTACCGGGAATTATTATTTCTTGGATTGGAGAGGTCATTGGAATTGATTTGGGTTTTGTCATTATGCGGAATATTTTAAGGGAGAAAGCACAGAAATTAATTGAAGAAAATCATATGGCCGAAAAACTTGATCAATATAGTAATATACGAACGATGACGTTTTTTCGAGCTATTCCGTATACTCCGAATGTATTGTTTACCGCCATTGCTGCTTTAAGCCGAATCAGTCTTCGAGATCATACTATTTCTGCCCTTATTGGTAAAATACCGGCAGTTATTGTAGAAGTTTGGCTGGGTCATGATTTATTGAAGTTCAGCAAGTATGGCGGACGGTTTCTTATCTGGGTTACAATTGCCTCGGTAGCATACCTTTTTTACCGTCATTATAAAAGAAAGAAAAATAGTAATGGTTGACCGGCAGCAGGAGCAGGCTGCGGAGTAAATAAATAAGCAGGAGCGTCAGTGTATGCAGAAGAAATACCTATATATATTAGCGGCGGCACATCTATGCAATGACATCAGTTCAGGGGCATTGCCTGCAGTTTTGCCGTTTTTTGTTACCTATTATGGCATGAATTATACCGATATAGCAGGCATTATGTTTGCATCTTGTTTTTTATCATCGTTTATCCAGCCTATTTTTGGTTATTTAGCAGATAAAACCTCCTTTCAATGGTTTATGAGTATTGGGGTTTTGCTCACGGGAGTAACGTTTGCCGTAACCGGATTTGTGAGTAATTACTGGTTGATTTTTGCAGCAGTTACTGTAATGGGCGTAGGGGCTGCCGTTTTTCATCCGGAAGCGGCACGTCTTGTTAACTCCGTGTCGGGAAATCAGCGTGGCTCCGGTATGAGTATTTTTTCTATTGGTGGAAATGGCGGATATGGTTTTGGACCGCTTATCGCGGTAGCAGTAATTGAGTTGTTTGGCATGAAAGGATTGTTGGTTTTCGGCATTGTAGGTGTGGCTATGGCGATGATACTCCTTTATATTGTGCCGAAAATTAAAAAAACAGCGGAGGCAATGGTTCGAGAAAAAGAAAATGCCGATATAGCAAATCACATTGAACATAAGGAAGCGAGCAACGATTGGAATGGATTCGCCAGATTGACCGTTGTTATTGTTTTCCGTTCGATAGTGGTTACTGCATTGGGCAGCTTTTTGCCATTGTTTTGCATTAATATCATGGGTGCATCCAATGCGGTGGGGAGTTTGACTTTATCTGTATTCAATTTAGTGGGGATAGTGACAACTATGATCGGAGGGTATCTTGCAGATCATTGGGGATTTGTCACAGTACTTAAAAGAGGCAGCTTTTTTATGGTTCCGCTTCTTATTGCAGCGGTATTTTTGCAAAATATATGGATTTTGTTTATTCTTCTATTGCCTTTAAGTCTTTCTATGCATGGGACGTATTCATCCTTTGTTGTTCTGGGACAGAGTTATTTAGCTAAAAGTATTGGTTTTGCTTCCGGGGTCACATTGGGATTGTCTTTTAGTGCCGGTGGTATCGTGGTTCCCTTCATGGGACATTTTGCGGATGATTTTGGGATTATGACAGTTATGATTATCATTGTAGCACTTGCTGCAGTAATGGCGGTCAGTACTCTTTTTCTGCCGGAACCTAAAGAAAATTAGCTGCCAAATGATTGACAAAGTCCATGGGTAAGCTTATGATGAAAATATAAGAACATTCTCGCAAATAAAGCTGTAGGAGAGGGCGTGTCCATATGTTGTATATTATTCTTATGGGAATTGCCAGTTTTTTTGTTGCAGTATTAGCAATACAGAATTCTATGCCTGTGGAACTTTCTTTTTTTACGATGAAATTTAATTCCAATTTGATTGTTGTTATTATCTTATCGCTTTTAGCAGGGATATTTATTGCCTTCTGCTGGGGGTTGAAACTTAAAACACAACATTATATCCATGACCGCAAGACACAAGACAGAATCAATAAATTGGAATATGAAAACAAAGGGCTGAAGAAAAGAGTTGCAGATTTGAATTATGAAGAACCCGTACCGGAATGGCGTGCTCCGCAGGAAAAAGGGAACGGCTCCATGCCGCCTAAAATAAAATGAGAAAAGAGAGGACAGTCTGCGTATATGACGGTTCCTCTTTTTGTTATATACGATAAAAGCAGATTTTTAACATGAAGCATGACAAGTCATACGGACGGTGATATATCTTAGGAGGGAAATAATGGGGAACGGTGCTTTTTATGAGGAACGGATGGATGAAAATCATCCTAATTGGGAGCGAGCTATTAAGCGCAATGGAAATCTATATACGCGTCCTGATGATTTCAGGACACCCTTTGGACGTGATTATACTCGTATTTTGCATTCAACGGCATATCGTCGTTTAAAGCATAAAACACAGGTGTTTTTTACGACTAAAAATGATCACATTTGTACACGGATCGAACATGTAAATCATGTGGATTCGGTGAGTTGTACAATCGGACAGTACTTAGGTCTTAATACGGAACTTATTGGCGCGATTGCAAATGGACATGACTTGGGACATTCTCCGTTCGGACATCTAGGAGAACGGGTTCTAAAAGAAATTAGTGAAAAAGAATTGAAACAGCCCTTTTGGCATGAGCGCCAAGGTTTGCGTGTGGTTGATGATATTGAAACGCTGCTGGACCCGGCTGGCAAGACTTCAAATCTTATGCTTACATATGCTGTTCGCGATGGTATTATAAGTCATTGCGGTGAAATGAAACAAACAGTACTGCGCCCGCGTAAAGAGTATGTAGACCTTAATGAAGTAGAAAGGGCCGGGGAATTTGAACCCTATACATGGGAAGGATGTGTCGTGAAAATTGCTGATAAGATAGCATATCTGGGAAGAGATATTGAGGATGCTGTCCGGTTGGGAATTTTAAAAGAAGATGGAAATCCTTTGCGGGATTTAAAGGAACAGCTGAATGGACATCTTAAGGCGCATTTGCAGTCGGTTACAAATACGGCTATTATGTACCCTCTGATTACGGATATTTGTAAAGAAAGTACACCGGATAAAGGGCTGGTCTTGTCTGAACAACATTTGAATCTGATGGATACGGTTATGCAGTTTAATTACAAATATATTTATAGCAATCCACGGCTGGAAATATATCATAAGTATGCAAAACTTATCATACAATCTATTTATGATATATTAAGCCGCTGCTATCGCGGTCCTGACACGATAAAGGAACTGGTCAAATTGAGTGAAGAGTATCCCACGGTAGGGGCTCACTTTTTGGAACGCATGAGAAAATATTCTGATATTGGCAGGGAAACTGCGGTAGCAGATAATTTAGGGAATGCTTTTGGTAATCGTGTTATTTATCATATCGGAAAAAATGAATCGGAATACCGCTCTGCCTGTATTGACTATATTGCGGGAATGACAGATACGTATGCGGAAAAAATTTTTGATGAACTAACCACGTTTTAAATTTCTGTGGTAAAATATATATCATAATACTATAAAAGAGGAGGTTCATCATGAGAGAATTACCTAAAGAAAATGAAGTATGGATTCATTTTAAAAAGAATAAGTATCAAATCGTTACCATTGCCGAACACACAGAGACCGGAGAACAGTTCGTAATATACAAAGCGCTGGCAGATACAAAGAAAACGTATGCACGCCCTGTGAAGATGTTTATGGGGGAAGTTGACCATGAAAAATATCCGTATGCCGAACAAAAATACCGATTTGAAAAATTGGGATGATTATAAAAATAACCTCTCCTGAAATAGGAGAGGTTATTTTACTGGTTACACACAATTTTTATTTGATGTCAATCCGATGGCTGTCTTCGATAACCTTAGCTTCAAGTTTGGGTAAGGTAACTTTTAATATGCCGTCGGTAAACGCAGCTTCAATTTGATCTTTTTTTATATTGCGAATGATAAATTGTCTGCTGAATGTACTGCTGCTGCGTTCTTTCCTGATATAGTGCTTATTTTCGTCTTTTTCTTCTTTTTCCTGCTTATGCTGAGCTGCAATAGTCAATACATCATTATCATAGGTGATATTAATATCTTCCTTTACCATGCCGGGGAAGTCAGCCGTTATAATATAAGTATTTTCACTATCCTCGATGTCTACTTTGGGTAGTTTAATCTGCATTGCCGGATTTGGCTGGAATAATCCGTTAAAGAAATTATCAAAAGCGGAGTCAGGGAATCTGAAATCATTAGTTACAGGAAATAAATCTCTCATAATATAACCCTCTTTCTAATATAGTGTAATAATGAAAATGATGCAAACAAGAAATTTGTCTTTTTGACCTTTGAATATAACCCATTCATCTTGTTTACACATATAGTATAGTATTTGTTAGCACTGTTGTCAAGTGAGTGATAATAAAAAGCATTAAAATGTTGATAATCTGTGTATTACTATCATTAAGGGAGCGTTATTTGTCATATTATATTAAATAAAACGTTATACTGTATAAAATATTTTATCATATCAAGTATTTGTCTCTTTACAAATTATAAAGCAGGGAGTACAATAAAAAACAATCTAAGATGGTTGGATAAGCAATGAATGGGAGCATAATAAACGATAAGCCGTGCAGAGAGTTGGGTGATTGGTGTGAGCCTGATACGTAAAGCGTTTATTTCTCGCCCATGAGCTCTTATGCTGAACGAAGTAAGGATAAGCGTAACCGGTGCGTTAAGCGGAGATGGAACCTATTCCGTCGTAATAAGATCCAATTAGGGTGGTACCGCGATCAAACGCCCCTAACAATGCCAATATGGCATTGTTAGGGGCGTTTTTATATATGGCCATATATTTTTCTTTGCCGGCTTGCAACTGGCAGCATGCTGAAATTAAAAGCTTATTAGTATTGGGAGGAACAGCTATGTTTACGAAAAATATATCAAAAATCCCCAGGGCGGTTTGGGTACAATTGTTTTTATTAGCGTTAGGATATGCCGTATATTCGGCCAATCGATTGTCGTTTGGTGTTGGATTAAAGGCTATTGCCGGCCAATTAGCGCTTACAACAGTAGAAATTGGTACGATAGGGACTATTTTTACATTGGGGCAGGCATTTATTGATGTTCCAGCGGGTTTTCTTGCTGACCGGTTTGGCCGTAAGCGCATGTTGGTTATGGGAATGACCGGACTTGGTTTTATGACTGCCATGGTAACAACTGCGCATAGTTTTTTTGAGGCAGCTTTTTGGCGCCTTCTTTTTGGCATGACGGAAGGATGTTGGAATATTGTCATGTATTCTGTTGCCGGATCTATTTTTCCGGCAGCTAGAGGTATGTTAAATGGACTGATGATGACGTTTTATTCTATCGGTGCCTTTGTAGGACCTTCGTACTATGGGTGGAGCTTGGAACAAACCGGAGATTGGAGTATAGGTCTGAAAACGATGGGATCGGTTACTATAGCCTTTGGACTATTGCTCGTTGTTGGGTTTAAGGCAAAATATACGGACACATCAAAAGATATCAAGCGTACTCGCCTAATGGAAGCACTGTATACAGTAGGTTTTAATAAGGTCGTATGGCTGGCTGTTTTAATCCAAATTTTAAATATTATACCGTATTGGGGATTTGCTTCCATGGGACCTTATTTATTTATGACTTATAAAGGATTTACAGCAGCACAAGCCGGTCATTTTTTCGGTATGATTTATGGTATTGGCGGGTTGAGTGGAGTAGTCCTAGGCTTTTTTGCTGATCATTTTGGCCGTAAACCGACCATTATTTTCTTGGCTGTTTTAAATACTCTTTGTGCCATTTTGATTTTTCATATTATTCCTGCCAATTCATCCATTCTTTATTTGGTGGGTGTTTTTATGGGAATTGGTTTGCACGCTATTTATGTTTTGGGGTATACGATTGCACAGGATGGTGTCAGTGGTGCGCAAATCGGATTAGCAACAGGCATTGTAGGGGCATCCAGTTATTTCTTATCTTTTTTTTCCGGACCGCTTATGGGATATTTAACTGGTAGTTTAGGCTATTTAAACGCATTGGATATTGTTGTAGTAGCCTTTGAAGCAGCTTTGATTATTGTTGCGGTCGTAATGAAGGAAACGCATAAAAAAATACCCGTAGGATAAAAGAACAGGATAGTTGTATAAAAACATTGACAAGATGATATGGCAATGGTAAAATAATTAACGTATGAAAACAAAGAAGAAGCTATCCGCTTCTCACCTTACATGACGTTATTGTTACTAAGGTTGATACGGATTTGAACGTATAGCGGATAGTATTACTATCCGCTATTTATTTTTATATTGTTTTGGAGGTGAAATACTATTAGTAAAGAATTGCGCATTAACGAACAGATCAGAGCACGCGAAGTTCGTGTGGTTAGCGATACGAATGAACAAATGGGAGTCATGTCTTTGCGCTCGGCACAGCAAATTGCAGAGGAAAGACATATGGATCTTGTAGAAGTTGCTCCTAATGGCAAACCGCCGGTATGCCGCATAATGAATTATGGGAAATACCGTTATGAACAACAGAAACGGGAAAAGGAAGCCAAGAAAAAACAAAAAATTTTGACGCTCAAGGAAGTAAAGTTGCGCCCCAATATTGAAGATCATGATTTTTATGTCAAAATGAAGGCAGCACAACGATTTTTAGCAGAAGGCAGCAAAGTTAAAGTTACCATTATGTTTCGGGGCAGAGAAATGAGTCATCCTGAACTGGGTAGAAATCTTCTTGTGCGTTTTGCCGATGAGTTAAAAGAAATTGCCCATGTCGAAAAGGACCCGAAAATTGAAGGCAGAAATATGACGATGGTTATCGCTGCTATTAAGGGTCAAAGTTAAGAGGAGGAAATATATATTATGCCTAAATTAAAAACTCGCCGCGCTGCGGCCAAACGTTTTACAAAGACCGGTTCCGGTCAGTTCAAGAGAGCAAAGGCTTATAAAAGCCATATTTTGGAATCCAAATCTCCTAAGCGGAAACGGAATCTGAGAAAAGCAGCCTTGGTTGCTAAAACAAATATGGATGCTGTACGTAAGATGTGCCCATACGCTTAATATAAGTTATTATTATTGAATAGATTTGGAGGAAATATAACATGGCTAGAATTAAAGTAGGTGTTACTGCACACCGTCGTCATAAAAAAATATTGAAGTTGGCAAAAGGGTATCGTGGAACCAGAAGCCGTTTGTTTAAAAAAGCAAATGAAAGTGTTATGAAAGCTCTGTCGTATGCTCGTCGTGACCGTCGTGCAAAAAAACGTGAATTCCGTAAATTGTGGATTGCCCGTATTAATGCAGCGACTCGTGCCAATGGTATAAGTTACAGTCGTTTTATATGTGGCCTTACAAAAGCGGGTGTTGCGGTTAACCGTAAAATGTTGGCGGACCTTGCGGTACATGATGCAGCTGCTTTTACAAAATTAGTTGAAGTCGCAAAACAACAGTAATTTTCAATATTTCTTCAGGTAAAAAGGATGTCGGTGATATAGCTCCCGGCGTCTTTTTTTTATTCTATCAGGTAGTGTTCTAATTTTTCAGGTATAATGGACGGTTCTCGGGTAATATAGTAACTATTTACCTTTGGTGGAGCAAAATCAAGAAGGGGGATGGCCCGTACTTTTCCTTGAAGCAGATCATCTTCAATAACGCTGCGAGGTAAAAATGTATATCCTAATCCTGCAATAATATATTGAGATAGTTTTGTGCTGTTATCAATTTCAAAAGGAAATCGATGATGGTGAGGAAATAAATCTTGAATAAAGAGTCCCACTCCTTGTAAAGCAAAATTACAAAATAAATATTTAATTTTTTGCAAATCGTCCTTATAGATACCCCCTGCATATTCGATATTGTCGGCTGCAACGACTAAGACCATCGAGTCAGATCGATAAACATGACAGGAATATCCATCTTTATATAGCGGGCTAAAGGAAAATACCATGTCAAGTAAGCCGTCCTGCAAATCCTGAAGCATTTTTTGCGTATGACTGATAGTTATTTGCAGTGCAGTTGTTGGATTGGTTTTGAGAAAGCGGCATAATCGTTTTTGCAGATGGCTATCATAAATTGTATTAGTTGTGCCGATACGAATTTGCTGAGAATAGTCTGGAGATAAATGCAATTCTTGTAAGGCTGAATTTTCCAGGATAATAAAACGCTGGGCGTATTCAAGAAACTTTATTCCCGCGGGTGTTAATTCGATTTGCTTATGAGTTCTCGCAAAAAGTGATTTTCCCAATTCTGATTCTAAATCCCGTATGCGATTGGTGACCGTAGATTGGGCAACAAAAAGCTGTTGGGCCGTTTTTGTAAAATTTTTAATTTGCGCTAATGCGATAAATGTTCGTATCGTCGTTGTATCCATTTCACCCTCCTTGATTCGAAAAACAAATTATTATTATTGATATAATCTATTTTACAAATTTATAAAGGCTATTATATAATAAATATTGTAATAAGGCAACGATATGTGCCTGATTAATACTGATTATATTAAATGGAGTTGAAAATTATGAATAAAAAAACAGTGCCTTTTACTGAAGAACAAATTCGTAAAATTATTTCCCAATATCCTACACCATTTCATATTTATGATGAACAGGCAATTAGAGAAAATGTACGTAAACTTATTGAAGCGTTTTCTTGGGCAGCTGATTTTAAAGAATACTTTGCTGTCAAAGCTACGCCGAATCCTTATATCATGAAAGTTTTAAAAGATGAAGGCGTTGGATCAGATTGCAGCTCGATGGCAGAATTGATTCTTTGTGAAAAAGTTGGAATTACAGGACATGATATAATTTTTTCATCCAATGATACGCCCTATGAAGAATATAAAAAAGCACTGGAACTTGGTGCTATGATCAATCTTGATGATATTACAGTGATTGATTATATGGAAAAGCACGGGCCCTTGCCGGAATGGATATGTGTTCGCTATAATCCGGGACCGTTGCTGAAAAGTGGCAATGATATTATTGGCATGCCGGAAGAAGCAAAATACGGAATGACCAAGGAACAGATTTTTGAAGCATATCGGATTTGCCGCAGCAAGGGAGTTAAACATTTTGGCTTGCATACCATGGTAGTTTCGAATGAACTGGATCCGAATGGATTGATTAATACTGCAAAAATGATGTTTGAATTAGCCGTGGAAATAAAAACTGAATTGGGAATTTTAGTTGAGTTTATTGACTTTGGAGGCGGCATCGGGGTTGCATATAAACCGGAACAGACTCCGGTAGATTATACGATTCTTAGTGCAGGTATTAAAAAATATTTTGAAAAACTTATGATTCCCAACGGCATGGGGGATATACGCATTTCCTTTGAATGCGGACGTGTTATTACAGGGCCTTTCGGATATCTTGTAACAACGGCTATTCATCATAAAAATATTTGGAAACAATATATTGGGACAGATGCTTCCATGGCGAATCTTATGCGTCCCGGAATGTATGGGGCATACCATCATTTGACTGTTATGGGGAAAGAAAATGCTCCTGCGGATCATGTATATGATGTAACGGGCTCTCTATGTGAAAATTGTGATAAATTTGCGGTAGATCGCAACCTTCCGCAAATTGTGGATGGCGATATTTTGGTTATTCATGACGCAGGGGCACATGGGCATTCTATGGGATTTAATTATAATGGCAAACTTCGTTCGGCAGAACTCCTGCTTCATGAAGATGGGACAGTAACGCAAATTCGACGTGCGGAAACAGTGAACGATCTTTTTGCAACATTGGATTTTTCGGCACTATAATTAAGTGATTTATTGACCATATAAAGTGCATTTTACATGTTAAGCGCGAGCTGGCATATGAAATGCACTTTTTGTCATGTTGTGTATCGTTGAATAGTGAATACTAACTGATGAAAAACGTAATATTTAATATGTTTTTAATCATTATTTAACCTTTTTTTAGTTTTTTGTGGATATACTGGATAAAATTAAATATAAGTATTTAAGTATAGAAGGAGATGAAAACCGTGGTCCGTGCATATGATTTATTGACAGGAACTCAATTGTGCATAGCATTTATTTACGTGGCTATGGCTTTTCTATTTCAGAAAAAACAGGAGTTTCATATTTTGTTTTTATTTGGCATGCCCATTATGTATATTTGCTGGGGAAGTGTATTGATTTATTATTTTTCTTATTTTTTATATTTGACATTGCTTTGGATGCTGCTTGGATTTTTGCTTGGCATAGTTATTTCCGTATATAAAAGCAATTGGTTCTCTCAATTGTATTATATAGAGTCAAAACATAGTATCATTTGTCATAAAGCAATTGTTTTATTGGGATATTTTCTTGTCAGTGCACTGGCAGCTGGAATGCTGCAGTTATTTTTATATAATTATTCTGATTATATTTACAATTGGAACTTTAATGAAGGAATGGGATTGATAATCGGAGTTTTTATGGGCGTGTGTTGGGGCAGCGCGGGTGTTATGCTGCTCAATGTGCAATGGGTCGATGAGCGTCATGAAGATTGCTCTTTTACATCTTCATCGTGATTGAATCAGTATACTAGATTACGTTGCTTTTTTGGGGAATATGCGTATACTAGTAATGAGAGGAAGTGGAGAGTAATATGGACAGTGCAGAACGCAGAAAATGTATATTAGATATACTTTCTTTGGCGAAAACGGCCATTACGGGAGCAGAACTATCTAAACAATGTGATGTAAGCCGTCAAATTGTTGTTGGAGATGTCGCTATTTTAAGGGCACAAGGTACGCCTATTATTTCTACGCCGAGAGGATATCAGCTGGTTCACAACCAAATAGAAGGGGTAAAGAAAGTATTTGTTTGCTGTCATGGCAATAATGAAGTGAGAAAAGAATTAGAAGCTATTGTTGATAATGGCGGATTGGTTCAAAATGTAGTTGTTGAACACGACGTGTACGGATACTTGGAAGGAACACTGAAATTGCGTTCTCGTCGTGACATAGCACAATATATTAAGCGGATGAAAGAATCTAAAGCAGAACTTCTCTGTAGTATTAACGGAGGCATTCATACGCATTTGGTAGAGGCGGCAACTTCGGAAGAGTTGATCGCTATTGAAGAAGCATTAGATGGTATAGGTGTGTTGTATAAAGAATGAGTATAGCCGAAAAAATATTTATTTAAGACAAGAGAGTAAATCATATTACGATCTTGTCTTTTTTTATTGCATTTTTTTTACATAAGAGTAAAATGAGTAAATGTAAATATAGCTGTCATGACAGATGACAATAATATAAGCAAGGAGGAAATATAGATGATATTAGAACGATTAGAAGCATTGCCAACAGGGAGGTTTCATTATAAACTTCTTTTAGTAACGGGATTAGGGTGGTTGTTTGATTCTATGGATACAGGGCTGATTGCATTTATCTTGCCGGTATTAGCAAAAGAATGGCAATTGTCAACGGGTCAAATGGGGATGATTGGCAGTATTGGTTTAATAGGCATGGCTTTGGGGGCGATTATAGCAGGAACTATTGCTGATCGTATAGGGCGCAAAAAAGTATTTACTATTACCGTATTGATGTATAGTATAGCATCCGGACTGTGTGCTTTTTCCTGGGATTATGCGAGTTTGCTTGCGTTTCGTTTTCTTGTTGGTTTTGGACTGGGCGGAGAACTGCCTGTAGCAGCTACACTTGTATCGGAATATGCTCCTGCAAAAATACGCGGCCGATTTATTGTGCTGCTTGAAAGTTTTTGGGCTATTGGCTGGATTGCGGCGGCTTGCATTGCGTATTTTCTGATTCCTCTTTATGGATGGCGCATGGCATTTTTTATTGGAGCACTGCCGGCTTTTTATGTTTTTTTAATTCGGATGCATATGCCGGAATCAGTTCGTTATCTTTTGTCAAAAGGATATATAACAGAAGCAAGGCAGATTATTACTGATTTGGAAAAACAATTGCATGTTCCGGTAAAACCGTTTGATGATGAGACAGAAGTACTATTGAAAGACGCCTCCGTATCTTTCAGTGCTTTATGGAAAAAGCCGTTTATCAGCCGCACGATTATGTTATGGTTAGTTTGGTTTGGTATTGTATACAGTTATTATGGTATTTTTATGTGGCTGCCATCTCTTGTATATCAGCAGGGATTTACGGTGGTAAAAACCTTTGAGTATGTATTGATCATCACGCTGGCGCAATTGCCGGGGTATTACTGTGCGGCTTGGCTGGTGGATTATATTGGAAGAAAATATACATTATCATTGTTTTTGCTTTGCAGTGGTATAGCAAGTTATTTTTTTGGGCATGCTGGAACTGCCGGTATGATTATGATATGGGGTGCTATTATGTCCTTCTTTAATTTAGGAGCATGGGGCGTTATATATACATATACACCGGAATTATACCCTACCTCTATACGAGCGTTAGGCAGCGGATGGGCGGCCGGTTTTGGACGCATTGGTGGTATGATGGCACCGGTCCTTGTAGGTGTCATGCTATCACGCGGTTTTGATATAGGAACTGTATTTTATATGTTTGCATTTGTTTTAGTGGCCGTTTCAGCAATTGTAATGGGGTTGGGAATAGAAAGCAAACAGAAAAATCTGGAAAGCATTTCTTGAAACAGAAGAAATATTCAAATACGAAAGATTTGTTTTTTTTAAAACCGTGTACATCCATCAGGAATTTTGGTACGCATATTTTTTCTATATTTTGTTATTATATGTCCGTCTGAGATGAATGAACCATCGCCAACAGCATGGGCGGTCCGATTTTCTTTCCTGCTTTTATTTTCCCATAATTGCAAACCTTTAAATATAAGTATTCCGTATGTTTCAATATGAGACTCCAATTTGCATTCTATACAGGCTAAGCATTCTTCTATTAGAGGCGCTTTAACAAAATTTCCTTGTAATGCCGTTAAATGAAGACGAGCAAACTTATCGATTTTTGTTCCGCTATGCATTCCTGCATATAGTACGTCGTCCAGTAGATCAAGGCCG
This sequence comes from Megasphaera paucivorans, assembly GCF_900103535.1. Taxonomy (GTDB): domain Bacteria; phylum Bacillota; class Negativicutes; order Veillonellales; family Megasphaeraceae; genus Megasphaera_A; species Megasphaera_A paucivorans. The sequence continues at coordinate 1,646 of NZ_FNHQ01000036.1, read as the reverse complement.
GGAATGCATAATACGCATTCCCGCGTATGCAGTATGGTGTCGAAACTTTGGTTCCAGTTTCCGGTAGTAATGGCAATATGTGGAGAAAAATCCATGACCATATGCCATGAAATAGTGCATACATTGTTTCTTTTGCCGTTGTTGGTCGTAACTAATATTACGGGGCCTGGTTCCAACCACGTAAAAGCTCTGCTGATGTTTGATTCTTTCTGCATAGTATCACCTCTTGTAATATAAATGCGCATAGGCATAAAAGCAGATGGGCTGTTTGTGGTGGTAAAAATCGATAGTAACAAATAATAGGAAAGAAAAAATGATAGACCATTATCATTCATAGTATACTATATATTATTTACACTATTTTACACCATATAGTATAATATATTTATTATATAATTCCTTAAAGGCGCAGGCTATGTTTTAAAATTGAATTATTGTGTATGCTTTCTTTTAAAAATATAATATTGAATGGACAAAGGATACGGATATGTATAGGAAAAGTGAGGTAAAAGATTGTAAAACTATATACTCTTTGATTTGTGCATTGGAAAATCGGCATCTTTCTTATGAACAATTTACTGAAATTTATAGGAAGCAATTGCTTGATGAACAATACTATTGTCTGATTTATGAACAAAATGATAGTATACAAGGGCTGCTTAACCTACGTTTTGAAGAACAACTTCATCATGCTGCTGAAATTGCAGAGATTTTGGAATTTATTGTTTCAGAAAACTGCAGAGGAGATGGTATTGGTAAAAGAATGTTTCAACGAGCCTGTGAAATTGCAGAAAAGAGAGGTTGCATACAAATTGAAGTCGCTTGCAATCAATTACGAAAAAGTTCCCATTTATTTTATATGAGAGAAGGAATGCATAATTTCCATTTTAAGTTTTCTAAAAGCCTATGCAGCGGCAGCGAAGAGAAAGGTATAAATGTATTAGGGCGGTGATTTCTCTGGAGCAGATTTTTTAAAAGATAAAAACAAAATAATGCTGTTGAAAACAATGATAGCAGGCTGTCTGGAAAAACTTTTATCAAGCGATACGTTGTCGGAGAGCCTTACAAATAACGTTCAATAAAGGCGTTTTGTATAATTGTTAGAAAATATAGCGTGAAAATTGTACATTTCTATTGACAGCGATTGTTTTTAATGCTAAAATACAAAAGTCGCATGAGCCCGGAGTACTAGTGAATGAAACGAAAGAATAAAGTTCAAATTAGTGCTTGACAGAATCTCAAAATGTGATATACTAAATGAGCTGTTAGGTGAGCAAACGCAAATTTAAAAACAGCGATGACCTTTGAAAACTGAACAATGTAACGAACAAACAAACGCCAGAGTGCGAGGTCTTGGAAACAAGACGTCAAAACGAGTAAGAAAACGAACCAAAAACAATAGCAAGAATGAGCCGAATGGCTCTTCATATATCATGGAGAGTTTGATCCTGGCTCAGGACGAACGCTGGCGGCGTGCTTAACACATGCAAGTCGAACGAGGCTTTTCAAGAAGCTTGCTTCTTGAAAAGCCGAGTGGCAAACGGGTGAGTAACGCGTAAACAACCTGCCCTCAGGATGGGGACAACAGCTGGAAACGGCTGCTAATACCGAATACGATCAATCGGCCGCATGGCCGGATGATGAAA
>NZ_FNHQ01000042.1 GCF_900103535.1 Megasphaera paucivorans | reverse complement strand
CTAGCTACCGATTGCCCACTGCTGCGACATTCTCGTATGATCTCCATCCATTGATTAAGACGATATTGCTGAGTAACTTCCCTGGTGTTCAACGCTAAACCTCCTTTGAAGTTTTTCAAGTTACTCGAAAAACTCTCAATACTTTAGTTTAGAGTATTATCTCACAGATTCCAAAACGATTCTATCCACTATGTTATTAGGCGCTTACGATCTTATCAAATTTTGCAGTTCCGATTCCTTTAACCTTTTTTAAATCATCGCCGCTTTGGAATGCTCCATGTTCATTTCTATAATCAATAATTTTTTTTGCCATAGAGGGACCTACCCCTGGCAATGTACACAATTCAGCCTCCGTTGCCTGATTTATATTGATCACATCCCCTCCAGCCTGTGTTGGTATCCCTTCTAAATGATACGGAATATGGATATGCATCCCATCATGTATTAATTCGGCCATATTTACACTGTCAGGATCTGCATACAGTACCATGTCTCCTGCACCATGAACAGCATCCCCTACTCTTACGGTTTCAGAAAAGGAGTACAGTCCAGGTTTTCGAACCGCACCTGTAATATATACGTAAATATCATTTTTTTTAGGTTTTTCTGCGATTACAACCTCTGCATGCTGCGACGGTACCTCAATATAATCACTGCCAAACCATACGATACTGCTTACAAAAACCAGTACAGCAATTATTGCAACTTTTCTCATATTAGTGTCTCCTTATCTACTTGATGTCGAATAAATAAACGGTTTATCTCCTCATTTCTCCTACAGACAGAATCAATCCTGCTATTTTAATGCAAGTTTAAATGAAGTTTAATTATTCTCTAATTACAAATAAAACTGAAGCACAAAAAAGCTCTCCCAATGTGTCCAACATTCGGAGAGCAAACTAATACAGCGGTTCTTTTATTTACGATTTTTCTCATGTAATTTTTTACGTATATTGCTTTTCATCCAACACCCCATGATATATATAAATACATCCAGCAGAAGAATACTTATCATTATCTTTGAAGGACCTTCATGGATAATAGCATATAAAGCATAAAAAAAGACAACTGCCAATAAGACATTTTTTAATTTGTTCATAGCCAACGCCTCTTACAGATTTTTCTAGTTACTGGATTTAGCTTTCTGCATAGCCAGAACAGCTTGAATATACATAGCACACTCAATGCGTTTCTTTTGAATATGGCAGCTCAATTCATACGGATTTTCAATAGCCCCGCCATATTTAATATTATTAGCATGACAGCCGCCGCTGCAGAAAAACTTTGCCCAGCATTTTACACAGTTTGGTTTATTCAGAACATGAGTATCCCTGAAAATCTTTGGCAGTTTTTTATCCGTAACACCTGCATAGACATTGCCAATAACATACCCATCTTGCCCTACAAACTGATGACAGGGATAAATATCTCCATTAGGAACGACACACATATACTCATGACCGGCTCCACAGCCACGCAGCCGTTTTGCAATACAAGGCCCCCGGTATAAATCCATAATAAAATGATAATATATAAACGGACGTCCTTCATTATATCGCTTTAAATAAAAATTCGTCAAACGATCATATTCAGAATAAATTTCCGGCAAATCTTCTTCCGTGATCGCATACGAAAGATCATCTCCCACAACAGGTTCCATAGAAAGGCCTTCGAAGCCGAGATCAACCATATGCCGAACGTCTTCCGTAAAATCAAGATTGTATTTCGTGTAGGTACCGCGTACATAGTATTCTTCTCCATTACGGCGTTCTGCTGCTTTAACCTGATTTTCTGCACAGCGCTTATAGGAATCATGTCCGCCGGCATCAGGACGCATGCGGTCATGCACTTCCGGTCTGCCATCTAAACTGAGAATCAAGCTAATATGATTCTCTGTTAAATAGCTTATTTTTTCATCATCCAGAAGCATGCCGTTGGTGGTCAGCGATAATTTAAAAATCTTATCGTGTATCTTTTCCTGTTCCCGTATATAAGCAATGGTCTGTTTTACAACATCAAAATTCATAAGCGGTTCGCCGCCGAAAAAGTCAATTTCGCAATGTTGTCTTTTATTCTTCGTGCTTTCAATAAGTAAATCCACGGCATGCTTAGCTATGTCAAAGCTCATCAATTCCCGCTTGTGCGTATCATAGTCTCCTGTAGAAGCAAAACAATATTTACAGCGCAGATTACAATCATGTGCAATATTAAGACATAAGGACTTAATAACAGGTTCTTCATCTGCTACCACTTCAAAAGACTCACACATAGGTGCAAAAAGCATTTCTTTTTTAATAAGTTCGTCTAATTCATCCAATACTTGTTCTATATCTTTTTGAGCATATATTGAAACGAATTTTTTCAGAACCTTTTCTCGATTGCTGCCGTTATATACGTCAAGTATATCGTACGTTATTTTATCAATAACATTCATAATGCCGCTGTTTACATCAAGTAACATATATGTTCCATTTTGGTAGTATTTGTGAATCATCGGTCTAATTTTTTCCGTCATAATTCCTCCATGCATAAGAATAGCCCTTTACCATTGTGGTAAAGGGCTGCTCAAGAATAACTTATTTGTTGCAAACCTGGTTACCTACCGTACAAGACGTTTTGCAAGCGGACTGACAGGATGTCTGACATTCGCTGCAGTCTGCATATTGTGCTGTCTTTTGGATAGATTCCGTATTAATTGTGATAATATGTTTTTCCATTGGAATTCACCTCGCATTTATGATCATTACTATTTTACCACATGATATGCCTTTCTACAACATATCAAAGAAGCTTAAACCCTTTAAACATAAAGTTCTTTCCCATGCTGACAACAATGGAGTGTTCGTGAAATACGTCATTCGTATCAAAGAAAATATCAAACCCACCTTGATACTGGACATACACAGAATTAATCCGTTCCAAATACCCTCGTATCTCCTCTGATGTAACTTCAGGTTCTCCATCCTCACGCCATTTTTTATTCTTAAAATTAGCGATCAGCGGCGCATGGGCAATGACACGGACGCGATATTCCAATATCCATTCCCATATCTGCTTGCTATAGCGGACAGCTTCTTCATCATTTCCCTCCGGAAGCCCTTCCAACGTAAACAAGACCGGTCTGTTTTCAAACATGATTTCATCCATATAACTGCCCTTAACATATTGCAAATTCATATAGAGAAAACCTCCCCTAAATAATATATATAGGAATGCCTTACTTCATCTTAGCAGAGTTGTACAATTTGTCAAATGAAATATTCATATATTTTAGCGGACATGCATAACTATATATAATAACCAGCAATTCCATTTGCTTTGTACAGTATAGACAATAATACACAAAAAAAGGACTACTCCCTTGATAAAGACAGTAGTCCTTACTTACATAATAAAGAAACTTATCATGTTAAATAATTAAATCCAAGGCTTGCTTAAGATCGAAAATAATATCTTCAGGATCTTCTAATCCAACAGACAGACGCACCAATCCTTCACTAATCCCCGCACTCGCCAATTCCTCTTTTGTATAAGTAGAATGTGTCATGGATGCTGCATGTTCAATCAACGTTTCTGCATCGCCGAGAGAAACCGCCAATTTGCATAACTTTACGTTGTTCATAACAACTGCTCCTTCTTTGACACCACCCTTGAGTTCAAAAGAAAGCATGCCGCCGGGCAGACGCATCTGTTTTTGTGCCAATTCATAATAGGGAAAGCTTTTTAACCCAGGGTAGGACACCGAAGCAACTGCCGGATGGGTTTCTAGAAACTGTGCCACCTTCATTGCGTTGCTGCAATGCCGATCCATTCGGATCGCTAATGTTTTCATACCGCGGGCAATCAAAAATGCATCAAACGGACTTAGTACGGCCCCAGTCATATCTTTTAAACCGAAAAACCTGACGTTATTAATATACTCCTGTTTCCCGCATACAAACCCAGCAATAACATCACCATGGCCATTTAAATATTTTGTAGCCGAATGGACGACAACATCGGCTCCTAATAGGAGTGGACGCTGAATATACGGCGTACAGAACGTATTATCCACAATAACTATACATTCTTCAACAGAATGCGCAATTTCACTGACAGCATGAATATCCGTAATTTTCAATGTTGGATTAGCCGGAGTTTCTAAATAAACGACTCTTGTATTAGGCTTCATTGCCTTTTTAACAGCATCTAAATCCGCCATATCTACGAAAGTTACTTCCACACCATATCTCGTCATGCCATGATTGAGCAGAGCAAACGTACATCCATAGAGAGTATCGCTGGCAACAACGTGGTCACCTGCATGGAGAGCTGTCCAAAGTGCCGCCGAAATAGCCCCCATTCCGGATGCCGTAGCCACACAGCCTTCTGCTTCTTCCAACAACGCTAATTTTTCTTCAATAACTGTATTCGTCGGATTGCCCAGACGCGAATAAATATATCCGCCTTCTTCTAAAGCAAATCGTCTGCCGCCTTGTTCTGCCGAATCAAATACAAACGTCGAAGTTTGATAGATAGGGCAAGTTAATGCACCAAAAGTATTTTTAGAAGTGCCGCCATGAATTGCTTTGGTTGCAAAACCCATTGCCTGCAATTGTTTTTGTTCCATGATTATCTCCTCCTGAATTATTTATTTGAGAAGAGCATATCATAGAAATTTACTTCTGAAAAATACCCATTACTATCATTCTTGCATAGTTTTAAACTATGACTGTTCAGTTGCTATACTGCCACATGTGCATCGATTCAATGAATCCTCCAATAACTGTACATATAAGGTCATTTCTTGAGTCATTTTCATATTCTTTAACTTCAGCCAGCCGATTTCCATCATATCAATGCAGTCTTCTACAGGAATAGAAATAATAGCATCTCCCACTATATCCGGCAGCAGGCAGCCTGTCCCAATATTAAAAGAATTGGTATTGCGCAGCATACTCAGCAGACTGGAACGATCTGTTACGTAAATCAGCTTTTTATTCGACATATCCGGAATAATGACTTCTTCAGAAAAAAAGATACGGGTCCTGTCCTTGTCCGTATCGTACATACGGATAGGGTTCCAATTCTCGTACGTTGATCTGTTTTCTGGATGCCAGTGGATGCTGCGCTCTGAGATATACATACGGTGGATATTGGCGGAATGGAATAAATTCTAATCCTTTATGCTGAAACAGCCGGTGCATAAATTTTTCCGTAGCTTTGGATACATATATAATTCCAATTTGGCTCTGCTGTACAAGTACATCATGAATGACTTGGGTTGTCCTTCCTTCCTGCATTGTGACTGTATAGCTATGATATTTTTCAGCTTTTTGTATAAACTGGACCAAGGCATCGGTAGGAAACATATAATGCTGTGCTGATATAGAAAGGTTGATTTTTCTTTCATTCGTTTCATCCTGCCGAAAATATGATTGCATTCCTTCAATTTGTTCGGCAATACGATAGGCATAACTTAAAAATTCCATGCCGCTTGAGGTAAAAGATATTCCATGTCTTGTTCGTTTCAATATAGTAATTCCTAATTCCGTTTCCAATTCTTTCACCGATTTGCTGAGACTAGGCTGAGAAATAAACAAATTTTGAGCAGCCGCCGTAATAGAGCGGCTCTTAGAAATTTCAATAATATATTTTAATTGCTGAAACGTCATGATAGAGTCTCCTTTTCTTGCATAACTTTAAACTATGTAACTTTAACAAAAAATGATATTTCACGAAACCGGTTTTAAAATGATATTCTATATTATAGCAGAAACAGGAATTCATACGCTATAGCCATATGAATCTGAGGGGAATACTACAAATTAGGAGGTACTACCATACTATCGAGAAATAATAATTGAACATTTTATCTTATCATTCAAGGAGGTACTACCATAATGAATGAAAAAAAAGGCAATGCTATTGCCCTGCTGCCGCTAGTTGTATTTATGGCGCTATTTCTTGGGGTTTCACTGATTATGAAAGATTTTTATAAAATGCCTGTTGTTGTAGCTTTACTCATTGCATCCACCATAGCTATACTGCAAAATAAAACCATACCAATAGATTTGAAAGTTGAACGATTTTGTAAGGGTGCCGGTGATTCCAGTATTATATTGATGTGCCTAATTTTTATTTTAGCAGGTGCTTTTGCTGAAGTCAGTAAAGCAATGGGAGCTGTAGATGCTACGGTAAACTTAGGATTAACTATTTTTCCACCTAGTCTTATGGTCGCCGGCATGTTCGTAATTGGTTCCTTTTTATCTATGTCCCTCGGCACTTCTGTCGGGACCATAGTAACACTGGCTCCTATTGCCGTTGGAATAGCAGAAAAAACAGGGTTGCCTGTCGGTTTCCTAATTGCCGCTGTCGTAAGCGGTGCTATGTTTGGCGACGGGTTATCCATGATATCAAATTCCACTGTAGCTGCCACTAAAACACAGGATGTTGAAATGGTAGACAAATTCAAAGCTAATTTTAAAATCGTATTGCCGGCAGCTATCATAACGCTAATTATATATGCTTGTCTAACGTTGGGCATGGATGTCAATGCTACGGAAACGTATGATTATCAATTCTTCAAAATATTACCTTATATAGCAGTACTTACAGTTGCCCTAACCGGTTTAAACGTTGTGCTGGTATTAGTCGGGGGAATTATATTATCAGCTGTAATTGGCATGATATATGGTTCCTTTGATATATTTACAGTATTTCAGCTTTGTTTAAAAGGTATTTCCGGTATGGAAGATATCTCTATCATATCAATATTAATTGGTGGAATGGGTGAGTTAACAAAAATCAATGGCGGTATTGATTTTTTATTACACACTATACAAAAAAAGATTCATTCCGAAAAAGGTGCAGAATTGGGTATTGGTATATTAGTCAGTTTAGTCGATTTATGTACAGCAAACAATACTGTTTCTATTATCATAGTAGGTTCACTAGCCAAAGATTTATCTGAAAAATATGGTGTAGATAGGAGAAAAACAGCGAGCCTTTTAGATACTTTTGCCTGTTTTATACAAGGCTGCATTCCTTATGGAGCTCAACTTTTAGTCGCTTCCAGTCTTGCTGCCATTTCACCTTTTTCAATAATGGGGTATCTATGTTATCCCTATCTTTTAGGCATATCTTCTATACTAGCTATCGTATTGGGAATACCCAAATTTAAGACCCCTATTAAAGATACTACGCTATGTGCTTCTCAACCAATGACTCCAGATATGACAGAAAAATAATTATCAGCAGACAAAATTCGGCAAGTATATAATTTGTTCTGTTACCATGTAATCATGAAATAGACACATTCTCGGATAGGCAGCCAAAAATCCGGCAATGTGTCTATTTCATGATTTTTCCAAAAAAATAACGGACAGTATATTCTCATCATATATATGACAAGAATATATTGTCCGTTATTACTACACTACCTATATTTTAATATCATGAATCTTTCAATGCCGCTGCCGGGCATAGATCATTCAATATACAGTCATCACACAACGGTGTCCGAGCTTTGCAAATTCTTCTGCCATGCCAAATGAGCCAGTGATGTGCCCGACTCCACCATTTTTTTGGAATAGCTTTCTGTAACCCCAGTTCTACGTCTAACGGAGTTTTTCCTACAGCCAATTCTGTGCGATTTGCAACACGAAATACATGCGTATCTACCGCAATTGCCGGTATATTAAAAAGAATGCTCACAAGAACATTGGCTGTTTTTCGGCCAACACCAGGAAGTTTAACAAGTTCTTCAAAAGACTGCGGCACTTCCCCATCATATTTTTCACAAAGAATTACACTGGTTTCCAGTAAATGCTGCGCTTTGCTATGATAGAGACCACACGTACGTATTTTACTTTCCAATCCCAACAAACCCAGTTCAAGCATTTTTTTTGGCGTATTATATAGAGGAAATAAATCTTCTGTTACAATATTCACTCGTTCATCAGTACATTGTGCCGATAAAACGACGGCTACCAAAAGTTCAAAAGGGGAATGATAATGCAAGGCCGGTTTCAATATACCATACTGTTGTTGGAATCGTTCTAACATTTCTTGCTTTATTTTTTTTGTGATTGCCATATTATCCTATTCCTCTTTCACACTGATTCCTTCATTCAAGCTTCCCATTTCATATCCACCCAAGTCAAGTGTTACATATGTAAATCCACATTTCTTTAAAGCTTTTACGATACTTTGCCGATGTTTCAATATAACATTTAATTCCTCCATCCCCACTTCAATACGTGCAATATCGCCATGATACCTCACCCGCAGGGATCCATGAATAAAAGGTGCAATATAAGTTTCTGCTTTATCAATCTGCTCCAATCGTTCCGGTGTTAGTTCCATTCCATACGGAATTCGGCTGGCAAGACAAGCTGCACTTTGTTTATCCCACGTGCGAAGCCCTAATGTACGAGAAATGATTCTGATATCAGCTTTTCCCAATCCTGCTTCGATCATCGGACTGCGCACATGGTCGGATAATTCCTGCAGTGCTTTCATTCCCGGACGGTAATCATCGAGATCATCTATGTTACCGCCATCAATTACCCAATGATATCCTTCGCTTTGTGCTAGTTTCACCAGTGCTTCAAATCTGATTTTTTTACAAATATAGCAGCGTTCTTTCGGATTACGCACAAAATCCGGATTATCAAATTCTGTCGACAATACTTCCCGATGGGGTATTCCTATTACCTTAGCCAAACTCTCCGCATCGGACCGTTCACTTGCAGGAAGCGTTGGGGATACTGCCGTAACAGCCAGTGCCTGCTCTCCTAATACGGTATATGCCGTATAAGAGAGCAGCGTGCTGTCTACCCCGCCGGAAAAGCCAATAACAACACTGCCCATATCTTTTAAGATTTCTTTTAGTTTTTCATATTTTTGTTCTGTATTCACGAGTATATCTCCTGTATCATCATTTTATAAAATTTCGTATTTTCAAGCAAATCCGGTCCATGACGAAAAATACCGCCGCCCACCAAATATATAACATCCCGGCCATATAATTGTGCCAGTTTAGGAATCGTCTCTTCTGTTATACCCCCGCCGGGACTGGGAAAAATCGCCGCTAATTCTCCCAAATGCTTTCTAGCTGATTCAGCAATTTTTCTGCAATCCTCTGCCGTGAAAGTAAATCTGCCGCCATAACTGGGAAATACAACAGCATCCGCACCGGCAAGACGTGAAAATATGCCATACAAGACGGACATAACAACACCGGAAGGACCTGGCATAATAAATCCTCCTGATAACGATGGATGAGAAATTATCGGCAATCCCACCAAAGGATCATCCGCGATTTCACGAATCATGCCAAACCCCGTAAGCACAGGTGCCAGCAAAATACCCCCGGCCCCTAATTTTTTAGCTTGCAACGCTCTTTCATGGCTTTTCGTTCCATCCGCCGTGCAATTAGCAACATAAACAGCATGCCCGCCAGTGTCCTCATTTGCTTTCTGTACCGCATCGGCACACGCAGCTACCCGTTCAGCAAAAGGAGCACTGGCCTGATTGGTAATGCCATGATCATCTTTAATAAGATCTGCTCCCCCTGCTGCAAACTCATACGCCATACGAGCCAGCTCTGCCGTAGTTGACCCCAATGGTTTAATTACACAATGCAGTAAAGGCCGGTGAAACACACCTAAAAGTTTACGAATACCGGCAATGCCAAAATGAGGTCCATGATACTCCGATAAAAAAGCAGAAGAGAATGTAACATCTTCTACCCATATGCCCGGCTGCATACTGCTATTCCCAAAAACAACGTTGAATAACTGCGTAATTTCGGTTCCTGCAGCCCCATCATTATATGTTATCCAATACCGATATTGTCCATCACCGTATTCTGCAAACTCAATATTTCCAACTATATTATCGAAAATAGACTGTCTCTCTACTAAGTCAGGCGGAAATTCGATAGTCTGTTCTACCGCAATTTTCTGAGCTAAATTTTGAGCCTCTTCCTTACTGTTTGCTGTAATTCGGTAAAGAACAGAAAAACTTTTCTCCTTGATCACACTGTGAGCTCCCTTCTCCTATTAAAAGGAATATTGCGATTTGAAAATATGTTCAAAAATACTAAGTACCTCTTTTAATTCCGGTGTCAGCCGCTGCAATGCATCCTGCCATACTGTATGCGGTACGCCCCCATAGTAAGCTTCCGCTATACTGGCAGCAATAGCAGCTTGTGTATCGCTATCGCCTCCCAAGGAAATCGCATTGCGGATAGAATCTTCCACATTTTCACTTTCCAAAAAAGCCTCAATACCCTGCGGAACACTTTCCTGCGTTCTGGAAGTAAACTGATAGTTGAGCCGAATTGTATCCAAGGACTGTTCCATCGGATAATAATATTGCTGTATATACGAGCGTATACTATCTTTATTCTTTTTTATACGAGCCAGATAAATAGCCGAAGCGACAGCAACTGCTCCGGTTATGGCCTCCTGTGTGTCATGTGTCACAACCGCTGTAAGTTCTGCCAGATACTGAACTTCAGGCAAAGATTTTCCGACCCATGCGACTGGTGATACACGCATAGCCGCCCCATTGCCATAACTGCCATACGGTTTTGCTGCCTCGGTCTGAAACCATTTCTTAAAATAAGGACCGTAGCCCGCATCCGGATATTTTCGACACCAATACTGCATTTTTTTGCGTAGTGGTATACTGAGACCTTTTTTCTCTCTATATGCTTCTATCAATGCATCCGCCACAGCCACCGTGGTAACTGTATCGTCTGTAAAACGCGAATTCTTTGAAAACAAAGGAAACTCTTTCGTTTTAATGCGATACGACCTTGCCTCGTATAATGAACCGGCGATATCACCTAGAATTGCACCACGCATATACTCACTCCTATCGATTATTATTCTCCGTATTAGGTATTATATCACAAGTAAAGATAGATAAACACATCTTACAGTACAAGGGTATTTTTTCTATAAAAAAGGCAGAGACGAGAATATCTCGTTCTGCCTTGATATCATAAAATTACATAAATTTTGCTGATTCCTCCTGCAAAATCTTATTACGCAGCTTAGAAAGTTTAGAACTTCGTTGTACCCACATTTCCTCTGGATTAACGAGACGAAGGTATTCCGGCCAAAGTGTCTGTATTTGTTCATCTGCATAATCACAAATTGCCGCCAACGTAGGTTTATGATATACCAGCTTCCCTTTTTGAAAAATAGGCTGCAGCATCGGGCAAACATCAAAACTATTAGCATAAATAACGCGAGAGCGCCAAGGTGTTTTATCACTGACGAGTTGAAGGTTTTTTATTGTCGGAAATTTTTCTCCTTCAAGGGCAATGATGTCTGCTTTCATTTTCTTACTCTCTCTGTCATAAATACGATAGACATTCTTGATACCCGGATTAGAAATTTTTTCCGCATTATCACTCATCTTAATTTTCGGTACAAACACATCACCATCATACTGTCCCACAAGTTTAAATACGCCTCCCAAAGACGGACTGTCTTCAGCAGTTATCAAATGCGTCCCTACTCCCCACGAATTTATAGCACATCCCTGCAGTTTTAGTTCAGAAATAAGAAACTCGTCCAAGTCATTTGAGGCCGATATAATGACATCAGGAAATCCAGCTGCATCAAACATTTTTTTAGCTTCTTTTGATAAGTACGCTAAATCACCGCTATCGAGACGAATACCAAATTTCTTAGGCAATGTCCCTGCATCCTTCATTTCCTGAAATACGGTAATTGCATCAGGTACTCCCTGCTTCAATGTATTGTACGTATCTGCCAAAAGTATTAAATTATTGGGATATTGGCGGATGTATGCATGAAATGCTTCAAGTTCCGACGGAAAACTCATGATCCAGCTATGTGCCATGGTTCCTAAAATAGGCATGCCAAACTTAGCTCCAGACAATACATTACTCGTACCATTAAAACCGCCAATCATAGCAGAACGAGCCCCATAAACACCTGCTGACATTCCCTGTGCCCGACGCAATCCGAATTCCATAAGCGTATCATTGCCTGCAACTGTACGAACACGGCGTGCTTTAGTAGCTATCAAGCTTTCATGGTTCATAATCATAGACATTGCGGTTTCCAGCAATAATGACTCATCCTTAGTGGTGTGTATCCGAAGCAGCACTTCCTGAGGGAAGGCAACGGTTCCTTCCGGCATCGCATAAATATCACCCGTAAAATGCATATCTTTTAAATAGTCCAAAAAGCTTTCTTTAAACAAGTTTGTACTTTTCAGATAATATATGTCATCATCACTGAAATGCATATTCTGCACATAATCAATCAAATGCTCCAACCCAGCTACGACGGTATAACCGCCTTTAAAAGGATTCGTTCTGTAATATCTGTCGAAAACACATGGCTGGTTATGCTTGCCTTCAAAAAATAAGCCTTGCATCATCGTCAATTGATACAGATCAGTTAACAAAGCGTTCGTATACAATAGACTCGCCTCCAAATTATGATTAGGTACATTATACATCATTCATTTATATATGACCAATGATTTTTAATATTTACATCTGTAAATACAGTGAAAATTTTCACATATATTGATTTGTATATTATTTTTAGTTTTATTTTATATATTCTTTTTAGTAGAAAACACTTTTATAGTATAGTATAATACGATACGTATTAATTTTTGTTTACGAAAGGATATTTCATGAAATATAGGTTATTATTATTGTTAGCTGCATTTATTTGGGGTACCGCGTTTGTTGCACAAAGAATAAGTACCGAAACAATCGGTCCGTTTTCCTATAACGGAATTCGTTTTGCATTAGCTGCTATATCGCTTCTGCCATTAATTATCTGGCAAAAAAACAGCTTGCTTGTTCATCCTCGAAAGATTCCGTCCCATCTGTCACTGCCGATAGCTTGTACGATGCTGGGCTTCGTCTTATTTGCCGGAGCTTCTTTACAGCAAATCGGCATCTTTTACACTTCAGTTGCAAAGGCTGGTTTTATTACATCTTTATACATTATTGTTGTGCCTATTTTGGGCTTATTTTTACATAATCCTTTACGCTTTTCTCATATAGCCGGCTGTATTGTCGCTGTCATTGGCCTTTATTTTCTTTCGTATCACACAACCGGACAGGTATTGAATTTTGGAGATGTCCTGGAATTATGCGGAGTTATTTTTTGGTCTCTGCATATTTTGCTTGTTTCCCGGCTGGTTCGATATTATCCGGGAATTTTACTTGCTTCTGGACAATTTGCCGTTTGTTCTTGTTTTAATTTTCTGGCAATAGCAATTACGGGAGAATCTTTATCTTGGTCTATGGTTTTACTCACCTGGCTTCCTTTAGTATATGGCGGCGTTTTTTCCGGCGGCATTGCTTATACATTACAAATTTTGGGACAAGCTCGCGTTGTTGCAACGGAAGCTTCCTTATTATTGAGTTTTGAAATGATTTTCAGTGCTTTAGCCGCATTCTTAATATTAGGAGAAACACTGACTGTACGAGAATTATTTGGCTGTTTTCTTATGGCAGCCGGAATTTTTGCCGCTCAAGTTCCCAGTCGTATTGTCTGGCAGGGACTTCATTTTAAATAATATTTTTATTTTATTAATAATTAATTAATTTATATAAAATATTTATTTCCATTCACAGCCATATATTTCCATTAACCTCCTTTTTTGTTCCATTCACACGAAATTGCTTTCTTCTCCTTTAAAAGAATGTTATATTTGGAACGTAATAAAAAGGAGGTTTTAGTAATGGTAATGAATGGTGTTTATATGGTTATAATCACCGCATGCTTCCTTGTATTGGGATATCGTTTTTACGGCTCATTTATTGCTGCCAAAGTATTAACATTAAACCAGTATAAGGTAGTACCATCCATCCGTTTAGATGATGGACATGACTATGTACCGACTAATAAATGGGTCGTATTTGGTCATCATTTTGCTGCTATAGCCGGTGCAGGCCCTCTTGTTGGTCCTGTTATTGCAGCACAATTCGGTTATTTGCCGGGTATGCTTTGGATTTTGTTTGGCTCTGTATTTGCCGGAGCCGTCCATGACATGGTCATTTTATTGGCTTCTGTCCGTCACGACGGCAAATCTATTGCAGAAATTGCAAAAGACGAAATCAGCAATACCGCCGGCATGAGTGCACTGCTTGCTACCTTATTTCTCTTGATCATCACAGAAGCAGGTATGGCTGTTGTAGTTGCAAATTCTTTGTTTAATAGCCCTTGGGGAACATTCACGGTAGCTTCTACTATTCCTATCGCAATTTTTGTTGGATTATATTTAAAGTACCTTCGTCCCGGTAAAATCCAAGAAGCTACTATTATCGGCGTTGTTCTCGTGTTACTGGCTGTATTTTATGGCTCGGAAATTCCCGGTTCCGTATTAGCTCCCTATTTTACTTTTAATCTGACACAACTGGAAATCATGCTTGCTGTTTACGGATTTATTGCCTCCGTTCTGCCTGTATGGTTGTTACTGGCACCACGTGATTATCTCTCCACGTACATGAAAATCGGCACAATTGCTGCATTAGCGATTGGCATCTTGATTGTAGCTCCTACTATCCGCATGCCGGCTTTAACAGAATTCTGTGCAGGCGGCGGTCCGGTAATCAAAGGATCTGTTATTCCTTTCGTCTTTATTACCATCGCTTGCGGTGCTATTTCTGGATTCCATAGCTTGATTTCTACAGGCACAACACCAAAAATGCTGACTAACGAACGTCAAATTTTGCCAATTGGCTACGGTGCTATGCTTACCGAATCATTTATTTCCATGATGGCACTTATTGCTGCTACCAGCCTTCACCCGAGCGATTATTTTGCTATTAACTCCACTCAAAGCGCATTTGCTGCTCTTGGCATCCAAGTTCAAGACTTACCCAGCTTAGCTGAACAAGTTGGTGAAAATCTTATGCATCGTCCAGGCGGTGCTGTATCCTTGGCTGTCGGCATGGCTGATATCTTTAACAAAATTCCAGGTATGGAACAGTTCATGGGATTCTGGTATCATTTCTGTATTATGTTTGAAGCACTGTTCATTTTAACTTTGATTGATGCCGGCTCTCGTGTAGGCCGGTATTTACTTCAAGAACTTATCGGCAAATTCTCTCCGAAATTCGGTGATACGGAATGGTGGCCCGGCATTATTATTTGTTCCGCTGCTATCAGTATTTGCTGGGGATATTTAGTTCTCCAAGGTAACATCGGCGTCATTTGGCCGCTGTTCGGCGTATCCAATCAGTTACTTGCTGCCGTTACATTGGCTATTGGCACTTCCTTTATTTATCGTCATGGCCGTGGACGCTATGCATGGGTTACCATGATACCCTGTATCATTATGAGTTTGATTACCGTCGATGCAGATTATGAAAATATATTTTATAATTATATTCCCGCCGGTAAATGGCTCTTAGTTACCATCAGTGTTATTATGCTGATTCTTGATGCTATCGTTATGATAGAAGCGGTTAAGAGTTGGATCAGATATTCTAAGACCGTTCCACAGGATATGCGTTCTCGTGAAGAAATCGAAGCAGAAACAAAAGCTAAAAACGAAAAAGAAGGTATCGAAGCACCTGCAATGCACTAGTCCTATCTTTTTCCAACTAAAAAAGAAACTGCCCCCCATGACCTAGAAATTTAGCTCATGGGGGGCAGTTTCGGTGCTATAACAAGCGTAAGTGTAAGACACCGACGGGTGTTTCACACTTACGCTTGTTCTTTTACAGTAAGAAAAGTAATTGGTCTGGCGTGTTTTTTGGGAGCGAAGCCTCCGACATAAAAACTGCCAGCCATCCCATATCGTAAATATTCGAGAGACCGGATTATTTGTGAGTGTAATCAATCCGTCGGTGATGAAAAAGTATGCTTCTACGGCAATACGCTATCTTTCTCGCATAATAGGTACCCATGCTTTTCCATCTTCCTTAAAAATAGCAGCACCATTTGTCAAATCAGCAATATCAGACTGTACCTGCGCACTCTTTTCTTGTGGAATCTCCAGACGGAAACGGACAGTATCAGAAAATATTCTGTCTACAATACGAACTTTCAAAGACGGCAGTATCCGTTCAAGAGAACTAATAAACGCATAACCAAATTCAATTTCAGCAATAACAAAAGAAAAATAATCTGCAATCTGCGCTGCTTCAATTCCTAACGCAGCAGCATGACTATATGCACGAATAAGTCCTCCGCCTCCCAGCTTAATGCCGCCAAAATAACGTGTTACAACAATTACCGTATTGGTAATGCCGCTTTTCATTAATACGTCTAGTATGGGCCGTCCCGCTGTTCCTGCCGGCTCCCCATCATCATCATATTTTTGTATACAGCCGGTATTCCCTATACGGTAGGCAAAACAATTATGTCTAGCATCCCAGTATTGCTTACGAATTTTTCCAATAACGCTGCGTGCTTCTTCTTCTGTAGAAATTTCTGCCACAACCGTAATAAACCGTGACTTTTTAATTGTAAATTCCGTTTCAGCATGACCATAGACGGATGTAAAACAAGGTAATAGCATAGCCCTTATATTCTCCTGTATATGAAATAACTTATAAAATGACATATATAGTAGTGTAGCGCATAATACTATTTTTGACAAATTATACGTTGACATAGTGTCTTAAACAGCTTTTCTTGATATACTTATAAATACAATACTAATCCAGAAAACGGCGATTCATAATCTCAAAATAAAGTTGTACCTATTTCTGGAAAAAACATGAAAAATAGTACAACTATAGTTAGAATCCATGCTCCTTCACACACAAAAAAAGGAACATCCCCTTGAATGTTCCTTTTTTTGTAGTTCACTATTGAGTCATCTCAACATTTGACATAGAATCATAAATCATATTTCGTGTGTCTTTTTCATTTATTGACAGCATTTTTTTGATATGCAGTTTTTATGCCAAGCTGGTTACCGGGTTTTATAACCCTGATAGTCTTTCAATTTTGTATTTTCTTTGAGCACTTCTGCAATCGATTTTCCTGTATCCAGTTCCTGAATAGCTTTCTGTGCTTTATCAGATAGATATACTTTGTCTTTTTTTCCCAGCAACAAGGTCTTATCGTCGGGCCACAAGGTTCCGGTATTTTCATTTCTGCCCTGCAGGAGATATAGCGTATCGCCGTTTTTATTAGCCTCCGCTAAAGAAATACCTTTCTTTTTCTGCCATACGGCAATACCGGCGCATAATGCGGCGTCATCTGTCCGCTTGCGATTCAGCACCAGAACGGCTTTGGTATTTTTATATTCTGTGCAGAAATTGAAATCACCCTGCGAGTCCATGGCGGCAAAAACTGGTCCCTGCCCTTTATATCTTGGGGCAATAACCGAATCAATCGTCTGCGATTTGCCAACGCCCTGAGTCTGAGCATGAAGTTGATAGTCATAAGCATTGATATATCGTCCCTGCTGATCCTTTTGATTCGTCATACCGACAATTCCATCGACACCGGGGATCTGGAAATAATCTACCGCGGCTCGAACAACATCCAGAGGGGATGCGGAATCAATCCATGTATCAATACCATTTTCATTTAAGACATTATACAGTTCTTTTATTTCCGGTGTTACGGTAATCCCCAATTTATAGGATACGCTGACACTGCCGGCCTGCGATTTCAATTCCACCGGGCTCTGATAGGATCCTTTGCTCCACGTCTGTCCCTTGGCAGGATCGCCATACCAGCTGTCGCAGCGGTACGCCAACTGATATACTTGCTTAGGCGTCATGCCCGTATACCAGTAGGTTACCCACGGATACGACACGGATGCGTCCATGGTTTCACCTATCGCATCATAGAGCCAGCGCATTTTAGCCGTAAATTCCTTGAATTCCAGACTATTTTTTACTGCTGCGGAAAATTCTTTTCCCTGCGGGGTCACTAGCCCCTGCTTATATAAAACACGGTATGCAGCCGACGCATCTCGGATTCCATCCTGAATCCGCACCTGGCGACCTTCGCCGTCATCGGCGCCATAGGTCAAACTTAGTTTTTCTGCCGGAATGCCCGTCTGGAGCACTTTCATCATCTGATTCGGCGCGATAGCAAAGGCCAAATGATCGAGCTGCCAGATCATGAGCTGTTCCTCCACATCCATAACAGACGTCGTATTGTCAAAGTCAAACACAGCATACGGACGATTCGCAGCTTTATAATTGGCCGACTTCTTGCCATAAAGTTTTAAAAAATCATTGATAGACTGTTTTACCTCCGGTTCCCAACCTGTACTCTGTAAATACAAGGGGGAAATCATCTGTCGATTCACTACTGTCACCGTTTTACCAGCAGGCGCAGCCATGGCAGGAAATGTCTGCACAACCGAAAAAATGGTCAGTGCACACAGCACACTGACTGCATATTTTTTCATCTTACCCGGAACAATTTGTCTTTTCATATATATACCCCTTTCCACATCTGAATTTAGTATACAAAACGTAATTAAATGTAATGTCAGAAATATGTAATAAATTGGTAAATGCAGAAAAACACGGCAAACTTTATCTGCATATTGTTTTTATGCTGACAGTACAAAAACGATTTCTATTATTGGATTCGCAAACCTTTGCGAAAATACCATATAATGAATATAATAAAAGACAAATCAAATATGACCCACAAAGACGTTCCTGATTATTTCGTTTTGCATGTCTTTTTTTTTGCACAGGAAAGATTTGATCTGTTATGAGACACCACACCTAGCATCATCCGTACTCGGCCAGCAAAACGACCGGTTTGTCGGTACGACACAGCGAGGGCCCCCTGTTTGAATACGCAGAGACAGTAATTATTTCTATATCGTGACGTATGAAGGATATGTTAAACTGACTGAAAAAAACAATACCATCGCGCCCGTCAAGAGTGATGTCAAATACACCTTTTTCATCAACAGCGGCGCTGAAGCCGATGCAACCATTGATTATGGGAAATGACAAAAAAAAGAAGCCGATTGGAACCTCTTTTCTGTGCGATATCATTAACAAAATCGCCAAGGATGTCAACTATGAAGACCGGAATTCATAAATACAAAAAGAAGCTGGATACTGTTGTAAAAATATCGTAGTATAGAATATACCATATATAGGAAAATATGTAGGTTTACCATAGATATGTTACAAAAACAGAAATGAGAGAACACCTTTTTGTGTTATGCTTAAGTTACTACGCAAAACCATAACAGAAAGGGAGTCCTCTCATGAACAGCATAACACAAGATGTAAAATATCGTCTATCTATTCTTTCCTATGCCAGAAAATATGGTGTGACTATTGCTGCTATAAAATATCGTACGAATCGCCAGTTTATCTATCGCTTGCAATGGCGCTATGATGGGACCCCGGCATCGTTACAGCCCCGATCCAGACGCCCTCACCATCATCCCAATCAACACACGTCTCAAGAGATAACGTTTATTCAGAATATGCGACGACGAAATCCGCATGCCGGGCTGGTCGT
>NZ_FNHQ01000034.1 GCF_900103535.1 Megasphaera paucivorans | reverse complement strand
GGCGTCGAAGACGGTAGACCGCCTGGCGGGGATCATCCCGGTCGTATCGGTAGTGGCGATCGTGATGATCATTACGATCGTGGTAGCGTTGAATGCGCAGCGGCTGGCTACGGTGGCAGGGATCGCGGCGCTGGCGGTAGTGCTGCATAACTGTCTGGGGCTGAGCCTGGGATACGGAGTATCGCGGAGTCTGGGACGGATGAGCCACCATAAGAGCAAGGCCGTGGCGTTTGAGATCGGGATGGAAAACTCGGGGCTGGCCGTGGCGCTGGCACTGGCGCATCTGGATCCGATGGCGGCGATTCCGGGAGCTATTTTCAGTGTATGGCACAATTTTTCAGGGTCGATACTGGCCGGCTATTGGGCCAGCCGCAGTGACGACGGTGACAGTGAGGAAGCAAAATAAGCAAGGTATAGATGCAGTTATATATATGATAAACAAGGGCGCCTGGATTCAAGCGTCCTTGTTCAATATAAGGAGGGGGTTGTATGGCGTATCCTGATTTGCACCTGCTGGTTGCCTGCCGCAGTTTTTTAAAGGAAGATATTTTTCGGACATTGTTTGATGTGCAGGATGATCCTCGGGATCAAGAGGCGCAGAGCCGATTTGCGGCAGTGTTGCTGCAGCAGGCTGAAGAAAAAGGATTGCAGGGAAATGTCTTTTCAGCCTATCTGGTGTATCTCTTGGGAGAAGGAGATACCATCGCGGCCCGGACAATAGAATCCAAAGGCACCTATGGGGCAGGACTTAAGCAGGTTTTGACACAAGACATGAAAATCCTGCTGCCGTATATAAAAAGCAAAGCATCTGATTTCATGGAAGGGACATTCCTTGATGCGTATACGCCGGCTCGGCCGCTGATGGATGAAAGTAGTGCTTCTTTAGCCAGACGCTTGACGGCTTGTGAAGATGCCGTGGCGGCAGCCGCCGTTCTTTTGGAACAATACAGTCGGTATGGACGAGGTACTTTGGCACGGCATATTGCCTTTCGTATTGCCCATGACGGAAAATTTATCGGTATTGATGATTTTCCCGTCCTTTTTTGGGAAGACCTCATTGGATATGAAACGCAGAAAGAAAAACTTCGGATCAATACCCACAATTTTGTCCAAGGAAAACAGGCCAACAACGTGCTGTTGACCGGGGCCAGAGGTACGGGTAAATCGACAGCGGTAAAAGCGTTGGCCAATATATACCATACCGAAGGACTGCGCCTTATTCAAATCACACGGGATCAACTTGTCCAGCTTTCGGCGGTTATGCAGAAGCTGGGTAATATCAAAAGCAAAAAATTTATTTTATTTTTTGATGATTTGTCTTTTGATGAAGGCGAATCGGGTTATAAGTATTTAAAATCTGCTATTGATGGCAGTGTAATGACCCAACCGGAGAACGTCCTCATTTATGCTACCTCCAACCGGCGTCATTTGCTCAAAGAGACATGGCAGGATCGTAAGGAGGAATTGGAGGAGGTATATCGGCATGATAGCGCCAATGAATCTATTTCCCTTTCTGATCGATTTGGCTTGATACTTCATTACGAGCCGCCGACACAAGAGGAATATTTGGAAATAATTGATCACGAGCTGAAAAAATCAGGTGTCACGTTAGCTAAAAGTGAACTTCGTATCCAGGGAATTCGTTGGGAAATGGAGCATTCCGGCAGGAATGGGCGCATTGCTGCACAATTTGTTAAATGGTATTTGGGGAATGTATGAGCCGTGGCGGCTATCCGATCAGGTTGTTGTTTTGATCCTTGTTGTATCAATAACGGTTCCGTCTGTTTTATAGGCAGTAACGACGAAATCCTTTGGTTCTACGAGAAGTGTAAGATACATGGGCATATCCATTGGATTATAGTATACTTCATCAAAGCGTTTGCGGACGGAAGCATCCCAAGTTTCCGTGCCGCTGCGTCCCGTCGTAATATAAATTGTGCCGGCGGCAGCTGTCCGATTGTTTTTTACAGGCGAAGTACGAGCGTAACAATGTTCATGAGCTGTAAAAACGAGAGGGACATTGTATTTATCGAAAATAGGCATGAAGGTTTTGCCGTTTATATCCAAAGCACCGTGATACGGACTGTCCCAAGGAGGACGGTGCATGAGTACAATAATCCGCTTTTTATTTTGTGTTGCTTTGGCTAAATCACGATCAAGCCATTGTGCTTCGTTTTCCATCATATTTGGGTGATTTTCATGTATTTCTTCATAATCGGTATTGAGGGAAACGTAATGGACATCGCCGTAATCAAACGAATAAGCCAGCCGGTTCTGATCGCGGGGACCGCCGTAGGGCACAGGGAACAAGGCCTTATAGGTGTAGGGTTCTGCAAATTTCCAATGTAAGCTGTACGCTTCATGATTTCCCAAGACCGGGGCAATGGGAATATGCGAAGTCAGAACATTGGCATTTTCATACCAGCTTCTCCATTGATACCAAGCCTGGCCGTTATCTGTAATATCCCCCATCATAATAAAAAATGCAGCATCGGGAGTCTTTTTCCAAGCCGTCTGAGCGGTTTGGCCCCAAATAGAATAATCTACAGACTGAGAATCGCCAAAAACGAGAACTTTATAATGGTTTAACTGCTCCGGCGTTGTCTTGAAAGGAATCCATGCAGTGGCAGTACCATCTGCGCGAATACGATATTCATAGGACGTATCAGGTTTTAATTTTTTTATATAAGCGCCATATGTGTTTGTCGGAGGATTTTGCGAATCATACACGGGCGGCCGTTTAGGCTCTGTAACATAAGCCGATTGGACATCCGTACTTCCCGGCTGCCGATATTGCACGGAGTAATCCTTACGAGCCGTATCATTCTGCCAAGATACGGTGAAAGCGGTCGCTGAATTTTCCGACACAATCTGCACTAAATTATCAATAGGCACCTGGGTATCTGCTGCCCATATGGGAAGTCCCATGCAAGACATGATACCAGTGATACACGCTGTTAGTAATTTTCTCATATATGCTCATTTCTTTTCCTATTGTTTTAGTATAACAACAGTATTGTATCATGAATTCTACAGGAAGCAAGAATAAAACTTCTATTTGTAACAATACGTACGAATGACATAAAAATATCAGCGAATAAAATGAACAATACCTGTCAAAAAAGAAAAAATTCTTGACAAAAACAGCGTAGAAACTATATAATATATGAGTACTCGCCACTTTAGCTCAGCTGGTAGAGCATCTCATTCGTAATGAGAAGGTCGTTGGTTCAAATCCGATAAGTGGCTCCAGTAAATACAAAGCTCCCGATTTTTCGGGAGCTTATTTTTTGTCGTATTGAAAACCATACGCTGTGCGTATGGTTCTAAAAGCTTATAGCTATACGTAGAAAAAGCAAAACCTCCTTTGCTATACTAAGCACAGGTTCGCCAACCGTACTTAGAGCAAAGGAGGAAAATGCTATCCATGGACACTTCAAGTTTAGCACATACAAAATGGAGATGTAAATATCATCTTGTGTTTGCACCCAAGTACCGAAGACAATTGATTTACGGGAAATTAAAAA
The DNA here is from genome assembly GCF_900103535.1 of Megasphaera paucivorans. GTDB lineage: Bacteria > Bacillota > Negativicutes > Veillonellales > Megasphaeraceae > Megasphaera_A > Megasphaera_A paucivorans. Next base: position 21,330 of record NZ_FNHQ01000034.1, on the reverse strand, counting down.
AAGATATTGGAAAAATTTTACGGGAATTATGTAGCCGGAAAGATGTAGAAATACTGGAAGCTAATGCGTGTAGGGATCATATACATATGTTAGTGAGTATTCCACCTAAGTTGTCCGTATCTGCGTTTGTGGGATATTTGAAAGGGAAAAGCTCTCTGATCATTTTCGAAAGACATGGGCAATTAAAATATCGATACGGAAACAGAAAATTTTGGTGTAAAGGATACTACGTTGATACAGTGGGAAGAAATCAGAAGGTAATAGCACAATATATCCGAGAACAGTTACAGGAAGATATGGTGTGTGACCAAATGACACTGAAAGAACTTGTAGATCCATTCACGGGGAAACCCTATAAATAAGAAGCGCCCCTCGGAGAGGGGCAGCAGGTAAGTGTAGTGCGGTTGGTGGATTTTCCATAGGCCCTTGCGGCCTAGGCAGGTAATAAAGCTTCTAGCCGCAGAGCAAACTACCTGTTATACAGGTAGTTTTGATTGTCTAAGTATATCTTTATATCTAGTAAAAAATAGGAAAGTGAATTTTATTAGATATGGAGAACACCAATAAAATTTATAGTTAAAAATTTTTCTGCATTTTTATTTTTTTGTATTAATGTCAATGTTTTATTTGAAAGTAAAGGTGCCTATGCTATACTACAAATATAGTGCTTTTATCTTTATAATTGGAGAGAAATACGATTACGAATGTCAGTTTATAATCAATTTTTTAAAATACTGATTAACAAAATTAACACTAAATAAAAACTTTAATTTTTAAAAATTTTATTTAATGACAACGTTCTACTAAAGTTTGATATATAACAGAATAGTTTAGAGGAATATGTTAGCATGCGTTTACCGAAAAATGACTTGTATGTTAGATACTATTTTAGAAATACAATTTGTGTTAGCAAATCAATAGTAGGATAATCATAGGAATGTAATGAGGAAAGGTTTGTGACAATAGATGAAAAAAAAAGAATATAGTGCTGGTGCCGTTAAGCTTTCCTTTTGGTTTATGGAGTTTCGCAAGGTCATTTGTTTACTTAATCAGGGAAAGACTTTTGAAGAAATAAAAGTACTAAACCGAAAGCAAAACATTTTCGGAGCATCAACGGTCGATCGTGCAGATACGATTTATAATACAGTGGTTGCACGTATACAGTGTTTATCATCTTCGTTTTATACGGTGTTTTTGCATAGTGATATCGCTACACAAAAGTTGTTCGTACTGACGGCGGTTATGGCTCATGACACTTTGTTTTTTGATTTTGTATATGAGATAATCCGAGAAAAAATGATTATTGGAATCAATGAATATGCAGACAGCGATATTCGTATCTTCTTTAAGAATAAACAAGTGCAGAGCAAAAAAGTAGCCTGTTGGACGGACGCAACATTGGCCCGATTGGGACGATGCTATAAAACGATGTTATTTGAAGCGGGTATGACGGATAAAGGAAAGACGGTCCGCGTTATTTATAAACCGATTTTAGATGCTCCGTTTAGGCAATGGCTTACGGGGAATGGTATGGAGTTAGTAATGAATGCGTTAGCGGGGGTGAGATAATGGCTGATTTGGAAAAACGATTAGAGCAATTGGAATCCATTATCAAAAAGCCAACGTTTCGCATGAATAAGGGTAAGGCGAATGAAGTCAACTATTGGGTGTTTGATTATTCACCGAAAGATGAATTGGAAGTGCGAAAATGGCTTGTATATTTGAAAAATAAAAATGCCAGGGGATTTGATGGTTTTGAACTGGTTATATTTGATTTATATGATCTTATTATGGATTACTTGGAAAATCGGCACTTTATTGACAAATGTGAAGCTTTTGAAACAAAAAAAGGATTTGCTTATGTAACAGCTGCTATACAGCATACGCTGAAAATGACAGATAAAGAAAATTTGCTTGTAAATTATATTTCAACACATATACCTAATAAAGCGGTCGTTTTTCTTACCGGGATCGGAAAATGCTATCCGTTATTAGAGGCTCCAGAAGTTTTTAATAAAATATTATATAATATGCCGCAACAATATGCAGCGGTACCGATGGTTCTTTTTTACCCTGGTACTTATACAGAACAGGAATTGATCGTATTTAATGAATGGAAAGAAGATAATTATTATCGGGCATTTCGGATAGTACGCTGAAGGAGGCGCTGTCATGCAGATCAAAGATATATTTGCAAAACCCATTGATCGTGATATTCAAGGGGTTATTATTGTCGGACAGGACGAAAATGCAAATGCAAAACAGGAACTGGAAGAATATGTGGTAACAAAAGAGCTGCAGAAACACTTTGCCGATTTCTTTTCTGCATACAAAAAGGGCATTATTGCTACTACTCCAAAAATGGGTGTATGGATTTCAGGGTTCTTTGGCAGTGGGAAATCTCACTTTTTGAAAATATTGTCATATGTGTTAGAAAATCGTAAGGTAGCAGGTAAATTTGCAATTGATTATTTTAAGGAAGATAAAAAAATAATTGATCCCATAGTTCTTGCTGATATGCAACTGGCAGCAGATACTTCTACGGATGTGGTGCTTTTTAATATTGATTCTAAAAGTGATTCCAATGGGAAACAAGATAAAGATGCGATTGTTCATGTGTTTCTGAAAGTATTTAATGAAATGCAAGGGTTTTGTGGTGCCATGCCCTTTTTGGCTGACTTGGAACGACGTATGACAGAAGAAAATAGATTTGTGGAATTCAAACAGAAATTTGTCGCCGAATACGGTGAAATATGGGAAGATTCCCGTCAGGATTTCGACTTTATTCAAGATACAATTGTTCATATTCTTGTTGATATGAATTTTATGAGCGAAGACGCAGCTCGTAACTGGTGTGAAAAAGCAACACAGCCATACCAAATCAGTATTGAAGAGTTTGCCAAACGGGTAAAACAATATATTGAAAAGAAAGGAAATAACCATCACGTGGTTTTCCTTGTGGATGAAGTCGGCCAGTATATCGGGGATGATTCCAAACTAATGCTCAATATGCAGACCGTTACGGAAGAATTAGGAAAAGAATGTAATGGCAAAGCCTGGGTCATTGTTACCAGTCAGCAGGATATTGACACTATTACCAAGGTTAAAGGTGATGATTTTTCCAAGATTCAGGGACGGTTTGATACCCGTCTTTCTTTGTCGTCTGCGAATGCTGATGCCGTTATCAAAAAAAGAATCTTGGAAAAGAATGATACAGCAGCACAAACGTTGCGATTGCGATACGGGCAGGAAAATACAATTATTAAAAACCTCATCGTATTCAATGATCCAGTAGAAAAAAAGCTGTATGCCGATGAAGATGATTTTTCTGTGGTTTATCCGTTTGTACCGTATCAATTTAATCTGCTTGCCGGCGTACTGAATTCTGTTCGTATTCATGGTGCATCGGGCAAACACTTATCTGAAGGAGAGCGTTCCATGCTGGCCATGTTTAAAGAGTCTGCTGTGGAATATAAGGAACAAGCGATCGGAACCATTATTCCATTTTATGCTTTTTATGATGCCATGGAAAATTTTTTGGATCATAGTCATCGCGGAGTTATACAAAAAGCATATGATAATGGGCAGGTAAATCCGGGAAAAAAAGAGAAGGATGTTTTTACTGTCAATGTATTGAAGACATTATTCATGATTAAATATTGCAATGATATCTGCCATGCGAATCTTGATAATATTACCAGTCTGATGATTTCTAATATAGAGGAAGACCGTATTGCATTACGAGCAAAGGTTGAAGAAGCATTAAAAGTACTGATGCGTCAAATGTACATACAAAAAAATGGGGATATCTATATTTTTCTGACTAATGAGGAACAGGAAATCAACCGTGAGATTGATAACCAGAATGTAGAAATGGCTGATGTTATCAATAAGGTATCAGAAATGATTTTTGAAGATATTTTTACTGATAAAAAATATCGATATCCTGTATTTAATGGCCGATATGCGTTTTCATTCAATCAAAAGATTGATGAGTATTCATATAAATCTAATCAAAATTATGACATAGGCGTCCATGTTTTGACGCCTGCTTCTGAGTACAGTACGGATGATGCTATGCTGCGGATGTTGTCCGGCCAGCAAAAAGAAGTATTGGTAGTTTTGCCGGACAACCGCATATTTATGGATGAAATCCAAAGGTGTTTAAAAATTGCACGGTATCTGCGAAGTAATGCTTCTTCATCATTATCTACATATGAAAATATCAAGGAAGCTAAAAATTCGGAAATGCGGGAACGAGGAAGTAATGCGAAAGCATCTTTGACAGAAGCATTAGAAAATGCAGCTATTTATATAAACGGTGATAGAGCGCAGATTAATTCCAAGGAAATAACCGGTCGGATAAACGACGCATTAGAAAAATTGGTTACAGCTGTGTATCATAAACTTTCCTATATTGATACTCCGATGGATGAAAGTAAGATTCACCATATGATGCGTTCCTCGGATCATGCAATGACATTGGAATTAGACAGTAGCAAGGAAGCGAATGAATTAGCATTGAATGATGTGTTGCAGTTTATAAGCGGCAATACAAACAATCATTGCAGAACGTCCATGAAAACGATTAAAGACCGGTTTATGAAAGCACCTTATGGATTTGTGGAAGATGATGTGGATTGGCTTATTGCGCGCTTGTTTAAACGGGGAGATATAGCGTTTACGATGAATGGGGCCAGTGTTACATTAATCAATAAATCCGCGGATGAAATTGTTAATCTGATTACTAAAAAAACATTTGTTGAAAAATTGTTAATGGAACGCAGAATTAAGGTATTGGAAAAAGATAAAAAAACAGTTCGGGATATCATGAAAGAATTATTTCACTATTCTAACGGATCCGGTAATGAAGATGATATAATGAACTGTTTCATCAAATATAGCCAAAAGTTGCTGCAAAATGTAAAGGAGATAAATATTCGGTATGAAGGTAATGCATATCCCGGGCAGAAAGTAATACGACAAGGCATCCAGCTTTTGAACGACGTCGAGCAGACACAGTCTACACAGGAGTTTTTCCGGTTTGTCGTCGCAAAACAGGACGATCTTCATGATTTTGCAGAAGATTTTGAACCCGTGCAATCCTTTTTTGAAGGAGAACAAAAAAGATATTCGATCTTGCATTACGACAGATGCATATCTATGAAGACAGTAAGGTATATATTGTGGATCAACCACTTGAGAATGTTGTAGGTGATATTCAACAGATTCTTCGTATGGAAAATCCGTATCGGGAAATCCCGAAACTACCAGAATTGTTGGAACAATTCGGTACGATTTATATGAAAATCCTAGATAAAAAACAGGCACCTGTTTTGACTACAATTACGGATGATTCCAATCGTGTTTTTGATGTACTGCGTACGAAAACATATAAAGATCAAAAGAATGAATCATATCGAAAACAATTTACGGATCTAAGGGATAAAGCAGAACATTGTAACAATGTTTCAACGTTGCGAAGCTATGCAGACCAATCCGATGCATTAAAAATACGGTTGTTAGATGAAATGAGAGATATAGATAAAAAAACTGCCGAAAAGAAAAAAGTTGCAGAACAACAGGAAAAAAATGGGAAAACAACACCTGATGTAGCAGAAGCACTAGCAGTGCCATATTCGGTGAAGAAGATAAAAAACGTGTCAATCAAGACGGTGACATGCACCTCTTCATGGCGACTGACATCTGCGGAAGATGTGGATACCTGTATTGAAGACCTAAAAAAACGATTGCTGGAAGAATTGGATACGGATACGATTATTAATATTGAATTTTAAGTGAGGAGCACAGCAGATATGGACAAGGCGGCTATTAAAAAGTTTGCGGTATGGGCACGCAATAAATTAATTAAAGATATTAGCTATAAAGCTGGACTTATGGGTATTACGGAAGATGGTATCGCGGAAAAATTGCCGCAGTCTGCCACAGATGCAGAATTTTATGATATCGGTCTCAAACAGCCTCATGTGATCAGTGGGGAAGCAATACAGCAACGTAACTGTTTAGCGGATCTCATTCAACAGACAATGGCCGGCTCGGACTATCAGGTTGCTTATTACAGCGTAATAGAAGAAGTAGCCTATACATGGTTCAATCGGTTGATTGCTGTCCGGTTCATGGAAGTCAATGATTATCTGCCATCTCATATCCGCGTCCTTTCTTCTGATAACGCAGCGAAATTGGAACCGGATATTGTTACTACACCATTCGATGCAGGGTTATCATTCACACAGACAGAACAAGAAAAGATTCTTTGTTTGAAAAATGATAACAAAGTCGATGCGTTATTCCGTTTGCTTTTTATTAAGCAGTGCAATGCTCTTCATTCATTACTGCCGAACCTATTTGAAAAAACAGAAGATTATTCTGAATTATTGCTAAATGTATCCGTTACAGATCCAGATGGTGTTGTATATCACTTGGTGCATGATATTAATGAAGATGATTTCAATGTTGCAAAGGGCGGACAGGTAGAGATTATCGGCTGGTTGTACCAGTATTATAATGACGAACGAAAAAACGAAGTTATTAATATATATAAAGGAACTGTGAAAAAGGAAGATATTCCTGCTGCAACACAACTTTTTACGACTGATTGGGTTGTTCGGTATATCGTGGATAATTCTTTGGGACGTTACTGGATTGAAAGACATCCTAATAGCCATCTCAAAGACAAATTACAATATCTTGTTATTCCTAAAGATCAATCTATTTGTTATATTGATGACAAAATTATTCCTGAAAATTTATTAATTTTAGATCCTTGCATGGGATCTGGCCATTTTTTGATTTATACATTTGAAGTGCTTATAAAAATCTATGAAGAATGTGGCTATTCTGCTAAAGATGCTGCTAAAGTTATTTTGGAACATAATTTATATGGACTTGATATAGACGATCGTGCGTTTCAATTGGCCTACTTTGCTGTGATGATGAAAGCAAGACAATATAATCGCCGTATCCTGAATGAAAATGTGGTATGTCATGTTTATTCTATTCAAGAAAGTAATGTTATTAATCGTAATCAATGGGAATTCTTTGGCACGAGATTAAATGACTCAGAGCGAAATGTTGCAATAGAACAGATGAACAAATTACTAGACATATTTATTGATGCTAAAGAATACGGATCTCTTTTAAGCATAGAAGACGACTATAATTGGAACTTACTACGTAAATTCGCTGTGGTTGACAATGAAAAAGACCAAATGCAGCTGGATTTTATGGGCTTAAAGCCAATGCAAGAACAATTACAAAAGATCATAGATATTGGACAGGCTATGGCACAAAAATATGAGATAGTAGTAACTAATCCTCCGTATTTGAATAAAATGGATGTAAAATTAAAAGATTTTGTCAATGATCAATATAAGAAGTATTCTGGTGATTTATTTAGTGCATTTATCTATCGTAATTTAAACTTTTGTAAATATAATGGTTATTCAGGGTTTATGACACCTTTTGTATGGATGTTTATTAAAACTTATGAAAAATTGCGTGAATTTATTATTCAAAATAAATCTATTACAACGTTAGTACAAATGGAATATTCAGCATTTGAAGAAGCAACAGTTCCTATTTGTACGTTCGTACTAAAAAACGGGAAAAGCAATGATAAGGGACTCTATATTAAACTTTCCAATTTTAAAGGTGGTATGGACGTACAACGAGAAAAAGTACTAGAAGCTATTACCAATAAAAATTGTAATTATTTTTTTGAAAGCTTACAAAGCAATTTTTCCAAAATTCCAGGTTCACCGATTGCGTATTGGGTGAGTAAAAATGTACTTTCAGCATATGATTATGGGAAACAGTTGGGAAAGCTAGCTTTTCCTAAAACAGGAATGACAACAGGCGATAATAATCGGTTTTTACGGTTATGGCCAGAGATAAAATTTATAAAAATTAGTTTAAATTCAAAAGACATGAATGATTCAGTACTTTCTAAAAAAAAATGGTTTCCTTATTGTAAAGGGGGGGGATTTAAGAGGTGGTATGGATACAACGAATATCTTGTGAATTGGGAAAATAATGGATTTGAAATAAAAAGCAATATAAAATCTAATGGTATAAAAGTTGCTAGTGTACGTAGTGAAGCATTGTATTTTAAACAATTAATTACATGGTCTGCGGTAACATCAGGAAAATTTTCGTGTCGCTTGTGTTTAGGTGGGGCATTATTTGATTCTGGGGGATCAAGTATTATAGTTAATGCTAATCAATTATATTTGTTAGCATTACTTAATAGTGTTGTTGGTCAATATTATTTGAATATAACTAATGCTACTATAAATTATCAACCAGGTGATATTGCGGGAATTCCAATTTTATTCCAAAACGAACATGAAATTGAAGAGTTAACTAAGCAATGCATAAAACTAGCTAAACAAGATTGGAACTCATTTGAAACCTCATGGGATTTTTTAGTTCATCCTTTAGTAAAATATCGTGATTATAGTGTTAATATTGAAAATAGAGAAGTCATATCTCGCGAATGTTTGGGACTAGTAAATAGTTTTAAAACATGGCAAACCATATGTAATAATCAATTTGATACACTCAAAACTAACGAAGAAGAACTGAACCGTATTTTTATCGAAATCTATGGTTTGCAGGATGCACTTACACCGGATGTTGCTGATAAGGATGTGACAGTTGCTCGTATTTATGATACGAAAGAAGATATTTCGGAATTCATGAAAGGTAATAGATATATTCTGACTAAACAAGATGTGATTAAATCTCTCATTTCCTATGCTGTGGGCTGTATGTTTGGTCGTTATTCTTTGGATAAAGAGGGCCTTGTTTTTGCAGGCGGCAATTTTGATCAAACATATTGGAAGTATAAAGGACAAGCGGCATTGAATGAAAATGGAGAACCGATTGCCGGTGGATATGCAAATATTAGTATGGCACGGTACCATTATCCTGCATTCAGAGATAGTGATAATTGGAGAACAGCCACAAAGCTTACTTTTGAACCGGATGTAGATAATATTATCCCCATTACTGATGAGGCATATTTTGAGGATGATATTGTCGGTTTGTTTTGCACGTGGTTAAAAAAGGTATATGGGGAAGATACATTGGAAGAGAATCTGAGTTTCATTGCGCAGGCCTTGGGATATAGAGGTAACACAAATCGCGAAGTGATACGGAATTATTTCTTGAAGGATTTTTTCAATGACCATTGTAAAACCTATAAAAAACGTCCGATTTACTGGTTATTTGATAGCGGCAAAAACAATGGATTTAAAGCATTGATCTATATGCACCGGTATGACGAAAATACAATTGGGAATGTACGTATCGATTACCTGCACCGTATAGAACAAATATATGAAGGCGAAATAAAACGGATGCAAGATACTATAGATAACAGTACCGATGCTCATGAATTTACAGCGACTGAAAAACAAAAAGAGAAATTGCAAAAACAACAAAATGAATGCAAAGAATACGATGAAAAAATAGCCCATCTTGCACTTGCTCGTATATCCATTGACTTAGATGACGGTGTCAAAGTTAATTACGAAAAAGTACAGACAGGTAAAGATGGGAAACAGTATCAGATATTGGCGAAAATCTGAGATAATAGAATTTATTAACAATATAGTTGCGCGTATTTACGTTTTGATTGATAGCGATGTTTTAGGAGAATACTGTGAAATTAGATAAATTAAAACAAACTATTCAGGAATATTTTCAAGAAGATACAGTTACTATAGTGGGATCAGGGCTTTCGTCAGCAGAAGGATTGCCTGGTATGAAAGCATTATCTGCAAAGTTAATGGAGGACATGCCACAACATCTTAGTCAAGAAACTGACCTTAGCCAATGGAGTGAAATTCGAAAGGAATTAAGGAGCGGAAAAGGATTAGAAAAGGTATTACACCATTTTAATCCCAGCCTTTTAGTTGAACAGAGCATTCAAGCTATTACAGCACAATATATACGTGATGAAGAAACTAAAATTATAACACAAGTGATTACTAATGGTCGTGTTTTACGTTTTTCTGAGTATCTTGATCATTTTACAATTCGAAGTGCTGGACTTACCGTCATTACTACAAATTATGATAGATTGATTGAATATGCTTGTGAATATCGTCAAATAGAAGTTGATACTCTTTTTAGAGGTACGTTTTATGCTCATTTTAGCCCAGAAACAAGTCAATATGCTTTTTGTAATGGACTTGCTAAAGTAAGAAGAAAACAACGAGTAATAAATTATTGTCCTAAGGTTACTGTATTAAAACCGCATGGTTCCTTAAATTGGTATATGATTCATGAAAGGCCTTATCTTATACCGGGATACGAATCAGATGATTGTCTTATTATTACTCCTGGAATTAATAAATATAAAGAAGGGTATAATATTCCTTTTGATACTCACAGGGGTAAAGCCAATCATAGCATTGATTTAGCTCCACGATATATAATTATTGGATATGGATTTAATGATGATCACTTGGAAACTCATTTGGTACAACAATTAAAGGATGGAAAACCAGCTTTGATTATAACTCATTCAGTATCTTCAAAAACGATTCAACTTATAGCTGAGTGTAAAAATATAATTGCTATTTGTGCGGATGGAGCTAAAAATTCTAGAGTTATCACATGGGAAGAAAACGAACTCATTAAAGGTGTTAATATGTGGGATTTAAGAGAAATGTTACGGGAGGTATTCTGATGGAAAACGTTTTGAACTTTGATGACAATGATTTTTTGGGGAATGTTATTCAAGTAGATACTGAAAAGATAATAATTGAATTAAGAAATGTAGAAATAATGAACAAAATTTGTGTTGGCAATATTATTGCAATTGAGACGGAAAAACAATATCAAAAATTAATTGCATTAATTGATAGAGTAACTAGAAAATATGTGGATAATACTGAAGAGGAAGGCATAGCAGATGAGGTTATAGATGCTTCTGCAGATTATCTTAAGGTAAATGTTATAGGTACATATCATTCTGTTTTGGGTGATAAGCATAATATATTTAAAAGAGGAGTTGACAATTTCCCTAAAATCGATAGTAAATGTTTTTGTATTACAGGAAATAATTTGCAAAATTTCATGAATATATTAAGTAAAGACATTACAACTGATAAAAAAATGAAGATTGGTAAATTTTTGATAGATTCTAATGCTGAAGCTGTTTTAGATGGAAATAAATTTTTTCAGCGGCATGCAGCAATTCTTGGGAGTACCGGATCAGGAAAAAGTTGGTGTGTTGCTAATATTTTAGAAAAAGCGAGTGCCTTACAGTATCCCAATATAATTGTATTTGATATGCATGGTGAATACAGAAGCCTTGCTACAGGTGAAAATAAGATTGCTCGTCGATTTCGTATTGCCGGTCCTGGGGATTTAGATAAAAATGAGCCTGAAATTCTATTTCTACCATATTGGTTGTTGAATAGAGAAGAACTTTTATCTATGGTTCTTGATCGCAGTGATAATAATGCACCTAATCAGGCATCTAGATTTACATTACATATTAGGGAATTAAAAGAAAAAACACTACACAACGAGAATAAAGAAGATATTATCAAGACATTCACAGTTGACTCACCCATTCCATTTAGCATGACAGATCTATTAGATTTATTAAACACAGATGACACGCAAAAAGGTGTTGGATCTAATGGAAAACCTGTGAAAGGTGAATGGGAAGGTAAGTTGACACGATTTATTTCTCGTTTACAGACTAAAGTTGATGACAAAACGTATGGTTTCATGTTTCAACCTAATAATTTGGTACAAGAATATGATTGGCTTGGACAAACGATGTGTCTGCTGTTGGGGTATGCTAATGACTTTAAAGGAATTACTATTATTGATTTTTCTGAAGTTCCATCTGATGTATTGCCGGTAGTGACTGGAACTTTGGCGAGGTTACTCTATAACGTTCAATTTTGGATGGAAACTGAAAAAAGGACTCCATTTACACTTATTTGTGATGAAGCTCATTTATATCTACCTACACGCGATGATGCGGATTCTGTACAAAAACAAGCGTTGCATAATTTCGAAAGAATTGCTAAAGAAGGACGTAAATATGGTATATCTTTATTGGTGGTTAGCCAACGTCCATCTGATGTAAGTAAAACTATTTTAAGTCAATGTAACAATTTTATAGTATTACGACTTACCAATGATACTGATAAAGGGGTTATTAAAAACCTCCTTCCCGATTCACTAAAAGGAACAATTGATATTCTTCCTTTGCTTGATATCGGAGAGGCATTAGCTGTTGGAGATGCAATATTACTACCAAGCAAAATATTATTAGATAAACCACAACCAGAACATGAACCTATTAGTGCTACGAAAGACTTTTGGGATGAATGGGATTCTAAGCAACCTGATAACGATTCGATAAAAGAAGCTATTGAAGCTCTTCGACGTCAAAGTAAAAGTAGTCTTTAAAAATAAAGAATCTCAGCTTTTTATATTAAGGTGTAAAATCCATTATAAATTTGGTATTAAAATGGATTTATAGAGCAAGTGGAGGACTATATTTTTTTGAAGGAGATTGCTATGGTATTGGAAAATTTGCTTTCCGGAGAGTCTAAAAATATTGAATATAAACAAGAAATCGCCAACAATAGCAAGAGTTACATGAAGACTGTTGTGGCATTTGCAAATGGTGAAGGCGGAAAAATTCTATTTGGCGTAGAAGATGAATCTATGCGGATCATTGGTGTAGATAAGGATAGTATTTTTCAGGCTATGGATGCCATTACCAATGCAATTTCTGATAGTTGTTTTCCTATGATAATTCCGGACATAACAGTACAGGAAGTTGATAACAAGGCGGTCATTGTTGTGGAGATTACGGCCGGTATGCAGCGACCGTATTATATAAAATCCCTTGGTATGAAAGACGGTACCTTTATCAGAACAGGAGGGACGACACGGCTTGCGGATCCATATATTTTAAAGGAGCTTATTTTGGAAGGTGAAAATCGGTTTTTTGATCGATTGTCAATCACCAATATGCATGTCTCCGAATCGGATATTGGTCGATTATGCGAAAAACTCAGAGAAATAGCATGTGCGAATTCATCCTCTGATGAGGAAAAAGCGGCCGTTAAAACAGTCACCCTAAATACACTGTTATCTTGGGGCGTATTGATTGAACAGAATGGAGAACTTTTTCCGACCAATGCGTATGCACTCTTGACGAACCAGCAGAATCTTCCGCCTGCAATTCAATGCGCTGTATTTAAGGATGATACGCGGACTGTGTTCATTGATCGCAGAGAAATCGGTGGCACCATACAGGAGCAGGTGGAGGCTGTGTATCAGTATATACTGGGAAAAATCAATTTGGGCGTCCGATTCAAGGGCATATATCGACAAGATGTTTATGAATTACCACCTAATAGCATTCGTGAGTTGGTAGCCAATGCTATTGTACATCGCAGTTATATTGAGCCGGGACATATACAGGTAGCTCTTTACGATAACCGGTTAGAAATCACATCGCCGGGAATGTTGCTGCGCGGAGTTACTATCGAGAAAATGAAGGCAGGATATTCAAAGATTCGAAATCGAGCTATAGCTAGTGCTTTTGCGTATATGAAATTCATTGAACAGTGGGGCAGTGGTATTCCTCGTATTATGAAGGAATGCCGGGAATACGGATTGCAGGATCCGGAACTCATTGATTTTGATGGTGATTTTCGCATTAATCTGTATCGGAATGTTCCTAATCATAGTCATACCGTTGTTGGCACCATTGGCACCAATCATGGCACCATTGGCACCAATCATGACACCATTTTACATGTTAAAGAGAATATGAGTTCGGATGAACAACAGGTACTGCATGTGATAATGGCTGATTCCAAAGTAACACAGCGTGTTATACAGCAACAAACTCATATGTCGCTTCGATCCATCAAACGAATCATGAGTGAATTGCAACGAAAGGGAATCATCCTGCGAAAGGGGAATAATCGTTCGGGTGAATGGATCGTGAAGGAGTAGACTATGGTAGAGCTAAATTTAAAACAGATTACGGACCGGCTCAATACAGAGTTTACGGGGGATACACGAAAACTCGTATTTTGGTATGATGATAAAGCGGAGTTTGCAGAAGATGTAGATCGTCTGCCATTGGAAAATGCTCAATTATTGAAGCTGGAACCGAACAATCAATTTCAAATAAAATATTTTTTGGAACGACAGGATACCACAACCAATTATCTGGTATATGCGCCTTTTCCAAAACCGAACATTCGGGACAATCATTTAGAAGATACGATGTTGTATTCTACACGGTTCCATGCAGATCGTGTTTCTTTGATTTGTGCGGATCTACGAATCTCAAACCAATACAAACCTGTTATTGAACAGCATATTAAATTTTTTAATAATAAGGAACGAACACATCGCTTTTATAATTTAAAAATTGAAAATTTCAATGAAGAAACCATTTGTATTGGTCTTATGAGTGCATTATGCCGGACAGAAATTTGTTCATTTGATGAAGTGCTGCGTACTCTTTTAGCCGAGGATGATTTACATAATAGTAAATTGTTAGCGGAATTTGATATATATCAATTGACAGCCTGTTTTTGGAAATGTTGTGAGAAGCAATTTGGCTATACCAATCCCAAACCAACGTTGGAGAGATTCATTATTGCCTTGTTTGTGACATATGCAAGCCAACATATTCATGCAGACATACCCAAAAACTGGCATTCGTTTGTGTTATATAAAGCTGGAAATGTCATTTCTTTTTTGGACGACCTGATGAATAATTATCTATATCATGATGCCTATGATACATTATCTGATTATGTGGCAGGCAGCATAAATTTTCAGACTGTGTTGAAGCAATATGAACCAGAAGTATTTTTGGATTGTGATTCTTTTAAGCAGATCGATGATGAGATTCTGCAATGGTTGACAGAACATTTACTGGCAGAAGATACAGGAGCAGCCCTTGACAATCATACTATCCCTGAAATTTGTGATATGCGGCGGAAGATGCATTTCGGAAAGTCAGTGGCTGTAGCATATGAGTTACTGGATTGTGCCTATTCTCTGATCATCGCATCTCATTATACGTGTCCGGACCGGTTTGAAGACATTATTCACCAATATCAGAATACGGATTATCTGATTGATACGAAGTATCGCCATTTTTATTATTGCTATGACCAATTAGACAATACGGAATCATTTGAAAAATTACGGGATTTGGTTGAACATATTTACACGAATGAGTATTTGGAAAAACAACTGCCGGTATGGAATACTGGAATATTAGAACCCGATGCTTTATCGATATTGCCATTGCAGCGGAATTTCTTTAGCCGATATGTTAGCAGCAACA
The DNA here is from genome assembly GCF_900103535.1 of Megasphaera paucivorans. GTDB lineage: Bacteria > Bacillota > Negativicutes > Veillonellales > Megasphaeraceae > Megasphaera_A > Megasphaera_A paucivorans. The sequence goes on along the minus strand of NZ_FNHQ01000034.1, from coordinate 5,948 downwards.
AAGATCGTACCGTTGTGATTATTTCGGATGCAATGCGGTATGAAGTTGGGTATGAATTATTCAAAACGATGCAGGATGATCCTAAATGTACCGCTAACCTAACTGTTATGATGAGTACGTTACCTTCGTATACCCGCTTGGGTATGGCGGCATTGCTGCCGCATACCGTATTAGAATTAACAGATGATGGAAAAGAAGTGGCAGATGGGGTGTATTGCCATGATCTGACAACACGGCAAACAGTATTGCAGTCTACTGTGCCGCATAGCTGTTGTGTGCAGTTTGATACTATCAAAAATATGAAAAAGATGGCACTGCGTGAAGTGTTTACCGGCAAGCAGGTCGTGTATGTCTATCATGATCAGATTGACGTTCGGGGAGAACATGCGGAAGATGAAATCTTTGTAGCATGTAAAGAAGCCATAGAAGAAATAAAGGCATTGATTCACAAAGTTGCAACCAATGCCAATACCTTACATTTTATTGTTACGTCTGATCACGGGTTTATTTATAAACGGGATAAAGTGCCAGAAAGTGGTAAAATTGACGGTATGACAGATAAGGGAAGTATAGTAAAAAGACGGTATATCGTATCCAAACAACCGATTTTATGCGATGGAATTTGTCATTTGGAATTAGGGCATCTGCTGGGAAATACTGATGATAAAGTGGTATCGTTTCCCTGCAGTACAAGCGTTTTTAAGATATCGGGAAGCGGTGGACAAAACTATGTTCATGGTGGATCTTCTCCGCAGGAAATGCTGATACCTGTGATTGATATTAAAATGGAAAAAGGACATATGGAAACCAGAACAGTACAGATCAGACTGATTAGTTTGATTCAGAAAATTACCAATCTAATTACTACACTGGAATTTATTCAATCGGATCCGATCAGTGATGTCGTAAAACAAACGAGTTTTCGGCTTTATTTTATATCGGAAGAGAATGAAAAAATTTCTAATGAAAATATGTATATAGCTGATAAACGGGATGAAAATACAAGGGATCGTATTTTTCGAATACGGTTTACGTTCAAAAATAAAAAGTATGATCCGAATATCAGGTACTATTTGGTTGCATATGATGAAAATAACGGGATGGAAGTATTGCGGCATGCTGTTGTCATGGATGTAGCGTTTTCTGATGACTTCGGATTTGAATTATAATGAGATGGGAAGTGAACTTGATGACGGATGAAGCTAAAGACGAGTTAGGACAAGTGCATCAAAAGTTACGAGATCATTTTGCAGGGAAAATTGTTCGTAAGGATTTGACGAAAAAAATAAAAGAAGGGGCTAATGTTCCTGTCTATGTACTGGAATATTTATTGGGAATGTATTGCTCTTCTCAAGATGAAGGTGAAATTGAAGAAGGCGTGGAGAATGTTAAGAAGATTCTTGCTGATAATTTTGTTCGCCCGGATGAAGCGCAAAAAAACTTGTCGGTATTGCGGCAGCATGGCAGTTACACCGTTATCGATAAAATCACGGTCCGTCTGAATATCAAAAAAGACAATTACGAAGCTGAATTTTCAAATTTAGGTTTAAAAGCAGTACCTATTGAAGAAGAATACCCAACTAAATATGACCGCTTGCTTTGTGGGGGAATTTGGTGTATTGTTCAATTAAGTTATGAATACGTAGAAGAAGACAAAAATAATGGCATCCCCATTCGTGTCCGTAAACTCAATCCGATCCAAATGCCTCATGTAGACATTGATGAATTGAAGACAGGCAGAAAAGCATTTACGAAGGAAGAGTGGATCGATTTGATGCTACGTTCTATTGGGATGGAACCTTCTGCATTGGAATATCGGGTCAAGTGGTTGTTATTAGCACGGATGCTGCCATTGGTGGAAAACAATTTTAACCTTTGCGAATTAGGACCGAGAAGTACGGGAAAGTCACATCTATACAAAGAAATTTCTCCGAATTCTATTCTGGTATCCGGTGGTCAGACAACAGTCGCCAATTTGTTTTATAATATGGGACGAAAAACGATTGGATTAGTTGGATTATGGGATTGCGTGACATTTGATGAAGTAGCCGGTATCCATTTCAAAGATAATGACGGCATCCAAATTATGAAAGATTATATGGCATCTGGATCTTTTGCTCGTGGAAAAGAAGAGAAGGCAGCGTCGGCATCTATGGTATTTGTTGGTAATATCAATCAGAGTGTAGATGTTTTGTTGAAAACATCCAGTTTATTTGATCCGTTTCCACCGGAAATGGGTACGGACACAGCTTTTTTAGATCGCATCCATTGCTATATTCCGGGATGGGAAATCCCAAAGTTTAGGCCTGAACATTTTACGGATGATTTTGGTTTTATTACGGATTATTTGTCGGAATTTATGCGTGAGTTGCGCAAAGAACAATATGGAGATGCGTTAGATAAGTATTATCACCTAGGAAAGAATCTGAATCAGCGGGATACTATTGCAGTACGGAAAATGGTAGGCGGCTTTATTAAATTGGTATATCCTGATGGGGTGTATGCTAAGGATGATTTGGAAGAAATCTTGATACTTTCCTTGGAAATGAGACGACGTGTCAAAGAACAATTGAAAAAATTAGGCGGTATGGAATTCTACGATGTGAATTTTTCTTATATTGATAATGAAACCTTTGAAGAACGCTATGTTTCCGTTCCGGAACAAGGCGGTGGCAAACTGATTCCAGAAGGCATATGCAATCCCGGACAAGTATATACCGTTTCTCATGGTAAATCCGGTATGATCGGGGTGTTTCGCTTGGAATCGCAGATGCTGCCCGGCAGTGGTAAATTTGAACGGACTGGGTTAGGGTCAGACCGGGAAGCAAAAGAAGCATCGAATACAGCATTTAATTTTCTGAAAGCAAACGGTAATTGTATTAGTGGATCTATCAGTACAACGACGAAAGATTATATTGTGAATTATCAGGACTTACAAGGAATTGGTATTACAAAAAAGTTGGCATTACCGACACTAATTACTATTTGTTCCATAGCATTAAATAAACCGGTTATCAGCAGCTTAGCGGTATTGGGGGAAATCAGTATTAGTGGTACGATGATAAAAGTGGACGAGTTGGCAAGTTCTTTGCAGGTATGTTTGGACAGCGGTGCAAAGAAAGTACTGCTGCCAATTACGTCAGCTGGGGATTTGGGGGCCGTTCCGGCTGAATTGGTTGGTTGTTTTAATCTGATTTTTTACAACAGTGCGGAAAATGCTGTGTTTAAAGCACTGGGAGTAGAATAAGCCAATGCATATTGGGTGAGAAAGTTCGTAAAAAACGACTATATATGATAAGTTGCTATTATAGAATAATGAATTCTGCGATACGATATTCTTGGGTTACAGAAGGAAGTGATCTGTATGCAAGCAAGATGGAAGGTATTGAAAGGATTATTGTTTATTGTAGTATTGATATGTGTCTTTTTGCCAAAGAAGGTAGGACATATAGAGAGCAATATTATTGGTTGTTTTTTATTTTTCGTAATATGTTTTATTTACTATTTTTTCTTTTGGGGCATCAAACATGTAAAGGATCTTCCGCATAGAGGTGCAAGAAGTGGCGATTTACGGGCAATCGGCCAAATACGCCGCATGAAACACAGAAAATGGCATTAAATATGTAACTATTGATCATTGGTATCTAGTTTAGGACGATTTTTAAACGTAATGGAATGATTTAAAATTATTTAAAATTTTAAGCATTGCGAAATAACAACTTGTTATCTTAAATATTACTATAATTTGAGAAAGAAAGTGATTACATGATATTTTGGAAAATAAATCGAAAAGTACTATATATTATTGGTTGTGTGGGACTTATTATTCTTTGTGCAATATTATTCTATTTTTTATATTGGGTAAAGACACCAGCCTATTCTTTAGGTATTATTAAAACTGCCATAGAAAAGCATGATTTGCCAACATTTGAACAACATGTTGATTTGAAATCACTGTACAGTCGTGGCGTTGATGATTTGATGAAACGAGAATTAGGTGATAGTGGTGATGAAGATAATACATTAGTTGCAGGTTTAGTATCAGCAGTTAAAGACAAAGCAATTAATACGATGATTATGCAGACAGAAAAGTATGTAGAAACAGGCGATTTTGAAAAAGCGAAACAGAATAGTAAGGATACAGAAAATCTAGCAAAAAATTTGAGCGATCGGGTTAACACTCCTAACCTAGAATATAAAGGTGTTAAAGATACACAGAAAGATGGTAAAATTGCAATTGTAACTATTACACTATATAATAAACAACTTAATAAAAATTTTGATTTTCAATTGAAGATGCGTGAACTTGGTAATGGTGAATGGCAAGTTGTGGAAGTAGCTAATCTTGTTGATTTCATGGATGCCGAGGAAAAAGCAATGCAAGATAAATTAACTGAGTTAAATCAACCAGTAGAAAATGATATGAAAAAAATATTTGCTGTAACTAATACTGTGCAAGCAAAATTAGTTAATGAAAATTCTTTTTTCCCAACATATTATATCCACTATCAGATTGATTTTACACTGCCGGATCAAGATAAACAGGTTAGCAAAGTAGATGGTACGATATTGGTGAAGAATAAAGAGCAAAAAGTCATTGTTCAATATCCTGTTCATATAGAAGGACTGGAGAAAAATTATACCGATTCGACATATAGGACTGATAAGATATTCCAATATTTTGGAAAAAGTACCCAATCTTTGAATCCGTTTATTAAAAAAGAAAAACAAATAGCAAAAGATGGAATAGATAACTACATACTTGATTTTGAAGTACAAAAGCTTACATTGACTGATGGTAGCACAATGGAATTATTAAATAAGCTGCCAGAAGATAAATGAATGATATTATAGTAAATTAAGATTATAACAGGAGTGGATAATAAAAATCAGCTATTATGGCGAGGAATTTAAAAAGGATATCTTATATATTCGGATACCAAGGAGTCAAGTGCACAAAAATATTGCAGTAGATTATGGGGCCTTTAAAAATGGGGTACCATTTGAAGTTGATGGATATGGGTTTACGTTTATGATATTTCTTGACACATACATGTTGTGAACTTTGCTGATATTGGTCATACTATTATTATTTATTGTTAATGGTATAATATATGCTCCTTATTTGCGCCTTATTGTTTGATGATTTTTATAAATTGGGGTAATAATTTGCTGATGGATATTTTTATTAATATGCTGGTTATGCCGATTTCCTTCCTTTGAAAATATGCTAAATTATATTCAACGGCGTTCGTAATGAGAGGGTCGTTGGTTCAAATCCGATAAGTGGCTCCAGTAAAATAGCGTAAGCGGTTAATAACAGAGTGTATAGAAAAAAAGCAATGACCGAGATATACTCAAGTCACTGCCTTATTTGCAGAGTTGTTGAACTTCGTTGTTCCAAGGAAGATAATCTTCAAGGAATTCAGGATGTTGTTCGAACTGTACGCCAGGTAATTCGCTAAAAACGAATTTCAAGTATTTATAGGGATTGAGGCCGTTGACCTTGGCTGTTTCAACAATGCTATAAACAATTGCGCTTGCAGCTGCACCTCTGGGACTTCCACTGAACAACCAATTCCGGCGTCCTACAGTGAATGGACGTATGCTGTTTTCGATGAGATTATTGGAGATAGCGCAATTTCCGTCTAAAAGATAGTTCATCAACTCTTTTTTATGATTAAGGGCATAGTTTACAGCTTCGGCTGACTTTGATTTTGGCAGAAGGGTGTCTCTTGCAGATTCTACCCACGCCCAAAAGACATCTAAAACAGGTTTTTCCTGTTTCAGACGCGCTATCTTTCGCTTTTCGCCGCGGAGATCCGTAAGAGTTCTTTCGATCTCGAATAGCTTGTTGCAGTAGGTAATGCCTTGGCTAGCAAAGGTGGCGGACGGACTTTTCGTGTCCTTCGGGAGAGCCTCTACAAAATATCTTCGCAGATGTGCCC
>NZ_FNHQ01000033.1 GCF_900103535.1 Megasphaera paucivorans | reverse complement strand
TGGCAGAAATCGTATGCCGTGAAAATCGTCCGCAAATGGGAACAGTTCGTCCGAACGTATTTAAAAAACCGGCAGCGGATGCATCGGCGACAGGCGAAATCATCGACATGAAGGCAGCACTGAGTGATGACGACTTCATGACGAAATTCGTAGAACTGATCAAAATGGGTGGCGGCGGCGTCAAATTGGAAGAAGCCGACGTTATCGTATCAGGCGGCCGTGGGATGAACAGTTCAGAACCGTTTGAAGGAATGTTGAAGGAATTGGCAGGATTGCTGGGCGGGGCAGTAGGTGCGTCGCGTGCAGCAGTAGATGCCGGCTGGATTGATGCACTGCATCAAGTAGGCCAGACAGGAAAGACCGTAGGACCGAAGATTTATGTAGCTTGCGGTATTTCCGGAGCCATCCAGCATTTAGCCGGGATGACAGGATCCGATTGCATCATTGCGATCAACAAAGATCCGGATGCTCCGATTTTCCAGGTTTGCGACTATGGTATCGTAGGGGATGCTTTTGAAGTTGTTCCTAAGATTACAGAAGCAATCAAGAAAATTAAAGGTTAATAAGTAACTCTTTTTGGGATGTGGTAAACATTCTAGCTGAGTTGTTTTAAAAGGAAAGGCCCTTCGGGGCCTTTTTTTTGTTAAAAAAATTAATTTGAATAGTATGATTTTGTAGAATTAAAAAAATGTCAAATTTGCATTTTTATGATGAGCTAACAATCAATGCAAGTCAAATTTTTCCTATATATTTTGTCTATGATTTTAGGTAACATCTATAGTAACAACAAACGAAGTATGCATACTTATTTTTATCATCAACTTAATAAATTTTGTATTTATACTTATTAAGTTTAGAAGGGAGGAAAAATAATCGTTTGTAATTTATATAAGAAATTGTAGATATAAATATAAAGGAGGAATTTCATAAATTATGTTAACGGCAATTGCGATAGGGAGCATTATCCTAAGTTTGTTTTTATTAGTAACATTTGCCTACCGGGGGTTTTCGGTAATTTTGTTTGCGCCAATTTTTGCGATGTTTGCGGCAGGATTGTCAGGCATTAATATTTTACCAGGATATACGGAACTATTTATGCCAAAGGCAGTTACGTATATCAAAGCTTTTTTCCCTATATTTTTACTAGGTGCTGTATTTGGAAAAGTCATGGAAGATACGGGAATGGCACGAAGTATTGCACTTAAAGTTATTCGCTGTATAGGAGAAAAGAGAGCCATAGCGGCAGTTGCGCTGGCATGTATGATTTTAACATATGGCGGTATTTCCATGTTTGTTTGTGTGTTTGCCATTTATCCGTTTGCGGCAGCGTTATATAAAGAGGCAAATATTCCCAAAAGACTTATTCCGGCTACTCTAGTTTTAGGTGTATTTACAGCAACCATGGATTGGCTTCCGGGTACACCGCAAATCCAGAATATTATTCCTACAATATATCTTGGAACAACGACATATTCTGCACCTATATTAGGAACTATCGGTGCCATTATACTAGTGGCAGTTTCTTATATATATTTGGAATGGCGTGTAAAAGTGGCTAAAGACAAGAATGAAGGATATGGTCATCATACGATAAATGAAACAGTAATTGATGATACGATTCCATTACCTAAGTGGTACTTTTCTATCATACCGTTATTTGTAGTGTTGGTTGTTAATTTTGGACTATCCATGTATTCGTGGAATTCGGATTTAATTGTACCGTTTCAAAAAATGGGTATTCCTCTGGTAGCTAAATCAGTTCAAAATGTTATTTCTATCTGGGCGTTGGTCGTCGGATTATTGGCAGGTATTATTGTAGCTTGTATCAACGGGCATAAATTTATTTCTAAGGAAGGAGGCATCCAAGCCGCATTAAATGCAGGAGCTATAGGATCTCTGCTTGCTATTATGAACACGGCTTCTGAAGTTGGGTACGGAAATGTTATAGCTTCTCTGCCGGGATTTACTGATATAGCTAATTTTTTACTGGGAATCGCACAGGGGGCACCGCTTTTAAATGCGGCTCTTATGGTAAACATTCTGGCAGGTGTTACAGGATCTGCCTCTGGTGGATTAAGCATTGCCTTGGAACTTTTTGGACATCATTGGCTGGAATTGACGGCAGCCGCTGGAATCCCTCCCGAAGTTTTACATCGAATTGTTGCAGCTGCTTCCGGCGGATTGGATAGCTTGCCTCATAATGGTGCTGTTATTACGATTTTGGCTGTGTGTGGACTGACGCATCGTGAATCATATAAAGACATGTTTGCGATTACGATATTTAAAGTTCTTGTGGCTTTTTTCATGGTTGGCGTGTATATGTTGACAGGAATTGTATAGAAAAAATTTTACATGTACAGGCAGAAATACAATAAAGAGGTGTTTATATAATGAAATTCGTAAATGCAGAAAATGTGGTAAATCTGATTCCCAATGGAGCAACTATTGGAATTGGAACGTTTGTAGGCTGTAATATTGCAGAAGATGTGTTAACTGCGTTAGAAACACAGTTCTTGGAAAAAGAAACTCCCCATGATCTTACGGTAGTACATTGTGCCGGCATGGGAGACGGAAAAAATGCGGGAGGTAATAGATTCGCCCACGAAGGAATGTTAAAGCGGATTGTAGCCGGTCACTTCAACATGGCGCCCAATTTAGGGAAACTGATGATTGATAATAAATTAGAAGCTTATAATTTCCCTCAGGGAACGCTGGCACAGTGGTTTCGCAGTATTTCCGGGAAAAAACCGGGTATTATTACAAAAGTCGGGTTAGGAACTTTTGTAGATCCTCGTGTTGAAGGGGGAAAAGTCAATGCAGCAACAAATGAAGATTTGGTAGAGGTTATTCAACTCAATGGGGAAGAATGGTTGTGGTATAAGCCGTTTCCTGTCGATGTGGCGATTGTAAGAGGGACATCTGCCGATACAAAAGGGAATATATCTATAGAACATGAAGCGGTTAAGCTGGAAAATCTGTCGATTGCATTGGCTGCCAAAGCTTCTGGTGGAATCGTTATTGTACAGGTAGAACGGATAGTGGAAAACGGAAATATTAAACCAATGGATGTTGTTATTCCGGGGATTGATGTTGATTATGTCGTTGTAGCAGCTGATAAAGCAAAACATGAACAAAGTTATGGAAATATGTATAATCCAGCGTATTCAGGAGAAGTCCGTATCCCGTTAGATAGTATTGAACCAATGAAACTGGATCAGCGTAAAGTAATTGCGCGCCGAGCGGCCATGGAGCTGGTTCCCAATGCGAAAGTGAACCTAGGAATTGGCATTCCCGAAGGTGTGGCAAGTGTTGCTAATGAAGAAGGTGTCGGAGATACGATGACACTTACAGCTGAAGCGGGCACTATTGGGGGAGTTCCGGCCGGCGGACTTGATTTTGGTGCGTCTACCAATCCGGAGGCAATCATTGATCAGCCGTACCAATTCGATTTCTACGATGGCGGAGGTCTTGATGTTGCATTTTTGGGATTAGCGGAAACCGATAGAGACGGCAATATCAATGTGAGTAAATTTACAGGTCGTATGGCTGGCTGCGGCGGTTTTATCAATATTACGCAAAATACTAAAAAAGTAGTATTCTGTGGTACTTTTACGGCAGGAGGATTAAAAGTGCAGGTCGGTAATGGTAAACTGACCATTCTTACGGAAGGTAAATTAAATAAATTTTTAGATAAAGTAGGTCAAGTTACATTTAGCGGTGCCTATGCACATCAACACCATCAGCATGTTTTATATATTACGGAGCGTGCGGTATTTGAGTTGTCAGAAGAAGGACTTATGTTGACGGAAATAGCTCCCGGCGTTGAGCTTGAAAAAGATATTCTGGCACATATGGATTTTAAACCAGCTATTTCATCTGATTTAAAGCAGATGGACTCCCGTATTTTTGAAGATAAACTAATGGGGCTTATCTTGTGATTACCAATGATTGTCAGGTTGAGCGTTGTTCTGTCATGCAGAATAGCATATCACCATTAGACAAATATATTATTTAATATTTTTAGGAGGATGATGTAATTATGGAATTCAAATTAACAGAAGAAATGGAAGATATTCGTAAGCTGGCGAGAGATTTTGCTGAAAAAAAATTACTCCCAACTGTTAAAGATCGGGATGAAAATGAAATTTTTGATAGAGAAATTTTTAATCAGATGGGAAAATTGGGATTGATGGGTATTCCGTATGCAGAAAAATATAATGGCTGCGGTTTGGATTTTATTAGTTTTGCTATTGCATGTGAAGAAATTTCCAGAGTAGATCCGTCCACCGGTATCGGTTTTGAAGTACATACGTCACTTTGTTCATGGCCGATTAATCAATATGGGACAGAAGACCAAAAAAGCAAATATTTATCTAAATTAACAACAGGAGAGTGGCTGGGTGCCTTTGGATTAACGGAACCTAATGCAGGGACGGATGCACTTAATGGGGCAACTACGGCCGTAAAGCAAGGTGATGAATATATATTAAATGGGACGAAAATATTCAATACTAATGGCGGAGAAGCTGAGGTTGAAATTATCTTTGCGGCAACGGATAAAACTAAAGGAGCAAAAGGCATGAGTGCGTTTATTGTAGAAAAAGGCACTCCTGGGTTAAGTTTTGGCAAGAAAGAAGTAAAAATGGGGATTCGTGCATCCGTACAACGTGAAGTTATTTTACAAGATGTGCATGTACCTGCGGCAAATTTGTTGGGAAAAGAAGGCGAAGGTTTTAAAATAGCAATGCAAACTTTAGATGGCGGTCGTGTTGGTGTAGCGGCCCAAGCTCTTGGTATTGCTGAAGGTGCGTATGAACATGCAGTAAAGTATTCAAAAGAACGTGTGCAGTTTGGCAAACCTATTTCCAAACAGCAAGCTGTTGCATTTAGACTGGCTGATATGAAGTTGAAAATTGAAGCAGCACGGTGGTTGGTTTATAAAGCAGCCTATGATATGTCAAATAATATTTCGCACAGTGTTTCTGCAGCAATGGCTAAAAAATTTGCCTCAGATATTGCCATGGAAGTTACCACAGATGCAGTACAGGTATTCGGTGGATATGGCTTTACCAGAGAATACCCCGTAGAACGTTATATGCGCGATGCTAAAATAACTCAAATTTATGAAGGTACGAATGAAGTACAGCAAATGGTTATTTCTGGTTCTATTCTCCGCTGAATATAGTAGATAATAATAAATCGCAGCATATATGCATTGGGACAAAAAATATGGAGATAGTGACATTGTGAAATTATTGTTTTGAATATAAAAAAGGATGTGTTTACTATGAGTTATGAAAATCTTTTGATAGAAAAGGAAAATGGTACAGCTGTTGTTACGATTAATCGGCCTAAAGCCTTAAATGCGTTGAATGAAGCGACTGTTCGTGAATTGGATAAAATGATTGATGAAATAGAAGCAGATCAAGACGTGGCAGTTCTTATCATTACCGGCAGTGGACAAAAATCTTTTGTAGCCGGGGCAGACATTGTTGAAATGAAAGATAAAAATGCCATGGAAGGCAGAGACTGGGGCATTTTGGCACAGGGCGTATTTAATAAACTTGAGAACATGAAAAAACCTGTTATTGCAGCTGTTAACGGATATGCACTTGGCGGAGGCAATGAATTGCAAATGGCCTGCGATATTCGTATTGCAGCAGACAATGCAAAATTTGGACAACCCGAAGTAACCTTGGGAATTACGCCGGGATTTGGCGGAACGCAGCGGCTGCCTCGCCTAGTTAGTAAAGGAATGGCAAAAAAGCTGTTGTTTACCGGAGCAATGATCGATGCTGCGGAAGCATATCGTATTGGATTAGTAGATGAACTTGTTCCAGCGGATCACTTGATGGCTGCTGCCAAAAAAATGGCTGTAAAAATTCAATCGGTTGCACCGTTAGCGGTACAACTCTGCAAATCGGCCGTTAATCGTGGTATAAATATGGACTTGCAATCGGGTATTCAATATGAAGATGAAGTATGGGGCTTGTGTTTTTCAACAAATGATCAAAAAGAAGGCATGCAAGCATTTGTTGAAAAAAGAAAAGCTGAATTTAGTGGTAAATAAGTATAATACTCGTTCGATCCTCAATATTTTTTGCCCAATGTAATTAAACTATGTGAAATTTAAATGAGATTAAGAATAAAATAATTTATATATATACTACGTCCTAATAAAATTTTTATTAGGACGTAGTTATATGTAGGAAAAATAGAAGGATTGCCGGATAGTATAGTTGAAAATCAAGTAGGTATATACGTAATATTATCATATATTCTATATGATAATATTACGTATATAAACTAGGATGTGAATTATGTAATTGCATTTGATGAAAACAGCGATTTGATACGTAACTGTCCGCGTGTTACAATAGAAGTAATCTAGTTGATTTGTAGTAATATTGTCAGTATAGCATAATGAGCAGCGAACATTGTTGCAATAATATAATACATTATAATATAAAAAATGCTTTTTAATTAAAGTTCTTATTAATAGCCCATATTGGACAATACCTTGTATTTATAAATTTATATGGGACCTCATTATTACCGCATGTATGTACGATTTATGAGGTGTAGGAAATGTATGATTTCAGATGGGGAGGAATAAATATGACAATGATGAAGGCAAAAAAAGTATTAATGTTAGCTGGTGATTTCGCAGAAGACTATGAAACAATGGTTCCTTTTCAAGCGTTGGAAATGGTAGGAATTCATGTTGATGTTGTATGTCCCGGGAAAAAGGCAGGAGATAAAATTAAAACGGCGATTCATGACTTTCTTGGAGATCAAACCTACTGCGAAAAAGAAGGGCATCAATTTGTCTTAAATGCATCCTTTGATGAAATCGATATGAGTCAATATGATGGATTGTACCTTACAGGGGGAAGAGCTCCGGAATATATTCGGTTGGATTCTAAGGTTATTGAAATTACTAAATATTTTATGAAAAATAAAAAACCGGTGGCAGCTATTTGTCATGGCCCGCAGATTTTGACAGCAGCCAATGTTGTCAGCGGCTTGACACTTACCGCATATCCCGCAGTGGGTCCGGATATTACTGTTGCAGGCGGGATATTTAAATCTGTTGATGCCGATAAGGCGGTAGTTTGTGAAAATCTTGCAACATCACCGGCTTGGCCGGGGAATACGGCGATATTAAAAGAGTTTATTAAACTGTTGGAAAAATAAAATGTATAGTTGCGAATAGGCGCTTTTGTTTGATCCTATCCATAAAAAATAAGCAATATAAAATCTGCCAGTACAAGGTATGCTGGCAGATTTTGTATTTAGCTATAGAAGCAATTCATGATTTTACGTATATAATTAATGTTAATTCCCGTTGAACTTGTTTTTATGCCATGGGGGTGATATTGATAAATGGTGGACTGTTTTATATGTGAAAATTCCACATAGTATTCCTAACAACATGCCGCCTAACATATCACTCGGATAATGAAGAAATAAGTATACGCGGGAAAATCCAATTCCTAAGGCTAATATCAAGGCGAAAATTCCCCAATATTTATTCCGGCAGAAAATTATAGTGGCTGCGGAAAAAGATCCGAAAGCATGTCCGGAAGGAAACGAATAATCTGTTGGCAGTGAAACTACTATATCCGAGGGTATCCAGGAATAAATAATATAAGGGCGCAGACGTGCTAAAGACGGTTTTAAAATACCATTTCCCAGTGTTAAACTGATTAATAGTCCTAATAATATCGCAATGCCGGTTACGCGGTATTCTTTTATGCATAACAAAAATATAGCCCAAACAATCCAAATTAGACCTATGTTTCCCACGTGGGAGAGGAGCAGCATATAGGGATCCAATGTAGACGTTACCATGTTGTTTTGTATCCAGAATAGCAGATTTTGATCTATATCTGCAAATAATTCCACTATATAGCGCTCCCTTCACGGATAAAACGTTTAAAATTATTGTAAAGCGGTTGTATGTTTGTGTCAAATATAAAAAGAGAAACGATGAAGATAGATAAATTGTTAAAATATACAAAATTAGGAGTATTATTGAGCGAGGGCATCAATATCAGTGGTTTGCTTACCTGTTATAACAATCATTATTTTGTAGGGGACATTAACAACTTGTTCATATGGTTTATCGATCCAGCCCATATGAACTCCGATTTGTCGGGGAGAATCATCAGTACGTATACGTATCTTTCCATTTTTTACTTGTATAATTGCATAACCGGGAATATCTTGTACTTTAAATTCTGTATTTAATTCAGAAGATAGTGAAATAGTCTTCTGCAACTTGCCATTGACCCATACTTGTGCTTGATCTGGTTTTTGAAAAAATGTCTGCCATTCGGTTGCTAAGGGAAGGAAAGATACTACTAATAAACAAAAAATTAAATAGATATCATTTTTATTTATATGTGTGGCAGATACGAGCTGCACTTTTTTTATATGAAGAAAACGTATGTGTTTTTGTTGAAATTCCTTGATTTTTTTAAAATAAGTATAGTACATTATCGTTTACCAAATTAATAAGAAGATAGAATATCAAATTTTCCAGTATAGAGAAAGTAAAATAATGTAAATATTATTTTATAAAAATACTGAAAAAATAAAATAAATATAAAAAACATTCTCAACTATAGCTGAGTATATCATATATAATATAAAAAAGTCCAGCTGTAAAAATAGGTATAAATATTATAAACAAGTAAAATATATCGGTAAAATAGAAGATATATGCTGTATATATAGAAAATATATCTAGTGGCATTTCAATATATCAGATTTTTAAACGCGTCTCATTTGCATTAAGTTTTTATTCGATATATATAGATAAAAAAATATAGTTCTCATAAACGATATGGATACTGGAGGGTGCAGGTGGTGAGTACGAGAAGTGGCGGGAGTATAATCAGGGAACTTAGATTTTACAGACTATTTATCAAATAAAGGTGATATTTTTACATACATTTCATACAATTCCTTATATCAAATAGTTTAACAATACTGGCTTTTTGACAATAAGGAGGATACGGTAATGAATTGGAAAAAGATGATAATTTGTGCATCTGTCGGTCTTATAGCGGTCGCAGGTTTGGCAGGTTGTAGTAATTCTGGCAGTGGGACTGGTGATACCGGCAAGGTGGTAGAAATTGAATACTGGCACGTGGCTTCCGATAGTTTCGGCGGGCAGACGCTGCGGGAGTTAGTGGACGATTTCAACAAGAGTCATCCCAATATAAAAGTAAAAGAAAAATTTAATCCTGATATGTATAAGGGATTGACACAGAATTTACAAGCAGCGGTTGCTTCTGGACAGACACCGGATGTAGTGCAGATGGGATGGGATTTCCTCAATTATGCCGATGAAAATTTTAAACATGATGATATAAATAAGATTTTTGCGACAGCAGGTGATCCGAACTTTATCAAAGATACGTTTGAACCCAATATTGCCAAGTTGGCGCAGACGGCTGACGGAACGCAAGTAGGTGTACCTTATTCTTTGTCTGTTCCTGTTTTGTATTATAATCCAGATATCTTTAAAGCAGCCGGACTTGATCCGTCAAAGCCGCCAAAGACTTGGCAGGAGGTTCGTGAATATGCACAGCAAATTAAGGATAGAACAGGGGTATCGGCATTTTTTATGCAAGAATATGCAGATACATGGACGAATCAAGCACTGGTTGAATCAAACGGCGGTACTATGCTGAAACAGGAAAACGGAAAATGGAAGGCGGGTTTCGATACACCGGAAGCCGCTGAAGGATATCAATTTATTGCGGATATGGTAAAGGATGGCATAGGTCTTCATGCAACAAATGAAGAAGGATTCCAGGCATTTACATCAGGTAAATTGGCTATGGTATGCACTACAATTGGCAAACGAGCAAATTTTGAAAAAAGTTCCAACTTTAAGGTAATGACGACAGCTTTTCCCGCGTTCGGCAACAAACCGGTAAAGGTACCGGCGGGCGGTAACTTCCTTATGATTTTATCCAAAGATCCGGCCAAACAAAAAGCTGCTGCCGAATTTGTAAAATATTTGGAATCAGCGGACAATTTAACAAAATGGGATACGGGCACCGGATATTTGCCGCCGAGAAAAAAAATGGATGCCGAAGGTCCTTACAAGAAATTAATGGATGAAAATGAAAATGTTAAGAAAGCCATGGAAATGCTTCCGAATGTAACGCCTTGGGTAAGTTTTCCAGGACAGAATGGACTGCAGGCAGAACAGGTCCTTATTGATACTCGCGATGTTGTATTGAATGGAAGCAAGTCTGCGAGAGAAGCATTGCATGATGCGGCTGTAAAAATCAATGAATTACTGGAAGGCTGAAAAATATTGACATGATACGTGTAAGAAGCGGCGGACGGGGAACTGTAGAGCGAATCTTCCTGTCTGCCGTTTTTTTTGAAAGGAGAAGTAATTATGAATCGATTATCCGGTAAAGGATATGCTTTTTTTCTTCCATCGGTACTGATTTTCTTTGTTTTTTATTATTGGCCGCTGCTTGTTAATTTGGGGCTGAGTTTTTTTTCGTGGAATATGGTCAGTGCCAAGGCAAAATTTGTAGGAATAAGTAACTATATTGCCATTATTCAAAGCCCGGAATTTTATCAAGTCGTAGGCAATACAATTTTATTTATTGTTTTTTTACTTGTTTTTAACTTTATTCTTCCGTATTTTTATTCGTATATGATGGCGCATATGTTGAAATATGGAAAAACGATATATCGGTCACTGTTGTTTTTACCTTCTTTGCTGAGTCTTGCTGTAGCGAGTATTATTTTTTTGTGGATATATAATCCGATGGCCGGTCCGGTTAATGAGATAGTAAAAATGGTTGGAGGTACTTCTCCGCGCTGGTTTAAAGAGCCGTATATTGTATTATTCTCGATAAGCAGCATTATTGGATGGAAGGTTTTCGGCTATAATATGATTCTTCTTTTGGCGGCAATGGTATCCGTTCCGAGGGAAATCATCGAGGCAGCACGCTTGGAAAATGCATCGGATTGGATAATTTTTAAAAAAATCATTTTGCCGCAGACATCTTCTTCAGCGATGTATGTTTTTGTTATTACCGTTGTTTTCGGTCTGCAATATGTCATGGTTCCTGTCAATATGTTGACACAGGGAGGTCCGGATCAGGGCAGTGCCAATCTGGTTTATGTTATTTATCAATATGCTTTTGTTTTTTATCAAACGGGTAAATCAGCGGCGTATGCAATGATCACAATGATGCTTTTTACCTTGTTTTTAGGGTGGCGCAGCCGTGTGGCAGACAAGAAGGTGTATTATGAAAATTAATATAAAAAAAGAACTAATTTGCCATATTTTTTTGATTGCGGCGGTTATTATTTCCTTATGGCCTGTTGTTTTTATGCTTTCGGCATCGTTTAAAGAATTAAATCAGATATTTCAATCTCCGTTGAATCCACTTCCTTCTTCACCGACATTAGAAAATTATATGACAGTTCTGGGACGTTTTCCTATTTTCGATTTTATATGGAATACTTTTTTTATTGCTTTTTTTGTAACTTTTTTCAAACTTACTACCAGTTTGCTGGCTGGCTTTGCATTTGTATATTATCGATTCAAGGGAAAAGAGCTTTTATTTAATTCCATGCTTATGACCTTTTTTATTCCCGTTACGGTTTTGATTATGCCGAATTATTTATTGATATCCCACGTAGGGTTGCTGAATACTCCTTATGGAGTCATGCTTACCGAACTGGCGGATGGCATGGGAATATTTCTTATGCGTCAGGCCATGAGAAGTATACCGAAGGCGCTTCTGGAGTCAGCTGTATTAGAAGGAGCAGGTCCTATTTATCTTCTTCGCAGTGTGGTGTTCCCTCTTGTACGTCCATCGGTTATAGCGATAGGGATTATGTTTTTTATCAATTCGTGGAATGAATATTTTTGGCCGCTGCTAATACTAAAAGATAAATCACAATATACATTGTCTTTGGCACTGCAAATGTTCATTAGTGCCGAAGGCGGCAGTGAATGGGGAATTGCCATGGCTGTAGCTGTGCTGACAAGTTTGCCGCCGCTTATTTTGTACTTGTTTTTCCAGAAATTTATTCTTAATACATTTATGCAGGCAGGAGTGAAAGGGTAATGCACAATATTATATTTGATAATGTAAGTAAGTCATATGGAAATAAAGAAGTTATCAAGCAACTAAACTTTGAGATACAAGAAGGAGAGCGGGTTGTATTCCTAGGACCATCAGGATGCGGGAAAAGCACAACGCTGCGACTGGTTGCGGGATTTGAAGATATTACTGACGGGAAGTTGTTTATGGGGGGAACCTGTGTTAATAATATGGCACCGGGAAAACGAAATATTGCAATGGTATTTCAAAGTTATGCTTTATTTCCTCACATGGATGTATGGGAAAATATTATTTTTGGTTTAAAAATTCAAAAACTGGGTAAAAAAGAAATTGAAAAAAGAGCAAAAGATGCGTTGGAAATGCTTCATCTGGATGGATTTGAACAACGTCTTGTAAAGTCTTTGTCGGGTGGACAAAAGCAGCGTGTTGCATTATGCCGAGCGATTGTTAAGCAATCTCCCTATTTTCTTCTTGATGAACCGTTATCTAATTTGGATGCTCAATTGCGGCAGCAAGCCCGGCAAAATTTAGTCAGAATTCATGAAATAAATAAATCGACTATGATTTATGTCACCCATGATCAGGTAGAAGCTATGACGGTAGGACAGCGGATTGCTGTACTTCGTGATGGTACATTGCAGCAGATTGCGACACCTCGTGAAATTTATGATAATCCATCTAATGCATTTGTTGCTTCTTTTATCGGTTCGCCGGCGATGAATCTGATAACGGCAGATATTGTCGATGGACATCTTTTTATAGGGAAAGTTGCAGTTCCGCTGCCGGATCGGATTACGGCAGTGTTAACAGGGAAACATAGTGTTATTGTTGGTATTCGTCCGGAAAACATACATATTACTACGGATGATCGGGCTATGCTCAAAGGGAGTTGCCGGTATACGGAAAATACAGGAAATTTACAAACGACACAGCTGTATTTGGCTGATGGTACAGCTATATTTAGTCAGTTTGCAGGCGAAACTTATGAAATAAAAGCCGGTGAAAATGTAGGAATACAATTTTTATGGGAAAATGTTTTGTTTTTTGATAGAGAAACAGAAATAAATTTATATGTTCGTGAAAAAGGAGAAAATAAATATGGCAATTATAGAAATTAGTGATCTTGCATTTTCAGCATTTAATGAAATAGAAATGGAAAAACTGCCGGAAGATTACGGCATTGAATTCTTTTATGAATTTGGCAGTGATAGCTATTGGGACGTTGTATTGCATCGCATGCGGGCAGACAAAAAGACATTGTCTATTCATGGGCCATGCGTTACTGTAAATTTAGCAGACCCAAACGATACGGCATATTTAGAACGATATAGAAAAACGTTTTTGTATGCAAAAAAAACAGGGGCAAAATATGTTGTTGTTCATACCAATGAACAGTGGAGCGGAGATATGGAATTTTGTCGTCAACTGGTATTGGAACGGCTGCGCAGAATTGAGCTATTAGCAAACGAGTTGGATGGAGCTAAAATGGGGATAGAAAACGTAGGATTAAAACAAAATAATCTTTTTGATGAAGAGGCATATGTCGCTCTTTTTGAAGAATTTCAGACAGCGGGAGCTATTATCGATGTAGGGCATGCACATATTAATAACTGGGATACTTGCCGTGTTATTAGGGAGTTAAACCGACGGATTAGTGCGCTTCATCTCCAGGATAATAACGGAAAAATTGATGAACACTTGCCGTTATTCGCAGGTACGATTGCTTGGCGAAGTCTTATGGAGATAATTAAGCAGTATGCGTCGCAAGCAGCTTTTGTTTTTGAATATGCAGATGGAAACTATAAAAACGCAGCGGATATGATAAAGGAATTGGATGTCGTTCGAAAAAAACTAAGGATTTAAAAAAATATTGAGTTAAATATATGCTTATCAGTATAATGTATTTTTGAGTGTAGGGTTGTTAGTTATTTTTAAAAAAGATAAAAAAAATCTTGACAAGGGGAAAATATAAGTGTACCATAATGGTAAACATTAAAAATGCAATGATCAAAATAAGTACATTGTGAAAAAGTGTTACAGAGATGTGAATCAAAGGCTGAAAATTCACAATAATCTTAGCACAATGGAATGCCTTTGAGAGCAGATTAGTTGAACTTATAGTAGGCTAAATCCGGTTGCCGCCGTTAATGGTTTTGAGTTACAGCAGTTTGTTGTAAACAGAGTGGGACCACGGACCACCGTCTCTGTATATCAGAGATGGTGGTTTTTTTTGTTTTTGGAGTATACGAAAATAGGATTTTTAGTAATAAAAAAATATACTAAAAATGTATAGATTAAAGGGGGTTAATATGAATGAACAATTAATACAAAGAAAAATTACAGAAGAATTTTATTGGTTTCATGAACATCCGGAATTATCTTATAAAGAGGTAGAAACGACAAAAAGATTGAGAGTAAATTTACAGTCAGCAGGAATCAAAATTTTACAAATTCCCTTGAAAACTGGATTGGTAGCTGAAATTGGTACAGGCAGTGCACCCATTGTCGCGTTGCGTTGTGATATTGATGCACTGCCTGTACAGGAAAAGACAGAACTACCATATCGTTCAAAGATTGATGGTCATATGCATGCTTGTGGACATGATTTTCATGCAGCAGCTATATTAGGTGCTGCATATATATTAAAACAACACGAACAAGAAATAAATGGAACGATCAGACTTATTTTTCAACCAGCAGAAGAAGCTCCGGGAGGAGCATTAAAAATTATACAGTCGGGGGCATTACAAGATATACAGGTCATTTTTGGTATTCATAGTTCTCCATTATTTCCTATAGGAGATATTGCTATCCGAGAAGGCGCTGTAACGGCTGCTGTGGATCGTTTTAGTATAACTTTTACTGGGAAAGGAACGCATGCAGCTCATCCACAAGAAGGATTTGATCCGATTGTTGCAGCGGCTGCTTTTATTAGTTCTGTGCAATCTATTATTAGCCGTAATGTAAATCCTTTCGACGCTAATTTAGTCAGTATCACTCACTTTGAAAGTGGCAGTAATTGGAATATTATTCCAGAGCAAGCTTTTTTGGAGGGGACTGTACGTACGTTAACTGCGGATGATCGTACGTATATACAAAAACGAATTCTTGATTTAGCCAAATATACAGCTAAATCTTATAATGAAAGAGCAGATGTTCAATGGTTTAGTGGACCGCCAGCAACAGCAAATGATGAAAATTGGGTTGCGTTTGCCAAAGAAGAAGCAGAAAAACAGCAGCTAAAAGTTCGAGTTTCACCATTTTCTCTAGGCGGAGAGGATTTTGCTTTTTACCAAGAAAAGATAAAAGGCGTGTTTATTCAAATGGGTACTGGAACATCTTATCCCAATCACAATCCTCACTTTCAAGTCGATCCCATCGCACTATACCCGACTTCACAATATACGTCGAGATTAGCCGTGCAAGCAATTGAAAAAATAAGACAGGTATCAGGGAGTGGAAAAAATGATTAACTTTGTTAATATCAGTAAAACTTTTACTGTAAAAAGACAAAAAATAAAAGCATTACAACATGTGTCTTTACAAATCAGTGACGGTGATATATTTGGCGTTATTGGTTTTAGCGGTGCCGGTAAGTCAACGTTGTTGCGTATGGTAAATGCCTTGGAAATTCCAACAGAAGGTCGAATGGAAGTTGATGGGCGTGATATCAATGCGCTTGATTTTTCAGAGTTGCGAAAAGTTCGTAAGAAAATCGGGATGATATTCCAAGAATTTAATTTATTAGAATCCAAGTCTGTTTATGATAATGTAGCGATTCCGTTGATTTTGAATCATGTAGATAAAAAATTAATACAAAAACGGGTAACGGAATTACTATCTTTCGTTGAATTGTCAGATAAAGCATTGGCGTATCCGTCTCAATTATCAGGAGGACAGAAGCAGCGTATTGGCATTGCGAGAGCATTGGCAAATAATCCATCTATCCTTCTTTGTGATGAAGCTACGAGTGCTTTGGATCCAGAAACAACGGAATCAATTTTACAACTATTGAAACGCATCAATAAAAAGTTGAATATTACAATTCTTATTGTTACGCATGAAATTCATGTCATCCAAAGTATTTGTAATCGTGTTGCCGTAATGGAACATGGCAGCGTGGTGGAGACGGGTACGGTTCTTGAAGTATTTAGTAATCCGCAGCAGAATATGACAAAACGGTTTGTACAGACTGTTATTCCTGACGAAATTCCCCCCAGTATTGTTGAGACATTACATGATGACGTACGAAATTACAGGCTTTTAAAAATACGTTTTCTTGGAAATAATGCAAAAAGAAACATAGTATACTATATCAACACTCACTATAAAGTAGAAACGAATATTTTATTTGCATCAGTCAATGAATTGCAGCAAACTGTGTTAGGTATTTTTATTGTGCAGGTCATCGGAGATGATAGTGAAATCAATCAAGTTATTTCATACATTGAAAGAAATAAGATTCAATGGCAGGAGGTGGTACTATGATAGAGTTGGGTGTTCCTAATTCCAGACTGATTTTAGCGGCAGAACAGACTATTTATATGGTTTTTGTTTCATTGGGTATTGGAACCCTTATTGCTGTACTTTTATCTGTTGTACTGGTATTGACGAATCCAGGTGGTATTTTAAAAAATAAATACATATATGTTGTTGTTAATACAGTGGTCAACGTTATCCGCAGTATTCCTTTTATTATTTTGATGGTCTTTATTTTACCTCTTACAAAAATGATTGTTGGTACACGTATAGGCACCACAGCGGCATTAGTTCCATTGGTTGTTTTTATTGCGCCATATTTAACTCGTTTATTTGAAAATTCTATTTTGGAGGTGAACAAGGGGATTATTGAAGCAGCACAAGCAATGGGGGCTTCATATTTTGAAATCGTCAGGTATTTTTTATTGCCAGAAGCGCGCGGGTCATTGATTCTTTCGGTGACAACTGGGACTATAGGCCTTATTGGAGCAACTGCTATGGCTGGGGCTATAGGTGCAGGTGGTGTTGGGAATCTGGCATTGACGTATGGATATGAAAGACTTAACTTTCCATTGATGTTATTTACTGTTGTTATTCTTATTGTTTTTGTACAAAGCATTCAAACTGTTGGCAATTATTTTTCGACTAAGGTACGTAAGCATTAAATGTTTTTTGAAAAATATAATTTATGTAGAAAGAGGGAAAAAATATGAAATTTAAAAAAATAGGAATTCTTTTATTTACAGTTATTGCGGGAGCAACTTTTTTGATGGGGTGCGGCGGAGACGATACTGGCAGTGCGAAAAAAGAAATTACATACAGTAAGTCTCAAGGGCCATATTCTGAATTGTTTGAAAAAGGTATAAAACCTATTTTGGAAAAGAAAGGATATAAAGTAACAGGAAAAGATATGTCTGATCTTTTGCAGGCTGATGTAGCGTTGAATGAAGGAGAAGTTGATTTTAATGTAGAGCAACATACGGCATATATGGAAAATTTTAATAAAAAACAAAATGGTCACTTAGTGGCATTAACCCCCATACCAACCGTGCCGGCAGGAATTTATGCAGGTTCTAAGTCAAGCCTTGATCAAATTAGTGATGGTGCTAAAGTGGCCGTTCCTAATGACGCAGCCAATACAGCTCGCTGCTATGCATTGTTGCAGAAGGTAGGTTGGATTAAACTCAATCCAGAAAAGGATTTGTCAACAGTAACTCAACAAGATATTATAGAAAATCCGCATCATATTCAATTTACAGAAATGAAGTCTTTGAATATTCCAGCCGTTCGTGGTGACTTTGATTTTATTGTCATTACAGGATCTATTGTTTATAATGCAAACATTGATCCCTCGACGGCACTCGCTACGGAAGATATTTTACCCCATCTTCTTTTACAGCTTGTCGTATTGGATAAGAATAAAGATGCACAATGGGCTAAGGATATAGTTTCTGCATATCACTCTGATGAATTCAAGAAGTATATGGGGGAACACAACAATGGATTGTGGTATATTCCTAAAGATAACCAGTAAATAACGTTTTACCGATACCAAGAACTTCAGCAGTCATATGCATAGAAAAAATGATAATTTTAAGTATCATATATATTAAATTGTTTTCTTGCATAATATAATTTGAGTCTGTATACTATAGTAAAATAAAATACAAAGGGCGGCACACAAGGAGGTGAAGGGGGAATATTCTTGTGTGCTGTTTTTTTAGGAGATAGGTATAATCATATTGCAATCGATATTGCACTGGGAATGAAACTGTTGCTGGTTAGATTGCTGATTGATAAAACAAAGAGCGGTAATTATGTGAGCTAGTATTCCTATTGTGATGAAAAAGCAGTATTTAAAGCAGGAATTCAGGTGTCAATGTATCGATATGTACTTTTACGTTAATCAGGTTGGTTTATACTATGTTATTTTTGTGAGGTAATATGATGACAGAAAAATTATATGAGCAAGATTCTTTGGCCCGGGAATGTAAGGCAGTTGTTACATCGTGTGTTTTTGATGGAGAAAAATACAATATTGTATTGGATCGAACGGTTTTATTTCCTGAAGGCGGCGGGCAATTGAGTGATACAGGAAGAATAGAAGGAGATGGAAAAATCGTTTATGTCCTTCACGGGACAGACAAAGAAGGTACCATTTCTTATTGTTGTGATGCCCTGCTGTCACCAGGAACGGAAGTCACTGTATATGTAGATTGGCAGCGACGACTGGATTACATGCAGCAGCATTGTGGGGAACATATTTTATCATACTCGTTCTGGAAGCTGTTTGGTGTGCATAACATTGGATTTCATATGAGTGAACGAATGGTTACAATTGATTTGGATCAGGAAATTACGCGAGAGCAGGCTGTACAGGCGGAAGATTTTGCGAATGAGGAAATTTGGCAGAATAAGAAAATTCATGTGTTATATGCAACTCCCTCGGAAGCAGCTAAGTTGGCTATGCGGAAAAAAAATGAAAAAATAAAGGGAATGGTTCACATCGTTGCCATTGATGATGGAGATGTGTGTACTTGCTGTGGAACCCATCCGCCCTATACAGGGATGATCGGAATTATTAAAATAATGAAAATGATACGACATCGTGGCGGTATGCGTATTGAATTTTTGTGCGGACGATGGGCGCTGGAAAACATTCGTCAGGATGTACAGTATATTGAAGAAGCAAGTAATATCTTATCAACAAAAGAAAAATTGGTCTGCGAGGGGATTCGTAGATTGCAGGAAGAAGTGCGTATGCTTCGTGAAGATGTGCGTCAGCAGATGGAAGTTCTTCAGCGGCAGGAAATGGATGAGATATGGAAGAAGTGCGTAAATGATGAACAAGGCAATGTGGTATTTACTATTATGAAGGATTCCTATACTCCTAAGTCGGCAAAAATGCTTCTTCAAAAATTAATTGCTGTTGATCATGCGGTAGTGGCAATTGTGTATTGTCAGGAAAATCGAATTTATTATATGTTTGGCAGTGGGGTAGAAGCAAACTCAGATTGCCGTGCGTATATTAAAATGGCTAATACACTTTTTAACGGTAAAGGCGGCGGCAGTTCTGTTTTATGCCAAGGATCTGCTCCAGCATTTTCTCAATGGAAACAGCAAGCAGAAAAGCTTTTTGAATGTATTAGAAAATAAGAAATAAATGGGCGGGTTTTGTGAAATACAGGTTTATACGATTTTTTGAATTTATTATGGGTATATATACGGCTGGAAGATATTGAGAATTATTATTGACTTATAAGAATAAAAGTGGTATTTTATAATCATCAACTGATAATATATATTAGTTAATAATAATTAACAAAGGAGTGACGATTATGTCTTTAATTAATAAAGAAGTAGCTGACTTTACTGTGCAGGCATATCAAAATGGTGAATTCAAAGAAATAACAAAAAAGGATATTCTTGGAAAGTGGAATGTATTTTTCTTTTATCCAGCGGACTTTACTTTTGTATGCCCGACGGAATTAGAAGATTTGGCTAATTCATATGATAAATTTAAAGCAATTCATTGTGAAGTATATAGTGTATCGTGTGACACTCATTTTGTACATAAAGCCTGGCATGATTCTTCAAAATCTATTGAAAAGGTTACGTATCCGATGATAGGTGATCCCGTGGCTATATTGGCGCGTGATTTTGATGTGTATATTGAAAGTGCAGGGTTAGCCGAACGAGGAACTTTTGTTGTTAATCCGGAAGGGAAAATAGTGGCATATGAAGTAAATGCCGGCAACGTTGGACGTAATGCCGATGAGTTGCTCCGCAAAGTAGAAGCTTCTCAATTTGTGGCAGAACATGGAGATCAAGTATGCCCGGCAAAATGGCAGCCTGGTGCAGAAACATTGAAGCCAAGTTTTGATTTAGTTGGTGCTATTTAAGAAATAACAGTGAGGCGATGCATATGAGAAATATGTATGATGCCGTAATTGTCGGCGGAGGCCCGGCAGGGCTCTCTGCCGCCATATATTTAGGCAGAGCAAAGTATAAAGTTCTTGTTGTGGAAAAAGAAAAAATCGGTGGACAGATTGCTATTACTTCAGATGTTGCCAACTATCCAGGAATAAAACAGATAAGTGGTGCAGAATTAACGGATGAAATGTATGCCCAGGCAATAAAATTTGGTGTAGAATTTGTTGATGCAGAGGTGAAGGAGTTGACGCTGGAGCAGCAAATAAAGAAAATGGATACCACCAAAGGAAGCTATCAAGCGCTATCTGTCATATTGGCAACAGGTGCCAATCCACGAAAAATAGGATTTATTGGAGAAGAAAAATTTCAAGGACATGGTGTTTCCTATTGTGCAACCTGTGATGGCGAATTTTTTTCAGGGAGGGATGTTTTTGTTATCGGCGGGGGTTTTGCTGCTGTGGAAGAAAGTATTTTTTTGACAAAATATGCTAAAAGTGTAACTATTCTTGTGCGTAAAAATAGCTTTTCATGTGCAGGGACGGTTGTTGATGAATTAAAAAAATATCCAAAAATTACCGTAAAATTCAACACAGAACTAGTTCTAGCGGGTGGAAACCAGACAATATCCTATGTTGCGTTCAAAAATAATAAGACAGGAGAAACGTGGCGGTATGATGTGGCTGGACAGGGTGGTTTGGGTGTCTTTGTATTTGCCGGATACATTCCTAATACAGCACTTTTTGCAGATACAATAAATTTAAATCAGCAAGGATACGTGATTACCGATGCGAATCAGAAAACTAATCTTGATGGGGTATATGCAGCCGGGGATGTGTGTATTAAAAATTTACGCCAGATTGTAACCGCCGTATCTGATGGAGCTGTTGCTGCAACGGCTTTGGATACATATATTTCAACGATGCATGACAAACTTAATTTATCTGGGGTCAGTCAAATTAAAAAAGTGGAAAATAAATCAAAAAAAAGGATGAAGATAAAGTGGTACAAAAAGAGGATGATGATATGAATTTTATTTCAGCAGATATTAGAAAAAAGCTTGAACCGATTTTAGCTAAATTTGAACATAAAGTAATTCTCAAAGCATGGATTGATGATAGCGAATTTTCAATGGAATTGAAAAACTTTGCTAAGGAATTTTGCAGTTTAACTGCAAATGTATTATATGAAGAAGGTATAATTGAGGGAGCACCCGGTTTGGAAATTATTCGTGAAGATGAAACTAGCAGCGGAATTATTTTTCACAGTGTACCGGGAGGACATGAATTCAATTCCTTTGTTCTTGCATTATATAATGTAGGCGGTCCAGGACAAGATCTGGATCCCGCAGTGGAAAAAAAATTAGAACACATACAAAAAACGGTACATATTCAAGTTGTGGTATCTCTGTCATGTACGATGTGTCCTGAGGTTGTCATCGCAACGCAGCGCCTGGCGGCCGCATCTCCCAAGATTACAGCAGAAATGTATGATGTACAGCATTTTCCTGCTTTAAGAAAGAAATATAATATTATGAGTGTGCCTTGTATGATTGTAAACGATACAGAGGTTTATTTTGGCAAAAAGAATATTTCTGAAATTATAGATTTGCTGTTGTAAGGCATAGTAACAATAGAACGTCCTCCTGTACACATGTTGTATAGGAGGACGTTCTATTGTTACTATGGTATATGTTTTTTTGACATGAGCGGTAAACATAAGGAATTGTATACGGCATATATTAATGATCTATACCTAATATTATTTCTGCCCGCCGGATTTGTTCTGCCGTAGGAGATTGCATATTTTTTAATGTATAGGGAATACCCAACTGTTCCCACTTAGGAACTCCTAATGTGTGATACGGCAGAATCTCTGTTCGTTCTACCGTTTTTAAGGTTTTTATAAAATGGGCCATGCGATGCAGCCCCTCTTCATCATCAGTCAATCCGGGTACAAGAACATGGCGAATCCACATAGGTTTACCAAAATCTGATAATGTGCTTGCCAGTTCGAGAATATTGACATTACGTTGTCCTGTCAATTTTTTATGTTTTTCTTCATCCATTTCTTTGATATCCAGTATAAATAAATCGGTAAATTCGCAAAGTTTTTGAAATTTCTCCCAAAAAGGTTGATTTCGTGTAAAGGGGTTTCCCGAGGTATCTAATGCGGTATGTATACCTTGTTCTTTTGATAAGCGAAAGAGTTCTGTCACAAAATCTAATTGCAGCAAGGCTTCACCACCGCTCACCGTGATACCGCCGTGATTCTTCCAATATGACTTATAGCGTAATGCCTGCTGCAATACATCTTGCGGTGTCCTTCTTGTACCTGTGTAAGTATTCCAGGTTTCGGGATTATGACAATACCGGCAGCGCATAGAGCATCCCTGCATGAATACAATAAAACGCACACCGGGGCCATCAACGGCTCCGAAGGATTCTGTCGAATTAATGAGTCCTGTAAGTTGTTCAGCCATTTTTTCACCTCTTATTCCAAACGGCACAGCCCTGAAAGTATTCAGGGCTGTGTTTTTAGTTAGAGTTTATTATGAAATGTACGGGAAATAACGTCTAGTTGCTGTTCCCGGGTAAGCGCGATAAATTTGACAGCATAGCCTGATACACGGATTGTTAAATTAGCATATTCTGGTTTTTCAGGGTGTTCCATCGCGTCGATCAGCATTTCTTTTTCAAAGATGTTGACATTTAGGTGGTGTGCCCCCTGGTCAAAGTAGCCATCCAAGACATGGACGAGATTAGCGGTTCGTTCAGTATCGGTATGACCCAAGGACTCGGGATTCATGGATTGTGTATTGGAAATGCCATCCAACGACCAAATATAAGGAAGTTTGGCGACGGAATTCAAAGAAGCCAGCATTCCATTTTCTTCCGCCCCATAGCTGGGATTTGCTCCGGGAGCAAAAGGAGTCCAAGCGCGTCTGCCATCAGGAAGATTTCCTGTAAAACGTCCATATACGACGTTAGATGTTATGGTCAGGATAGATGTTGTAGGTTCAGAATTGCGATAGGTATGTCTCTTGCGGACATCTGTAATAAACTCGTGCAGGAGCCAGATACCGATATCGTCAGCTCGGTCATCATCATTTCCATATTTCGGGAAATCGCCTTCTATGGCAAAGTCTTCTGCCAGACCCTTATCATTACGGATAACGCGAACCTTGGCATACTTGATTGCCGATAAAGAGTCAATAACATGAGAAAAACCTGCAATACCTGTTGCAAATGTTCGGCGTACATTTGTATCGATCAACGCCATTTCTGCGGCTTCATAATAGTATTTGTCATGCATATAGTGAATGGTGTTCAGTACATTGACATATAAGCCGGCCAGCCAATCCAACATGAGTTTGTATTTTCTCAACACTTCATCATAATCAAGATATTCTGATGTAATTGGTGCTAATTCCGGTCCGGCTTGTATTCCAAATTTTTCATCTATACCACCGTTAATGGCATACAGCAGTGCTTTGGCCAGATTTGCCCGAGCTCCGAAAAACTGAATTTCCTTGCCCGTTTGTGTAGCTGAAACACAGCAGCAAATAGAATAATCATCACCCCATACGGGTTTCATGACATCATCATTTTCATACTGAATGGAGCTGGTTTTTACAGAAATACTGGCCGCGTACCGCTTAAATGCATTAGAAAGAGCGGATGAATAGAGAACTGTCAAATTTGGTTCTGGAGCAGGACCCATGTTTTCTAATGTGTGGAGAAAACGAAAATCTGTTTTCGTTACCATAGAACGACCATCCATACCGATTCCTGCCACTTCCAATGTAGCCCAAACGGGATCACCGGAGAAAAGTTCATTATAGGACTTTATACGTGCAAACTTTACCATGCGCAGCTTTAACGTCAGGTGATCAATAAGTTCTTGTGCTGTACTTTCTGAGAGTATGCCGCGTTGAAGATCCCGATCAATATAAATGTCTAAAAATGTCGAAATACGACCAACAGACATAGCAGCACCGTTTTGTGTTTTGATGGCAGCTAAGTAGCCAAAATACAACCACTGCACCGCTTCTTTTGCCGTAGTTGCAGGATGAGAAATGTCGAAGCCATAAACAGCTGCCATCTTTTTCATATCTTCAAGTGCACGGATTTGTTCGGAAAGTTCTTCACGTTGTCGAATTACATCGTCCGTCATTACTCCGTCACCGCAATTTGTTTTATCTTCTTGTTTCCACACAATTAATTGGTCTATTCCGTAAAGTGCTATACGGCGGTAATCGCCTACAATACGGCCGCGCCCGTATGTATCTGGAAGACCGGTTACAATATGTGTATGACGCGCTGTTTGCATTTCCTCTGTATAGGCATCGAAAACAGCTTGGTTATGTGTTTTGTGATATTCTGTAAAAATTTTGTGAAGTGATGGATTCAGTGTATAGCCATACATTTCCAATGCTTCTTCTGCCATTTTTATACCACCGTAAGGCATAAAAGCACGTTTTAGCGGTTCATCTGTCTGCAGACCGACAATTTGTTCCCAGTGTTTCAATTGATCATCAATATAACCGGGACCATAAGCAGTTAAACTGGAAACGATTTCTGTTTCTTCTTTCAAGACACCGCCGTTTTTTCGTTCAGCTTTCTGCAATTCCTGCAGTTTAGCCCAGAGTTTGCTTGTTCCTTCTGTAGGCCCTTCCAGAAAATCGGCATTTCCATCATAAATTCGATAATTGTGTTGAATAAAATCCCGTACATTACATTCTTCTTTCCATAGCCTGCCGTTAAATCCGTTCCATTCCTGAAAATGCAGCATGTGCATGCCCCTTTCTTATACAACCATTTATTTTAAATAGATGATAAAAAAAGACCGACAAATCTGGCCCTTTGCCCA
Organism: Megasphaera paucivorans; assembly: GCF_900103535.1. Taxonomy (GTDB): domain Bacteria; phylum Bacillota; class Negativicutes; order Veillonellales; family Megasphaeraceae; genus Megasphaera_A; species Megasphaera_A paucivorans. The sequence continues at coordinate 1,526 of NZ_FNHQ01000033.1, read as the reverse complement.
GACGGTCGGCTTATCAGAAATTATGCTTCATGTGGTTGCTCCACTTCCGTCAGTCACATAATTCTAATGAAATTATAACCGTTGGAAGAGGAATTTGTCAATATGACAAAAAGAGGATGCAGAAATGGTTTTTTGCTGCATCTCCATGGTGAAATATGACGGTTGTTTTTGTCACGTGTTTTATATTTTGAATTTTAAAATGCGACTGGGCCGCCCGTTTTTTTGCTGATATTTTTTTCCGGATTCAAAACAATAATCAAATTGCATGAGTTTTAATACGATCCTATCAATTGTTCGGGGAGTTACATGCAGTGCATCTGCAATTTCAGCGGTGGTGAATTCATTTTTTCCCTGCGCAACAATCATATTATGGAGTTTACATAATGTAACGGAACTTACCCCTGTTTGTTGAGAGATAGATAAAAAAGAATTTGATATATTTAAATCATATTCTTTTTCGTTGCCGATAGGACCTCTGATTGTTTCTAAATCATAAACTAAAAAAAGTTGATTTCCGCCGCCGCTGATGGCACGTTTTACTCCCAATCTGGCATGATATTTTGCCTCCATAGCTGTTTTTCCGAATCCAATGCCAACACTGACGGTACTGACTGTATGCTTTTGTATATCATCAAATAATGAAAATTTATGAAATTTATCTGTTTGATTTTCTACAATCGCCCGTGTGGAAAATAAGAGAAATTCTGTTTCTGTTACGGAAATAACGGACGCCTGTATTTTTTTTGCAAAGAGATAAACTTGTTTCATTACATTAATATTTTCAAAGGTAAGTTGATATTCATTTGTATTTAAAGGAGAATAGTTGTCTCGTTCATCAATGACGACATCGATAATGATCAATTGGCTTTCCCGGCTGATTTGCAAAAGAAAATCAGCCTGTGCTTTTCGGATATCATTGCATATATCATAAATAGTCGGAGATAAATATACAACAGGAATGTTTGATAAATACAGTCGTTTATACACGTCATAAAAGATAGTTAGGCAAGTTTGATTTTTATTGAAACGATATTGGTTGTAGTGATATTGAACCGTTTTGGTGATAAAAGTCTCATCAAATGTATATGGGGGTACAAACGATATATGAATATCCGCGACATCAAGGTTGAGTTCTTTGTAGGTGTCATATAGTAATTTTTTATCTTGAAAATCTGTTGTAATGTCATAAATAATGTCTACTGCGCAAAAACCACTTTTTGACACGGCAGCCATTTTAAGGCCCGTTTTACTTTCCACAGTAGTAACTGTAGGTAAAATAAAATTGGCGTACACTGAATAGCCTGGAGTTTTCTCAGGTTCAGTGCCAAAATAGACAGCGCTATCACACTCTGTGTCGTTTCTTTCAGATATGTTCTGATTTGGCTAAGGCCAAACCGACGTTTCGCTAAACTGAAAGCTCGTTCTACTTCCACGCGATCGCAATTGTCTTTGTATTCTAATCGTTTGTCTCTAACAGCATCTTTCTTGGGCCGTCCTAAGGCAGGTCCCGACAACCGAATGCCTCT
>NZ_FNHQ01000031.1 GCF_900103535.1 Megasphaera paucivorans | reverse complement strand
CTGATTTCATCGAACTTCTGCAGCGGCAGTTTGATTCCTGCTTCATGGGCGATGGCCGGCAGATGCAGCACCGTATTCGTCGACCCGCCGATCGCCATGTCTACAGCAATGGCATTTTCGAAGGATTCCTGCGTCATGATATCCCGCGGCTTGATGTCCCGTTTCACCAGATCCAGGATGACTGCGCCGGCCTTCTTGGCCAGGATCCGCCGCGCTCCGAAATAGGCGGCCGGGATCGTCCCGTTCCCCGGCAGTCCCATCCCCAATACTTCCGTCATGCAGTTCATCGTATTGGCCGTGAACAGGCCGGCACAGGACCCACACCCGGGACAGGCCTTATTTTCCATATCCGCCATTTCCGCTTCCGTGATCTGTCCCGATTCCAGCTTCCCCGCGGCTTCAAACATCGTGCTGACACTGATATCCTTGCCTTTATAGCGTCCCGCCTGCATCGGCCCGCCGCTGACTACCACTGCCGGGATATTTACCCGCCCTGCCGCCATCAGCATACCGGGCACGATCTTGTCGCAGTTCGGGATCATGACCAATCCGTCGAAGGCGTGGCCGTTGGCCATGGCTTCGATAGAATCGCAGATCAGTTCCCGGCTGGCTAGCGGATACTTCATGCCGTCATGGCCCATGGCGATCCCATCACAGATCCCGATCGCCGGAAACTCGATCGGCGTCCCGCCGGCTGCCGCAACCCCAAGCTTTACCGCCTGGGCGATTTCCCGCAGATGCATATGCCCCGGAATAATTTCATTGAATGCATTGACGATCCCGATCAACGGTTTTTCCAAGTCTTCATCCGAATACCCCATGGCATGGAACAACGTCCGATGGGCTGTCCGGGTACTTCCTTTTTTTACTATATCACTCCGCATATCGATTTCCTCCGTTTCTGCTTTTTGTATTAGTCTGCTTTTTCTTCCTTGAGCCACGACATCATGTTACGAAGTTTACCTCCGACTTTTTCAACAGGGTGTTCTGCATGTTTCTTGCGCAGTGCCAAGAATTCCGCACGACCGGCCGCTCTGTTTTCCAGCAGCCAGTTCTTGGCAAAGGTGCCCTCCTGAATTTCTTTCAGCACTTGCTTCATTTCGGCTTTTGTTTTTTCCGTTACAATACGCGGTCCTACTTTATAATCACCATATTCAGCAGTATCACTGATAGAGCTTCGCATGTTAGCCATCCCGCCTTCATACATGAGATCTACGATAAGTTTCATTTCATGGAAACATTCAAAATAGGCAATTTCCGGCTGATACCCTGCTTCACATAACGTTTCAAAGCCCGCCGTGATAAGGTGTGTTACACCGCCGCACAATACTGCCTGTTCTCCGAAAAGATCGGTTTCCGTTTCTTCTTGAAAAGTTGTCTGTATAACTCCCGAACGAGTACCGCCGATCCCCCGGGCATAGGCCAGTGCTAAATCAAATGCGTGTCCCGTAGCATCCTGTTCTACGGCAAATACATCCGGTACCCCGCCGCCTTCCACAAATGTACGTCGTACCAAATGACCCGGTCCTTTAGGTGCCACCATAAACACATCGATATCTGCGGCCGGAACGATTTGCTTGAAATGGACATTAAAGCCGTGGGCAAATGCCAACGCACTGCCAGGTTTTAAATTAGGTCCAATTTCGCTGTTATATACATCCGCTTGTTTTTCATCCGGGATCAGCACCATGGTAATATCTGCTTTTTTAACAGCTTCGGCAACAGTCTGGACAACCAGTCCCTGTGCACGTGCTTTTGCTGCTGATTTACTGCCTTCATACAGGCCTACTGTCACATCAAGTCCGCTTTCCATCAGGTTCAATGCATGGGCATGCCCCTGGCTGCCATACCCGATAATAGCTATTTTTTTCCCTTTCATAACATCCCAATTTACATCTTGATCATAAAATACTTTTGCCATCTTACATCTCTCCTTTGTCTTTGGTCTTGTTAGTTTTAGGGCCGTGTTGAAAGGATCCGGGGTAAAAAAAATACGCCCCCTATATACTAAGGGACGAATATGATTCCGCGATACCACCCTGGTTCCTGCGGCATTACTGCCTGCAGGCGCTCTACAACGTACTAACATACGCGTTTCCTGTAACGTGGAAAATTCGTCGGCGCTTAATTTACTTCAGCTCCGCTCTTCAGGGAGGATTTTCAAATATCCGTAAACACCGGTTCACACCACCCACCGGCTCTCTGTTGTTTAAGAGGATATATTACTCTTTCCCGTCATCAGATTTCAATCATGGCTTCTCGTAAGAGAAGTTTCGTCCATTATATGCGAACCTATTTCTCTTGTCAACTACTTTTTTTACTATTTTCACCTCCTGCTTTCTGACATCGCAGTCACAGAGCGTATTCCAAGGGGTAAAAATGAGTATAAAAAAACCGCCCCTCAAAAGAGGGACGGATACAATTCCGCGATACCACCCTGATTCCTGCCGTGTTGCTGCCAGCAGGCACTCCGCAACGTACTACCATACGTGTTTCCTGTAACGTAGAAAATTCGTCGGCACTTAATTTACTTCAGCACCGCTCTTCAGGGAGGAGTTTCGTTTTCCTGTAATCACCGGTTCACACCCCCCCACCGGCTCTCTGTCGTTTTACCCAGATAACTACTTGTTCCCATCATTAGATTTTACCTATGATCCCTTCGGTTAGGGATTGGATATATTATATGCAATCCCTAACCACTTGTCAACTTGTTTTTGTAATTTTGTACATTTTTATACGATTTAATTCACTTTAAATATACATTTTTTATTTACCATGCCGCCACTGCTCCATCTGCACGAGGTTCTGTCGCTCCCATAAGAACCCCCTGTTCATTCCGCCAAATGATCTGCCCGCGGCCATAGGAATTCCGGTCCGGATTAATAATAATAGTATGCCCCCGATCACGCAGTCCTCTGATAATATCCTGCGATACTGTCGGTTCTATTTCAATCTGTTTATTTCCCAGCCACTGCCATCTTGGTGCATCAAGCGCAGCTTGCGGATTCATATGAAAATCAATCGTATTCATCAACACTTGCATATGTCCCTGCGGCTGCATAAAACCTCCCATAACACCAAACGGACCTACGGGTACGCCATCTTTTGTCAAAAAGCCCGGAATGATCGTATGGTATGGTTTTTTACGAGGGGCTACACAATTATCACTGGCTGCCTCCATACTGAAATTATATCCCCGATTGTTCAATGCAATTCCATATTCAGGAACCACGATACCCGAGCCAAAGCCCATAAAATTACTTTGTATGTAGGAAACCATATTTCCTTCTCGATCCGCTGCACACAAATACACGGTACCGCCGCAATTAGGATCCACCGGGGCCGGCATAAGTGCTTGTGTACGTATTTGTGCCCGCCGTTGCGCTGCATATTCCTCGGACAGCCAATATGATAACTTTGTTCGCATATAACGGGGATCTGCAATATATTTCCGTCCATCGGTAAACGCCAGTTTCATCGCTTCAATTTGTTTATGGAATGTATCCACCGTATCTCGTTCTTTAAATTCCAATCCCCGGGCAATCGCCATCGCCATAAGCACGACCAACCCATGTCCATTTGGCGGAATTTCCCAAACGTCATATCCCCTGTAATTCGTAGAGATAGGATCCACCCACTGCGGCTTATACTCCATGAGATCCTGCTTACGGATATATCCGCCGGTAGCTTGGGAAAACGCATCAATCGCATCGGCTATATCACCTTCATAAAAATCACGGCTATGACTTGCCGCAATCTGCCGTAATGCACGGGCTTGCCAAGGCAGCGTTACTATTTCACCGGCACGTGGAGCGCTTCCCTTACTAAAAAAAGTAGGAAATAAGCCGGCAAAAGCCGGATCATTTCGGAATTTAGCAAAAGTCTGTTCCGATTCCTTCCACAACTCTGCCAATGTAGGCATAACAGCATACCCATGTTCGGCATAGTTCAGGGCTGGTTCAAACAGTTTTTCAAACGGCAGCCGGCCAAACCGCCGATGGAGTTCCTCCCAGGCCGCCGGTGCACCTGGTACCGTAACCGGTGCCCAGCCACGAGCAGGCATAGCAGAAATACCTCGTTCCAGCAACGTTTCCCTGGACATCGCCGCAGGAGCATACCCGCTTCCATTAAGACCGTAAAGCACCCCCTTTATCCAAACCAGCGCAAATGCATCACTTCCTAATCCATTGCTGGTCGGTTCCAATACGATCAAGCTGATCGCAGCAGCCAACGCCGCATCAACAGCATTGCCACCTTGTTTAAGCATATCAAGTCCCGCCTGGGCTGCAAGTGTCTGTGACGTACACACCATTCCGTTTCGGGCATATACGATTTCCCGCCGTGACGAGTAAGGATACTGATGGGGATCAAATTGTAAATACATAGGAATACCTCCTTTTGTTTATATGCATTATATATATTTACTATATCACAAAAAAAACATTGCATAAAAGAAATATGTTTATCTTTTTAAATTTCTGTCTTCCTGGAAAATAAAATAATTGCTGATTACATCTTCACTAAAGTTGATTTTTAACCTATAATAGTGTTAATATGCACTTTATGAATATTTTACTATATTAACTATATACTAAGAATGCTAAGAATATATATTCTCATATACAAGCTTGTATATAAAGGAGGAAGTTGTTTTGGGACGGTGTTTGTTGATCGTCAATCCGACAGCAGGGCGTGAACGAGCCAAGTATTTTATGGGCAGCCTGAAGCTTCAATTGGAAAATAATTTTGACACTGTCGATTTGCGGCAGACCGGGAAAAAAGGCGATGCTACCGCCTGGGCCAAGGAAGCCGCCCTCGAAGGATATGACAGTGTATTTTGCATGGGTGGTGACGGTACCTTAAATGAAACCGTGAACGGATTGGCTTTGGGAAATCGTCCAATTCATTTCGGTTTCATTCCCTTGGGAACGGTCAATGATTTGGCACGGGCATTACAGATCCCGCTCCATCCCGAACAAGCCATTGCCATGTTAAAAAGAGCGAAGACGGTTCCTCTCGATATCGGCAAAGCAAATGACCGATATTTCGTCAACACGATTGCTGCCGGAGTTATGCCCGAAGCAGTAGGTCAGGTATCCATCGAACAAAAAACCCGGCTGGGCCCGTTAGCTTATTTTTTAACCGGCTTGAAAACGCTGCAATCTCATAAAAGCTTTTTATTTAAAATGAATATCAATGGGGAAACGACAACCCGCCGTTCCCCTCTCATTATTGCCATGCTGACAAATTCTATCGGCAGTTTTCGCAATATAGCACCGGAGGCCCGCGTCAATGACGGTAAGCTTTGGCTGGCAACCTTCAAAAATATTACCCCACTGGATTTATTGAAATTGGCTCCGGAAATGCTAGCCGGTACTCCTGTCAGTTCCGAATACATGTATTTGGAACAAGTCGAACATGTCAAAATAGAATTGCTCAACACTGACCATTTATCGACGAATATGGATGGAGATACAGGTCCTGATTTTCCCCTTGAGTTACAAATACTGCCCTCTTTTTTATCGGTATATGTACCGGCAGACAGCGACATATAAGCGCAGCATGCGTATCTTGTTTTTATGCTGTATTTCGCCTGCGGCTTATACATGAATCCCATCATCTATATCACAGAAAGGTAAAGAGTTCCTGCCTCACGATTCTTTACCTTTTTTGTGATAGCCTGTCTTAATAAAATCACTGCCGCGTTACTCGTTTTTTCTTTTTATCTTACCCAGATATCGATAAATAGTCGGCTCGGAAACATCCAGCCACTCTGCCAGCGATGCCACTCCGCCTTTTAACAAAAACAGCCCGGTATCATTTAAATCATGAACAACGGAAATTCTTTCATCCACGGATAATCGTTCCGGAGCAACAGAATATTTAGCTAGTGCATTTTCAATCATCATACGAATAACATCCTCCATACTCCCTTGAAAATGTTGAAATACATTGGAAATTTCATTGTTTTGATTTTTAGATTTACATATATTATCCAAAAAAAATTCATTGCCAATAATATGTTTTGTTAATTTTTCTCGTAAATCAACAAATGGTGTTATATTAAAATTAATACACATCATGCCCTGCAGAATTCCTTCATCATTACGAATATAATAACTGGAAGATCGGAATAAATGTCCATTCATATTTTTGATCCTATAATTCACAGCATAGTCTGTATTTTGTTCAACGCCATATTTTACTGCCCGCAAAACAAAACCAGAAGCCGTATCTCCCACGGTTCTTCCGCTTAAACAGCCATTTGCAATAGCTATAATAGAATGTTTCGGATTAGAAAGGTCGTGGAGGACGATTTCATAATATTCTCCCAAGGCCTTGCTTAAAAAATCGACCATGGGGATATATGGTTCTAATTTTCTGTCCATTATGCTCTATCCTCCTTTCACTGTAACTTTCTTTTTTAAGCATATCATTATGATTTTGATTTTACAATAAATCTTTGTTTTTATTTTATGCATACAATATGTTTACATAAATTTTCCTGCCTCATAGAAAAACAGCCATCGTGTACCCCACGATGGCTGTTCTGTATTAAAATTATTCAGCTGTATACGGAAGTAAAGCAATTGCTCTGGCCCGTTTAATAGCAATAGTCAGCTTACGCTGATGTTTTGCACAAACACCGGAGATACGGCGAGGTAAAATCTTGCCGCGTTCTGTCGTAAACCGACGGATCTTTGCAATATCTTTATAATCAATCGTATCTGCCTTATCAACGCAGAAGCTGCATACTTTTCTTCTCGGTTTTCTTGTACGTTCTCTTCTCATTGTATATCCTCCCTTTAGAATTAGTAAGGGATCCTTTTGACATTAAAATGGGATTTCTTCATCATTCGCATCTTTGCCAAAGCTGTCAAAACCTTTGCCTTCAGCAGCCGGTTTTGCAGTCGGCATACTTGTCTGCGGAGCTGCCGCAGTGCGTTTTTCTGAACCCATTGTCTGTGCTACAAAGTTAGCAACGACTTCCGTCACATAACGTTTCTGCCCATCCTGCGTTTCATAGGAACGGACAGACATACGTCCTTCTACAAATACACGGTTGCCTTTTGCCAAATTATTGCCGCAGGTTTCCGCCAAATTACCCCATGCTACAACAGGAATAAAATCAGTTAATTCACGTGTTTCCTGGCCTCCGACCGGTGTATAAGACCGCGTAACCGCCACAGTAAACATCGCAATAGCTTTGCCGGTTTTCGTAAACCGAATTTCCGGATCCCGGGCTAAATTACCAACCAATTGTACTGAATTCATACCTTTGCGCCTCCGGTTATTTGTCGTTCTTGACGATCAAGTGTTTAAGGATCTCATCTTGGATTTTCATAACGCGGTCAATTTCATAGATCGCAGTCGGATCTATTTCAAAATTGATCAGAACATAATAGCCATCGTTCTGTTTCTTTACCGGATAGGCTAAATGGCGTTTTCCCCAACGATCAACCTTTTCGACAGTGCCGTTGTTTTTAGTGATCAAATTCGTTACTTTTTCAACGATAGGATCTACTTCTGCTTCTTCAAACGGCTTTGCGATAAACATGACTTCGTACTTATTCACGAAATCACCTCCTCTTTTGGACATATGGCCCTTTCCGAAAAAGGGCTAGGAGCTTGATATAATTTTATTCAAGCTTTAATATTATACCATTAAACTTTTATAATTTCAACGCTTTTTATATGCTTTGTGATATGTTATAACAGAATCATATGAGACTATGCACAGGAAGGACATGTATAATGAAAGGGATACATTCGCATAATTCCAACATGATTTTGGCTGATATCACACTGCTATGTACGGCGGCAATTTGGGGCGGCGGCTTTATCGCTGCCAAGGAAGCGCTCGGCGCCCTGTCCTCTTTCACTATACTTGCCTCCCGCTTCTTATTATCGGCAGTGTTCCTGTTTTTCCTATTTTATCCCAGAATCCGACGTGCTGCAACAAAAGAACTTCGTTTTGGCATGTTCCTGGGTCTCATTCAATATATCGCGTTTATATGCCAGTTGGAAGGATTAAAAACAACAACCGTAGAAAAACAATCCTTTCTCGTTACTTCCTATGTCATATTTGTGCCTGCGTTATCCTGGCTTATTACAAAAAAACACATCCATCCCCGGGAAATAGGGTGTGCACTGCTGGCTTTATGCGGTCTAGCTTTGTTATGCCTGCATTCCGATACACTCGTACTGGCTTCCGGAGATATCTTATCTATTGGATTTGCAGTCTTTTTTGCTCTGCAGATTGTATATGTAGGCAACGTTGTTAAAAACGCAGATATATTCAGCATGACTTTCTTTCAATTTTTAACTACCGGTCTGTTGGCACTGCCTTTTTTAGATATATCCGGCCTGCAGCAAGTCAGCGTATCGGCAATCTATGGAATGTTATATTTAGTTATTTTAAATACAACATTTGCATTTTTAGCACAAAATCTGGCACAGCAATATACCAAAGATACGCATGCTTCGCTAATTATTTCTTTGGAATCGGTATTTGGTTTTTTTATGGCCGTTTGGTTTTATCATGACCCGGTAACACTGCAAGAGGGCGCCGGCTGCTTAATTATGATGGCGGCTATTATATTGTCAAAGGTCAAGGTGTGATACCCGCTGTACTGCTATATTTATAAGCTATTTACAAAAAAAGGGAAATACCTAATGGGCAGTTCCCTTTTTTAGTTTACAGCAGTTTACTGTATTACCTGATAAAACACTTTTTTATTATTTAAAATATGCGACACCGGCAGAGAATATTGGCTGTACCTTATTGCCCGAAATGTTTTTGAATACACTGGGAGCGATTCCCCGTTCGGAATGCGCCATTTTACCAAAAACTCGGCCATCCGGGCTGGTAATGCCTTCAATGGCAAAAACAGATTGATTCGGATTAAAAGTACTATCATATGTTGCCGCGCCGGAAAGATCTACATATTGTGTTGCAATCTGCCCCTTAGCCGCCAATTCCTTTATTTGTTCCGGTGAAGCTATAAAACGTCCTTCTCCATGAGAAATCGCAATCGTATGAACATCCCCGGGTTTTACATTACTAAACCAAGGCGACATAACTGATACGACTTTTGTATTGACCATGCGGGACAAATGCCGTCCAATAGTGTTGTATGTCAAAGTCGGACTATCCGCTTTTAATGGCTGTACGTGACCGTACGGCAAAAGTCCCAATTTGATAAGTGCCTGGAATCCATTGCAAACTCCCAGCGCCAGTCCATCTCGTTTGTACAAAAGTTCTTCCAGTGCTTCCGACAATGCCGCACTGCGGAACAGCGTCGCAATAAACTTTCCCGATCCTTCCGGTTCATCACCGGCACTAAAGCCACCGGGGAACATGATGATCTGTGCATTGGCAATACGTTTCGCCATTTCTTCTATCGACTGTGCCAACGCTTCCGGAGATTCGTTGCGCAGTACCATGGTATCCGTATTCGCTCCTGCTGCAGCAAAAGCCGCCGCTGAATCGTATTCGCAGTTTGTCCCCGGGCAAACAGGGATAAATACGGTCGGTTTGCCAAAATTTTCACTTCGGCAAGATCCGTATGTCGTATAGAGCGGCAAAACCGGATCTCCTGCTTCACTTTCACTTTGAATTGGGAAAATACTGTTAATCGGTTTTTCCCAAGCTGACAATAACTCCGCGAGCGGAATCACTGTCCCACCCATCTGCATAACTCCATTGCCGCGAGTCAATCCGACCCGGCAGACAGCATTTCGTCGTACCCAATCCAGTGCGTGATCCGTGTCAACTTCCACAACAAACGAACCATATCGAAGATCAAACAAATCATGAGAGGAAAATGTTGTATCAATTTCTACGCCTATGCCGTTGCCAAAAGCCATTTGCGCAATAGCTGCCGCAACTCCGCCCTGACCAACCGCATGCATAGCCTTAATGCTTCCTTCTGCTGTTTTTTCATGAAGAAAATCACAATGTGTCTTGAAAACTTCAAAATCAGGAATTCCTTCCGCATCCCGCGGCACATCAAAAAGAAGTACTGCATTTCCCGGCTGTTTAAATTCCGGTGAAATGATATGCTGCGCTTTTTCCGGAACGATAGCAAAGGAAACTAGTGTCGGCGGAACCGTAAGATGTTCAAAAGTACCGCTCATACTGTCTTTCCCACCGATAGCAGCTACCTGCAGTGCCCGTTGCGCGGTGTACGCTCCCATCAGTGCACTAACCGGTTTGCCCCAAGCTTTTTCATCGATTCCCAAATTCTGAAAGTATTCCTGCATAGTCAAATATGCTTGCTTTCTATCGCCGCCAAGCGCTACCAATTTAGCCACTGATTGTACTACAGCATACAGTGCCCCATGGAACGGACTCCATACCGCCAAATCTGGATCATATCCATGAGTAAAAATGCTGACCGTCGTCGTATCCCCATGAAGCACCGGAATTTTAGCCACCATGCCTTCTACCGGCGTTTTTTGATATTTGCCGCCAAACGGCATCAATACAGTGCGAGCACCAATCGTACTATCAAAACATTCTGCCAGTCCCTGTTCAGAAGCAATATTAAGTTTACCCATTGTATCCAGCCAGGTTTTTGCAACATCTGCAGTCGGAGCTGCCGTAAAGAAATCTTTTTCCTCCGGCGCCGTAACAATCGCCTGACGATACTGTGTCACCCCATCTGTATTAAGAAAAGCACGAGAAATATCCACAACATTTGTACCGCGCCAATGCATCACTAAGCGGTTCGTATCTGTTGCAACCGCCACAAGTGTCGACTCAAGATTTTCTTCATCAGCATATCTCATAAATTCTTCAGCTTTATCTGCCGGCACAACGACAGCCATCCGTTCCTGTGACTCGGAAATAGCCAATTCTGTTCCATCTAAGCCTTCATATTTCTTCGGCACTTTGTCAAGGTCGACATCAAGTCCATCGGTCAATTCACCAATAGCGACCGATACGCCTCCGGCACCAAAATCATTACAGCGCTTTATAAGGATCGTTGCTTCATGACGGCGGAAAAGCCGCTGAATCTTGCGTTCCGTAAGTGCATTGCCTTTCTGCACTTCTGCACCGCAGGTTTCCAACGATTGAATCGTGTGTTTTTTTGAAGAGCCTGTTGCTCCGCCCATGCCATCCCGCCCGGTTTTTCCACCCAGTAAGATGATAACATCTCCGGGTACAGGAACCTCACGAACCACATTGTTTCTGGGAGCAGCACCGACGACAGCACCGATTTCCATGCGTTTGGCAACAAAACCGGGGTGATAATATTCCTTGACTTCACCGGTAGCCAGTCCAATTTGATTACCGTACGAACTATATCCCTTAGCCGCTCCTTTGGTAATCGTCCGCTGCGGCAGCTTACCTGCCAATGTGTCTTTAACCGATTGATGCGGATCACCGCTGCCGGTTACACGCATTGCCTGATATACATAGGAACGGCCGCTTAAAGGATCACGGATACAGCCGCCCAGACACGTTGCCGCACCCCCAAAAGGTTCTATTTCAGTAGGATGATTATGTGTTTCATTTTTAAAGAGAAGCAGCCATTCTTCTTCCACACCGTCTACATCAACAGGAATAATAATAGTACACGCGTTGATTTCCTCCGAGGCATCAAGATTTTGAAGCATGCCGGCTGCTTTTAATTCTTTAACCGCAATCGTACCCATATCCATCAAGGTCTGCGGCTTCTTTTTCACCGTATATAATGCTTCCCGCGTCGTTTTATATGTTTCATAGGCACGCATAATAGGCTGCGCATAGGTGCCGTCTTCAATAGTTACATCCGTCAATTCCGTCATAAATGTCGTATGGCGGCAGTGATCGGACCAGTAGGTATCAATCACACGTATTTCCGTAATTGTCGGGTCGCGTTTTTCTTCATCCCGGAAATAGGTTTGACAAAACAGCAAATCATCAAGACTCATAGCTAATCCCAGATGGCACCGCAAGGTATCCACTTCTTCCCGGGACATAGCAATAAAGCCGTCAAATACTTCTACATCTTCCGGCTGTTCCCATTCCATTTCCAAACTGACAACAGGTTCCAGTGATGCTTCGCGCGCTTCGACCGGGTTGATGCAATAGTGCTTGATGGCTTCCAGATCTTCCTTTGATACGGTTCCCGATAAAACAAATACTTGTGCCGTACGCACAAGACTATCGTTTTTCATCGTCAGCATCTGAAGGCACTGCATTGCCGAATCAGCACGCTGGTCATACTGTCCGGGAAGATATTCCATAGCAAGAACCGTGTCTTCTTTCGATACAGGTATTTCATCGTAAACTGCATCGACAGGCGGTTCGGAAAAAATCATATTTTTTGCCGCTTCAAAGGCCGCATCATCCAGACCGGTCACATCATAGCGATGATAAATCTTGACATTGGTCAGCCCCTTGATGAGTAGGTTTTCCTTTAAATCTGTACACATCCTTTTAGCTTCTTGGGCAAAAGGACCTTTCTTGGTGACATACAAACGGCGAATAGATTGCATGCAGCGACCCCTCCTTAAAAAATTATACTATATAAATACAACGTTATTATACCTGTTTTAGGGGTATAAGACAAGGAAATTTATCGTCTATAATACTAAGCAGACAGAGGTACCGGGCGGTAACCTGCCTCTTTTTATAAAAAAAAACAACAGACTTGATTCTATTTTTTTGTCAAACATAGGCATATATTTCAGCGGTCTGCTGGTTGCTGTTTGCCAGCTGCTGAATTTATGTTGACTTGCCTGAAATTTCGTATTAGACTGGAATCAGTACGATAAGAGGAGGCCTTGTATGAAGGAATTAAAAGAACGAATCATCCATGATGGTATTGTAATAGATAACCGCATATTAAAGGTTGACAGTTTTTTAAACCAGCAGCTGGATCCGGCTCTGATTTGCCATATTGGGACTGAATTTGCACGCCGTTTTTCGGATACCCCCATTGACCGTATCGTAACCATAGAATCTTCTGGTATTGCCGTCGCTTATGCTGCCGCCTTAGCTATGAAAAATATCCCGGTAGTATTTGCCCGTAAGAAAATGCCGTCACATGCTATGGAAAACACCTATCATACATCCGTCTATTCCTATACGAAAGAAGAAACCTATGAAGTGGCAATAAGCAAGCAATTTCTTCCCGCCGGGGAATCGGTTCTTATTATCGATGATTTCCTCGCCAGCGGCGAAGCTGCGCTAGGTCTTGCCTCTCTTCTCCAAGAAGCACAATGTAACGTTGCCGGCATCGGCATTGTCATCGAGAAGTCGTTTCAGCCGGGTCGTCAGCGCCTTCAAGAAGCCGGTTACCGAGTAGAAGCACTGGCACAAATTGAAAAATTCGAAAATGACAGACCTGTATTCAACCAGGCCAAGTCATAGGTATGAACAGGAGATATTTATGAGAGCACAGTTTTTTGATGGTTTTGATTTTGCAGAATATAAATACAGTATCGTTGCAATCGAACACGTCCATGATTTTTTTAATATTGCAAAATTTGGTATACATCCCATTATGTTTGATGAATCTTGTTTGCGCGGGTATTCTTGTATATTTGGCTTCAATGATGAAAAACAGCTTTCCCTGCATAAACTATTTACTAACAATAACAATCAGGAAATGCCCGAAATTGATGGTATAACACCCATATCCTTCCACTCTCCTGCCGGAGAATGGAAATATGAATTAGAACATCCCATGCACTATACTGGTTCTCTCTTGATTGCCAACGATTTTATTCAGAAATATTTTGTTCCTTTTGGATTTCAACTGCCTCATGCATTTAAAAAAGTTTTTGAACTAACATTTGAAGACGGTATGCTGCAGCATGTCGAGGACAAAGCAGAAGAGGCACATCGGCTGCGTATCGAATATGAAGTTCCCGTCAGTGCTGCCACAAAAGTAAAGATGCGTGTCGGCCATATATTAAACAAGGAAGAACAATACGGCTTCGATGATGATGTTGTGGAACAATATATGGATCTCAGTTACGATACGAAATATCTTTTTTAATCTTTTTCTTCATACTATATCACTGTTTCTGTCTTATGCTCACTACGTTTTATTTTGGCCGCATAACAGGAAAACAACGTACTTTCAGCAAAGCACGTTGTTTTCCTATCGCTTAAAGTCAGCCACCCCTAAAACCAAAAGGGATAAATGCCATTAGTATCGCATTTATCCCTTTTTTGTTTAGTGACACGACGTTTTACATCGGCGCAATCCTATACAGTGGGGAAGGATTCACAGCTTCTGCAGGACTCCTTCCCCCTGTATATATTATCAAAACTCAGTTATTTTACCGGTTTCATGGCTTCCTGCATACGAACATAGCTTTCATAACGTTCTTTTGCATCTTGTTCCGTTTTTTCAAACAACGCTTCTGCTGTTTCCGGGAAGGTTTTCAATAACGAAGAGAAGCGAACTTCACTCATAAGGAAATCTCGGAAGTTTTCATGAGGAGCCTTGGAATCAAGAATAAACGGATTTTTTCCTTCCGCTTTCAACGCCGGATTATAGCGGAATAAATGCCAATACCCACAGTCCACCGCACGTTTTTGTTCTTCCTGACTGAAGCCTTGTCCCTTCTTCAACCCATGGTTGATACAAGGAGCATACCCAATTACCAAAGACGGGCCCGGATACGCTTCTGCTTCCGCAATGGCTTTAAGAAATTGATTTTTATCAGCACCCATGGCAACTTGTGCAACATACACATATCCATAAGTAGCCTGCATCAAGCCTAAATCCTTTTTCTTCGTTTTTTTACCGGAAGCTGCAAATTGCGCAACTGCCGCTGTCGGAGTCGCTTTAGAAGCTTGTCCGCCCGTATTGGAATATACTTCCGTATCAAATACGAGAACATTGATATCTTCGTTTTGTGCTAATACATGATCCAAACCGCCATACCCGATATCATACGCCCAGCCGTCGCCGCCGAAAATCCACTGTGACCGCTTAATCAGAAATTGCTTCATGGAATACACGTTTTCAAGAGCCGGTTTACCCGCTTTTTCTTGTTCAAGCAGCGCAATCACTGTATCCGAACGTTCACGGGAACCTGCCCCGACAAGTTTCTTTTCATCCCATTCTTTAAAAGCAGCCTGCAGTGCGGGACTCGCCGTATCCATGGCTTCCTGAATATATTTTTCCAATAGTTTACGTTCCGATTTTTCAGCCAGCATCATCCCAAAACCATATTCGGCATTATCTTCAAATAAGGATGTCGCCCAAGCAGGACCATGTCCCTTGGCATTTTTCGTATAACCGCACGTCGGTGCACTGCCGCCCCAAACACTGGAACAGCCATGTGCATTGGCAATCATCATACGATCTCCGAAAAGCTGTGTGACAACTTTGCAATACGGTGTTTCCGCACACCCTGCACATGCGCCGGTAAATTCAAGGAGGGGCTGTTCGAATTGACTGCCGATTACTGTAAATTTACCCATCGGATTTTCTTTAACAGGTATATTTACCGCATAGTCCCATAATGCTGCTTTATGCTGTTCTTCATCAAAAGGTTTCATCGTAAGTGCCTGTTTCGGACAAATATTCGTGCAACTGGTACAGCCGAGACAATCCATAACAGAAACAATGATGCTATACTTATAACCCGGTGCTGTTTTGATTTCTTTGCTTGTATAACTTTCCGGAGCATTGGCCGCTTCTTCCGGCGTCATAAGAAATGGACGAATTGCCGAATGGGGACAAACAAAAGAACACTGATTGCAGCCAATACATTTTTCAACATCCCAGCTAGGTACAAACATGGCTACCCCACGTTTTTCTTCTGCACATGTACCCGTAGGCCATCTGCCGTCTTCACGGCCGGCATATATACTAACAGGTAAATCATCGCCTTCGAGACGATTCGTCGGAACGGCATATTCTGTATAGAATTTTGTATGACCGGACATATCGATCGGTTCATCTGCTGCATCAGCCCAGTCCGCCGGAACAGCTACTTTGACAATAGCCTGCAGACCTTCATCAATAGCCGCATTATTCATATCAACAACTTTCTGGCCTTTTTTACCATAGGATTTGACAACAGATTCCTTCAGTTTATCAATGGCTAAATCCAGTGGAATAACTTCAGAAAGTTTAAAGAATGCCGACTGCATAATCATATTGATGCGGCCGCCAAGGCCGATTTTGCGAGCAATCCCTACTGCATCGATAATATAAAGCTGCACGTTATTTTTTGCAATATCCCGCTTCAGAGATGCCGGCAGTTTTTCACTCAATTCTTCCGGACTCCAAACCGTATTCAGTAAGAATGTACCGCCGCTCTTGATTCCCTTCAAAAGATTGAAGGAATGAACATAGGATTGACGATGACAAGCGATAAAATCAGCACTGTCAACGAGGAACGGCATCTTGATCGGCGTATTGCCGAAACGCAGATGCGAAACCGTAACACCGCCGGATTTTTTAGAATCATAGGCAAAATATGCCTGTACATACATATCGGTATTATCCCCGATAATTTTGATTGCACTTTTATTGGCCCCGACAGTACCGTCAGAACCAAACCCCCAGAACTTGCAGGCTTTAAGGCCTTTCCCGCCAATATGGAGATCACAGGTGCGCGGCAGTGATTTATACGTAACATCATCGTTGATGCTTAATGTAAAGTCATATTTCGGTTCAGCTGACTTCAAGTTATCAAAAGCAGCAATGACATCCGCCGGTAAAAATTCCTTGGAAGCAATGCCGTAACGGCCATTGTATATCTTCGGAGAATTATCTATGCGGGCAAACGTAGCCGCAACACTATGGTATAAGGGTTCCCCGTTAGCGCCGGTTTCCTTCGTGCGGTCCAGCACGGCAATCCGTTTAACCGTTTTGGGAAGTGCCGCCAGAAAATGCTTTTCAGACCACGGACGGAACATATGGACATTGATACAGCCGACTTTTTCGCCCTTTTCAACCATCAATTTAACAGTTTCTTCTGCAGTCTGTGCTCCGGAACCCATTAAAACAACCACAGTTTCCGCATCAGGCGCCCCTGTGTAACTAAATAAGTGATATTGACGGCCGGTGATCTTGTGGATCATGTCCATATAGTATTCTGCTGTTTCTGGTACTTTGTCATAGAATGTATTCAAAGATTCGCGGTGCTGCATATACACTTCTGCTGATTCGCAGAAAGCAATCGCTTCCGGATTATCCGGATTCATGCCGCGTTTGCGGAATGCTTCAACCGCATCCATATCTAGCATAGGACGAAGTTCTTCATACGGAATGACTTCAATTTTTTGTAATTCATGAGAGGTACGGAAGCCATCAAAAAAGTTTATAATAGGAACGCGGCAGGAAATTGCAGTAGCATGCACAACTGCTGACAAATCCATTACTTCCTGAACGCTGGATTCCGCCATCATGCAAATACCCGTCCCACGCATCGCCATTACATCATCATGACCGGCAAAAATCGTGTAGCCATTGGTTGCAACCGTACGGGAGGCAACATGGAAAACGCCTGGAAGCAGTTCCCCTGCCACTTTAAACATATTGGAAAGCATAATCATCATACCTTGGGATGATGTAAAAGTTGTCGTCAGTGCACCGGTATTCAGTGCCCCGTGCATAGCACCGGCAGCCCCTTTTTCAGACTGCATTTCCTGAACTTCTACGGTTGTACCAAATAAATTCTTACGGCCATGGGCAGCCCATTCATCAACATGTTCTGCCATTGGGGAGGACGGTGTAATCGGAAATATAGAAGCTATTTCAGTAAAGGCATATGCTGCATATGCGGCTGCTTCATTCCCATCCATCGTTTTAAACATTTTTTTAACTTTTGACATTATCTTTCACCTCTCATGTGTTATATGAACATTTCTGTTTCGATTGTATGATACGTAAAACGTATTAGCAAGTTAAAACCACTTTTTTTAAGACTAAAACAATTTTCTTAAAAAAAAATAAAATGGACAAATGCCTTTAGTATCGCATTCATCCACCTTATTTTAAGTGGTACAATATTTAGAACCACTTGAATGCCACATTGATTTCAACTAGTTCTATATTTTAAAATGTACCTATCCACAAATTAAATCATTTCATTCGTTTCAGTGTATCGGCAATAAGACGTACTAACACTGCAACCGTATCCAGTTCCAGCGTTTCCTTCGGACTATGTATATCATGTGTTGTTGCCCCGATAGATACTATATCCAAATCCGGGTTTGCCGCAAAGAAAAATCCCGTTTCAAGTCCCCCGTGCATAGCTTCTACCCGTGCCGGTTTTCCCGTTAGTTCTTTATAAATATCTGCCATTAACGGACGTAATGTACTGTGCGGATTTTCAGTCCAGGCCGGATCCAATCCGCCGATCGCGATTTCAAATCCAGTCAGCTCGGCTAAGATAGGCAGCGCAAGAATAAATTCTTCCAATCTTGCATCTGCTGAAGAGCGAGGAAAATATTGAATCGTTACTATATTATCTTGGGTTCTTACCGCCCCAATATTCGCTGACAAATCCGGCAGTTTCGGTAAATGCTGATTCATGGCAAAGACTCCGCAATGAAGAAGGCTCAAAAGCTGTACTACAGCCTTTGTATCTGCAGAAGAAAATACATATTCCGGATTTTCTGTTTCTGCTGCAGTAAAATCTGCCTTTTTTTCGATTTCACCGTAAATAAGATGGCAATCCTGCTTTGCTTTGCACACAATTTTCTTTACACTTTCTATATCTTTACGATGAAGTGCAATAACAACCTGCGCGGAAGAGGGTATTGCATTAGCTGCTACGCCTCCGTCCATATGGGCAATCGTATATGTAATTCCCTGAACGGCAAGGCGTTGCAGCAGTAACGCCAATTCCTTTACGGCATTACTTTTTCCTGCATTGATCGTCTCACCGGAGTGTCCCCCTAAAAAGTCTTTTGCCGACAGTACCAAGGCGGCATCAAAAGAATTTTTCTGCATCGCCGCAGTCCGGGAAAAATCGACATGACGGCTGCCGGCAGAACCCACTACCAGAATATCAATGGCTTCTGAATCACAATTAATGATATACTTGGCATCTTGAACATAGGCTGGATCGAGATGTGTCGCTCCCACCATACTGGTTTCTTCATCCACAGTAAAAATAAAACGCAAGGGCCCATGAGGAATGCTGCACGTCAAAAGATATAGTGCCACCGCCACAGCAATACCGTCGTCCGCGCCTAAACTGGTTCCTTCGGCCGATAAAATATTTCCTTCTCTTTTAACACGGATAGGATCTGTCAGAGAATCAAACGCAACTCCTTCTTCCGCAACGCAAACCATGTCCATATGTCCTTGGATAATCGTAAGCGGCACGTTCTCATATCCAGCTGTTGCCGCAATGCCGGCGATAACGTTATTAACTTCATCTTGAATCGGGTCCACCCCTAATTCCCGAAGTCTGCGGACAATATAATCACTGACTTGCTTTTCATGATGTGACGGCCGGGGATATTTTGCCAATTCGGAAAATTCGGCCAATACACCTTGTATAATCTCTTCATTTGTCTTCACGCTGCATTCCTCCTTTTTCATTCGTTATCATTGTAGCACAAATAATCTATATCTGCAGTGGCTATTTTACGCATTTTCTGGAAGCTATACTAGTTTATACATTCCTTATATTTGAATATTCGATCGCATTTGATTTTTATTAGTAAAACGTTTATCATTAATAATATACTTAATAGTAATAGCGCATTTAGATTTTTAATTTTATTTACATGGAGGTGTTTTATATGAAACCAATGCAAAATTTGACAGCACCCCCCCCAATTACCTGAATTAACATTTCGTGGCATGTTCCTAGGCATGCTGATTACCGTAATTTTTACGGCATCAAATGTATATTTAGGTTTGAAAGTCGGTTTGACATTTTCCTCGTCGATTCCGGCAGCTGTCATTTCCATGGCTATTCTGCGCATGTTCAAGGACTCCAATATTTTGGAAAACAACATGGTACAGACACAGGCCTCTGCGGCAGGTACTTTATCCGCTATTATCTTTATTTTACCCGGGCTGCTCATGATTGGTTACTGGCAAAATTTCCCATTTTGGGAAACATTTCTGCTATGTGCCTGCGGCGGCTCTCTCGGTGTGCTATTTACCATCCCGCTGCGGCGCGCTATGGTTGTCAACAGTACACTGCCCTATCCGGAAGGCCGGGCTGCTGCTGAAATATTAAAAGTAGGCAGTGATTTGCGGAAAGAAGCGAATACTTCCGGCCATAAACGCACGGCTCAGGCTTCCGGAATGAAGGATATCGTTAGTGGTACTGCCTTAGCCGGATTTATTAGTTTATGTGCTAATGGGTTTCATGTCATGTCGTCAGAATTCAGTTACTGGATCCATATAGGAAAATCTATTACACAAATCCCCATGGGATTTTCCATGGCTCTTCTCGGTGCCGGTTATTTAATTGGCATCACCAGCGGTATTGCCATCTTAGTCGGTACTGTATTAGCCTGGGTTGTTTTTGTTCCCTATCTGACCAGTGTAATGATTCCGGTTGATGGGCAGACGGCAGCTGCCTTTGCCAAAATGATTTGGGCTCAAAAGGTACGTTTTATTGGTGCCGGCTGCATCGGTATCGCGGCTGTCTGGACCTTGATTACGTTGGCTAAACCAGTTGTCGATGGCATCAAAATGTCGATGGCCGTCATCCGTTCCAATGACTCTGCCGAAAAACGAGAACTGCATCATACGGATATTGATATGACTCCTAAATCCGTTGCCATCGTATTTATTGCAATTCTTATCGGACTTGCCCTGACCTTTTATTCATTTGTATCCTCTGCCCCCATTCCGACTTCGTTAATGGTCATCTATATTGTAGTCGGAATCGCCGTAGCCGTTCTAATGGGCTTTTTTGTTGCAGCTGCCTGCGGCTATATGGCCGGTCTTATCGGAACTTCGGCAAGTCCGATTTCCGGTATTGGTATTTTAGGTATTATCGTCTCTTCTTTAGTCGTATTAGTAATTGGATCTTCCTACAATATTTTTATAACACCGGAAGGAACAAAATTTGCTACGGCTCTGGCTATATTCATTACCAGCGTTATTGTTAGCATTGCTTCTATCTCCAATGATAACCTGCAGGATTTAAAAACAGGCTATCTTGTTGGCGCAACTCCCTGGAAACAACAGGTAGCTTTAATCTTAGGCAGTGTTATCGGCTCTTTTGCGATTGCTCCGGTCTTGACTCTTCTCTATCAGGCATATGGTTTTACAGGAGCACTGCCCCGGCCTGACATGGATCCCACCCAAGCCTTAGCAGCTCCTCAGGCAACACTCATGACGACGATTGCACAAGGTATTTTCAGTTCCAATCTGGATTGGAATTTTATTTTGTTTGGCATCGGCATCGGTATTGCCGCAATTATTATTAACTTGATTCTTACCAAGGCAACCAATCAACGTCTTTCGTTACCGCCGCTTGCCGTCGGTATGGGGATTTATTTGCCGCCGACGTTGGAAATTCCGTTAGTTATCGGTTCTGTAATGGGCTACGGTATTCAGCGGTATCTTCGTCAGCGTGCCGCCAAACGCAGTCCCGGCTATGAAAAGGAAGATGTGGAAGCTTGTAATCATCATGGTGTGCTTTTTGCTTCCGGATTAATTGTTGGAGAAAGTCTTATGGGTGTTATTATAGCCATGATCATTGTCTTTTCCGTTACGTCCGGCGGCAGTGAAGATCCGTTAGCCTTAGTCGGAAAAAGCTTTTCCGGCATAGCTGATTGGATCGGCTTAGCCGTATTTGCCGCAGTCATCGTGGCATTTATCGGTCATGTGCTGCATACAAAATATACTATTGAAAAATAATATACAACTATATGAAAAAACGGTCTCAAAATTTGGGACCGTTTTTTTCATATGTTTATAATCCTATACTTTCAACATTCTGTACCCGATACCAATATGTGTTTGAATATATTGCGGCGAAGAAGATGCCTTTTCTATTTTCTTGCGCAGTGTCGCCATAAACACTCGCAACGACGCCACATCACTATCCCAAGAGCTGCCCCATATCTCTTTTGTAATATAGTTATGGGTCAATACTTTGCCGATATTTTTTGCCAAAAGACAAAGCAATTTATATTCAATAGGTGTCAAGTGAATCTCCTCTCCATCAATATAGACACACCCCGCAGCGTAATCAATGGTAAGTGCCCCATTTTCAAAGACAGCATCCTGTGTTGATACGACTCCCTGCATCGCAATAATACGGCGCTGTGTCACTCGCAGCCTGGCTAACAGTTCTTGTACAGAAAACGGTTTCGTCAAATAGTCATCCGCACCGGCATCGAGTGCTTCTATCTTATCAGCATCTTCATTTCTGGCACTGACAACAATAATCGGCACAGCGGACCATGTTCGGATTTTTTGAATAACTTCGACTCCATCTAAATCAGGGAGTCCCAAATCAAGGAGAAGAATATCCGGATTATGTGAAACAGCCTCCATAATTGCTTCCTTCCCTGTAGATACTGCCAAAAATTTATACGCCTGCATTTCCAGCGTTGTAGTAATAAGATTCCGTACCGCTGCATCATCTTCAACAACTAAAATCATAAATTTATTCATGAAGAGTCACCTCCTCTGCCGGCAAGGTAATTCGGAACAACGCCCCTTGCGGCTTATTATTTTCAACAGATATAGCACCGTGATGGGCCTCAATAATGGATTTGCACAAGGCTAATCCTAAGCCTAATCCGCGGCGGCTATCGGCCGCTTTGGCTCCAGTTGTATAAAACATATCAAATACATGCGGTTTATCTATATCCGAAATTCCCGGACCATCATCAGCAATTTCTACAATTGCTTTTTTATTTTCCAATCGCGTGGAAATAAAAATATGAGCTCCCTTTTGTGTATATTTCACCGCATTATCAACAATATTAACAATGACCTGAACCATAAGGCGGGCATCCATTTTTACAAGGACGATATCCTCCGCCGGTTTAACGGTAATGGTATGTACGGTACGTTTACGCTGGATATGTTCCAGTGCTTCCGAGATAACGTCATCCATAATCTCTGGTTTAAGCTGAATACTCATTGTTCCATCTTTAAGTTTTGTAACAGACAACAGGTTTTCCGTCAAACTGATCAGCCAGAGAGAATCATCATAAATATCTGCATAAAGCCGTTTTCGTTTATTCTCGATCAACGTATCACCATTTTCCAGTAAAATTGCCGCATTGCCGGAGATAGACGTCAATGGAGTTCGTAAGTCGTGAGAAATCATACGCAGTAAATTTGCCCGCATTTGTTCATTTTTAGCTAAAAGCGCCGCCTTTTCCTTTTCCAACGCAGCTTGTTTACTAGCTAAGGTCAAAGCACATTGCCCTAAAATAGATAAAACTATACTGTCTTCAGAAATTTCCAGAGGATGATGTCGCATAACGATGCCTACCACGCCGTAGACATTTTCACGATCTCGTACAGCAAGATACAGACACGCTGCACTGGATAACGTTTCGGTTGTCGCTCCCGCCCTTTTATTGTTTTTATATACCCAGGCCGCTACCGCTTCTTCGTTGGCATTGCTATATAAACATTGTTCTTCTGTTCCTACCGGAAAAATAACGGGTGCTGTCAGCTGCGCTCCTTCGACACCATAGAAAACAACGGTCCTGCCTAACAACTGCGCCATCTGCCTCGTCGTTACAGTAATAATCTCCTGTACATTTTCTGCACATTGCAACAGCTGACTTGTATCAAATAACACTTGTGTGCGATAGGCATTTCGCGTCGATTGCCGCGCCTGCTTTTTCAAGCGTATGGCAAGATTACTGCTTATGCAAGCGGCCAAAAACATAATTAAAAAGGTAAATAGGTCGGAGGAATCATATACTTCTAATGTAAATCGGGGAGCTGTAAACAGATAATTAAAAGTGAGAACGCTCAAGGCTGCAAACAAAATACTGTAAAACTGCCGTGATGTTACTATTGCCGTAATGAGTACTCCCAAAAGATATACAGTAATGATATTATTTTCTCCGACACCAAAAGAATAAAACAAGAGACTAATAATCGACGTTACGATGAGAAGAGATACCGTTATGATGCTATCGGACAACCGCAGCGGCGGTTTTTCTGTTTTTTCCCCTGTACCCCAATGATGTTGATTTTCCGTCATTTTATCAGGAATAATATATATATCCATATTGGGGACATATGACGTAAGTTTATCTGTCAAAGCGGTCGCCGGAAACAGTTTATGGCTGCGTGTATTACTTCGTCCGACAACAATTTTGGACACCCCCGAAAGTTTGGCGTACTCCGCAATTTGGAATGGGATATCGTCACCATACGTAGTTTCCAAAGAAGCTCCCAACTGCTCTGCCAATCGGGTATTTTCACACAGACGTTTCTGATTTTCCGCACTCATCGAAGTCGATTTGGATGTTTCTACATACAACGCCGTAAACCCTCCATGAAACGCCTTGGCCATTCTGGCGGCGGTGCGAATAATTTTAGCATTAGACGGCGAAGATGATAAGCATACCAGTATATGTTCGTCCGTAAAATACTGATCATTATGCTGAACACGGATACTTTCAGAAAGACGGTTCATTCTGTCGGCGCATCGCCGCAGTGCTATTTCACGCAAAGCTGTTAAATTTTGAACTGTAAAAAAATTATGTAATGCCGAATCAATGCGATTCTCTCGATATATTTTCCCTTCCCGCAAGCGTACAATCAAATCTGCCGGCTCAATATCTACCAATTCCACCTGATCCGCATCATCAAATATACTATCCGGAATGCGTTCCTGTACTTCTATTCCTGTAACAGCAGCAACCATATCGTTGAGACTTTCAATATGCTGAACATTGACAGTCGTGTAAACGTCAATCCCAGCTCGCAGAAGTTCTTGTATATCTTGATATCTTTTTTTATGACGATTATTTTCAATATTAGTATGGGCCAGTTCATCAACAAGAATAAGCTGCGGATTTCGCTTCAGTGCTCCTGAAACATCAAACTCGGCAATTTCAATGCCTTGATGAGCCACTTTACATACAGGAAGTATTTCCAAGTGCCGCAGCAAGGCCGTCGTTTCCGGTCGGCTATGTTGTTCTACATATCCTACAACTACATCCATCCCCCGACGTTTTGCCGCATGAGCCGCTTTAAGCATAGCATAGGTTTTACCGACACCGGCAGCATATCCAAAAAATATTTTCAGATGCCCGGCATATCGATTCGTATGTTCTTTTTGGATTGCCTTCAGCAATTCATCCGGATTCGCTCGTGCATCCTGCATATTCTCACCTCTTTTTCGTTATTATACCACGATTTTACCTATTCTTACGAAAGGATTCCATCCAGCATAAGATTTACCTTTAGCACATTAACCGTCGGTTCTCCCAATACGCCAAAAGTTCTGCCAGTCGTACATTTTTCAATAATATTTTTTACTCTTATTTCTGATATTCCCCGTGCCTTGGCAATGCGAGATACTTGGTATGCAGCTGCCGCCGGAGAAATATCCGGATCCAAGCCGCTGCCGGAATCGGTTACTAAATCGACTGGCACCGGAGTACCTTTTTTATCCGGATCAGCGGCACGCAGCTTTTCCACCCGCTGTGCCACTATTTTTTTAAATTCAGTTCCTGCGGGACTTAAATTAGAGGGTCCTGCATATAAAAGCGGGCTGCCATCTACATCCTTATAGGTAGAAATGTCCAGTTGCATGATACGTCCCCACATATGTCCATTATCCGTATATGGCTGACCTATCAGCGCCGAGCCATAGGTTCTCTCATTCATCTGGATAAGGCTTCCATTCGCTTGATACGGAAATAGTAGTTGGGCACCGGCTGTAATAAACCCGGTATATAAGATACCGCAAAGCAGCGTCATCATAAAAAACATTTTTACTGCATTGGGCAATACTTGTTTTACTATATTCATAATGTCCTCCTTATAATTCCTCTTATTTATACTCCCAACATAGCAAGCAGCATATCAATAAGTTTTACAAAAATAAAGGGAGTAATAATGCCGCCCAGTCCGTAAATCAGCAAGTTATGCGAAAGCAGGGCTGCTGCCGGGACTTCTCGGTAGGTTACCCCTTTAAGAGCCAGCGGAATAAGTGCCACGATAATAAGAGCGTTGTAAATAATCGCCGAAAGCACGGCGCTTTGCGGAGAATGAAGCTGCATGACATTCATCATTTCTAAGCCGGGATATATACTGATAAACAGTGCCGGAATAATGGCAAAATATTTTGCCAGGTCGTTGGCAATGGAAAAGGTCGTCAAACTACCGCGTGTCATAAGGACTTGCTTGCCAATACGTACAATATCAATAAGCTTTGTCGGAGAAGAATCCAAATCGACCATATTTCCTGCTTCCTTAGCCGCCTGCGTACCTGTGTTCATAGCCACCGCTACATCAGCCTGTGCCAATGCCGGTGCATCATTCGTACCGTCACCGGTCATCGCTACTAAATGCCCTTTACTTTGAAATTCGCGGATCATAGCAAGTTTGCCTTCTGGTGTTGCTTCCGCGAGAAAATCATCAACGCCGGCTTCAGCCGCAATCGCCGCTGCGGTCATAGGATTATCCCCGGTAATCATAATTGTCTTAATGCCCATCTTGCGCATATCGGCAAATTTCTCCCGAACTCCTTGTTTAATAATATCTTTAAGAAAAATAACTCCCAGTATTTTATGATTTTTGGCAACGACAAGAGGCGTTCCTCCTTGTTTTGCGATTTGCTGTACTGTTTGGTCACATTCTTTGGAGTATATGCCTCCTGCCGCCTCTACATAGGTTTTGATTGATTCTGCTGCTCCTTTTCGTATTTCTGTACTCTTGTCATTTACACCGCTCATACGTGTTTTCGCCGTAAACGGAATATATTCCATGTTTTCTATGCTTCTGCCGCGCAAATTATATTTTTCTTTCGCCAGAACAACAATACTGCGTCCCTCCGGCGTTTCATCCGCTAAAGATGATAGTTGTGCTGCATCTGCTAATTCTGATTCGCTTATTCCATCAACAGGTACAAATTCAGATGCATGCCGGTTCCCCAGTGTAATGGTTCCCGTCTTATCCAACATCAGAATATCCACATCTCCAGCCGCTTCAATAGCTCGTCCACTCATGGCCAATACATTAGCCTGATTCAGTCGGCTCATTCCGGCAATACCGATGGCAGATAACAACGCGCCTATCGTAGTGGGAGCTAAACATACGAGCAGTGCTACCAAAGTCGTAATCGAAATAGGATTGCCTGTATGCTGCAGTTTTGCTGTAAAAACAGAATACGTATACAGTGACATGGTTACCAAAATAAAAATAATCGAAAGGGCTACTAAAAAAATCTGCAGTGCGATTTCATTGGGTGTTTTTTTACGAGCTGCGCCTTCCACCATTGCAATCATTTTATCAAGAAAGCTTTGACCGTTCTCACTAGTAATTTGGATTACCAGCCAATCAGATAATACCGTTGTTCCTCCGGTAACGGCACTGCGGTCTCCTCCGGCTTCCCGGATAACCGGCGCTGATTCTCCGGTAATCGCACTTTCATCGACGGAAGCTGCCCCTTCAATGACTTCCCCATCTCCGGGAATAATTTCTCCCGCATTGACAATAATAAAGTCACCTTTTTTTAACATAGAGGAAGCAATCGTCGTTATATTGTTTTTTTCCTCCGGAGTCCTTATTTGCTGTGCCGGCACTTCTTTTTTTGCGGCTCGCAGCGTATCTGCCTGTGCTTTGCCACGCCCTTCCGCAATTGCTTCGGCAAAATTGGCAAAAAGAACTGTCAGCCAAAGAATTGCGGCAATAGCTGCTGTATAGGCTGCCGAGGTATCTTTTAACCCAAATACACCTATCATACTAAGCAGTGTTGTAACAATCGCTGAAATATAAACAAGGAGCATAACAGGATTTTTAACCTGCATTTTAGGATCTAGTTTCAGTACAGAATCTATCATCGCTCTATAAAGTATCTTTTTATCCCAAAATACGTTTTTATTTTTTGTACTCATCATATATTCTCCTCACCTTATAGTACCGAAAAACTCAGCCAATGGACCTAGCGCCAAGGCGGGAAAGAAACTCAGCGCACCAATAAGCAGTACCACCATAATGAGCAGGAAAACGAACATACTATTTGTCGTAGAAAGAGTTCCTGCCGTTACCGCTATTTTCTTTTTACCAGCTAAACTGCCGGCAATAGCCAACGTTCCCCAAATAGGCAGAAACCGGGAAACAAGCATAATCAAACTAGTCGATATATTAACAAAAGGAGTATTGGCATTAAACCCGGCAAAAGCGGACCCATTATTTCCGCCGACAGAAGAATAGGTATACAGTAGTTCGGAAAATCCGCGTGCCCCGGTATTGCCGAGACTAGCCGGCACAGAAGGAACCATTGCGGCAATTCCACTGCCGATAAGGATGACCATAGGAGTGGCCAGGCAAATTAATGCTGCCCACTTCATTTCGTACGGTTCAATTTTTTTGCCAAGAAACTCCGGCGTTCGTCCAATCATAAGCCCTGCAATAAAAACAGTAAGAATAGCAAAAGCCAGCATACCATAAAGGCCGCAGCCTACGCCGCCGAAAATAACCTCTCCCAGTTGCATTTGCAGCATCGCGATGAATCCCCCCAAGGGAGTATAACTATCCAGCATAGAATTAACCGAACCGTTGGAAGCTGCCGTTGTAAAAGCAGCCCATACTACTGAACTGGCAATACCGAAGCGGCTTTCTTTCCCTTCCATATTACCGCCAGCCTGATCGACCATGGTAATATTAACACTGCCATGCTGCACCAACTGTGAGGTTCCTGCTTGTTCACTGACAGCCATAATGCCGACAGCCATGATCAAACATATAAACATTGCCGCAAAAATAGCAATTCCCTGCTTTTTATTTTTTACACTATAGCCGAAGGTAAAACACAAGGCGGCCGGAATAAGTAAAATAGACAGCATTTCCAGCAGATTGGTAAACGGCGTCGGATTTTCCAAGGGATGTGCAGCATTAACTCCCATGAATCCCCCCCCGTTTGTGCCGGACTGTTTAATGGCAACTTGACTCGCCGCAGGTCCCATGGGTATAAATTGTTTTGTTACAACAACAGCCGTATCTATGTTTTTTCCATGTAATGTTACTTTTCCGGTTTCTCTATCTATTTGGGCTCCGGTTATAACAGTCCCATCTGAATTCACTGCTATCGGTTCTACAAGAGGAACCGTTTCAGCCGCATGCATATTCTGAATAACACCGCCTCCGACCAAAAAAAACGCCAAAACAATATTAAGCGGAAGTAAAATATAAATAATAATACGAGTCATATCTACCCAAAAATTTCCCAGTCCTTGTTCTTTTACTTTAATAAACCCACGAATCAAAGCAAACAATACAGCAATCCCGGTTGCTGCTGAAACAAAATTTTGAACGGTCAATCCTGCAAATTGCGTTAAATAGCTAAGCGTCGCTTCTCCTGTATAAGCCTGCCAATCTGTATTCGTAACAAAACTAACGGCTGTATTAAAAGCCAAATCCCAGGAAACATTAGGAAGGTGTTGGGGATTGCCTGCCAAATGAGCCTGCTGTATTTGCAGTAAAAATACGGTCAATATGCCAAGCAGAGAAAACACGAAAACAGCTGCTGCATATTGTTTCCATGTCATTTGTTCCTCTCTGTCGATATGCAATACGGCATATATGCCCTTTTCCACAGGCAGCAGCCAACGAGACAGGATCGTATAATTACCTTCCATAATATTTTTTATATATTTTCCCAAAGGGATTGCCAATAAAATTAAAATTCCTACATACACCGTATATTGAAGTATGGCATTACCCATTCTTATTCATCTCCTGTCATGAGAATATACACATAATACCCTAACAAAGCTATTGCAATAATACCTATACACATAATAATAATATCCATCCTATGGCCTCCTGTTGTTAAAACTGGATATATCCTGCAAGAATTTCTGCAATGACAATATAAATAACTAGATACGACGCTATAATCAATACATGCTTTTTCATTCATCATCGCCTCTTAATCAGGAAAATAGTATCAAAAAATTCTTTTGGATATTCTTTTTTTGATATTCACAGTATATCGGATATCTTATAAAATCGGTGTTAACGAATAGGCTCTTTGTATTAAAATCGTATAAAGAACTATTTTGTATGTAATATAAAAAAACACAAAAAACAGCCTTGTTCTGCTATTTCTCTATAGCAGAACAAGGCTGTTTTTGAATACTTTTTCCAGGAAAATTTCACCTGAGATGCCACCATTTTTTTACCAAGACTTCCAATACAGCGCAGCCATAACAGATAGAATCAGCCCAACGTATTGCCCACGACCGCCGCGCTACCAAAAAATGACTGATAGCCCCCAAAATAACTCCCCCCAAAACATCGGTTACATAATGTACTCCCGTATAAATCCGGGAAAAACCGAGAACCATGCTGTAAACAGTCAATACAGGTCCCAACATAGCTCTATGCTGCAGCAAATGAAGTCCAACTGCAGTGGAATTTGCTGTATGATTGCTGGGAAAAGAAGCGTTATCCGTATGTGGTATAAGTCCTAATGAAGCGTCTTTTACAAACGGACGCCGTCGCCGCCATATTTTACCAATAATAAAGGAAATTCCCGATCCGATCATAACAGAGAACAGGCAATACAGCAACGTATGACGACGCTGCTGCAATTCACGAAAAGAGGCTGGACGAAACCACTCAACAATTCCATAGACGATATACAACACGTATCCAAAACGGGCTATACCTACCAACAAGACATGTACCCATGTGTACTTGCCAATTACCTTTTGCATAAATCTAATTTCTTGTGATTTCATCATCAACCGCCCCTCTTTAATACATTATATTATACGGAAAAGGCAGCGCTGTGTACACACCTTTAGTGAGTGAACTCATCTTCTTCCTTTGCGTAAATAGTTTTGCTGCTAACATATGAAAGTGTACTTAATTTATCAGATAACTCACGGATTATCGTTTCCGGCGCATCAATAACGATACTGATGACAGACATCTTTTGCTCATGATAGGGTACTCCCATGCGTCCCATGATAAAATCACCGTATTCATGAAGAATCTCATTTAATTGATCTACATTTTCCCTATTGTTCACAATAATGCCGATCAATGCTAATTTTTTGTCCATTTCTATCCTCCTTAAAAAATATCTTTTCACTGAAAATAACAAAAAACGTACATAGATATCTTTATCTATGTACGTTACTCACGCAGGCTGCCCCTTTGTGATTATTACACGGATCTCAAAACCGGTTTACCGTCAGAATCATCTTATGGCGTACCTTTTATATTTTCAGTATATCATCAGATTTTTATTTTTCAAATATATTCTTTTTGTCAAAATTACTCTATTAAATTAAATAAATCGTAACACGGATGTCATTAAATTGTGACAATTACGGCGTATAGTACAGATAGTATTAAAGTATAGAAATAATAAAGGAGTGAATAGTATGAAAACA
>NZ_FNHQ01000046.1 GCF_900103535.1 Megasphaera paucivorans | reverse complement strand
TGTCCTTATCGACGGACCTTTCACTCCGACCAGGGTTGGGCCTATCAAATGGGAGAATATGTTAGCCGCTTAAAAGAAGAACGGATTTATCAGAGCATGTCCCGAAAGGGAACCTGCCTTGACAATAGCGTGATGGAAAATTTCTTTGGACTATTAAAGCAGGAACTATATTATGGCCGTACATATCACAGCTTCGAAGAGTTACAAAAAGCAATTCAGACATACATTATCTATTATAACAACCGTAGAATCAAGGCAAAGCTTGGCTGGCTAAGTCCGGTAAACTATCGGTTGCGTCATGTCGCAGCATAATAAAAACCGTAGCAGCAATAAATGCTACTACGGTTAGGTCTAACTTTATGGGGTCACTACAGAATACATTTTTCGAGGTCTTTTTTTGTTGAGCTTTATCTAATAACATGATAAAATGCAAATGGCAGACTCATTGTTGTACTTATTATGAAGGAGAATATGATGGAAGAGAACAAGAAAGAGTACGAAAAAGCCATAGCATATATTCGTTCATTAATTATAAAAAGAAAAATAACAATTGGCAGCCGGATTCCTTCGGAACGAAAAATTGCTGAGACATTGTCTATTAGTCGTAACTCTACACGGGAAGCCTTGAAGCGATTAGAAAATATGGGACTTATTGATAGCCAGCAGGGACGTGGAAATTATCTAAGTGGCAATATTACACAAAGTTTCTCTAATGCTATTGAAATGATGCTTATCTTGCATCAAACGGACGCAGCGGATATCTGTCAATTTAGACGATGTATTGAAAAAACTGTTTATGATTTGGCATATAAAAAACGAGAGGAAAATAAGTATCTTTTTAAAATGGCGAAATTATTGGAGCTCTTTCCCACAGCCGATTTAGAAAGACAAATTAAGATTGATGAAGAAATTCATTATTTATTAGTGCGTGCGACAAGAAATACGTTGTTGATTGCCATGATGGATTCTATTTCTGCCGTGTATAGGCAGTGGGTTGGCACTGTATTGCGCCATGCATCACCAGACATTATGAAGCAATTGCATAATGCTCATATTACAATTTATAAAAGTCTTATGCGGGGGAACCCGGAAGAAGGTATTCAAGCAATTGATCAGCATTATGATATAATAGATCATATGTCATTGACGATACATGCATAATTTTTAATAAAATGGGAGCAATTGTTCCAAAACCGGATAAGGTATTTTCATAGACTTTTTAGAATGAGTGTGGTATTATAACATCATAAATTGGTAGTACCAGTAACGGCTGATATGGTTATGTATTATTTCTAGTGTTGAAAGGAGTTTACATTATGAAAATTGTATTGCTTGAATCTTTAGGAATTAGTAAAGAACTTCTTGAATCTTATGTTAAACCGTTAAAGGAAAAGGGATATGAATTTGCAGCTTATGAACGTAATGATGACACGGCTGTTCAAATTGAAGAGGCAAAAGAGGCAGATATTCTTATTATTGCAAATATGCCATTGAAGGCAGCCGTCATTAACGCGTGCCCAAAGCTTAAATATATTAACGTTGCTTTTACGGGAGTGGATCATGTTGACCTTGCTGCGGCAAAAGCGAAAGGGATTGCCGTTAGTAATGCTTCTGGGTATTCCACGGTGGCAGTGGCAGAATTGACACTGGCAATGATTTTGTCACTCTTGCGTTATGTCCCGCAGGTGGATAGGACATGCCGTGCCGGAGGTACAAAAGCTGGTTTTATTGGTACAGAGCTAGAAGGAAAAACAGTCGCACTGATTGGTACTGGAGCTATTGGTAACCGGGTGGCTCAGCTTGTACATGCCTTTGGAGCAAAAATTATTGCATATAATGGGTTCTCACATAAATCAAATACGGATATGATAACCTATCTTCCGATGAAAGAAATGATGGAGCAGGCAGATATTGTATCGCTTCACTGTCCTGTAACAGATAAATCGAAAGGACTTATTAATGCAGAAACTCTTTCTTATATGAAACCGACGGCGATTCTTGTTAATGAAGCTCGGGGACCTGTTGTCGATTCACAAGCTCTTGCGGATGCCCTTAATAATGGAAAAATTGCGGGTGCGGGTATTGATGTTTTTGAAAAAGAACCGCCTCTTGATATGAACCATCCGCTTCTTCATGCTAAAAATACTATCGTTACTCCTCATGTTGCTTTTGCTACACAAGAGTCCATGCAAAAACGCGCTGTTATTGTTTTTGATAATATTGATACATATCTTGTGGGAAATCAAAAAAACGTTATCTTATAAAAATATGTCTGAAGCAGATACAGTAATAAAAATAATGTATCTGCTTTTTTTGTACAAAAAAACAACCATTATTACTATAAATGGTTGTTTTAAACGATAAAAATAAATAGATAATCATATATGCAACAATAAAATATAAATTATTTCTCCGGTGACGACTGGGCAATGATTTTCTTTCCTTCTAAATAAATTGTTGTAGGGTGAGTAATTTTCTTTTCAATAAGATCAATCAGTAGACGCATACATTGGGCGCCGATCGCACCCATGGGGATATCAATACGCGATAAGGATGGAACTGCATAATCATTCAATTCCGGCATGTTGATGCCGACCGTAAAGACTTCAAGGTCACGAGGGATAGACACCCCTAATTCATGACAAGCAAAAAGCATTCCGTGAGCTAATACATCCGATTCACAAAACATTGCTTTAGGGAGACGCTTTTCAGCATATAATTTTTTGCAAACATCGATGGCACTGGCGGAAGAGGTATTGCAAAGTATGATTTTATCCTCTTGCAGCGGATGGCCTGCTTCTGCATATGTATCAAGAAACCCTTTCATCCATTTACGCATAATGGGAAATGTTGTGTCATGTGTGAGCACGGCAGCATCAAAAAGGTTTTTGCTGAGAAAATGATGAGCGACTTGTTTACCTACTTCATAGTTATCCATAGTAACACTGCTGAACGTATCCATCTCACGATTAAAAAGTACAATCGGAAAAGAAGGTGTTAATGTATCTAAAAATTCTAAATCTTTATCAGACATATTGGCGATGATTATACCGTTGAAAAAAGTATTCTGTGTAAGTGCCATTTGTTCCTTTAGCTGATCTACTTTATATGGAACAACGGTTAAATGAATATGTTTTTTCTGGCGCAGCATTTCCTCCTGGAGGCCTAATGTAATTCGGGCTAAATAGTTAATACGAAAATCTGTAGCCCAATAGAATGCTACAGCATAGCTATCTTCTTGCATAGATCGCAGTTTTTTTGCAGATTGATTTGGCACGTAATTTAAATTTTTCGCTATTTGATAAATCCGGGTCTGCGTATCCTGAGAAATTTTGCGTTCCTTTCCCTTGCCATTTAATACAATAGATACAGTGGCAATGGATACACCGGCATCTTTGGCAATATCTTTTATTGTGGACATAGTATGCACCTCAATTTCTATTATGTATTGTGACACAAATGCTGGTATTTTTCAATTCATTTTAGTAAAGTCAATTATGATTTTACTAAAATGAATGTATGTATAAAAAGAATGAATAGATAAGAATAGAGAAATATTAAAAATATGTACTATAAAGGGGATATGCGGCAGGGTAGAAGTTCTTGCTTGTATGAGTTACAATAATAAGAAGATGTATTTGATTGAGTGAAAGGATGAATATATATGGCAGAGTTTCGATTGGGTTGTGATGCACATATTTCAGCGGTGCACATGGTATTGGGAAAAGATTTGAATCCACATGATACGCTATTTGCCGGACAGGCAGCCTCTTATATGATAGAATGCGGCTTTTTAGCAGTACAAAATTTTTTACAGACGCCTCATATTGTGTGTGCTGGATTGGAACGACTATCTTTTCTGCAGCCTGTACATAAAAATGATTCTATTCGTATTACAAGTACGATTATTTATGCAGGAACCGCCAGCGTAGGAGTTTATATTTGCATGACGATTCTTCCTGTAAAAGAAAAAGCAGCTGAATGTTTTGTAACATTTGCACATATTGATGAAGCGTCCGGGACACCGTTGCCGCATTATGTAAAGCTGGCTCCGCTGGAAATGTCTGCGTTGAAGCGGCAGCAATTATATTGCCGATTGAAGGAGTGCTGTTAGATGAATTTTGCAGAAGAAGTGGAAGAACGCATTAATAATATGGCAAAACCTCCCGGTAGTTTAGGTATATGGGAAAAGCAGATCCGTAAAGTGTTTTTGGCGTGGGGACATTTTGAAAAGAAGCTTAATCCGGTACACCTTATTTTTGCCGCTGATAATGGTGTTGTTCGATCGGGAATTGTTCAACAGCTTCCTGAGATTACATATATGCAGTCAAAACATATGGTAGAAGGATCGGCAGCGGTAAGTTGCTTTTGCCGCTGCAATGACATTCCATGGCAGGTTGTTGATGTTGGTATCGACCACGAAGAGGCGGTAGGGATAAATTATAAAGTGGCCCGTGGTACGAAAGATTTTTCTGTAGAGCCGGCGATGACAAAGGAGGAATTGAATAAAGCGTTGAGAGCCGGCCAAAATATGGTATATTGGGCTAAAAAAAAAGGATATAATTTTCTTTCCTTTGGTGAAATGGGAATTGGCAATACAACTACTTCTGCAGCAGTTTTAACGGCAATTGCACCGCCTAATGCAGCATTTCTTGTAGGCTATGGTTCCGCACAGGGGAACTATAGCCAGGTTCTGCAAAAACGTGAAATAGTTAGCAAGGGGATAAAACGATATGCACCGCAGATTCATACGGCGGCGGATGCGATCAGATATGTTGGTGGTTTTGATTTGGCGGCCCTGTGTGGTGCTATGCTGGCCTGTAGGGAACACCAGCTGCCGTTTTACATTGATGGCTTTATTACTGCTGTAGCATTAGCATGTGCCGTGCAGCTAAATCCTGAGGTCAGAAACTATTCCTTGCCGTCTCATATGTCGAGAGAATCGGGCATGGGCATGGCTTTGCGTATGGCCGGCATTGATGAATATGAGGTGCCTATTCATGCGGAGATGGCTTTGGGAGAAGGAACAGGGGCTGTTTTAGCGTCTGTTATTTTGAGGTCTGTACTGTATGCAGTTACGAATATGGCCACGTTGTCAAGTATTAATCGTGAGGCAGAAGCAGTAGCGCAGGAAAAAAGCCGTTCCATAATAAATAAGGAGAAATAAAGATGGAAATCAGCATAGAAGAGAAAACAAGAATGCAGGCATGTGAAATATTTAAAAAAATGGGAATTACAGAAGAAGAAGCGGTAGTACTGTTTTATAAACGAGTGATAGCCTGTGGAAGGATGCCGTTTGGACGGATAGAATCAAGGCAACAAGATAAGATAAAAAAAAATCGCATGAATGAACGTTTTGCTGAATGGGATGCTTTTTAAACGATAATCGGTATATTGTATACATGTAAAACTATATTTTCTTTTGTATAGTAATAGAGTATAATAAATATGCAATAAAGAGATAGCACCCTGCTGCAGGGGGTATATAGTATACATTAAGACGTACTGTATAAAGCAAGAACCCGGCTTGGTTAGCCGGGTTCTTGCTTTATACAGTACAACTTGAAGGGACAGAGAATAAGGAGGAATTTTACATGAGTAAGAGCATGGCGGCATCCCACGCAATGGGGAAAAAATTAAGTGATGCTATTTTTGGTGCCAGTGGAGCTGCAGTAGCAGCAGCTAGAGTGCATGGAGCAGATCATGTGGTAAATGCTACTATTGGAGCATATATGGATGAAGAAGAAACATTGGCATGCATTCCAACCGTGGAAAAAGTATTTCGCAAACTGCCGATACAGGATATTATCCAATATGCGCCTATTGCAGGACTTCCGGAATATTTGGAGTCTGTTATTAATTTAACCTTTGCAGAACAGCGGCCGGACGGCTATATGGAAGCAGTTGCTACTGCCGGAGGTGCTGGCGCAGTTCATCATGCTATTGCTAATTATGCAGAAACGGGTGATCAAGTATTAACTTCTGATTGGTATTGGGGACCGTATAGTGTATTATGCCGGGAAATGGGGTGTAATTTGACGACATATTCTTTATTTGATAAAGACCGGAATTTTAATACCCGTTCTTTTTTTAATAAAGTTACGGAAATATTAAAAAGTCAAAATTCACTGCTTATTATTATTAATACACCGGCACACAATCCAACGGGATATACTTTATCTGAAGAAGATTGGTCGCAAGTTCTCGATATATGCCGCAAATGTGTGGAAAATGGAAAACGTATTTCTATTCTTGTTGATATTGCATATATTGCGTATGCCGGAGAAAAAAATGAAACGCGGCGTTTTATGAAGCTGTTCAGCAATCTTCCTGACGAACTTTTTGTTATGTTTGCCTTTAGTATGTCCAAGGGATATACGTTATATGGGCAACGTATGGGGGCGCTTATTGGCTTGTCTTCTAATAAGGATATCATCAATGAATTCAGAGCTGTGAGCGAATACACAAGCCGGGCTACGTGGTCTAATACTAATCGAGCGGCAATGACAACATTGATACAGATCCAATCAGATTCGATATTGTTAAAACAATTTGAGACAGAACGGGAAAGTTTCTATCAAATTATCCGCCAGCGGGCAGCCGTTTTTATGAAAGAAGCAAAGAAGTGTGGATTGCCGGCGCTTCCTTATAAAGCGGGATTCTTTTTGTCTATTCCGTCGGAAGATCCGGATGCTGTTTGTCATAAACTGCATGATGATTTAATATTTGCTGTGCCGCTGAAACTGGGAGTTCGTATTGCTGTATGTGCTGTTACAACAAAAAAAATGGCAGGACTGGCAGATAAAACGATGAAGGCATTGCAATTTGTGGAAGGGTAAGATTTACTGGATAAAAGAAAAATCGCAGCATTTTTTCTTTTTGAGTTGATGTTTCGTGCTGCAGTATAAAAATTCTGATAGAAACAACAATGTTTCTATCAGAATTTTTATACTGCAGTTTTTTTATTATTGATTATTTTGCATATTCTGAATTAGAAAGAGTCAGATACTGATGGGGGAATAATATGATGGCGGGAGGCAGCTGCTTTAGCATGTTTTTCATGTAATTCAACACGGCGCTGTACAACATGCATCCAACGTAGTGTGAACATACCGCGACGGCCAATCGTGATATAATATAATGGAATAGCTGCGATGGCGATAAAACAAGCAAGGTAATAGACACTGGAAAAACCATACGCAGGTACCAGTTCACCGAGCATATAAGGGCCAATACCAACGCCTAAATCAATTAAAACAAAAAAAGTTGATGTTGCAAGACCTATTTGATTGCTGGGAATACCGTAAATCGCCAGCGCTTGCCCTGCGGAAGTAACCGTGCTGTAACTGAGCCCGAGAAAAATACCACCTAAAATAAAATAAGTAGTTGACGAAGCAAGACCGAGTGTAGCCATGCACAGAGCCAGAATAATCAATGTAGGATACATGACGATATTGCCGCCAAAACGGTCGAGTAAATGACCTGTAATAGGACGGCTGAATAGAGACGTTAATGCATAGGCAAAAAAGAAAAGACTGCCGCCGGCAGCAAGTTCCTGCGCATCCGCATAAGCCCCCATAAAACTAAGTACGGCAGAATATGCTATACCGCAAAGGAAAGATATGCACGAAATCGGTAACGCACGAACTGCGAAAAAATTGTTGAAAGAAACTTTACGCAGTGTCTTTTTCTCTTCTGCAGAGCAAGTATGTTCTGGAGAATGCAGTAAAAATGATAGGATTAAAGTGACTATTGCTAATATCATGCAGACGTAGAGATTGAGTGAAAAGTTTCCGCCGCTGCAGAGGGTAATACCCAGAAATGGGCCGGCGGCGGAGGCCAATGTATTTCCGAGTGCATAATAACCAAT
This sequence comes from Megasphaera paucivorans, assembly GCF_900103535.1. Lineage (GTDB taxonomy): Bacteria > Bacillota > Negativicutes > Veillonellales > Megasphaeraceae > Megasphaera_A > Megasphaera_A paucivorans. Next base: position 8,556 of record NZ_FNHQ01000046.1, on the reverse strand, counting down.
TCCCTCACCTCTTCGGTCAGCCGGGACAATAGCACCAATTATCGTGCTGGCTGCGGTAGCAGATATGCCGTAGGCTATGCCGTGAAAGCATCGTACAGTAAAAAATAAAATAATAGTACTGGCAGAAAAGTACAAGGGAATGGCTGTTAAATATAAGACAGTCCCTATAATTAACAACTTTTTACGCCCCAATATGTCAATAATATGTCCCGTAATAATTCTTGAAAGAAGTGCTCCAATAATAAAAATGCCTGAAGCAAGTCCCGCTTCACTGATAGAAGAATGCCAAGTAACGATAGAATAATTTGTAGACCATAGCATAAGCTGATAAAAAATAACATATAAAAGAAAATTGATGCTAGTGTCAAGAATAAAATTTCGTGTCCATAATTTACTTTTCATAAACTAGGTTCTCCTTGATTAATATGCGACAGCATTTTTTGTAATTGATGCTGTTCCTCTGCATCCAGTATCTGAAAAAAATCAATTTCGAGTTTTCGGATATGCAAATTGATTATCGTAAAATGTTGTTGGCCTTTTACGGTAAGAGAAATACGTTTTTCTCTTTGATCGCGGCCCGTTTCCTCACATATCCAACCCTTCTCTAGAAATTTATTTTTCATGGCGGTAATTGCCGGTTTTTTTATCATGTAGTAGCGGGCAGCCGCGACTAATGGAGTGGCAGGATGATGATGTAAATATACGATAAAAGCCCATTGAGAATAGGTAATACCGAATTTTTTTAATAGTTCATTTTCCGCTTTGATCATTCGTCGTGCGGCATATGATAATTCTTGAAATAAAGGATTCATTAGATACTCCTTAGTTTTAAAATAATAAATTAATGGTTAATTAAGTTAACCAAATTACAAGACAATAATATACACTTTTTTTAAGAAGAAAGCAAGGAGAAAATAAATTATCATTTCATTATTAATACAGATAGAAATATTATAAATGTTTTGTGTTGGTACCGGATTATCATTGCTTTCTATTTTCGCCAGTATAAAGTATAATTATTATAGTGCAATGTGTTGTATTATTTTCTTCATATAAAGGACGTGATTTTATGCAATTCCGAATCTTGATAGGAGATATAACAAAATGGAAAGCCGATGCGATTGTCAATTCGGCAAATTCGACGTTATTAGGTGTCAGTGGAACGGACAGTGCGATTCATCGAGCTGGGGGTGTATCTTTAACGGCAGCTTGCCGAAACCTTCGCGGCTGTCCTGAAGGAAAGGCCAAAATTACGTATGGCTATCATTTGCCGTCACGGTTTGTGATACATACCGTGGGTCCCTTGTGGACCGGTGGGAAAAAAAATGAAGATAAAATTCTTATTTCCTGTTATCAGCAGAGCTTAGCGCTGGCTAAGGAACGAGAATTGCATCATATTGCCTTTACATCTATAGCAACTGCGGATAAACGGTATCCTTTGGCAAAAGCAGCGGCTGATGCTGTACCCGTTATCATGAATGAGGGTATGGGATTGGACCGAATTGATATGGTATGCCCTGATAAAATGACACAAGATGCCTATACGAAGGCAACCGTTATATTTTGGCTGGAGTATTTAGCTACAGCTGATAAAAATGAAAAACTGGAGTGTATTGACGAAGCAATGGCGGCTTTAACGTTACTGCATATGAAGGAAAATGAACCCGATCCGATTCTTTTATCTGAAGGAATACGGCAAATGAAAGGATTTTTAAGACCTTTTCTTGATATACGAAAGAAGAATAGTATTATTGATATGGAAAAAGCGGCATCACAAATTATAGAAGCCTATTGAACCATATACTATATATAGTAATATAAAGGGGGATAAAAATGACTGCAAAAGGTGGAACCCATGCTGTTGAAATTGCAATTACATGTCCGAAATGTCAAGGCGAGGGGAGCTTTAAAACTTGGGATTGCATTGATACGGATAAGAATCCCGAATTAAGAGAAAGGTTGCTGCACGATCCAATGTTGTTTTTCTACTTTTGCCCTAAGTGTTTTTCTAGGATTCGCATTGATGCACCGTGTTTATATATCGACCGGGGCAGGGAATTTATGGTTTGGCTTGTGCCGGATACGAATATGGAAATGAATCTGGGAGAACTTCGTGATTTTTTCGGAGCAGGTGACTATGAAAATTATTGTTGCCGCATGGTGCGTTCGTGGGGGGAATGGCGGGAAAAAATTATTGAATTGGAAAGTTCTTATGATGACCGTTTGTATGAATTTATAAAATATGGAGCGTTCCATCTTTTGAAGGAGGAAGAAAAAAAACAATTTTATCTTCCTGCATATCATGTGGAATATGCGGAAGATAATGAGAAAAATGATGAATTAGCATTGATTTTTATGAAAAATGATGAAGATAAATCAACCTATTCGTATCCTATTTCAAAAAATATGTTGGAAATCAGTAACGATATTTTTCAACCTCTTATGGAGCGGATTCCTGAACTTTCCGGCAAGGGAGCCTTTCAACGATATGATTATGATTGGGCACAGATGGTTATAGATCATCTTTTGTCTGCTGCCATGGGAGCTTCTGGAAATGATAAAGATAGTTTGAAAAAAATTATTGTTCTTTGGTTTCAAGGTTTGGGAAAAGAAATTTTTGGAGCGGACATTGAACCGCATAAAGATTGACAAGCGGAGTACTTATATGATATACTTTTAAAAGTTAGGTGCTTGACACCTAGCTTTTTTAGTTATGGAAAAATAATCTTGACTTTGATTGCTTGTTTGTGATAAAGTATTATAGCAATCATGCGTGAGTTAGGCTTGCGATTACTAATTTGATTATTACTGAGAGAGGTGTAAGGGATGCGTACTGCGATTACATTAGCATGCACAGAATGCAAACAGCGTAACTACCGGACGAACAAAAATAAGAAAAATAATCCGGATCGTTTGGAATTAAAGAAGTATTGCCCGTTCTGCAAAAAAGAAACGTTACATAAAGAAACGAAATAATTCTGTGTATTAAGTAAGACTATTAAGGTCTAACTTAAGGATGTGAGAGGTCATATGGCAACACCGAGTGCGGCGTCGCAAAAAAAGAAAAAAAAGGGATCGGGCAATTTCCTACGTGAAGTAAAAGTAGAAATGAAAAAGGTAATCTGGCCGACAAAAAAAGAAATGATTACATACACCGTAATGGTATTTGTTACGATGATTGTTGTTATGGCTGTTATTGCTGTGTCAGATGGTGTTTTTTCTCAATTGTTTAAACTGCTCCGCTTAGTAGTTGGATAGGGGGCCCGAGTATAGATGGAAACAAACAAAAAATGGTATGTCATCCATACGTATTCCGGTTATGAAAATAAAGTAATGGCCAACTTGGAACGCAAGGTCAAATCTATGGGCATGGAAGATATGGTAAGCCGTATACTTGTGCCGATGGAAGATGAAGTGGATATGAAAGACGGACAAAAACGCACGGTTAAACGTAAAGTATTTCCGGGGTACGTCTTAGTGGAAATGGAAGTTAATGACCGTTCTTGGTATGTCGTTCGCAATACGCCGGGCGTTACCGGCTTCGTTGGTTCAGCTACAAAGCCTATTCCGTTAGAACCGGACGAAGTCAAGCGCATTCTTAAATCGCAGGGTATGGATAATGAATCACGTCCGCATATTTCAGTAGAAGTAGGCGAACAAGTTCGTATTACATCAGGTCCATTTGAAAACTTCATTGCCGTTATTACGGAGATTAATGAAGAAAAAGGAACCTTAAAAGGCCTCATTGATATGTTTGGCCGGGAAACATCGGTAGAAGTCGACTATTCTCAAATAGAGAAGAGTCTGGAATAAATGCTTCTAATGCGGTACGTGTTACCGCGAGTGGGAGGATATTAAAATCCGTTTAACCACATCTTGTATTGTAAGGAGGTGTAACAACCATGGCAAAAAAAGTAGCAAGAATGGTAAAACTTCAATGCGAAGCTGGCAAAGCAACTCCGGCGCCTCCGATTGGTCCGGCATTAGGCCAGGCTGGTGTCAACATTATGGCATTTGTAAAGGAATTCAATGAACGGACTGCAAAACAGGTCGGCTATATTATTCCTGTTGAAATTACTGTTTATGATGATAGATCCTTTACTTTCATTACGAAGACGCCGCCTGCAGCTGTATTATTAAAGAAAGCAGCAGGTCTTGACAAGGCTTCGGGTGAACCGAATAAGAAAAAAGTTGCAAAATTGGGACGCGACAAAGTCCGTGAAATTGCGGAAACAAAGATGCCTGACTTAAATGCTAACACAGTTGAACAGGCAATGAAGATGATTGAAGGCACTGCACGCAGCATGGGCATTGATATCGTTGATTGATGCGTATCCCGTGGAAGGGGATATCCCCGTCATTACCACATAAGGAGGAAATTAGATGGCAAAAGTAGGCAAGAAATATGCTGAAGCTGCAAAACTGGTTGATAAAGCAAAACTGTATGAACCGGCTGAAGCAATTGATATCTTGAAAAAAATGGATACGGCCAAATTTGACGAAACCGTTGAATTGTCTGTTAATCTGAATGTTGATCCGAAATATGCTGATCAGCAGGTGCGTGGCGCTATTGTATTGCCGCATGGTATCGGTAAATCCAAAACGGTCCTTGTATTTGCTGAAGGCGATAAAGAAAAAGAAGCTCAAGAAGCCGGTGCTGATTTTGTCGGTGCAGATGAGTTGATTGAAAAAATCAAAGGTGGCTGGACAGATTTTGATGTAGCGATAGCGACACCGAATATGATGGGCAAAGTTGGCCGTTTAGGTAAGATTTTAGGACCTAAAGGGTTGATGCCTAATCCGAAAATTGGTACGGTAACGATGGACGTAACAAGAGCTGTCGAAGAAAGTAAAGCTGGTAAAGTAGAATACCGTACTGATAAAGCAGGTATTATTAATTCTCCTATCGGCAAAAAATCGTTTGATGCGAACAAGTTGATTGAAAATCTGACTACTCTTGTTGATACAATCGTCAAGGTTAAACCGTCAGGTGCAAAAGGTCAATATATCAAGTCTATTACGGTAAGCTCTACAATGGGACCTGGCATTCGTATTAATCAGTTCAGCGTTAAAGGGATTGTAAAAGCTGACGAAAATTAAATATCTTTCTTAGCTGTAGACTGAGGGTATGTATAATGGACGAAAGTCCGCCATCTGAGGCTATGTAACTAGCAGATATATAAATTGAAACTAGTTCGGCCTCATTACCAATGAGGCCGTTTTTGTTTGCTAAGACGATATAAATCCCAAATTAAGGAGGTGTATCGAATAATGTCTAATTATGAAAAGAAACCTGTTTCTGCAGAAAAAGCAGCGGTTGTTGCTGATATGAAAGAAAAATTGACAACATCAAAAGGTGCTGTCCTAGTTGGTTTTACAGGACTTACTGTAGCACAGGTAACAAAACTTCGCCGTAAATTCTTAGCGAATGGTGTGGAATATAAGGTTATTAAGAATACCTTAACCCGCATTGCTGCCAATGAATCTGGATTGGAAGCGCTGGGGGAACACTTAGAGGGCCCGACAGCCTTGGCATTTTCAACAGAAGATGCAATTGCTCCAGCGAAAATCTTAAAGGAATTCATCAAAGAAACAAAGACGCAAGCTTTAGAAATAAAAGCAGGTTTAGTTGATGGACAAGTAATTGACAGTGTCGCTGTAAATGCGTTAGCAGATTTGCCAAGCCGCGAAGAACTTCTTGCAAAATTGGTTGGCAGTATGCAGGCGCCGATTTCCGGCCTTGTCAATGTACTGCAAGGCAATATACGCAATATGGTATATGTGCTTAATGCTGTACGAGAACAAAAAGAAGAACAAGCTAGTGCTTAATTTTTAATTCAAAAAAAGATACTTGGAGGTATTTTAAAATGACTAAAGAAGAAATCATGCAAGCCATTGAAAACATGACCGTTTTGGAACTTTCTGAATTGGTAAAAGCTATGGAAGAAAAATTTGGTGTGTCCGCTGCTGCTCCGGTTGCCGTTGCTGCTGCTCCGGCCGCTGCTGCTGCTGAAGAAGAAAAAACTGAATTTGATGTTATTCTTAAAGATGCCGGCGAAAAGAAAATTGGCGTAATTAAAGTTGTCCGTGAAGTAACCGGTCTTGGCTTAAAAGATGCTAAAGCTCTTGTTGATGGTGCTCCTGCTGCTGTTAAAGAAGGCGCTGCTAAGGCGGATGCCGAAGCTCTTAAAGCTAAATTGGAAGAAGCCGGCGCTACTGTTGAATTGAAATAATAATTTTCATATCAAATGGTGAGTTGACGTACCATGATGCTTATTTTATACGGAACATTCAAATCATTTGAATGTTCCGTATTTTTTTTAGGTTTTTGAAATACGAAAAGTGATTTTTATATTTTGTTTTTAGTGAAAGAGTAGATAAAATTATGGTCAGTTTATACACTTGAAGGCATATATTAGCACATAGTATAAAAGTTTTTTGCGGATAAAAATAAAAAAATATGAAAATATCTTCTAAATAAAATGATTTTTGGGTATAATACATATAGGATCTATTGTTTAGCCTAGGAGATATCTTTTTAACTATATCTTTTTTTTGAATGAGGTATGGTGGATAGAAAGTGTCCACTATATCTCAATATTTATTATAATTTAAGAATAGAAATTAATATTGGGTATAAAGTCATTTGTCTTAAATATAATTTTATATTATTCTTAATCCATGATATAATCGTAAAATAAGACTAGTATAAAATTATATTATTTATCAATAATAATTTCTAATTTTATAAATTATTATACAAGGAGGCTAGTATATGTTAACTTCTGAACACAGGCCAACAGCCCGCGTACTTGATATTTTGCAATTACTTTCTACTTCAAAAGATGGTTTTTCTTTAACAGAAATTGCCGCGACTATTAAAGTACCTAAAAGTACTATTGTTCCAATTATTCGTACTCTTTGTGATCGGCAATTTATTACTTTGAGTGGAAATGGTGGCAAGTATATCATTGGAATAAATTCATTTATTGTGGGATCATCGTGTTTGCACAATATAGATGTATTATCTTTAATTAAGTCTCAAATGAAAAAGGTTGTAGAAGCAACATCGGAAGTGTGCCAGTTAGGTATATTAATTGATGGAGATGTTTTATATTTGGCAAAAGAAGATTCTTCTGAACCGATTCGCCTCATTTCTTTTGTGGGGAAACGGTTACCTGCATATAGTACCGCTTTAGGAAAATCTTTGATTAGTGAATTTACATTGGAAGAGTTACATCAAATATACAAAAATGGATTACAGCCGGTAACTAAAAATACGTGTACGGATTTTGACCAATTAATAAAAGAATGCCTGATAGCAAAAAAAAGAGGGTATTTCAGTGAAAAAGAAGAAGTATCTTCTGGTATATGTTGTTTTGCAGTTCCATTGATGTATGCTGGGAAAATTATTGCAGCATTAAGCATCAGTATTCCGTCGTTTCGATTAACTAAAGAGAAAAAGGAACTAGCTATTCATGCATTAAAAACTTCAAAAGAAAATCTCGAAGGTATTTTTAGAGATTTAAATATTGATAAAGATTTGTTTGAGAATTCGCTGTTGTTTAAAACTAAATAAAAATTTAGGTAATTGTTTGTAAACCTAATTAATATAAGTAATAAATAATAATGGTTGGATGATGAATGCGACCAAGCTTAATTTCCAACGAAATGCGAGTAAAATGATAGGGACAGCTTATTTAAAAATATAGGACTGCATATATTAATATGGGGGAGAGCAGAAAAAAAATATGATAGAGTGTGATAATCCTGTAAATTACATAAATTAAAATGAATGAGATATGTAACGTTGAAATGGTACAGAGAATCATGTTACATAGTAAAAAATCCCGGTCATGAATTAAATGGCCGGGATTAATTTTTTTTACTTTATTATAGTTAATATTTTTTTGTAGTATGTTGCGATGTTGTTCGATACTATTTAAAAATATTTTTACATGAAGCCTCTTTCAATTTATAAAATAAAGCAATACTATATTGAAATTTTACACAGTAAATGATATAATGCCAACATAAACGTATATACAAATCATATTTTATATGCGAACAAAATGTCTTAAAGGCTGTTTGAATAGCGTACAACTTATAAGATGTTATATAGTATGGTATTTTTATATGTAGTATATTTTAGTGTAATAAAACGATACATTCATTATTGATAAAAACGTTATGTGAAGTGTTCTGATTTAGAAATATGAAAAAAATTAAAGAATTATTTAATGAGACTATTAAATAATATAAACTGCACAAACCAATAATATGCATCACTGCAGTATTCATCAGCGTTTCGTAGTATAATAAGTGCATGAGTATGGTGGAAAACAGCTCAAAACTCTTGCACACAGGTGACGTAAAATGTATAAAACTCCTTCTAAACAACTTTCATTCGAAGATTTTAATCAACCCTTGGGATTACAAATGGATCCGAACAACCGTTGGATCAAGAAAGCAGAATTCATCCCGTGGAATCTGGTAGAAAAGAAATATAAAAAACTGTTCAAAGGATTTAAAGGCCAGGTAGCAAAGCCTGCCAGA
>NZ_FNHQ01000030.1 GCF_900103535.1 Megasphaera paucivorans | reverse complement strand
CAAGAGGTTAGAATACTTGGTGTATGTATACCTAGCGAAAGAGCTAACTCGTTGTAAGATGACTCTGTACTTAGATATAACTCTACCGCATATTGCTTAAATTGAAAAGAGTATGTTTTCTTCTGGCGTGACCGTTGAAGAGCTTGTGAACCGTTCTCACGATACACGGCAACCCATTCTTTGAGAACGTTGTCGCTAGGAATATGATACTTCTTTGATAATAGCCTATACCCTAACTTCCCTTGCAAATACTCGTTAACAACTTTCATCTTAAATTCATAACTATATTTTGCCATAAAAAGCTGACCCCCATAAGCTAGATTTCTAGGTCTAACTTATGGGGGTCAGTACATGCTCTACCTTATACGTGCCTTTTTTTGTAACTTTCCGTCGAAATCTCACCGGAAAGTTTGGTGAAATAATTTTAAATCGCCAAAACCGTTCTTATATATTTAAAGAATTTATCTGAATGCATTTTTTATTATTATAATAATTTTATATTTTAATTAAAAACATTTGTATTTTTTGTAATTATATTTATAATATAATAAACAGGTTTTCCATGTTTCAGCAAACATGTACCTCCTAATATAAAAAATTTCGACTTTTTGAAAACCTGTAAAAGAAGGCAAGGCATGACTCCCCATCATACCTTGTCTTTTTTATTACGTTTCTGCCTTCCCGCAGTTATGCAAATTATATACCGGGTATTGCTGCAACCCTTGATGTATTTTCTCTTCTTAAAATTACTTTACATTTTTTATTTCTTAACCAGTTCTATATAGCAGAAGATTATTTATATTGTTTTTATCTCTTATTCTTTACAATATTTTTATTTGTAAGATCAATATATCTATGATATCATTTCATTCATAAACATTTGCAAATAATTCGCATTTGCAAATAATATATAAACGGAGGGATCTGCTATGAAATTAAAATCACTGCTATATAAAAATATATTCTTACTTTTTCTATTGTTCGGTATGTGTATGGGAAATATAGCTTTTGCCGCCAATCCACCTGCCGTATCTTCTACTGCCCAGACAGTACCTGCTTACGTACGGCCGCAATATTTTTATGCAACAGTGGAAAAAATCCAAAAACCACCTCATTCCCCTTCTTTATTTGAAAAAGAATCAAATGATGCTCAATTAGTAACATTAAAACTCACCTCTGGTCCCAATAAAGGATCCACTATTACTAGTTTACACAAAAAGATAAACATGAATGAAGTGGTTAATATGACCTTGCTTCCCGGCGACCGGGTAATTGTTGCTAAAACAGATAATGCAGGAAAAATCCGTTATGATGTTGCCGATTATCAACGGCTTCCTTACGTATATATCTTGCTGGGTATTTTTGTATTAACACTGCTGGTCATAGGTCGCAAAGTCGGTATTAAATCTCTATTTGTCGTTTGTTTTGCCATCGCAGTCATTCTGAAAATAATGATTCCGGAAATTTTAAGAGGACAATGGCCGATTCCCTATCTCACTTTTGCAATCAGTGCACTGATTACCGTCGTTACTCAAATTACGGTCAGCGGTTGGAAAGCCAAGACCTGGGGTGCCATATTAGGAACCGTAGGCGGTGTTGCTATGGCAAGCCTTCTTGCTTCTGCTTCTATCTTCTGGATGCATCTAACTGGATTGGATACGGAAGAAGCTATCATGTTACGGGCACAATACCTGCATTCGTTAAATTTTCAAGACATCGTATTTGCCAGCATTATATTAGGTGCATTGGGAGCTGTCATGGATGTTGCTATTTCTATTTCATCCTCCCTGCAGGAAATCCAGCTTTCTAATCCTGCTATATCCAGATGGAATCTATTTTCTTCGGGATTAAACATCGGAAAAGATATTATGGGTACCATGACAAATACCTTGATTCTGGCTTATTTAGGAAGCTTTCTGCCTTTGATTTTACTATTTGCAGTACAACAAAATATGGATTTGATTCCCATGCTGAATCTGGGTATGATCGTAACGGAAATAGTACGTGCTTTGACCGGAAGTATCGGTTTAATCTTTACTATACCTATTACTGCCGCTATTACGTCATTTTTTCTTACGGTACACCGCCCTAAAACAAACCGAGTGCCAGAAAAAATAAACTGACAACTATATTGCAATACATACAAAACCAACCGACGGGAATACCCGCCGGTTGGTTTTGTGTGTATTGCATGTTTAAAAACATCTCTATTTTCCTTACTTCACAAAAAACACCATCGTAATAATTTTGTACTATTTATTATATACTAAAAATTTTATATATGATATTATATAAAATAAATATAAAAAAAATAATTAAAAAAGAAATACAGCCCCCAGTTTCACATGAAGTATGTAACTATTTTCAGGAGGTAACTTATGATGAATTGCAAGCAACTTGTATCTGTTTTATTTATGTGTACCATCTTTACTATTCCTTATGGTGCAAATGCAAATGACATGGTATTGCACAAACCAATTTTAGCTTCTCCCCTGCCTGTAGAACAGTCTCAAGCGGAACCTTCCACAAAAGATCGCATACAGGCTATCCTGAAAGAGTTCGACCATAAAACCGAAGGTGTAAAAAAAGGAAACGTATATGTTCCTAAAGATACACAAATCACATTAGAATTAATGGATTCTATAAATTCAAAAAAAAATAAAACAGGAGATCCCCTTAAATTAAAAACCACCGAAGATTTACGTATTAACAATGTGGTCATTCTTCCAAAAGGATCGAACTGTGAAGGTGTAATTATCAAAGCCAGCGGCAACGGAATATTTGGCCGCGGCGGAAATTTAGAAATCAATATTCCCAGCATACAGACTCGTAACGGAGTCCATATTCCTTTAAACGGATATGTAAAAGGGTATGGCCGTGATGATAACGGCGCAGTTGCAGTCGCCGCTGTAGTAAGTCTCGTTGGAGGATTATTCATGCGCGGCGAAAACATTTATTATAACCAAGGACAAGTATTTAAGGTTACGGTTCAAAAAGATACCGATTTATCAGCTACTCCAGAGAATTTAAATGAAGCGATGAACGTCGTTTTGCCTCAAGGACAAAATGTGACCGTATCAGCTGCAAAATAAATTATCTTTTCCATCCCTATATACTGCTGCGTTGCAGCGATATATAGGGATTATTTTCGATCAGTCCGATATTACAGAGGTACAGTAAGGACACCGAGTCGCTTCTTCGGCAATTGATTCCCGGCAATAAGGACAGTGTCGCACAGCCGGGATTTCCTTGTATTGGGGAAAGAATGTATTGATTTGTCGAATCACGACAAAAATCGCAAGAGCTATAATCAAAAACTCAATGACCGTATTGATAAACGCGCCGTAGGCAACGACCGGAATCCCTTGCGCTTAGGCTTCCGCCAATGTCTCTGCGCGTTTTGTTGTGCTCAATAGAATAAAAAAATTAGAAAAATCAATACCTCCAAGCAGTACGCCCAAGGGCGGCATAATAATGTATGTCACAAGAGAACTCACAATTTTACTAAATGCCGCTTCTACGACAACGCCGATAGCCATATCAAGCACATTGCCCCGCATAATAAATCGTTTAAATTCACTCAAAAAATCGTTCATTTTTTCGCACCTCTTTTCTGTCAACCTATCGGGCTATCCCTATTTTATATGCTAATCAGTTATGCCTCTGCGGCTTTCTTATTTTTATCCGGTATCTGATGTTCACAAGGAACCCCGCATTGACATTTTCCACACCCATATCGGGGTGAAAACCGTTTTCTCGTATTATTCAAAAAAACGGCGCATATATCATGATTTTTCCCGGTTTTTTCATTGATAGCCTCGACAGGACATCTGTGAATACATGCTCCGCACTGTGTACAATACTCATATATGCGGCTGTACGTCCTATGATTCTTTTCAAAATCTGCTTCCGTAATCCAGGAAAAATAGCGTCCGGCAATTCCTTTTTTTGTAATAAGGCCTTTGGATAAACCAAACGTTCCTAAGCCGCAAATATACGCATTATGCCGCTCTGACCAAGTCGACGTATAGCTTTCCCCGTCGGTAAACCAATCATTACTTCCCATGTTCTCAATAGAATGAAAGTTTTCACTTAAAGAGGGCACGACCGTATCACAGTTTTTTCCTTTTAAATAGGCTGTGCCCCGCTGCAGCAGTTCATTTATGAATGCCTGCCCTTCAATACGTGCATACAACCACTCTTGTGCCGCCCAGTCTCCGCCCCTGTTGGCAAAACGCACCTGTTCTGTAAAAGGAAGAAATCCAGCTATACACGTTTTTGCAGACGACAGCCATTCTTTCGGCAGTATCAGATCCGGTAAATTTGCTTCCTTCTTATCTTTCAAGTCTTGATACATTGAATCCACCGGACTTCCATACGTAAATAAAGGGGCTTCAAAAATCCGGACGTTCTCCACTATATTTCGTTTATCCTCCAGAATAAACCGAGTCATATCTGATTCAAACTCCCGCTTGTCCATTATGCATCCTCTCCGATCTTTTCCTGTAATTATAGATATACCGACATGATCATCACACGCCCTATCAGGATATCATGCAGTCATTCCTTGTCTCCAGTATATCATACCGGTCGGTCTATATCCTATATGCCTATTTCTATTTCATATTTTTTTTGTACCTATTTCAGGAGCAGAAACTGCGTGTATCCTGCTCACCGGATTTTTTGCTGACGCAATTGACACCTACAGTATAATAAAAAGTGAAAGGGGTTGATTATCGTGAAACAAATAGAAAATAGGAGAAGTATACGGAAATATCAGAACCGGATCGTAGAAAAAGAAAAAATCATAAAAATTCTGGAAAGCGCTCGGTTAGCGCCCTCCGGAAGCAACACCCAGCCTTGGCGTTTTATCATTGTAGAATCAGAAGAAACAAAGAAAAAACTGGCACAAGTTGATCATAATCAAAAATGGATGTTGGAAGCTCCCGTTTATATTGTATGTACTGCGGATATTAGGTGCCGTATTTCTGATAGCCGCCCTCTCTATATAGACGAAACCAGTCCTGAAGTGGAATTGAAACAATGTATTCGAGATACCTCCATTGCCATAGAACACATACTCCTCGAAGCTGAAAATCAAGGTCTCGCGGCATGTTGGACCGGTTGGTTCGAACAAAAGGATGTGCGCCCCATATTAGGCATCCCCAATGATATATATGTTTGCGGAATCGTAACGCTGGGATATGGAAATGAAACACCCTCACCCAGACCGCGAAAATCCTTGGATGAAATAATCAAATACGAAACTTGGAATTAATTTTCCTATTTTATACCGTATTGCAGAGGAGGATACCCGATGAAGCGAATCATATCCATCATTACTTTTTGTTTGATATTTTTTCTGCCATCTCTTTCCCTTTCTTTTGCATACCACCATTCCATGCCGCAGCAATCGATTCATACATTCTTAGAACGTATAGATGGGGATTGGTACGACTATGCCGGTAATTTAGCAATGACTGTAGAAAACGATTCCATTAACGGCTGCCCTGTCACAGCGGCCTTTGACTTTGCCGGAGGATATCCGGAGAGTGGTACGATACGGATTACAGAAGCTGCAGGAAATCGAGATATTTATATCTATGCATTTGGTCAAGGATATCACACGTATATCGTACTCAACAAGACCCTTCCCCTGCGAAAAACACCACATGCCCGCTATGTGGAATCTGTAGCCGGTCTCCATTTAGGAATGACACCATCTGAAGTATGCAAGCTATACGGCAAACCCACGCAAATTTCTCCTTATTTACTTGCTGTATCCGATCGCAGCCGCTATATGTATCAACATAGGGGTGTCAGCATCGACTTCGACGATAATGCGATTGCTGTCAATATTACACTGTATAAACAAGGTCCCTCCCACTTCGACAGTACAGGTTACACTTGTGCAAACAGCCTTGCCGATTATCATGACACCTATGGTTTGACACGCATGCCCTCTGTCCCCATCGGAAGCTATACTTCCTCCGGCGCCTATGGTATCGGGCAGGGAGAGTATTTGTATTTTGATACCTATCCCGAATCTATTACGCTATCGCTTTATGGATATTAATTACCAGTTTACGACCTGCAACATTGCATTTCTGTAAATTAATACATCGGCATGCTTACTGCAAAAAAAAAATCACGCCAGAAACAAACTTCTAGCGTGACTTTTTTGCATTGTTCTCATTATGATTTCAATGTATCGTCAATGATGGAACTCCGGTACTTTCAATTCATTCGGATCTGCTTTCTGAAATAAATTAGACACGTTGCCGTTATAATCTGTGTCTCCGCTTAACGAAAGTTTCATAGCCGGAGCTCCTGTATTACTGTCAAAGGAAGAAAAATCAGCCCATACCAGAAAGGGACTCGTTGTCGACTCAAAATAATAATATCCGTTGGTCAAATCCCCTACGGTACTCCATATCGTGGCGGCCGTATACGGATGTTTAGGATCCAATGTCTTGATATACGGCTGCGCGGCATTCCGCGTCACACTAAACATGTGCGCCAAAGCTTCCCGCAAATTGCTCGGCTGCGGTAAATTTTTCAAATAAAAGGAAGCCCGGACAAAACGGTCGCCCGGGGTAGAATTGCCCGGTAATTCCTTTGTACCGCCAAACCCTTTATATTGCCGTAAATTTTCTTGCTGCTTATCAAAGGTTGGGGAATTGGTCATGATTTTATAATTCCGGTCATGATAAATCACGGCTTTTCCATCTATATATTCAATAATTGCCGAATCTCCCGTTTTATCAGCTAATGCCAAATGCAGCGATGCTCGAGCCATAGTAGTACCCACTGTTGGAATATACATAGGAACATTTAGATCCACAATCGTATATTGATTTGACTTAGTTAAATTTACCGCTTCTTCCACTGTAGCACAATTATCTAAAATATACTGCGCCCATTTCGAAACAGATAATCCTGGTTTTGTTTCATCTCGTTTGCCGTAATTGCTTTCGTCGAGCCACAGCAAATTAGCTTCCAATCCTTTTTCATTGATTCCATCAGAGGCAAAAGATTGTCCCTGTACAGACGAAGCAATAATCAAAGAACTATATTTAGATTGCCAGTCTAAGGAATTTTCTCCATTCAACCCTATATTTTTAATTCCTCTCGGCAGAAACCAAAACGCAACATCCGTTTTTTCCGGCCAGTCCATATTACGCCCTACCAATACAGCCTCCCCATTATCGGCAGATAAAATTCTGCTGCAGGCTTGTGTACTTTCCATACTGCCAAATGAAAAAACACCGGCGCACATTGCAATCAGACAAAAAACTGACAATTTCTTTTTTGATACATAACGCATAATGATACCCCCTTAAACGATAAATTGGTTGATGATCTCTATGTATGATCAGCAAACTTACATACAAAACACCTCCTACTTACTTGCTGCTTATGTCTGTTTTTAAAACAAAATCTTTAAAATACAGTATGCTCTTGTTTAATTCTATATTATATAAAGTAAATCCTTCCACATTTTTTATTTATATTAACAAATAATAGCCATTTATAAAATAATTTAATTAAAGTCCATAAGTAGGATGATACAGGCATGAATGTTTCCTATCATTTTTTTCAATCGTATTACGGTATACTATAGTATTTTCCTAAATTTTTTCACTAAAAAAGTGTTGCACTTGCAACATATAGGTGCATTTGCCTCTGTTACAATATATAATAGTAGACATATATATATTAAAGAGGTGATTTTATGTATCCTATCAATATGCGATTGGATAATGTGCCTTGTGCTGTC
Source organism: Megasphaera paucivorans (assembly GCF_900103535.1). Classification (GTDB taxonomy): domain Bacteria; phylum Bacillota; class Negativicutes; order Veillonellales; family Megasphaeraceae; genus Megasphaera_A; species Megasphaera_A paucivorans. The sequence continues at coordinate 24,874 of NZ_FNHQ01000030.1, read as the reverse complement.
CTTGGCGGCGGCAGTATCGCCCTGCAGAAGATTCAGTCACTTCTTGCAGCATCTGCTGATGTAACGATCATTGCTCCGGACGTGACAAAGGATATAGAACAACTGATTACAGAAGGTGCTCTTCACTGGCGCAGGAAAAAATATGAAATCGGCGATGAAAAGGGATTTACACTGCTAATTTGTGCAACCGACGATATGACTGCTAACCAGCTTGCTGCTGAAGAAGCACAGCGTCAGCATATACTCGTCAATGTCTGCGACACCCCTGCTCTCTGCACGTTTACTCTTCCTGCCGTTGTCAGACAGGGAGAATTAACCATTACCATTTCTACTAACGGCGCTTCTCCCGCGTTAGCCCGCTGGCTGCGTATCGCTCTGACCAAGGAATACGGGCCTGTATATGGACATTGGCTAACTCGTTTGTCTCTTCTTAGAAAAGAAGTACAGCAAACCTTCCTCTCCAGCCGAGACCGCCAGAACTTTTGGCAGCATGCACTGACGGATGAGGTCATGGAACTAGTGCGTCAAGAAAAAATTGAAGAAGCGGAGGAACAAATACGTCATGCAATTAGTAGTTTTAGGTCTCAATCATAAAACCGCACCTGTTGAAATCAGAGAGCGTTTTACCGTATCCCCTCAAGATATTTCCAATCAACTCCTGCAGCTTGATGATTACAGTGGTATCGATGAAGTTGTTGTATTATCTACCTGTAATCGCTCTGAAATATATGCCGTTGTAAATGATGAAAAGAAAAACAATCAAGTACTGCACGAATTTTTTTCCCATCTGACTCATACAAAAGAATACAATCTAAACTATTTTTATTATTATACCGGCAGCGATTGTATTTTTCATCTTCTCCGAGTAGCTTCCAGTCTGGATTCATTGGTACTTGGCGAAGGTCAGATTCTCAGCCAGGTAAAACAAGCATACACACTTGCCCATACATGTGATGCCACCGGTGCCATTTTAAATGTACTTTTTCATCAAGCTATTGCCACAGGAAAACGCGTACGTACAGATACACATATTGCTTATAATGCTGTCTCTGTCAGCTACGCTGCCGTACAATTAGCTGAACAAGTCTTTGGCAGCGTGGAACATAAAAACATTTTACTATATGGTGCCGGCCAAATGGCCGAATTAACAGCGCGCAATTTCCGCGGCAAAAAAGTTAATCAAATTTACGTTGTCAATCGTCATATGGACCGGGCACGCAAGCTGGCCGACAAGATTGAAGGTATAGCCGTACACTTTCGAAATGTGGAATCTGTCGCCGACAAGATTGATATTGTCATTACTTCTACAGGGGCTCCCCATTATGTCATATATCCGCAGCGAGTCCATCAATTTCTTACTATCCGCAATGGCCGGCCACTCGTTTTTATTGATATTGCCGTCCCGCGGGATGTAGATCCCAAAGTAGGCTCCATGCAGAACGTAACACTGTATAATATAGATATGCTGGAGTCCGCTGTACAAAACAATGAAAAACTGCGCCGCCAAGAAGCTGCTGCTGCTGCTCTTATTGTCCGTGAGGATGCGGATTCTTTATTAGAACGGTTCCGGTATCTTTCGGTTCGTCCGGTTATGGTACGGCTGGCCGAAAAAGCAGATCGAATCCGACGTCATGAATTAAAGCGCAGTATTACAAAACTTCCTGAATTAGAGGAACACCAATACCGCATATTGGATCATATGTCCCGCATGATCGTACGCAAGCTGCTGCGTGATCCTATGATTTGTGCCGCACAAGCCGCCGAAACCCCGGAAGAAAAACACATAACCGGAGCTATGGCTGATTTATTTAAGCTTGATATAGCAAAGGAGAATAGCTTCCATGAACTTGATTATCGGAACGAGGAACAGTAAACTTGCCCAATGGCAGACAGCCTTTGCCGCACATGCCTTGAAAAAAAAATTTCCTCATATATCTACACAAATAAAACCTATCCTTACTAAAGGAGATAAAATTCTGGATGTACCACTGACTAAAATCGGCGGCAAAGGCTTATTTACAGAAGAACTGGAAGCCGAAATACTATCCGGCCGCATAGACCTTGCCGTACACAGCCTAAAGGATGTTCCGGCTATATTGCCGCCGGGACTCGTCCTCGGTGCTGTTATGAAACGCGCCGAACCGGGAGATGCTTTGATATCCCCTCGGTACGGCACCTTGGATAAACTTCCAGCCGGAGCTCGCATCGGTACGTCCAGTCTGCGTCGTACTGCACAGTTGCTGCATTATCGTCCCGATTTAACTATATGCAGCTTGCGCGGCAACGTAGATACACGGCTGCATAAACTTGATGAAGGAAATTATGACGCTATCGTCTTAGCTATTTCCGGTTTACAGCGATTGGGAAAAGAAACCCGCATCACGCAGAAACTTCCTATGAGCTTATGCCTGCCCGCCGTCGGACAAGGCGCACTGGCAATTGAAACGAGAGCCGGAGATACGGCTGTTCTTTCCTTGATTGCCGCCTTAAATGATGCACCTACGGTTGCGGCTGTAACAGCAGAACGTGCGTTTCTTTCTCATATAGGAGGAAATTGCCAGATTCCTGTCGGTGTATACGGTTGTATAAACGACGCCGTGATAACGTTGAAAGCCGTTATTGCTTCCCCCGATGGAAAAATCGCATATCGCTGCAGTGAAACGGCTCCTCAGCAAGAAGCTGTCGCTTTAGGCCACTTTTTAGCAGAAAAATTGCTGGCAGAAGGCGGAAAAAGCATACTGCAGCAATTGCATGTACTTACAGAAAATAAGGAGGAATAGTCTCATGGCAGGTATTGTATATCTCGTCGGAGCAGGTCCCGGTAACTATAAACTGCTTACCCTGCGCGGCAAAGAAGTATTATCTCGCGCCGAAGTTGTTATTTATGATCATTTGGCAGATTCCCGCCTCTTGAAATTTGCTCCGGCTGAAGCTGAATTCATATACGCAGGAAAAAAAGCACAACAACATACACTAACGCAAGAAGAAATAAATTCACTTCTCATCCGCAAAGCCAAAGAAAATAAAACTGTCGTCCGTCTAAAAGGCGGTGATCCTTTTGTTTTTGGCCGGGGTGGAGAAGAAGCACACTCTCTTTCTGCCGCACATATTCTGTTTGAAATAGTCCCCGGCATTACTTCTGCCATTGCGGTGCCGGCTTATGCAGGTATTCCTGTAACAGAACGTGGTACGGCCTCATCCTTTGCTGTCGTTACCGGACATGAATCGCCTGACAAAACGACGTCATCTATTCGCTGGGAAAAGTTATCGACCGCTGTGGATACGCTTATATTTCTAATGGGTGTAAAAAATTTATCTTACATTACAGAAAAACTTATTGCCAACGGAAGAGCACCCGAAACCCCCGCCGCACTGATTCGCTGGGGCACAAAGGCAGAACAGAAAACACTTATTACAACATTGGAAAATGCGTCCTGCACTGCTAAACGCTATGATTTAAAACCACCGGCAATCTTTCTTGTCGGTTCTGTCGTCAATTTCAACAAACAAATTTCCTGGTTTGAAAATAAACCGCTTTTTGGTGAAACAATTCTCATTACGCGTACTTCTGTTCCCGCTTCGGATTTAACAGACTTGTTAGAAGATCAAGGAGCCCGCTGTATTGAACTTCCGACGATCCAAATTATGGAGCCGGCAGATGCGTATGCCTCTTTGCAAACGGCTATCTGTCATATTGACAGTTATGATTGGATCGTTTTCACCAGTATCAACGGGGTTCATGCCTTTTTTACCCAGCTAAAAAAACAGCACCGGGACAGCCGTGCTTTAGGACATGCTAAATTTGCCGTTATCGGGGCTGCTACAAAAACAGCCTTATCCCAATATGGTATTACTGCGGATATTATACCTGGCCGTTATTGTGCCGAGGAACTGGTGGAGGTCATGAGACCACACATAAAAAAAGACTGCCGCATACTGATTCCCAGAGCCCGGGATGCTCGTCCTTATTTGCCGGAACAGCTTTCGAAAATAGCTGCTGTCGTTGACGTTGCTGAAGCTTATCGCACAACAGCTGCCGTAGAAAACAAAAGCAAACTTATTGCCCTTTTACAATCAAAAACAGTCACTATGATTACTTTTACAAGCTCTTCTACGGTTGAAAACCTGATATTGCTGCTCGGTGAACAAAAAAGTCTTCTTTCTGATATAACACTGGCCTGCATCGGTCCTATCACAGCCTCCACCTGCAGGGCATACGGTCTAGCTCCGATTATTACAGCAGATACATATACGATGGACGGACTCGCAAAAAAAATCAAAGAATGGAAGTGGGTTACACATGAAGTTTAATACATTACGTCCTCGTCGTCTACGCCTATCTGCCCCTATCCGCAATATGGTCTGTGAAAACACATTGACGGTCCATGACCTTATTTATCCTATTTTTGTCGTTTCCGGCAATTGTATAAAAGAAGAAATCCCCAGCATGCCCGGCTGCTATCATCTATCTGTTGACCAAGCAGTCAAACTGGCCCGGGAAATTTATGATTTGGGAATACCTGCTGTAGAAATTTTCGGATTACCCACCTATAAAGATGATGTCGGATCCAGTGCCTGGGATATGACAAGTCCGGTACAGCAAGCCATGATGGCTGTGAAAAAAAACGTACCCAATCTTATTATTGTCGGTGACGTCTGCCTCTGTCAATATACCTCACATGGACATTGCGGCAAACTCTGCAATCATTACGTAGATAATGACGCTACTATTGAACTTCTCTCCAAAATTGCTATCAGTCAAGCAAAAAGCGGTGCGGATATCATTGCTCCCTCCGATATGATGGATGGCCGTATTGCAGCTATACGCAGTGCCTTGGACCGCAATGGATTTCAAAATATCTCCATTATGTCCTACGCTGTAAAATATGCTTCAGCTTATTATGGACCTTTCCGCGATGCAGCTGATTCTGCCCCTCAATTCGGTGATCGCCGGCAATACCAAATGGACCCGGCTAATTCACGAGAAGCCATGAAGGAAATTGATCTTGATATGGAGGAAGGCGCTGATATTATTATGATCAAACCTGCCATGACCTACTTGGATATTGTTCGCCAGGCCCGAGACCGCATTGATCGGCCTATCGCCGTATATAATGTCAGCGGGGAATATGCTATGGTCAAAGCCGCTGCACTAAATGGCTGGATTGACGAAAGGCAGATCGTATTGGAGAGTTTGACTTCCATGAAACGAGCCGGTGCCGACATTATCATTACATATCACGCTATAGATGCTGCCCGATGGCTGCAGAAATAACAAAAAAGGAGCGAGTATCCCATGTTGCATTTAGAAAAATCAACGACTGCTTTTAATAAAGCAAAAACACTGATGCCGGGCGGCGTTAACAGTCCTGTTCGTTCGTATGCCCGTGTACATTGCACACCACCTTTTATTGCATATGCCAAAGGAAGTCACATATATGATATTGACGGCAACGCCTATATTGATTACGTCGGTTCCTGGGGACCTATGATTGCCGGCCATGCTCATCCGCGTGTAGTAAAAGCACTGCACGATGCCGTTGAACGGGGAACTAGTTATGGTGCTCCCACAACCATTGAATCCGATCTAGCAGAAATGGTACGATATTTATACCCTTCTATAGAAAAAATCCGCATGGTCAATTCCGGTACGGAAGCTACCATGAGTGCTCTCCGCGTTGCCCGCGGCTTCACCGGCCGCAATAAAATCATTAAATTTATCGGCTGTTATCACGGACATGGTGACAGTCTTCTGGTAAAAGCCGGATCGGGACTGGCTACTTTCGGCTGTCCCGACAGTCCCGGCATCACACCGGGGACAGCGGCTGATACCATTGCCCTTCCCTACAATGACATCCCCACGTTTCAAAAAACAATGCGTACGCTGGGAAATTCTGTTGCCGCCGTTATTGTCGAACCGATTGCCGGAAATATGGGTCTTATTCTCCCGCAGGAAGGATTTCTTCAAACCTTGCGTGAGGTAACGAAAACATATGGCACGGTTCTTATTTTTGATGAAGTCATGTGTGGTTTTCGCTGCAATTTACGAGGAGCCCAAGACATGTATCATATTTTACCCGATATGACCTGCCTCGGCAAAATTATCGGCGGCGGCCTTCCCGTTGCTGCATATGGCGGACGAGCCGATATTATGCATTGTGTATCTCCTGAAGGCCCCGTCTATCAAGCCGGTACGTTAAGCGGAAATCCGCTGGCTATGACGGCTGGATTGGAAACACTGAAAATTATTACGGAGGATCCTTGCTACATTCCTAAAACAACAGCATTGACCACCTTGCTCGTCGATGGCTTGAAAACAGCAGCAGCCGCTGCCGGGATATCTCTATGTGCTCATCAAGCAGGTACTATGTTCAGTATATTTTTCAGCAAAAATGCCGTGATTGACTATGAAGGAGCAGCGGCTGCCGATCAAACGATGTTCTGCAAATATTTTTTAGCTATGCTTGCACAAGGTATTTATTTACCTCCTTCCCAATTTGAAACGTGTTTTGTATCGGGTACCCATACAGATATTGATATTCATACTACGATTGAGGCGTCTCGAACAGCCTTCCAAAAAGCGGCTCAATGAAATGAGGTGTATATGATGGCTCCTTGTAATGATGGTTCTGAAAAATATTCTGATTTATCTCTTTTTTCTGGTATAAAAATGGGAGAACTGGCACCTATGCTGCAATGCTTAGGCGGCAGGACAAAACTATATAAACGAAACGATTTTATAGCTTTATCCCAAGAAGAAATTAACTATGTAGGTATCGTCCTAAGCGGTACGATTCACATGATCCATGAGGATACTTGGAATGATACATCAATCCTCGCCGTCATCAGAAAAGGTGAACTTTTTGGTGAAACCTTTGCCTGCGGCACTGACTTGACTTCCTGTGTTTCCTTTATGGCCGCCGAAAACACAAAAGCTATGATTCTCCCGTTTCATAAGGTTCTTCATTCTTGCAGTCAAGCTTGTCCTTTTCATCAGCAGCTCATTGAGAATATGGTAACTATGCTGGCCGACAAAAATGCTCAACTCATGAAAAAACTACAAGTCACCTCAAAAAAAACGCTGCGCAAAAAAATTCTCACCTTCCTTTCTTTTCAGTCACAGCGTTCAAAAAATTCCAATTTTTCTCTTTCCTTAAATCGTACAGAACTTGCCGATTATGTTTGTGCCAACCGGACTGCACTGGCTCGTGAACTAGCACGTATGAAAAAGGATGGACTTATTGATTTTGACCATAATACCTTTACGTTGCTGTAACGTAAAAAAATCTGGGTGCTTATTATAAACACCCAGATTTTTTTTATATTACAGCAACGTAATTATAGTACTATTACTTTATTTTCCTTGCGTCAGTCATGGACTTTTCTCTATACTGCCAATATTCTTTCTCTTTACTTTATTTTTGTTTCTCTTGTCATCATTCCATAAGGTACCGCCAGAAAAATAACAGCACCGACAATATTTCCCAATGTCACAAAAGTTAGATTGTATATGTATCCCCATACACTTACTGCCGCATTAAAAGGCGCTAATAAAGAAACGGTGAGTAATGTCATATTGGCTATGCTATGTTCAAATCCACAAGTTATGAATGCAAATAAACACCAAAAGATCATAATTAATTTTCCACTGTCTGACTTGCACCGGAAGCCGCACCATGCAGCAAGACACACAAGTATATTACATAGTACGCCTCTAAGAAATAGGACTAGCGGCGATAACCCCATTTTTGCAGCTGCACTGGCAGCTATATATTGTCCTGTACTGCCGGAAGGCCCTTGTGCTCCATAAAAAGCCAAGGACAAGAGCACCGCACCGACCCAGTTTCCTGCATAGCAGATACACCAAAGCTTGATCACATCCATAACACGAATGGTTTTCTTTACAACACCGCTGGCCATAATAAAATTATTTCCTGTAAACAATTCCGCTCCGGCAATAACGACCAAACTCAAGGCAATGCCAAAGGAGGCTCCCATGATAATTTTGGTATACGGCTGATTGCCCAGCATACTGCCAATCGTAAAGATAAGCAAAATACCAAAACCGATATAGGCACCTGCTAAAACAGACGCTGCAAAATAGCCTGCCGGATTATTTTCCAACATAGTAATTTTTGCCTTTGCTGCTATAGCAGAAGCATTATATTCATCTGAAAACATAGGTATATCCTCCTTATTTTAAACCACTATATCGAATGCCGTTCCAATATAATGGTGAATACACTTCGGCCTTATCCGGCAGATGTACATCTTTCATTGCCCATTTAAGAAATTCGGCTGTACCTGTACGATCTACAATATACCCAATATGTTCTTTACCACCCGGTGCCTGCGGGTCAATATACTGCGCTGCATAGGCATAGGTATTAGTAATGATTTTGACTATACTATCCGCATCTACCCATTTAATAAAATCGATTCCCATCCGTGGATTCTTTTTCCCAGAACGACCTAACAGTGTTAACCGGAAATACCTTATTTTACTGCGCGTCCATGCGCGATTAGGGCAAGCATGAACACAGACTCCACAGCCAATGCAGCGATCTGTATTGCGAATCGGCCTGAATTTTTCCATCCGCAGCGCTTTGACGGATAACTGCTCACATTTCTTTACACAGGCTCCGCAGCTGATGCAGCGATTCGGATCAAATTGCGGTTCCGTCATGCCAATAATCCCAAAATCATGCATACGAACTTTACCGCAATCATTCGGACATCCCGTGAGTGCTATTTTAAAATGCAAGTCATTTGGAAAAATCGCTTTTTCAATACGCTGTGCCAATGCCGTCGTATCATAATTGGCAAAGGGACATACCCGATTGCCGATACAAGCCATAACATTGCGAGTCCCGGAAGAACTATATCCAGTATCGGCAATTCCTTGATTGATATGCAGCTCTTCAATGATCGGCTGCAGGGCCTTATTAACTTCCTTGATCTTTTCAAAAGGAATCCCCAGGATTTCAAAACCTTGCCGCAACGTCACATGCACCTCTCCACTGCCATAGGTTTCTGCAATATGCTGGATTTGTCCTAAAATGGCAGCATTCATATGTCCTCCCGGAATACGTACGCGGGAGGCGGTAATTCCACGCTGTTTTGTCACACGAAAGGCATTTTTTTTCAAATTGCCACAATTCATATCCATGTCATATACCTCCTATTAATCGATCAATGTACGCAATTTAGTATATTTAAAAACGGGACCGTCCTGGCAAACATATATATCACCAATACGGCAATGACCGCATTTTCCAAGACCACAGCACATTTTCCGTGATTCAGATAACCAGATATCCTCTTCATCCACACCAATATCCTTCAACCCTTTGATAGACCATTTAATCATAGGCGGCGGACCTACAACAACGGCTATCACATGCGCCATATTTTTAAACTGTAATGCTGATATATACTTAGTAACCATCCCCGTACGTCCCGTATATCCTTCCGGAGCTGCATCCACTGTATCAATAATACAGATTCCATCTTCCTTCCACCGGACAATATCGGCACGAAACAGTATATCTTCGATAGATTTGAATCCTGCAATAACAGTCAGACTCCGGCATTCTTCCATATGATCGGCAAAATAATCAATAACACCATGCACCGGAGAGAGTCCTGAGCCACCCGCTACCAAAACAATGTCTTTATCTTTAAACATAGTTACATCAAAACCATTCCCGTATGGTCCCCGCATAAAAAAGGACCCACCTTCATAGTTTTCAAAAATTTCATCTGTAAGGGACCCGACACGACGAATTGTAAAATCCAAAGAATGATGGGTGATCCCACTAACTGAAATAGGTGCTTCTCCATATTTCGGAATAGAAATTTCAAAAAATTGTCCCGGTTTCACAGGAAATTCATTTGCTTTATCATACGCCATGCGAAATGTATATTCTTTTTCGGAATGTCGTATAACTTTCAATATAGTAGAACGAAACGGTAAATATTCATTTTTTGCCATTTTCTTTTACCTCCCGCATAGCATCACCCAGTTTATTTACACAATGAGAAAATGAAATGTATTCCGGGCATATAGCATCACAGCGTCCACAGCCGACACACATTTGAAACCCTGCGCGTTTCTTGAAATCAAGAACTTTATGAAGTACTTTAAAACGCATGCGTTGTCCGCTTTTTTGACGAAAACATCCGCCGCCCGCTACCTCTGTATATCCATCAATCATACAAGACGCTTGGACACGCCGACGTTCTCCGGCTTTCCCATTTTCTGAATAAAACAAATCCTGCATTGACCAACAAGTGCAAGTAGGACAAACGATCGTGCACCGTCCGCATGTAATACAACGTTTATCATATTCATCCCATATCGTGCTTGCCGCCGCTCCTGAATCAAGTTCTTCCGGAATATGTACTGTCACCTTATTTCTTGTTACATACTCTACGGCAACGGGAATCTCACTGACCGCAAATTTCTGTAACGCTTCCTGCAAATACTTCTCCTTACAGTCAAAGAAATACGTTTCATTCTTGACATTCACCGCCGCATCATATACATTGCTTTTATTCGTTCCCATGGAAACACAAAAGCAATCATCAAAGCTTTTCTCACAACCGATAAGTACAAACTTTACATTTTCACGAAGTTTTTCATAATAATAATCTGCCGGTCCGTTATCGCGAAACATATAATCCAAGCGTTTCACCGCATGTAAATCACAGCTGCGCAAAAAAATAATGGCCTTTTTTTGTGGAAAATCTGCTTCTTTGATTTGTGTCTCCGTAAAATAAAACAAGGTCTGACAAATGGGTACTACTATTTCTTTAAAAGAATATTCCGAACGTTGATCCCATACAATTTCTTCTGGAGATGAAACTATCCCATAACGGATTACATCGGTTTCAGAAAAACGTCCCGTACCTTCAAATATCTTCGGAGCATAGATATCATACTCTTTACTCCATGCATCAAAAACCTTGCGCAATGATTCTGTGCGTAATTGATAGCCCATTTTTCTTCCTCTTTTCTCAAGTGAAAAATATAACATATAAACACATACGTGATTCTGTCACTATGATAGCAAAAAAAATCACTGCTAAGAGTTGCATCTGCAACACCTAGCAGTGATTTTTTATTTGCATTTATACGAAATTCGCAAGCAGTATACAAAAAAACAGAATGTATTACTTTTTTATTTACCGCAATATGCAATAACTTCTACTTCAACCAATGCATCTTTAGGAAGCTTGGAAATTTCTACGCAAGAACGTGCCGGCAGTGTCTTCTGGAAATATTTTCCATACACAGCATTGACAGTACCAAAGAAATTCATGTTGGTAATATAAACGGTCGTCTTCACAACATCATCATAGGTTAAGCCTTCAGCTGCCAAAATAGCTCCCACATTTTTCAAAGACTGTTCTGTCTGTTCAGCAACACCACCGCCTACAATTTTACCATTTTCCGGATTCAAAGGAATCTGTCCGGATGCAAAAAGAAAATCACCGGCTTTGATAGCTTGAGAATAAGGGCCAACGGCACCTGGAGCTTTTTCGGTACTAATAACTTTAACTGACATAATACAACATCTCCTTAAAATAATTTATTCTATTTAGTTTGCGATAAATAGCGATAGATAGTACTTCCAGCAACATTAAGCAATTCGCTGACTTGATTAACGGCACCTTTAATTTTAAATATACCATTCTTTTTCAGGAGATAAATAATTTCTTTTTTCTCCTGAAAAGTCAGGCGGTCTACCGTTGCTTCCCGCTCCTCTACCAAGTCTTGCACTGCTTGACTTACCACTTGATCAGAAGAAGGACGCAACCATTCATTAACATCATGTACTCCACTATTAAGTGTTTCCTGACGATTGATATCAACATTATTTATTTGCGGCAAGGAAGCCGCTACTCCGGATTTCAATATATTAACACATAACATCCCCACGAGTTTTCCCGCATCGTCACGAATAAAATAAGTTGACGAGACAAGATTTTCTCCCTCACTGGTTTTACTAGCATAATTAACTAAAGATTCTTCTTGAAAGCTTGGGGAAGATTCAATAAGTTTCAACCCTAAATTAGTAAGCGGGCCGCCAATAGTCCGTCCGCTTACATAACCATTGCGTATCGCAATGATAGAAGTACCTGGTGTCTGGACATCATGTAATACAACTTCACAATGGGGTCCAATAATATCCGCAATATATCGGACCATGGGTACATAATACTGCAATATATTTTTCCCTATTTTTTCTTTCTTATTTTTTTCCAAGTAATTCTCCCCCAAAATGCAATCCAATGCGAATAATTATATTAATATATAAAATTTTATCTCTTATAAAATAATTTATATGATTATTTATTTTACTGTATTTTTCAAAATACGTCAATATCCGTCATTGATTTCAGTAAAACCAATATAGTATTCAAAATTAAATAAAAAGCAGTCTGTATCCCGGAGCTGACAGGCCAGACTGCCTTTTATTCATTTTATTTAATTAATGTCCTTCGCCTTCCGGCATTTCCGAAGAAACATCGGAAGTTTGATCGGCATATTTCTTCTTATGAAGACCTGCCGCAAAATATCCTACCGTAAGTATCGCCATAAAAATCCATCCGACAATAAGCGACATGCGAGTATCTGGATTAAACCACATACCCACCGTTACCAGAGCCAAAAATGCTATACAGAAATAATTAGCATATGGATATAGCGGAGATTTAAAGGGATGTGCTGCCATGACTTCTTCTCCCCAGTGTTTTCTAAAATTTTTCTGAGCATATGCAAGTACAAACCAAGCCACCATTCCCGGAAATACACTGGCACTGTAAATATACAAAAACAGTTTTGAATCCGGAATCAAGAAGTTCAAGAGAACCCCAAAAATAAGACAGGAAATAGTAACCATGACACCATTGCGCGGAACACCATTTTCTGATAATTTTCCGAAAATTTTCGGTGCCTGTCCATTTTGAGCTAATGTATACAGCATACGGCCAGAACTATATATACCGCTGTTGCAGCCAGATAGTGCTGCTGTAAGAACAACAAAATTAATGATACCAGCTGCTGAAGTAATGCCGACTTTAGCAAAGGTCGTTACAAAAGGACTCCCCAGCATTCCCAACTGATCCCAAGGGTATAATGTAACAACGATAAATATCGCCCCAATATAGAATATCAAAATACGCCATACAATATTTTTTGTAGCCTTGCGCAGTGTTTCTTTTGGATTCTGTGCTTCACCGGCTGTTATACCCACTAATTCGACACCTTGGAAAGCTGCAGCAACTACACACATGGCAGCTAACATGCCACCTAATCCATTAGGGAAGAAACCTCCATGCGACCAAAGGTTTGAGAATCCAATGGGAACACCGCCATTGCCAAAACCAAACAGAATAACCATGGCTCCGACAACAAGCATTACTACGATGGTCGTAACTTTTATAATAGCAAACCAGAATTCAAATTCACCGTAGTACTTAACAGCCGCCATATTCGCAATCGCAACAATAAGCATACCGCCAAAAGCCGATATCCATTGCGGCACCAAGGGAAACCAATAATGAACATATATCCCTACCGCCGTAACTTCTGACAAGCCTACTGCCACCCACAAGAACCAGTAGCACCATGCAGTCATATAACCTGCAAACGGACAAATATATTTATGTCCATAAGTCGCAAACGAACCAGTCACCGGTTCAAGATACAACATTTCCCCCATAATACGCATAATAAAAAACATTACTAACCCTGCAATAGCATAACAAATAAGTACGGATGGCCCCGCCATCTGGATCGTGCTGGCTGATCCCATAAACAACCCTACCCCGATTGTTCCCCCCAGCGCAATCATCTCTACGTGGCGAGGCTTTAAGCCACGCTCCATTCCTTGTTTTTCCATCACATTTCCTCCTAATAAAATTTTTATATACTACTTACTTAATGGAAACCTGATATTGTTTGTCCTTCAACTGCTTCATTAATCGTTCCACATGTTTTTCATTTATCGTTTCCAGTTCAAGAGAAACGGCCGTATATCCAATTTCGATACCATGCTGACTGCGTTCATGCGTAACTGATAAAATATTTGCTCCCGATTCGCTGACAATAGATAAGAGCCGTACAAGTTCTCCCGGACGATCAGGAATTACGGTGTTGAAATAAGCTTTACGCCAGGATTTCAACAAACCGCCGTTAATAATACGCGTCATTTGATTCACATCAATATTGCCGCCGCTGACCATAGCTGCAACTTTTTTGTTACGCAATCCTGTAATTTTACCATTCATAAGAGCTGCTACCGGAACGGCACCAGCGCCTTCTGCAACAGTTTTTACCCGTTCAATAAGCCAAAGAATAGCTTCGGCAATTTCTGTTTCATCAACCGTCACGATATCATCAACATATTTTTTTACTAATTCAAAAGTTAAATCCCCAGGAGTCTTAACGGTAATACCGTCTGCCAAACTTGCTTTGCCTTCCACTGTCAGAATTTTCCCTTGATTGATAGAGGTCTGCATAGACGGCATATTTTCTGTCTGAACACCAATGATTTTAATTTTAGGATTAACACTTTTTGCTGCCGCAGCAATACCGGCAATCAATCCGCCGCCGCCGATAGGAACCACAATAGCATCCACATCGGGAAGCTGATCTATAATTTCCAAAGCAATGGTACCTTGACCGGCAATAACAAGGGGATCATTAAATGGGTGTACAAAAGTATATCCGTTTTTTTCAGCTAGTTCATTTGCCTTGGCAGCCGCTTCATCAAAAAAGTCTCCAAAAAGAACTACATTTGCCCCATAGCTGCGTGTCGCAGCTATTTTAGACAGGGGAGCATGTTTTGGCATGCAAATCGTCGACTGACAGCCATACACGCTGGCAGCCAATGCTACCCCCTGTGCATGATTTCCTGCCGAAGCTGCAATGACACCCTTATCGCGTTCTTCTTGCGTCAGTGATGCTACTTTATTATATGCACCTCTTAACTTGAAAGACCCTGTACGCTGCAAATTTTCCAATTTTAACCATACTTTGCAATCAGCTACGTCGCTGACAGAATTTGTAAAAGATAACCCCGTTTTCTGTGCTACCCCTTTCAAGCGACCTTGTGCTTCCTGTACCATTTTTAAAGTTACTTCCGGCTTACTGCTCATCCTTCATTCGTCTCCCTTCAAATAGTAACGCTATTCGGTAATAATTTATCTTTCATATAATTTATTACCTGTCTACATACCTATCATACTCTTTTTGAATGTATACTGTCAAGAGATTTATTTTCCTCTAATCTATTTCTAATTTTTACTTATAGTTGTCATTTTACGTGTATTTTAAGCTATTTCTTGTCATATTTTTTATTTTTTAGTGACATTACATCAAAATATTCATCTGTATTTTCTCTTTTTGTCCATTCTAAATAAACATTTGTCTTATTTTATACAATATAATTTTTTATTTTTATTGAACAATTCCACTAAAATACAGTATATCTGCCTCAATTCAATTATATTCTATAGAAGTATCAAAAAAAAAATAAGACCCATTTGCACGGATCTTATTCTTGGTGGGCGATAACGGGCTTGAACCGCTGACATCCTGCTTGTAAGGCAGGCGCTCTCCCAGCTGAGCTAATCGCCCATATATTGAAATCTCAGTCCAAAGACTGAGATTTCATTGTGGTGACCCCTGCGGGATTTGAACCCACGTTCACGCCGTGAAAGGGCGGTGTCTTAACCACTTGACCAAGGGGCCATGGCTCCCCGAGTAGGACTCGAACCTACGACAAATCGGTTAACAGCCGATTGCTCTACCAACTGAGCTATCGAGGAATATGGTGTTCGTCTGTCTGTATCGAACAATAAGTATTATACTATTAATTACGACATTTGACAAGTGTTTTTCTCTAATTATTATCAAAACTTTTAAGTCATCGTGTTTTATTCATTTTCGTGATGTAAATTCATGCCATCAGGTATAGGACATCGTATCTAAAAAACACTTTTCTCAATTTTACCGCTATTTAAAAATATAAAAATAGGACGCACAGCAACGCTGTACGTCCTTTTATAGTGAATAGGAGTTTGTAGATTACACGGAGAATTTACAAGCAGGATGATTTACATCATGCCACCCATGCCGCCCATACCGCCCATGCCGGCACCAGCACCTGCAGGCATAGCAGGTTCTTTTTCAGGTTTGTCAGCAACCAGCGTTTCTGTGGTCAAAACCAGAGCTGCAATAGATGCCGCATTCTGCAAAGCAGAACGAGTTACTTTAGCCGGATCAACGATACCCGCTTTAACCATATCGACATATTTTTCTGTTAAAGCATTAAATCCTACTCCATCAGGTTGTGCTTTAACCTGAGCTACAACAACAGAGCCTTCAAGACCCGCATTATTGGCAATCTGACGAACAGGTTCTTCTACCGCACGTTTAACAAGATTGATTCCTGTCTGCACGTCTCCTTCTGCTGTCAATTCATCCAAAGCCGGCAAAATGTCGCAGAACGTAGTACCACCGCCAGCAACAATACCTTCTTCAACAGCAGCACGTGTAGCATTCAAAGCATCTTCAATCCGTAATTTTTTATCTTTAAGTTCTACTTCTGTAGCAGCACCGACTTCAATAACAGCTACACCGCCGGACATTTTTGCTAAACGTTCCTGCAATTTTTCTTTATCAAAATCAGAAGTCGTGTCAGCAATTTGCGCTTTAATCTGGGAAACACGAGCTTTAATTTCATCCGAATTGCCATGGCCTTCCACAATCGTTGTTTCTTCTTTAGATACGCGGATTTGACGAGCTGTACCGAGGTCATCCATTGTAATGCTGTCAAGTTTACGTCCTACGTCTTCAGAAATAACGGTTGCACCGGTAAGAACGGCAATATCCTGAAGCATCGCTTTGCGGCGATCACCAAAACCAGGAGCTTTAACAGCTACCGCTTTAAATGTACCGCGAAGTTTATTGACAACCAAGGTTGCCAATGCTTCCCCTTCTACATCTTCCGCAATGATCAATAATTCTTTGCCAGCCTGTACAACTTTTTCTAACGTCGGGAGCATTTCCTGAATAGATGCAATTTTGCGGTCTGTAACCAAGATATACGGTTCACTCATAACAGCTTCCATCTTATCCGGATCGGTTACCATGTACGGAGAAATATAACCACGGTCAAACTGCATACCTTCAACAACAGACAACTGTGTTCCCATTGTCTTTGATTCTTCAACTGTGATAACGCCGTCTTTGCCGACTTTTTCCATTGCATCAGCAATAAGACCGCCGATTTCTTCATCACCTGCAGAAATAGACGCAACTTGTGCTATCGATTCTTTGTCTGAAACAGCAATAGAACGTTTCTGAACTTCTTCAACCAATTTTTTTACAGCCATTTCAATACCGCGTTTTAAAATCATTGGATTAGCGCCGGCAGCCACATTGCGCATACCTTCCTGAATCATAGCCTGAGCCAGTAAAGTAGCTGTCGTTGTGCCATCACCTGCTACATCATTGGTTTTTGTAGCAACTTCTTTTACAAGTTGTGCACCCATATTTTCAAACGGATCTTCTAATTCAATATCGCGGGCAATCGTAACACCGTCATTAGTAATGGTCGGTGCCCCGAATTTCTTATCTAATACGACATTACGACCCTTAGGTCCCAATGTTATTTTTACAGCATTAGCTAACGCGTCAACGCCTTTTCCCAATGCACGGCGTGCATCTTCATTAAACAAAATCTGTTTAGCCATAATATATTCACTCTCCTGTTTTATATAGTTATTTTATATTACATAATAGCCAAAATGTCTCGTTCGCTGACAATCAAATATTCATTGCCTTCTACCTTGACTTCTGTACCGGCATATTTGGAGAAAATAATCTTGTCACCCACACTGACTTCCATCGCAACGCGAGTGCCATCGTCCTGCAATTTACCTGAACCAACGGCAATAACTTCACCTTGGGACGGTTTTTCTTTTGCTGTATCTGGTAAGAAAATACCGCTGGCAGTCTTTTCTTCCTTTTCTAACACACGAATTACTACACGGTCTCCTAACGGTTTAATCATTTTAACTCCTCCTCGAAAAATATAAATTTTTCACCTTTTTGTTAGCACTCATTACTGTCGAGTGCTAACTACTCTTATATATTACATAAGAATGGGAAAAAAATCAAGTCTTTTCCCATTCTTTTTTATATTTCCTATTATTTATTATTTTGCTGCCGACGCTGTGCACTATTAACAACAGCATCAGCCACTGCTCTCAGTGATTTTCTGTTTTTCATGCTATACTGCTGCAGCCGTCGATATGCTTCACGTTCAGAAATTTTATATATTTCCATTAAATATCCTTTTGCCTTATCTACGGCTTTCCGTGTTTCTAACGTTTCATTCATTTCTTCCAGTTGGCTGGCAATTTCTCTTTGCCGCTGGAACTGTGAAATAGCAATTTCCATTGCAGGGAATAGATTTACTTGGCTGATAGGCTTTACAATGTAGCCTAATACACCTGATACCTTTGCTTTATCTACAATATCCTGCTGGCTGTATGCTGTAAGAAGAAGTACTGGCGCAATATTATCATGAACGATCATTTTAGCAGCATGTATCCCATCTAACCGCGGCATTTTAATATCCAGCAAAACAATATCCGGTTTTTCGCTGCGGGCCATTTCCAATGCTTCCACACCATCTACTGCTTCCCCTACAACAGTATGTCCCGCTTCCTCCAGCAGTTCTCTCAAATCCATGCGAATAATAGATTCATCATCACCAATTACTACTCTATATCCCATAATGTATTATTCCCCCTTCGTATGCAACGGAAATCGAATAATGGCTTTCGTTCCTTGTGGTTCTGCTAAAGAAAATTTCAACGTTCCCTGCAGATCCTTTTCTACCAGTGTAGATACAATCTGTAAACCCAAGTGCTTACGTCCTTTATAATTTCGGACCGCCTCTATATCCATACCTCTTCCATTATCAGCTATTACCATCATTCCCCATGTTCCTTCATTATGAATGGTTACGCTTATCGTTCCTTCATGAATTCCCTCAAATCCATGTTCGATAGCATTAGTAATTAACTCATTAATCACTAATGCTAATGAAGTCGCTGCCTCTGAAGGCAAAATTAGTTTCTGTCCTTCAAATTTAGCCTCAATACGATTTTCGCGGCTTACCATGCTATGTAAAAGCAAGGTCAACAATTTTTGTGCTACATCTGAAATATCAATATTTTCTTCATCATGATGCGATAATATTTCATGCACCAGAGAAATGCTCAAAATACGATGCAAGCTTTCCTGTAATACATCTTTGGCTTCCTGACTCTCTACCCGGCGCATCTGCATACGCAAAAGACTGGCTATCGTTTGAAGATTATTCTTGACACGGTGATGAATTTCCTTAATAACCGATGTCTTAACCATCAATTCTTCTTCCTTGCGGTGAATTTCTGTCCGTTCCGTAATAACAATAATAATCCGGGATACTTTTCCTCCGCTGAGGAGCGGGATTACTCTTTGTGTAAAAATAATCTTCCCATGACGTATATCCTCGACAAACCCTTCATGCGTTGCTAACGCTTTTTTCGCTCCGGATAAATTTACACGGCTGTTATAAATATTTTCACCTGCCAGTCGTATGTCCCGACCGCGAAGATGCATAATGCTTTCAGCCATTTCATCCGCATATACAACTTTTCCCTCCCCACTGATAAGGATAATGCCATCTTGCACGGATAAGGTCTGATATAGCTTGCGTGATTCATCTATAATAGGCACTTGTAATGCTTGAAACGCTGTATCAGTAAGTATATTGCGATTATTTTCGACTTTCCCAACAAAGGTAATGACAGCGATCGTATCTCCGGCATTATCAACAAAAGGATACGCCATCATGGGCTCCATTTTGCCGAATTCTCGTTCTTTGGCACCCTTTAAAGGCGTTCCCGTATGAAAGACCCGCAAGGCCAAAGGTTCATCATAAGCCGTAATGCTTTCACCAGATGCTGCTTCTGCCACAGTTTCACTTAATCGCAGAAATAAGGGAGTGCGCTGTGCTGCAAGAACGAGTGTGTCCTTTTGCTTACCTAATACAAAAACATTAATTTCACGCTGTGATAAATCACTGGCAAACTGCAGTAAATCTACACTATTATTTAATATACGAATCTGTACATCAGATAGTATGCTTTTTTCCCGGCATATATCATTCATGAATGCCATTTTTATCACCTCTGTGAAGATGTTATTGCCAACGCGGGATTGGCATTGAGTGTTAAATCGGCAAACCGGCCTTCCATGGCCATATAGTATGCCCGACAGCCGATCATGGCACCATTATCGGTACAAAGAACCGGTTCCGGACGATATAATGTATATCCATGGGCACGGCAGGCTGTTTCCATAGCTTCCGCCAAACCGCTGTTAGCTGCTACACCGCCCGCAACTGCTATCTTTTTCATTCCGCAATAGGCGGCAGCATTGATCGTTTTCTCAACCAATGTATCCACCACCGTCTTTTGAAAACTTGCTGCCACATCACTTGCAACATACCCCAAACCACGTTGTTCTTGTGTATGAAGATAATTAAGAACTGCCGATTTCAGGCCACTGAAACTAAATTCGAAATTATTTCTTTCATGGAGCGCTTTAGGAAATATAATAGCATTCGAATTTCCTTCTTTAGCCAGTTTATCAATCTGTGGCCCTCCCGGATACGGATATCCCATAACTCTGGCAATTTTGTCAAAAGCTTCTCCCGCGGCATCATCCCGAGTTTGTCCCAAAAGTTTAAAAGAATTGTATCCTTCAATACATACAAGCTGTGTGTGTCCTCCCGATACAACTAAAGATAAAAATGGCGGCTCTAAATCAGGATGACTTAGAAAATTAGCAAAAATATGCCCTTCCATATGGTTTACGCCTATAAGAGGTTTATCTAAGGCAAAACTGATTGCTTTTGCCGCAGCCACTCCAACAAGTAGTGCTCCCACAAGTCCTGGGCCATAGGTTACACCGATATGATCCACTTCTTGTAGTGTAATCGCTGCTTGACTCAGCGCTTCATCAATGATTGGCATAACGTATTCTATGTGCTGTCTGGATGCTATTTCCGGGACAACACCACCAAATTTGCGATGAATAGGAACCTGCGTTGAAATGACATTGGACAAAATGTTACGTCCATCTAATATGACTGCTGCTGATGTTTCATCACAGCTGGTTTCTAACGCTAATGTATACATATATCATAACTTCTTTCTCCAGACCTATCTATCGGCCCAGCGATATTTTTTTCGCTCACAACTCATAACATAAGCGTCCTCCATCGGCTGTGTGTAATATTGCCTACGAACACTTACAACCGTATATCCCAATTTCCGATATAGACGAAGTGCCGGTAAATTAGAAAAACGTACTTCAAGAAATATCACTGAACAGCCGCGTTCCCATGCAGTTTCCATCAATAACCGCAATAGTAATTCTCCATATCCGCGGCCGCGGCAAGCTTTTCGCAGCGCGATGTTGGTAATCTGTCCTTCATCAAGTACATGCCATAATCCGGCATAGCCCCATATAACGCCTTGTTCATCTTCTAATACATAATACAGGGTAAGATCTTTATTCATAAGTTCGTTAATAACAGCATCTTTAGTCCAAGGCTGAGAAAATGATTCCTGTTCAACTAGACATATCCCTTCACAATCCTTCCGCTGTGCTTCACGCATCTTCATAGACATGATTGACCGCCATGCCGTTTTTCCCAAAGTACTTCGGCTTCACTCCGCCTTTTATACGAAGGCGTCAAGCTCATGCAATCATCTGCACTGCCTTCGGCAAGTCGCAAAGCACCTGCCAGTGCCACACTGCCCGCGCGGGGGATAACCATGGTTGGCGGTGCCATACGAAAAAGACAATTTCTTTGTTCTATAGCACGCCTTGCCAACAATGCTCCATCCCCACAAAATGAGACAGGCCGGTCATATTTTTCAAGCATAATAAGAACATCCTCTACGTTTTTTATGCCAATAGGAAGGCGTTCTATAAGCTGCGTTCCCTGCCATTCATATAAGGAAAAATAAACATTTCCCTTTTGCGCATCAATTAACGGACAAATTAAATCCGCGCAGCCTATACTATTCCATGCTAAACTTTCCGGCGTAGAAACACCCACAATAGGAATGTTCCAAGCATACGCCAATCCCTTAGCTGTGGCCAGTCCAATCCGCAGTCCCGTAAAAGAGCCAGGGCCGATAGCAACCGCAATACTGTCAATTGTATTTTTCGGCACAGAGGCCTTATCCAGCATATCAGCAATATGCGGCATAAGCTGCTCAGAATGGGTCAATTTTGCCTGTATTGTAAGTTCGGCACGCAATGTGTCATTATGCAAAAGAGCAACGCTAGATACTAAACTAGATGTTTCAATGGCTAGCAACATAATTCTGTACCTCTTTTTCAACTTGTATCCAACGTTCACTTGAAAATATAAAATGAAATAAGCGATCTGTTGGACCTTTTTTTTCTATACTAATGGTTGCAGCATCAACGGGTAAGCGATCCGGAAATTTTTCAGACCATTCAATGACAGTCACTCCATTTGATATATAATCGTCGAAACCTAGATCGTCTAACTCATAGTCTTCTTCCAATCGATAAAAATCAAAATGCTGCAATGGCAGTTCATTTTCATAATAATTAAATATCGTAAAAGTCGGACTCACAACTATATCCGTAATTCCCATTCCTTTTGCAATTCCTTGAACAAAATGAGTTTTGCCAGCGCCCAAGTCACCTTGCAAAGCTAAGACATCCCCTGATTTCAGAATAGCTCCAAGAATAGTTCCTAATTGTATGGTATTCTTTTCCGAATGTGTATATACATCTATCTCCATTATTTTATTCCTCGCTAAAATGATGAAATCCCAAAGGCAGTAATTTATTTTCTATTCCCTTATGAGAAATTTTTACTCCCACAGGCCCTTGACGAACACTGCCAATAGCAGTTACATGAATGTATGTTTTTTGAAGTACTGCGAAGTCTTCGGGACTCATAGTAAATACCAATTCATAGTCTTCTCCGCCGTTTAGAACAAATTTCCAAATATCCTGCGCCGTCTTTTCCGACCATATCTTCAATTCATCACTGATAGGAATTGCCTCGCGATCCAACACGATTTCCACCTTGCTGGCTGAAGCAATTTCATTTATTTCACTGGCTAAGCCGTCGCTTATATCGTTTAAGCTATGACAATTATGTTCTACCAGTAATCTTCCTAATTCTATCTGCGGCTCTGGAAAACGATGAGCTTTTTTGAGTTTTTCATACCCTTTTTCCCCTGCAAGCAAGACATCTAATCCACCCGCTGAGTCTCCTAAAGTATGAGAAACCGCTACGATATCACCTATCCTTGCCCCACCTCGGGGAATCGCTCTGCCTGCCTCAATTTCACCAAAAGCAGCTACTGTAATAACTAATCCCTCTTTAGACATTACAGTGTCACCGCCAATAATATTCACACTATATTTACGACAAATATCCTTAATTCCCTTGTACAAAGATATCAGGTCATCCACTTCCATATTCCCGGCAATTGCTGTTGAAAGCACAATATGAGTAGGAATACCACCCATCGCTGCAATGTCGCTTAAATTAGAAACAACCGCTTTAATTCCTACATCATACCAATCTCCCGTTCGTTGAATAATAAAATGGCTATTTTCTACCATCGTATCAATGACCGCTATTTGTTCCATTCCCACAGTCGTCTTATAAACCGCGCCATCATCACCAATACCGATAACAACAGATTCAGGATTAAACAGTGTTCCCTCTTTAATTGCATCAATAAAACCAAATTCACCTAACTCAGAAATTTTCATGAATTGAATACTCCTTACTCTTTATATCCACCTACATTAATCACATATAATATATATAATAGTCGAAATAAAAGAAAAATACAACTAACATTCATTATAGCTCATTTATTGCTATCCTAACCATATAAATACTGCATCAGTCTTATACTCGGCAACTCATATTTTAACTATACGAAAAAATAGATAAATCCAAAATATTTCAATATATGCTGCAAAGCAGACCGGTAATATAAAAAACACTCACTATATCTACATGGTGAGTGCTTTCAAAAAAATCATGTTTCTTTAAACATTATATTTTAACAAGAATAGTATTAACGAAAAACTCCCAATCCTAAACAAAATGCTAGGATTGGGAGTTCGAACAAAATTTGTTGGTGACCCGGTAGGGATTCGAACCCTAGACCTACTGATTCGTAGTCAGTCACTCTATCCAGCTGAGCTACCGAGTCATAAAAATGGCAGGGGCAGAAGGAGTCGAACCCTCAACCAACGGTTTTGGAGACCGCTACTCTACCAATTGAGCTATACCCCTATATACCGAATAAATCAGTATAAGTGTATCCAGACTTAAACGTCGACTCCGACATTTAAGTCTGATTCACTCTATAATCAGCGGCTTCCTATCCTCCCAGGGCGCTTCCACCCAAGTACTTTCGGCGTTTGCGGGCTTAACTGCTGTGTTCGGCATGGGAACAGGTGGATCCCCGCAGCTATCGCTACTGAATTATTCAGGGTCATACCCTGACAACCACAAAGAAAAGTATCTACGAATCAAAGGCCATACATAGTCTTGCATACTTGCTTAAGTCAAGTCCTCGGTCTATTAGTACCGGTCCGCTCCATACATCACTGTACTTCCACTCCCGGCCTATCAACCACATCGTCTCTGTGGGACCTTACTTACTTACGTAATGAGAAACCTCATCTTTAGGCTGGTTTCACGCTTAGATGCTTTCAGCG
>NZ_FNHQ01000029.1 GCF_900103535.1 Megasphaera paucivorans | reverse complement strand
ACGGTAGACCGCCTGGCGGGGATCATCCCGGTAGTATCGGTAGTGGCGATCGTGATGATCATTACGATCGTGGTAGCGTTGAATGCGCAGCGGCTGGCTACGGTGGCAGGGATCGCGGCGCTGGCGGTAGTGCTGCATAACTGTCTGGGGCTGAGCCTGGGATACGGAGTATCGCGGAGTCTGGGACGGATGAGCCACCATAAAAGCAAGGCCGTGGCGTTTGAGATCGGGATGGAAAACTCGGGGCTGGCCGTGGCGCTGGCACTGGCGCATCTGGATCCGATGGCGGCGATTCCGGGAGCCATTTTCAGTGTATGGCACAATTTTTCAGGGTCGATACTGGCCGGCTATTGGGCCAGCCGCAGCGATGACGGTGACAGTGAGGAAGCAAAATAAGCAAGGTATAGATGCAGTTATATATATGATAAACAAGGGCGCCTGGATTCAAGCGTCCTTGTTTAGTATGGGATACGATAAGGAGGGACATAATGGGACAGCAATATGAGGTAATTGATATGCGGAATTGGAAGCGGGCACAACATTGTCAACTATTCCGCAATAGTTTGGAACCGCAGTATTGTGTAAGCTTTGAGTTGGATATTACAAATTTTATTTCAGTTGTTCATGATAAAAAGTATTCTTTTACTTTTGCGTTGATATATGCAATTGCTTCTTGTGCCAATGAAATAGAAGAATTTCGATATCGCTTTATGGGAGAACATATTGTTTTGTATAAACAAATAGATACGGCATTTACTTACTTACATGACAACACGGAACTGTTTAAATTTGTACAGGCTCCGATGCAGTCCTCTCTGGCAGCTTATATTTATGAAACCAAAAAAATAACAGAGGCACAAGCTGCTTATTTTATAAGTCCGCCTAAAAATAATGTTTTTGTATTTTCTCCTATGCCATGGGTATCATTTCGACATATTTCACATACTATTTCAGGAAAAAAAGACAATGCAGTTCCACTTTTTGATTGGGGAAAGTATTATTATCAAAACAACAAGGTATTACTTCCTTTTGCAGTACAAGTGCATCATTCCTTTGTTGATGGTATACATATTGGAAGATTGGCACATAAACTGCAGCGATATATGGATAGTATGATATAAATATAACGTGGACAATGTTTTAGAATAATAAAGAAACATCAAAAATGTACACTATAAAAAGACATATAGATAGGGCGCTGTATTACTTGCTTTTACATTCGATAAAAGAATATCATTCATGCTAAATAAGAAAATAAAATAGCAAAAAAATAGAAAAAAATATTGAATTTTAATTTAATTTTAATAATACTATCCTATACTGAACGGAAAGTAATTTTTTAAATGACAATTGGTAATGAAATATAAAAAATTACGAATTGTATTTTATAATACGTGTCGTATTTCAAGGTGTAATGTAATTAAAAAATGCTGATTGTCTTTTTAGGGAATACTTTACAGCAGGATATTTTAAAGGAAAGGAGCGGAAAAGTACGTAATTAAAAACTTATAAAACAGAATGGAGGAGTTTTTTAATGGGAAAACGAAGAATGAAGACGATGGACGGCAACACGGCAGCAGCCTATGTATCATATGCATTTACAGATGTAGCAGCTATTTATCCGATTACACCTTCATCAGCAATGGCAGAACATATGGATGAATGGGTAACGCAGGGAGTTACCAATATGTTTGGGCAAAAGGTACGTGTTATGGAAATGCAGGCTGAAGGCGGAGCTGCCGGAGCTGTGCATGGGTCACTGCAGGCCGGTGCACTTACAACGACGTATACGGCCTCGCAGGGATTGCTGCTGATGATTCCTAATATGTATAAAATAGCCGGAGAATTATTGCCGGGCGTATTCCATGTAGCCTCCCGCGCACTGGGAACCAATACCCTCTGTATTTTTGGTGATCAGCGGGACGTGATGGCCTGCCGCCAAACGGGTTTTGCCATGCTGGCAGAAGGAAGCGTACAGCAGACCATGGATTTGTCGGCAGTAGCCCATTTGTCAGCGATAAAAGGACGAGTGCCTTTCCTGAATTTCTTTGACGGGTTCCGCACTTCTCATGAAGTACAAAAAATCGAAGTTCTGGAATATGATGAATTATTTAAGCTGGCGGACCATCAGGCAATCAAGGAATTCCGTGACCGTGCGACGTCTCCGGATCATCCGACCATTAAAGGGTCCTTGGAAAATTCCGATGTGTACTTCCAGCAGCAGGAAGTGGCGAACGGATTTTATGAAGCACTGCCGGATATTGTAGAAGAATATATGGAACAAATCACGGAACTGACCGGGCGTGTATATCATCCGTTTACCTATTATGGAGCCGCCGATGCAGACCGTATCATCATTACCATGGGGTCACTTACAGAAGCTGCGGAAGAAACGGTAGATTACCTGAATGCCCGCGGTGAAAAGGTCGGCCTTTTGCGGGTTCATCTCTATCGTCCGTTTTCCTTGAAATACTTCTTTAAATATATGCCGGAAACAGTGAAAAAAGTAGCGGTTCTTGATCGGACCAAAGAAATGGGAGCCCTATGCGAACCGCTGTTTCTTGATGTACAGAGCGCATTTGCTGCACAGAGGCCGGGAGTTTGTATCATTGGCGGCCGGGCCGGTGTAGGCGGCAAAGATACCACGCCGAGTCATATATTGGCCGTGTTTGAAAATCTGAAAAAAGATATGCCGAAGAATCATTTCACATTAGGGATAGTAGATGATGTTACCCACACGTCGCTTCCTATAGGGGAAGATATCGATACGACACCGGAGGGGACGACTGCCTGTAAATTCTGGGGATTGGGTTCTGACGGAACGGTGGGAGCCAATAAAAGTGCCGTTAAGATTATCGGCAACCATACGGATATGTATGCGCAAGCCTATTTTGCATATGATTCCAAAAAATCAGGCGGAATTACCGTTTCTCATCTGCGGTTTGGCAAGCATCCCATTAAGTCGACATACCTTATTGATAAAGCAGCATTTGTTGCCTGCCATAACCAATCCTATGTTTATAAATACAATGTGTTAGCAGGATTGAAAAAGGGCGGTACATTCTTGCTGAACTGTATTTGGACGCCGGAAGAATTGGATCGCGAACTGCCGGCTGCGATGAAACGGTATCTGGCCAAGAATCATATCAATTTTTACACGATTGATGCCGTAGGAATAGCCCAGCGTGTCGGTTTGGGCGGACGGATCAATATGATTATGCAGGCCGCGTTCTTTAAACTGGCGGATATCATTCCGGTTGAAGATGCGGTGCTGTATTTAAAAGATGCCGTTGTCTCTTCGTATGGGAAAAAAGGCGAAAAAGTGGTAAAGATGAATCATGATGCGATTGATAAAGGGGTAGAAGGCATCGTGAAAATCAATGTGCCGGCAGTCTGGGAAAATGCTGCGGAGGCTTCTCAGGAAAGCGAAGCCGTACCGGAATTTATCACAAAAATATTGGAACCGATCAACAAGCAGGAAGGCGACAGTCTGCCGGTCAGTGCCTTTATTGGCTTGGAAGATGGGTCATTCCCGGTAGGTACCTCTTGTTTTGAAAAACGCGGGGTGGCGATCAGTGTGCCGGAATGGGATAAAGATAAGTGCATACAATGCAACCAGTGCTCGTTTGTTTGTCCGCATGCAGCGATCCGTCCGGTTCTGCTTACGGAGGAAGAAACAAAAGCGGCACCGGTGGGATTTGAAACGAAACCGGCTGTCGGTGCGAAAGGATTGAACTTCCGTATAGCCGTCAGTGTGCTGGATTGTCTGGGCTGCGGCAGTTGTGCCGATGTCTGCCCGGCTAAGGAAAAAGCACTGGTAATGAAGCCGCTTGCTTCGCAGGAAAGCAAGGCAGGACTTTGGGAATACGCCATAAAAGAAGTAACGGGTAAAGACAATCCGATGAACAAGTTTTCTGTGAAAGGAAGCCAGTTCGAACAACCCTTGCTGGAATTCTCCGGATCGTGTGCCGGATGTGGAGAAACACCGTATGCTAAACTTGTTACCCAGCTGTTTGGGGATCGGATGATGGTAGCGAATGCTACCGGTTGTTCTTCTGTTTGGTCCGGGAGTGTACCGTCCATGCCGTATACAAAAAATCGAAAAGGACATGGACCGGGCTGGGCGAATTCTCTATTTGAAGACAATGCGGAGTTTGGTTTAGGAATGGTATTAGCGACCGAACAACTGCGGGAAAAGACGGCAATGGATGTACGGGAAGCCATTGATAACGAAAACACGCCGGCAGCGGCCAAAGTAGTATTCCAAGAATGGCTGGATAATAAAGAGGTGACAGAAGGAACACGGGAACGGGCAGATAAGGTAACCGCAGTAGTGGAAGCCGCTAAGGAGCAATGCCCTGTCTGTCAGCGGATTTATGACCGCCGTGACTGCCTGGTAAAAAGAAGCCAGTGGATATTTGGCGGAGATGGCTGGTCCTATGATATCGGGTATGGCGGATTGGATCACGTCTTGGCATCAGGTGCCAATGTCAACGTCCTTGTTTTTGATACGGAAGTATATTCAAATACGGGCGGGCAGTCCTCAAAAGCGACCCCTACCGCAGCAGTGGCTAAATTTGCGGCGGGGGGCAAAAAGACGAAAAAGAAAGATCTCGGGCGCATATTCATGAGCTATGGATATGTATATGTAGCGCAGGTGGCAATGGGAGCGGATAAGGCGCAATGTCTGAAAGCTATCCAGGAAGCCGAAGCGTATCCGGGTCCTTCTCTTGTTATTGCCTATGCTCCCTGCATCAATCACGGCATCAAAGCGGGGATGGGCTGTGCACAGCGTGAAGCGAAGAAGGCAGTAGATGCCGGATATTGGCATTTATACCGTTACAATCCGACGCAGGAAGAAGCAGGAAAGAACGGATTCAGTCTTGATTCTAAAGATCCCGTAGGGAATATAAAGGACTTCCTCATGGGCGAAGTACGCTATTCGTCGCTGAAGACGATGTTCCCTGATACTGCCGATGCGTTCTTTGACAAAACCGCGAAAGACATGGAACAGCGGTTGGAAGCGTATAAAAAACTAGCTGATAAATAATCGACTGCGGATGAATTGTGTGAGCGGTATTTATTTTGAATAAGGCAAGAAAATGCATCATATAAAAATAAGACGCGCCGAAAAAAATCGGTGCGTCTTATTTTTAATCTTGATGTTAATGCATAGCCGGAACTTCAATTCCGTCTTTTTCATTTTGTTTTTTTGTTTCTGCTTCAATTTCAGCACATGTACGCATATCCTGCGGGATCGTCTTGGCGTATCGAATCCAGCTTTTGACAGCTTCTATCATGACAACAGCATCAAGAATCAACATGATGACACTAATCGCAATAAGAAGCCATTTTCCGTTAGGAATGTAATTATAGAAAATATTATCATAATCTGCGTAGACGGTAATGAAACTCATAAAAATACAAGGGATCATAGTAATCAACGCATATCGGCCACGACCATGACGGTAAATGAAAGAAGTTCCGATAGCCAGCGTAACAGCTGATAATAGTTGGTTAGATACCCCAAATAGCGGCCAAATAACTCCTATATTACCTTGTAATACGAGAAAACCCCAGGAAACATTGATAACAATGGAACAAATAATGATGCCAGGCCACCATTCAGCATCTTTGAATTTTGGTGAAAATTTACCAATTAATTCTTGTAAAAGATAGCGGCCGACACGAGATCCGGCATCAATTAAAGTTAAAATAAATAATGCTTCAAACATAATACAGAAATGATACCAGAATCCCATGAATTGGCTCATGCCTGGAATTTGATTAAAGATATCCGCCATGCCGACTGCCAAAGAGACAGCGCCGCCGGGACGATGCATAAGATTTTCTCCAACTTGCTGAGCAAGTACAGGGAGATCTTGTACATGTACCCCTAAAGCAGCAAAGGCTTGCTGTGTGGAATTAATAGCAAAATAATCATTCGGATGGAGACTGGTAGCAGCAATAAGTGCCATCATTGAAATGAAAGATTCCGTGAGCATTGCTCCATATCCAATAGGCAGAATCTGACGTTCGTTTGTTAACATTTTTGGAGTCGTGCCAGTAGATATCAGTGAGTGAAATCCAGATACAGCTCCACATGCAATGGTAATGAAAACGAAAGGAATGACAGAGCCTGTGAGAACAGGGCCTCCACCGGCACAGAACTGAGTAAGTGCGGGCATGCGGATGGTAGGGGCAACGACAATAATGCCGATTGCCAAAGCACCGATAGTACCTATTTTCATATATGTCGATAAGTAGCCTCGTGGTGCCAAAAGTAACCATACAGGTAAAACGGATGCAATAAAACCGTAAACAGCAAGTATAATTTCTAGTTGAGTTAAATTAAATGTAAAATACGGAGCTAATGCAGAGCTAGGAACTTCCGAGCCATAAAAGACAGCAAGTAATACAAGGATGACACCGATAATAGTAGCTTCCTGAATTTTACCCGGGCGCAAGTATTTTAAATATAAACCGACAAAAATTGCAATAGGAATAGTAGAAGCGACCGTAAAAGTTCCCCAGGGACTGTTAAATAAAGAGTTAGCTACAACAACGGCCATTCCTGCTTCTGTAATAATGAGCAGGAATAAAGTGGCAAGCAAAGCACTCATACCAGCCAGACCGCTGATTTCCTCCTTCGTGATTTCGGCAATAGATTTGCCATCATGACGGACAGAAGCCAGCAAGATAACCATATCATGAACAGCTCCGGCAAAAACAGAACCAAATAAAATCCAGAGCATTCCGGGAAGATAGCCAAATTGAGCGGCAATGACAGGACCGACGAGTGGACCGGCACCCGCTATTGCAGCAAAATGCTGACCGAATACGACCCATTTGTTAGTTGGTACATAATCATGTCCATCTTCCAAGCGGATAGATGGAGGGATTTTGTATTGATCTAACGTTAAAACCTTAGCAGCGATGAATGTGCCATAAAAACGATATCCTAATATTAGGAAACACGCGGTGATTATAACTATATAAACACCATTCATTACCATATATAATTCCCCCTTTTATGTGACGGTTTATGATATGACCGTCTTTATATGTGACGGGTTGTAATATACTATGCTTACGAAAAAGGTACAAGCAAATTCGTGTCAATGGGAAAAAAAAGATGATGAAGGGAAATATATGGACGCGAATGGAAATAGATGATAATAATAAATATAATATTTATATAAAATTTTTAAAAATAAAAATAATGATTTAGCACAGTAATGAAATTTTTTTATATTCGTGTAAAGAATTTTACATACTATATAGGGTAAATCAAATCAACAGATACGATGTGGCAATATATAATTATTTTGGAGTATAATAAAAAGAATAGTACACTGTATAGAATGAGTTTTTTAAAACCAATTGCGGTCCTAGTACATAGAAATGGAAATACGGCAGTTGCATTCAGTGTGAAGGTAACCAGAAAAAGCATCGCATAGCAACCTTATGGTAAGGATAAAGTTCAATTTATTTGGGTGGTGTTTATGAAAAAATATTATACGATTGGCGAAACGGCAAAACTTTTGGGAGTTACAACACAAACTTTGCGTCATTATGAAAAAATAGATATTTTGCAGCCATCTTATGTCGATATGGAAACAGGGTATCGGTATTATGAATTCAATCAATTTCACTGTATTGACCGCATTAAGTATTTACAGCATCTGGGACTTCCTCTTTCCGAAATTAGAAATATTATGAAGAAAGGTACGGTAGATGGTCTTTTGCCGGCATTGGAAAACGAATGGCAAACGGCATACCATGAACTTGAACAGATTCAATCACGGATAAAAGACATTGAATGGTATATTAATTATTTTACGTATTTAAGCCAGATGGAGCCGTCTACGGCTTTATATAGGACGCAGCAAGATACCAGGCATGTTATCTATGTTCCTTGTTATGAACAAGATGAACTGGCAGATATGGAAATTCGCCTAGCGGCAGCACGTAGTCTGAAACAATTGCATGCGTTGTCTTATCGGCGGCAGTATGGATATGAATTATCGGTGCCTGATTTGTTTCAATCGATATTCAAGCCGAAAACATATTTTATTTATTTAAAACAGCGGCCTGATTTTTATACCCCGTATTATAAGGAATTGCCTGCAGGAGAATATTTATGTTTTCGTACTAAATTATTACGGGAACAGTGGGATACGAAAGTCCTTCAAACTTTTTTTTCTTCTACCCGCCCAGTGACTGTGATTGGATTGGAGTTTGAGGGAAATTTGGTGGAATATATGGATGCAGAATATGAAATTCAGATGCTGCTGCCACCTGAATAATATATAACGCACTTTCAATTTTTATTGAAAGTGCGTTATTGTATGCAAATAAATCATAATAGATATTCTTGACTCGCTTCTAAGAAGAAGGTCTACGCTTAGGGTATAAAAATTTTGGAGGCGATATACTATGAATTCTGAAGCATCAAGAGAAACTAATATTTTATATGTAGGAAGCGAACCCGCTTTACCTGTTGAACGGCCGGAGACGCCACCGATTTATCATTCGACGGCAAATATTATTGCAGATATGGATGACTATGATTTTGCCAGTAAAGGCGGAAAATACTATTATTGCCGGACTGCCAATCCGAATCGGGACAGTGTGGCGGAAATCGTGTCTTATTTAGAACATGGAGAACAATCTTTAGTATGTGCATCGGGAATGGCAGCTATTTCTACGGCTATATTATCTTTAATCAAAGCCGGAGATAATATTATAGCAAGCCGTTCCATTTATGGCGAAACCATTGAGCTGTTTGAAAATATAGTAAAAAAATTTAATGTTACCGTTACATATGCTGATTTTACCGATGTAAAAAGCGTACAAGCTGCGATACAGCCCAATACTAAAATAGTATATACAGAAATTATTGCGAATCCATTGATTGAGGTAACCGATATTGATGCTATTGTGCAAGCAGCACATAATGCTAACGCCTTGGTGCTGGTGGATAGTACTTTTACAACACCGTTTGCTATACGCCCATTAGAACACGGGGCGGATATCGTTATTCACAGTATGACGAAGTACTTTGGAGGACATAGTGATATTACGGCAGGTTGTATAACTGGATCTCATATAGTAATGAAGAAAATATACGCCGATTATTTATTGTTTGGAGGGTGTCTTGATCCGAATAGTTCTTGGCTTATGCTGCGGAGTATAAGAACGATGGAAATGCGTGTTATGAAGCAATTTGAAAATGCTAAAAAAATTGCGGAAGCCTTGCAGCAGGATAAGCATGTACGGTATGTCAATTATCCGACACTGTCAAATCATCCACAGCATGAGCTGGCGATGAAGTTAATGCCAAAGGGATGTGGTGCTATGCTTAGTTTTCGCGTGGAAGACAGCAGAGATAAAGTAAACGCTTTTATGCATCGATTAAAAATTGTTAAATACCTGGGGACATTGGGCGGTTATCGGACTACGATCGCGCACCCGGCAACGGCTTTCCGCAATGATTTTTCACCAGAAAAATTATTGGAAATGGGAATGGAAGAAGGGCTTATTCGCATTTCTGCCGGAGCCGAAGACAGCGCGGATTTAATTGCTGATTTTAAGCAGGCGTTGAACGTATTTGAAGAAAATTAAATAGTGGTGAGGAGGATAAACCGATGTTGAAAAATATTAATCTGCCGGTAGCCTTGCTTGCTGTCGGCTTGCTCATAGCTATGGTTGTTCCCATGATTATTTCACCAGCAGGAAGTGCTGCTGTTATTAAGATGTTTTATACTGTTATGACATTGGACTTTCCTTGGCTGCTTATGCTCATTGCCTTTTGCAGTGCTATTTTTGCTGTTTTTATTATGTTTTCAAAGTATGGAGATATTCGGCTGGGCGGACCTAATGCAAAACCCCATTATAAAACGTTTTCGTGGGCGGCAATGAATATGTGTTCGGCTGCAGGTGCGGGTATTTTTATTTTTGGTATGGTAGAGTGGATGTATTATGTTAAAACACCGCCATTTGGAGTAACTCCTATGTCCGTACAAGCCTATGAATATGCGTCAGCTTATGGGATGTTTCACTGGGGATTTTCTGCATGGGCAATCTATTTACCTGTTTCTTTAGCCTTGGGTTATATTTTTTGGAATAAAAAAGTAGATTCTCTTAATGTTTCGGATCTTTGTAAAAATGTGCTTACCGGTAATGGCACTTTTGTTAGAATTGTTCGTAAATGCATTGATGGCATCGTTGCCTTTGGCTATATTGGGGGACTTGTTTGTACTGTTGGCTTGGGAACCTCTATTTTAGCCGAATTGGCTGGATATGTTTTTGGATTAGAAGTTACTTTTTCATTGCGGATAGGTGTTATTCTTGTTTTCTGCTTATTCTTTATATTATCTACATCTAAAAGTATTGCAAAAGGTATTAGTGTTATCAGTAATTTTAATATAAAATTAGCGTTGGCATTTTTTGTATTCGTTTTATTCGTGGGGCCGACATCGTTTATTCTGAATAATTTTACCATGGCGATAGGGACTAATCTTCGTGAATTTATTCATATGAGTTTTAATACAGATGCGATTGCACAGACCGGATTTGTACAGCAATGGACGATTTTTTACTGGGCGTGGTATTTAGGCTGTACTATTTCAGATGGGTTATGGCTGGCTCGTGTGTCGTATGGACGAACATTCAGAGAAATTGCAGTAGTTCGTTGTATCTGGACGTCGTTGGCTTGTTGGCTGGCGTTTGCTGTACTGGGAAATTACGGCATGAATTTGGAATTAACCGGAGTGCTTCCCTTGTCTCAGATCGTTGAAGATAGTGGAAATAATATTGCTGTGCTTGCGGTTCTGAAGACATTGCCATTTTCTACGATTGCGATTATTGCATATATGGCTATTGTTTTTATTACACTTGCCTGCGGAGCAACGGCCGCTTCTACGGTGGTGTCTATTTTAACATCCAAAAATCTTAAAAATGATGAAGAACCGCAGAAATGGTACAAGATTTTTTGGGCTTTTCTAGTACTGCTGCTGCCGGTCAGCATACTTTTCTTAGAACATATGGTGCCGGGATTGAATGTTTTGGAAACGATTCAATCGGTAACTACAGTATTTGCGATTCCGATACTATGTGTTATTGTGTTATTACTGATAGCTTTTTATAAAGCATTGAAACAAGATATACAAAATAAAGAACTTCCTGTTGATGACAATAAACGTTTTAAATGGGAATAAATCGGAATGTTGTCTTTTTGTTTTTGTTTATAGCCTGAATGAGGTATAATGAAGCAGTAATCTTAATACCAAAAAAAGGAACATGACTATGATACAGAAACTACATGAACAACCAGATATTTTTCAAATTCAAGTACCGCTGCCAGATAATCCCTTAAAGTATCTTAATTCGTATGTACTTCCCGGTAAAGAACGGACACTTGTTGTTGATACGGGATTCAAGCGCCCGGAATGCCGAAATGCATTGATGACAGGCTTGAAAGAGCTAGCAGTTGATTTATCGAAGGTCGATTTATTTTTGACACATCTGCATGCGGACCATAGCGGTCTTGTCAACGATTTTGTAGCTGCCGGAGCGACCGTGTATATGCATCAAATTGATTATCAATACCTGCAAGATGGGGCGGATGGTTCCATGTGGGCTGCAACAGAGAAAAGATATGCCCAGGAAGGGATGCCGGGCGATGTCATTCGGACGCAGGCAGCCAATCAAGCACGTAAATTTGCACCGGATCCCCACTTCCCGGCAATACTTGTGCAAGACAGACAAATACTACATCTTGCCGATCAGTATATTCACGTTATTCATACACCAGGTCATACAAAAGGGCTTTGTTGTTTATATATCCCGGAACATGAGATCTTTTTTTCCAGTGATCATATTCTCTTTGATATTACACCTAATATTACGATCTGGAATAATATGCAGCATGCTCTCCATACGTATTTGGAAAGTCTGGATAAAGTACGGAATTTTCCAGTAAAACTGGCTCTTCCCGGGCATCGCAAGGGAGATACGTCTGTTGTGGAACGAATCGATAGTATTAAGGCACATCATCGGCATCGTTTAACCGAAACTTGCCAGCTGGTAAGGACAATGCCGGAAGCAACTGCTTTTGAAATTGCAGCGCATATGACATGGTCTATGAGAGGAAAACGCTGGGAAGATTTTCCTATTACTCAAAAATGGTTTGCTCTTGGCGAATGTTTGTCCCATCTTGAATATCTATTGGATGAAGGGACGATACAATGTCGAGATATTGATGGTCTGCATCGATATCGCATGAGATAAGTTAATAGTTCAGGCGATTCTGCGCACTGTGAGTCAAGCCATCTGCTTGAAATGCGGTGCGCAGTTTGATTGTAATGGTATTTGAAAAATTTTCAGTGTATAAATTTTTGTAAAAAACAAAATTTTTAGGACCCGCTATTATTCAGTTTAAAAAATATAATGAGAACGTATTGGCACATACAACTATATTTTTTTGTTGACAAGTTTGATATTTCGGAGTAAGATACATAGCAACAACAAAACATCGTCCATATAAACCTGTGAAGCGGAAGTAAAAACGATGTCGTGCACGTACAGAGAGCCGGGTAGCTGAGAGCCGGCCGGACGCAGCGCGTTAAATGGACCGCCGAGGGTGCAGTGAAAAGGGTGACCTGAGTATTCTGCAACGTGGGGCATACGTCAGTTGCCGGGAATATGTTGGTATTCCGTCGAGTGTAGGGATCAAACCCTAAAACAAGGTGGCACCGCGGGTGAATTATATCCGTCCTTGACAATTTTATTGTCGTGGACGGATTTTTTTTGTTATCTGAATATTGAAGGAGGTTACAGATGCAAATGATGTCACTGGAAGAAATTAAAACGTATGCTGTAAACTACAAAGTTGTACCGATCAGCTGCAGCATGTGTGCCGACGTGCGTACTCCCGTTGAAGTACTGCGTATTTTGAAACATGCCAGTTCCCGCTGTTATATTTTAGAAAGTATGGAGGATGCTAAGCGATGGGGAAGGTATACTTTTCTTGGATATAATCCCCAAATGGAACTTACCTGCAAGGATGGAACGATTCATGTTAAATCAGCAGACGGTACTACGGTTTATACAGAATCACCAGATAGCTGTATCAGAAAAATATTAAAAGAATATGTGTCTCCCCGCATTCCGGAACTGCCTCCTTTTACGGGGGGGCTGGTAGGATATTTTTCTTACGATTATCTTAAGTATAGTGAACCTACTCTTCAAATCCGGTCTGTCGATGATGAAGAATTCAACGATTTTGATCTTATGTTATTTGATAAAGTAATAGTTTTTGATCATCTTAAGCAAAAAATTATTCTTATTGCCAATGTCTGTCTTGATAATGCAGAGGAAAATTATAATAAAGCACAACGTGAATTGAAATTTATGGCGGACCTTATTTGTAACGGCGTGAAGGCTGAATCGGAACCGTTGGTGCTGCATAGCTCGTTTGAAGCATTATTTGATAAAGCCGCATATTGCGCTATGGTCGAGAAAGGAAAGCATTATATACAGGAAGGAGATATTTTTCAAGTAGTGCTTTCT
Source organism: Megasphaera paucivorans (assembly GCF_900103535.1). Taxonomy (GTDB): domain Bacteria; phylum Bacillota; class Negativicutes; order Veillonellales; family Megasphaeraceae; genus Megasphaera_A; species Megasphaera_A paucivorans. Next base: position 19,774 of record NZ_FNHQ01000029.1, on the reverse strand, counting down.
AATCGGCTGCGAGCAGAAGCGTCAGGCAGCCTTTTGGATACCTATCGAGTACTGCGCACCGTAAATCCATCGCCGTATATGTTTTACTTATCGGGGGATGAAGTGGAAATTGCGGGTTCTTCACCGGAGACATTGACACGTCTGCAGGAAGATAAATTATATACCTTTCCTTTGGCCGGGACACGTAAGAGGGGCGCGACAGCAGAGGAAGACGAACAGTTGAAGCAAGAATTGCTGCATGATCCAAAGGAATTGGCAGAACATAATATGCTTGTTGATTTGGGACGAAATGATTTAGGACGGATTAGTGAATTTGGCAGTGTACGTGTTGACACCTATCTTGATATTTTGAAATTTTCCCATGTGATGCATATGGGATCTACTATCAGCAGCCGTATACAAAAAGGGAAAAGTGCTGTTGATGCCATTGGCGCTGTTTTACCAGCCGGTACTTTATCAGGGGCACCAAAAATCAGAGCCTGTCAAATTATAGACGAATTAGAGAATAATAAACGCGGTGTTTACGGCGGCGCTGTTGGCTATATTGATTTTACGGGAAATATGGATACCTGCATTGCGATACGGCTGGCATATAAGATAAAAAATCATGTATGTATTCGGGCTGGGGCAGGGATTGTTGCCGACAGCGTGCCTGAACGGGAATATACAGAATGTTTAAATAAAGCACAAGCGGTGATAACTGCATTGGAGCAGGCAGAAGGAGGGATCGATAATGATATTGCTTATTGATAATTATGACAGTTTTTCTTTTAATCTGTATCAACTGCTGGGACAATTTGATCCTCACATACAAGTTGTCCGCAATGATGAACGAACCGTGAGAGAGATAGAAAGGATGAAACCGAGTCATATTGTTATATCTCCCGGACCGGGCCGCCCCTCATCTGCCGGGATTTGTGAAGAATTAATCCAAAAAGAAGCTGGAAAGATTCCTCTTCTTGGCGTGTGTTTAGGACATCAGGCCATTTGTGAAGTCTTTGGCGGCATTGTTACATATGCTAAAAAGCTTATGCACGGCAAACAATCCTGGGCACATCTTGCTGCGGAAAATTCTTTGTTTCAAGGATTACCTGAAAAAGTAGAAGTCGGACGATACCATTCGTTAGCGGTGGAGCCGGATACGCTGCCTTCAGAATTATCGATAATAGCTGAAACAGACGAACATGAAGTTATGGCAGTTGCCCATCGGGAATTTCCTTTATATGGATTGCAATTTCATCCGGAATCGATTTTAACTCCGATGGGGCCTCTTATTATTGAGAATTTTTTAAAAACACAATAAATGCTGCGGCGTGGGAGGAATTCAATATGATAAAAGAAGCAATACAAAAATTGATTAATCATGAAAATTTGACAATGAATGAAACAATACAAGTTATGGATGAAATTATGAATGGACAGACGACTCAAATTCAGACCGCCGCTTTTTTGACTGCTTTACAAGCAAAAAAAGCTACCATTACAGAAATTACAGCTTGTGCATCCTCCATGCGTGACCATGCATTGAAAATTGAACCGCATATGGATTTATTGGAAATTGTCGGTACCGGCGGAGATGGCTCTAATTCATTTAATATTTCTACTACGGCAGCCTGTGTATGTGCTGCCGGAGGGGCTAAAGTTGCTAAACATGGGAATCGGGCAGCTTCTTCTAAAAGCGGAGCGGCAGATGTGCTGGAGGCATTAGGGGCCAATATTTCTCTTACTCCGGATGCCTGCATTGCATTGCTGAATAGAGTGGGATTATGTTTTTTCTTTGCGCAGTATTATCATCGATCCATGAAATATGTGGGGCCTGTTCGCAAGGAAATGGGAGTTCCTACGGTATTTAATATTTTAGGACCGCTAACCAATCCAGCTCATGCTACACATCAAATTTTAGGGGTATATGACCAAGCTTTGGTAGAACCTATGGCGCATGTTTTGCGGGGACTGGGCGTAAAACGCGGAATGGTGGTTTATGGACAGGATAAACTGGATGAAATTTCTGCTTCTGCGGCAACTACTATCTGTGAATTTGAGGGAGATGATTTTAAAAATTATGTCATCACACCGGAATATTTTGGCTTTACCCGTTGTGCTAAATCCGATTTATGTGGCGGCACGCCGGCTGATAATGCTCGTATTACGCGCGATGTTTTAAGCGGATCTGCAGGACCGCGGCGAACAGCCGTTGTTATGAATGCCGGCGCAGGTCTCTATATTTTTGGCAAAGCAGCAACCCTTGAACAAGGCATGCGGCAGGCAGAAGCGCTTATTGACGGCGGTCAGGCAGCAGCAACATTGGACGCCTTTGTAACGCAAAGTCAGTTAGTTTCGTAAGGAGAAACGAAAATGATTTTAGATGATATCATAAAAGCCGTACGTCAGCGAGTTAAAACTGATAAAACCCATAATTTGCTGCAGGAAATGAAGGAACAGGCACTTGCAATAACATCCTATGGCGAATTTCCTTTTGAAAAAGTGTTGGCTGCAACGGAGATGTCGTTTATTTGTGAAGTAAAAAAAGCATCTCCTTCCAAAGGACTTATTGCGCCGGATTTTCCGTATCTCGCGATTGCCGAGGAATATGAAAAAGCCGGTGCGGCAGCTATTTCCGTTTTGACAGAACGTGATTATTTTAAAGGATCACCACAGTATTTACAGCATATTGCGGAAACTGTTTCTATTCCCATTATACGGAAAGATTTTATTATTGATGCGTATCAGATTTATGAAGCCAAGGTATTGGGAGCTTCTGCGATTTTGTTGATTTGTGCTGTTTTGGATGATGAAACCTTATGTTCTTTCTTTTCTTTGGCCGATAATCTGGGATTATCAGTGCTTGTTGAAGCGCATGATGAAGCTGAAATATATAGGGCACTGCGCTGCGGTGCCAGAATTATTGGTGTTAATAACCGTAATTTGAAGGATTTCACAGTATCTCTTGATACGAGCTGCCGGCTGCGGCGTTTAGTGCCGAAGAATGTGTTGTTTGTCGCAGAAAGTGGAATTAAAACGGCTGAAGATATAAAACGGCTGAAGACCTATGGAGTCGATGCTGTTTTGATAGGAGAGACGCTTATGCGAAGCAGCAATAAAAAAAGAATGTTACAAGAACTTCAAGGTGGGAGTTATGATTAAAGTTAAACTCTGCGGAATTTTAAGACCATGTGAAATTCAATGGGCCAATGAAGAACTACCTGACTATGTAGGATTTGTTTTTGCAGGGGAAAAAAGGCGCATAGAAGATAAGACAGCCGGTATTTTACGACAAATGTTGAATCCCCATATTCCTGCAGTAGGGGTGTTTGTTAATGAAACACTTGAACATATACAACAATTGGTTCAATTAGAAACGATTCAATGGGTACAACTTCACGGACAAGAAGATGAAATGTATATAAAGCGGCTGCGGCAACATAGCAAGGTTCCTATTATTCAAGCGTTTTCCATAGAATCTGCAGCAGATGTACAAAAAGCGTGTCAGAGCAGTGCGGATTATGTTCTGTTTGACCATGGCAGAGGCGGTACGGGCCAATGTTTTGACTGGACGCTTATCGAAAACATAAAACGTCCTTTCTTTTTAGCAGGAGGGATATGTACGGCTAATGTGGAAAAAGCACGTCATCTTCACCCCTTTGCATTAGATGTAAGCAGCGGTGTTGAAATACAAGGATGTAAAGACAGAGATAAAATCAGACAATTTATAAGGCAGGTCCATTGCGGAACTGCACAATAGGAGGAACTATAATGACAACGGGACGATTTGGAGTTTTTGGCGGACAATATATACCGGAAACATTAATGAATGAGATTATACGTTTGGATAAGGCCTATACGCATTATAAAGAAGATGTTCAGTTTCAAGCGGAATTGAAGGACTTATTAGATAATTATGCGAATCGACCGTCTCTGCTGTATTATGCGGGTAAAATGACGGAAGATTTGGGAGGGGCTAAGGTATATTTGAAGCGTGAAGACCTTAATCATACAGGTGCTCATAAAATCAATAATGCCTTGGGACAGTGCTTATTAGCTAAAAAAATGGGAAAATCCCGGGTCATAGCCGAAACCGGAGCGGGACAACACGGGGTGGCAACCGCAACTGCGGCGGCGTTTATGGGACTTGAATGCGAAGTATTCATGGGAGAAGAAGATACCATTCGCCAAGCTCTTAATGTATATCGTATGGAACTTCTTGGTGCAAAAGTTCATGCTGTAACGAGCGGGACAAAAGTTCTTAAAGATGCAGTCAATGAAGCCATGAGAGAATGGGTAAACAGAGTAGAGGATACGCATTATGTTATTGGATCGGTTATGGGGCCGCATCCTTTTCCTACGATGGTACGAGACTTTCAAAGTGTTATCAGTAAAGAAGCACGGCAGCAGATACTGGAAAAAGAAGGAAAATTGCCTCGTGCCGTGGTTGCCTGCGTAGGCGGCGGCAGTAATGCTATCGGTATGTTTTATCATTTTATTGAGGATGCGCAAGTGCAGCTTATTGGTTGTGAAGCGGCTGGACGCGGGATAGATACACCCTACCATGCGGCAACAATTGCCAAAGGCTCTATAGGCGTATTTCATGGCATGAAGTCGTTATTTTGTCAAAATGATCAGGGACAGATTGACCCCGTATATTCTATTTCTGCGGGGTTGGATTATCCGGGAATTGGGCCGGAACATGCACATCTCCATGATATTGGACGGGCACAATATGTACCTGTTACCGATTCACAAGCAGTGGAAGCTTTTGAATATCTGGCTCGTACGGAAGGAATTATCTGTGCTATTGAAAGTGCACATGCATTATTTCATGCCATGCAGATGGCCCCTAAAATGAGTAAAGACGATATTCTGATTGTATGTTTGTCAGGACGGGGAGATAAGGATGTAGCGGCGATTGCCAGATATAAAGGGAGGAATTTGCGCGATGAGTAATATTGGAAATGCATTTAAAAATGGAAAAGCGTTTATTGGTTTTTTAACAGGCGGCGACCCATCTATTGAAAAAAGCTGCGAATTTATTTTAACTATGGAAAAAGGGGGAGCTGATTTGATAGAAATAGGAATTCCTTTTTCTGATCCCATTGCAGAGGGCCCCGTCATTCAAGAAGCAAATATCCGGGCATTGAAAGGGCATACGAGGTTGGAAGATATTTTTCGCTTAGTTTCCCTGGTACGTGAAAAAACACAAATTCCCCTTGTCTTTTTAACTTATTTTAATCCTGTCTTTACGTATGGAATAGAAAAATTCTTTGCTGTATGCGCGAAAATAGGCGTAGATGGTATCATTATACCGGATCTCCCTTATGAAGAGCGCCGGGAAATATCTGAAACAGCTCATAGATATGGCATTGATATTATTTCTATGATTGCACCCACCTCGAAAGATCGCATCAAAGAAATTGCAGCTGTTGGAGAAGGGTTTCTTTATATTGTATCATCTTTAGGGGTTACCGGGGTTCGCAAGGAAATTGCGACGGATTTAGAAGAAATTATTCATATTGTCAGGACAGAGACCCGTACGCCGGCTGCGGTTGGTTTTGGTATTAATACGCCGCAGCAAGCTGCCGACATATCAGCATATGCAGATGGAATTATTGTTGGCAGCGCTATTGTTAATATTATTGCCAAACAGGGAGATAATGCGGCGCCTTATATTTATGACTATGTGAAAACTATGAAGCAATCTATGAAAAATTGAAAAAGCATGAATAATCAGCATAAAGTGTAAATTGTCGTATTTTTACCGAAATTACGTAAAAACAAACAAAGACTGTCTAAAATAGACAGTCTTTGTTTGTTTTTATTTTCTGTTAATCAAAAATTATCAAAGCCATAAAGACAAGATCTTTCGTTCCTTTGTTTTCAATTCCGTGGCCCATGCCATGGGAGGTAAAAGTAACATCACCTGCGGTAACCGTGCGTGTTATGCCATTATCATCATATACGCCTTCTCCTTGAAGAATATAGTAGGTTTCGCTTTCTCCATGATGTTCATGATAGCCCAGAGAATTACCGGGAGTAATCGTTACTTCTGCATATAAACCGCATTTTTCGTTCAGCTGTTTTGCATCGAGCAGCTGTTTTACTGTAATATATCCTTTGCCGCCCGAAGCATGTTCTTTCTGTATTATTTTCATAGATATCCTCTTTTATTGAATGCAGAATTAGTTCAATCGTAAATGATTAAAGCCATAAGTACCAGATTGGCAGATCCTTTGTTGATCAAGCTATGACCGACATTGGATGGGGTATAGGTGACATCCCCTTTTTTTATGATTCGGACTGTTCCGTTATCGTTAAATTCACCCTCGCCGGATAAAATATAGAATGTTTCGGCATCTCCGTGGTGAACATGATAGCCGATTTCGCAACCCGGTTCCAGTGTTACTTCGGCATAAACCCGGCATTTTTCGTTCAGTTGTTCATTTGTAAGCAAATGCTTGAAGATTACATGACCGGCGCCGTCAAAAAAATGTTCTTTCTTTACAATTTCCATGAAATCAACTCCTCAGTGTAAAATTTAATATACTTATTTTACCACAAATAGTGATTGCAGGATACTAGCTGATCGGTGGGTTTATTGTGCGAGGGTAGGAACTACTGTCGTACAATGTGTCATAATATTAATGGTATAATCGTTCTTTTTTTGTTCCTCAAGTTTTTTCTGTGCCAGCAGCCAAGCTTCTTTTACTGTCGCGACAGGAATTTGTCCGGTGCGCCGTATATCTTCAAAGTTTTCTGGACGAGTTACGAGAATTACAGTACAGCGATGACATAGACAGAATAAATTATAAGCGACAAAAAACGGAATAGTAAATTCAGCACGCAATGCTTTTTCCATCTCTTCCATTGTGTCAAAACAAAAACTGTCCATGTATGCAGGTGGTTCTTTTATATCCCGGGCTTCCATGATGGCAATTACAATGCCGCCGTCTTTGACGGCCATTTCAGCAGGATCATAGCATTTGCTGCCTTGATACAAACTTACATCTTTTGGATATCCACCGGCACAGGCAAATACGACATCTGTTTTTTGCTTCATGGGAACCTGTTGGATGCGGTGTACTTCCTTTGTACCTTCTAACCAAGCATCATACCAGTCGCCTCCGACCATACGGCAGATTTCACCTTCTGCATTGATGATGGAATGGACAAGAAAACAAGGATTAATTTTTGCGCAGGCTTCAATCATATCATCATTCAATGGATTATGGTCTAGTAAGGTCGGACGGGTAAGCGGATTGACACCTTCGCCGATTTGGGGAGCTAAGGCGTGGCAATGATTGCATTGAATAGTTTTATAACCGGAGACTCCGGGAAGGATGAGTTTGCGGCCACCGCCGTAACCAGCAAATAAATGTACGGTAATACCGTCTACAATGATGACTTTATCGGCATCGACGACATGCTTATTAATGAAAAGCGGTGTACCTATTTTTGTTTTCCCCAAATCTACCAACGTAGTATCGTTACAGTCATGCTGGTACATTTTAATACGCCGGCACACTTCTTCACCGCAAACTTTGATATTTTCCTCCGGTGTATGAGCACGATGAGAACCTTGAGCAAATACGATGCAGATGTCTGTATCGGGAATGCCGGCTAAGTTTAGTTCATTGATAATATATACTAAAAATTTATTTGATTGGTTCCAGATGCGGGTACAATCCGCGACGACAAGACAAACCGAATCTCCTGGTGTTACTTTTTTTTGCAAAGGGTCACTGCTTATCGGATTGCGCATACAGTCGATAGTGGCTTTTTTGATATCAACGGCCGGCACGCTTTTTCCTTCCATGACGTCGGAAATGTGTTCTTCCGGCAAACATACCTTTTGAAAGGTATCTCCGATACCAAATGTAAATTCTCTTAAAGACATTTTCCATCATCTCTTCCTTTTAACGTATTAGCACACATTATAACGCTATTTATTCGGATTTTACAGAGGACAGAAAACGGTATATCGTTTAACGATTATACGACTTTAGTATAATGAAGTTTTGTTTTTCTTATACTTGATCTAAATCGTCATCAGGGACATTTCCAATGTATACATAGTCAAGCCATTTTTTGGCTGCCGCCGCACCGCTGCGCAGCGTAGAAATGGGTGTGGCGGGAAGGCTCATTTTATACTGTGGAAAGTATCGTGTCAAGTGAAAAGGAATTTGGGGATCAATTTTTGAGAGCCAATGCGCTGTCTTTTCTATTTCTTCGATTTTATCGTTCTCGCCGGGGATGAGCAGTGTTGTTACTTCTACATGCGCAGCGGCGGCAGCTAATGCAATGGTACGTTTAACGGGAGAAAGTGCACCCTTGCAGCGGCGAAGATAAAAATTTTCATCAAAAGATTTTATATCAATGTTCCAGGCGTCTATCAAAGGGAGAAGTTCTCGCAGGGGAGCTTCTTCTATAAAACCGTTTGTAACAACAACATTATACAATCCGGCTTTATGGATAAGCGGTGCTGTCTGACGAAGAAATTCATACCATATGATAGGCTCATTATAGGTGTATGCAATACCAATATTTCCTCGTTTTTTCAGTTGAATAGCTAAACGCACGGCATCTTGCGGAGATATTTCTTCATAAGACGGTATGTCTTGCGATATCTGCCAATTTTGACAAAAAGAGCAATGAAAGTTACATCCCCATGAGCCCAATGATAGGATAAAACTGCCGGGATGAAAGCGCTGCAGTGGTTTCTTTTCAACGGGATCGAGAGCCATAGATGTGCACTGGCCATAGTTTAATGCCAAGAGTATCCCCGCATCATTGTAACGTGTGTGGCAGCGCCCGCAATGTCCGGGAGGAATAAGGCAATGATGAGGACAAAGCATGCAGTGTATAGCGTTGGCCGGCTTTTTTTCATAATATAGCGCTTCCATGATCAACGCCTCTACTCATAACGGGTTACGGTAAAACGATATAAATCAGGGCGAACCGCTGCTGGAATATGGGCTTTTTGTTTTGCGATGGTAATTTGTTGTTCTACTGTATCAATTCCTTCTAAATTAGGCAGCAGTAGTCCGGTATTCGCATGACTCATGACGATGACTCCATATTTTTTGGGATCAAGTTGCGCGGAAGATGATATAGCTTCCGGGATGCCGAGGACATCAACGGAAATAGTAATATCCTTCAGCTCGTTTAATTCGACAGGATAAAAGCGGGGATCACGGACAGCAGCGGCTACCGCGTTATGAATGATTTCGGCTGCTTCCGTAAGCTGTATGGGGAGATATGTGCCGATACAGCCTCGCAGTTCCCCTTGTTTTTTCAGAGACACAAACACACCTGATTTTTCAGTCAATTCTTCGGGAAGCGAAGAAGGCGTAGATAATATAGCATGATGAGATAAGTAATATTCTATACTTCGCCGGGCCAGTTGTATGCGGATATCTTTTTCTGCGGATGGTTTTTGCGGAGCCCTGTTTTCGTTTAAGTATAAGGCAACACCATAACCGACACCAAACGGTCCTTCATAAGAATATACCGGCATATAAGATTGAAAACTGCGCAGTATTCCAAATAAAAAATAAACAGATGGAAGACCGCACATGCCGGCTTCTTCGATGAGAGAATCAGGCATAGCACGCAGCAACGTAATATCTTGTTTTTTTAAAGAGTCCATAACGGTATTGTCGAATACGGCTCCTTGAGGAGTATAGCCATTAGGCGAATGCGGCAATAAGCGATGTGATAAATCTCCGGAAGCAATTACGGCAATACGACGGCCTATTTTTTTAGCGGCTTTCAGGACAATATCACCCAGGGTTGTCATCATATTATACTGATAAAAACAAGGTGAAAGTAAAATGATGGAACCTTGAAAGCCTGCTTTTTGCAAATAATACATAGGGACAAAGGTACCCTGATCAATGGAAATAGAATACCCATAACGGTCACCCCAGTCTTTTTGATTAAGTTGATGCAAGGGCAAGGTTTTGTTTGTTTCATAGATAATTTCATTGGCAAGTGTCATATCCGTGGTAAGAGACATAGATAATTCGGGAAATCCGAATTTGCCCAAGTTGCCGTATAGGGCAGGCTCTGTAAAAATGGCGGCACCATCACTGAAGATATAATTATGCGGTGACATAATGATGATTGTTTCAGGATGTTGTTCGATAATCAGTTGAGAAGCATGGGAAACAGCTTGGACAGTAGCTTTTATTTTATCCAGCTCATTCTGTCCGATTTCCGGCAGCATAATGGGGGGATGGGGAAATAATGCAGCCCCGATACACGTTGATTTCATTTGTGATACCTCCTGTCTATTACGGATTAATGAGACCATACTGTTTTTTTTATTATAGCATATACACATATATGATATTGGAATTAGTTAGTAATAATAAAAAAAATACAGGATATATTGACAAATGCCCACGGATAGTGTACTATTTACTTGTAATTTAATACAGGCAATGAAGCCTCTGCAATGTGCTGCAGAGGCTTTTTGCGTGTTAATTACAATATTGTGGTTTTGGCGGCTGCCTGAAATATAGGGAGACAACAAACTATCATTGGGGGATGATATCTTTGTTGTTATTTCGACAGCTAAGTATGGCTACAAGATTATTCTATCATTGTTCGGATGCTTGTTTGGAGTCGGTGGAATGGTATGGTTGAGCGGATGAAAAAATGCCATTCCCGGACCGCCTCCTTGAATTGTTTGATATCTACCTGTTAGGGGACGGGATATATACGACGGGAGATTGTGTGAATGAAAGAATTATTGAAGGTTGTAATTATAACTCGTGCCGAAAAGCTTACAGATTTAAAGGAAGCTATGGATGAGCTTCGTGTACCGGGAATGACAGTAACCCAAGTGTATGGATGCGGTGTTTCTCGAGGATATACGGAATTTTATCGGGATACACAAATTTCACTTAATTTATTGCCGAAAATAAAAGTAGAAATCATAGTGGGAGATGTTCCCGTGCGAAAAATTATGGAAGCAGCTCGTAAGGCTTGTTATACAGGTCATATAGGTGATGGCAAGATTTTTGTGGAATCGGTGTTGAATGTTATGCGGATCCGGACCGGTGAAGAAGGACTGGCGGCATTGATAGATACAGATGGGGAAGTTGATTTGGTAGATGATATTATTAGTGATAAATATATATACCATATCACGGATGACATATAGGCGGAATATAAAAATCTCTGCAAAGCATAGGGTATACATACCACTTGCTTATGCAGAGATTTTTTGTGCTAGAATTCTTTGTCATCCATCAGACTTGTCTGCCCGAAGCGGGTGACGAGATCCTGCCGCTTCATTTTCCATGCAGGAGAAGCTAAACTGTAGGATGGATCGTAATTAGGCGATTGAATATTTAATATCCCGCAAATAAATTCATATTCCAAATCATTTGTAAAAAAAGAATTTTGATGGGCTTTCAATGTATCAGCAATAACCGGGTTACGTTCTATATAGTCAGGAGATACATAACAAAACATGGGAATCCGCAATACTTTAAATCCCGTTTCATCAGGTTTCCGACCTTCTAACGGATCGGAGCCATGGTCAGAGAAATATACCATCGCGTCTAAATTAAGATGTTCTCTGCCATATTCAAATATTTGCGATAAAATCCAATCGGTATATAACACTGTATTGTCAAAATCAGCTTCTTCATTTATTTTTCCATCATCAAAACGCTGAAATTCAGATGGATAGCGGTTGCGATATTCAATGTGGCTGCCCATAAGATGAAGTACAATAAAGTTGTTTTCATTCGGATTGACGCGCTGTAAAAAACCTAACAGTGCATCGTCATGACAAGATTCTTTTAAATCACGATCAGTCCATTCGGCGTTGTCAGCGGTGTTAGCCACAAGGGTAATCGGAGTATCGGCGACTCCAACAGAACCTTGATTGCTAAACCAGTATGTTTTATATCCTATTTTTTTTGCCATATCAATAATAGATATAGATTCATTGAACTCTTTATTATTGTAAAAATTGGATTCAGTCAAAGCATGTTCTAAGACCGGTACTGTATACCAAACACAGCTGTATACGTTATTGAATAAGGTGAATTGAGGATTGTTTTTTTCCGCCGTAAGCCATGGCGTATTTTCTACATGACTGGGATTATATGCATTCATGAGTGTTCGTGTTTCTGATTCTCCAATGACGACAATAACGGTGTGCGGATGATCAGGCTTGTGAAGCTGGACTGCCTGCAATTCGGCAAATTTGGCATCGTGGTTTTCTGCATACAGAGAAGACCGATTCATATAGTCTCGCGTATCAAGAAATAAGCGGATAGGAAAACACTCGGGAAAAATTTCGCTGCCTAAAGCGTAAAAAGAAGGGAAAATGATAATAAGTGATAACAACGCGATTATTTTCGGTTTCCAAGACAGTCCGGAGCAATGAATCCGGTGACAATTTGCTTTTGCAAACACAGATATAATGGCAGCAAGTGCAATTATAATAAAAAACAATTTTGAATAACCTAGAGAATGAAAATATTCCAGCATTTCTGCTGGATTAGTTTGATAAATCAATAATGCTCCCGAAGTGGTGATGCAAGACTGGTATAATGCATAATATACCCATTGCACAGCCGGAATCAGTAAGGTTGCCATCTGTACCAGTGTCATTAAGAACGTTCCTGTTTTTTGAGGAAGATGCTGTTTCATGAGCATGTTGATGCAAAAAACGATAGCAAACACATACAGACCAACATAGACATCATAGATATTATTCAAATAAATCGTATTGCTTTTGACTAATGTTGAAAAATTGAGCAAGGGCCCGGTTACGATCCAGGAAATACCAATGATGGCGGTAGGAATAACCGAGGCAATAGAGATATTCTCCCAATACAGTGCCAGCGCTAGAGTGACGGCTGCTACGGCAGGAATCAATCCAAATGTAAATTCTTTGATATTATCTTCACCTAAACCTAAAGATATTAATAATTCCCATTGAAAACAGAGAACATAAATGACAAGGAAAATACAGAATAAATAAAAAATTCTTCGTGCAATTGTTGACCTAGGCATACATCCATACCCCTTTATTAATAAAAATTTTACATATTACTTACCTATTATACATCATTAATAAAAGATTACATAGTAATATATAGGATTATTTTATACGTAATTTTATGGAATTATATAAAAGCACTCTTGCCAAAGATAATTACGTATGGTATAATATCCAAGTGTTCAAGCCATTAAGGCTTGATTGTGTAGTTATGCGGCCTCGTGGTGTAGCGGTTTAACATGTCGCCCTGTCACGGCGAAGATCGTCGGTTCAAATCCGATCGAGGTCGCCATATTTGCTTAGGTAGCTCAGTCGGTAGAGCAGGGGACTGAAAATCCCCGTGTCGGCGGTTCAATTCCGTCCCTAAGCACCAAATCAACATGCGGTCGTGGCGGAATGGCAGACGCGCTACTTTGAGGGGGTAGTGGGTGAAAACTCGTGCTGGTTCAAGTCCAGTCGGCCGCACCATGGATATGTAAAGTCAGCAATATGTGCTGGCTTTTTTTGCGTACAAAAGGTAATATAGATACGTACAAATATAAATGGCAGCCAGCCGAGGAGCTATATGGCGGCAGTACAATATTATTGGAAAATATATCCCATGTAGCAAATGAAAGCAACTACGCAGAAAACACCCAAAGCACGGATTAAATTTAATTTTTGACGCTTCGATTTTGTCATATTTTTATCTTTATATCGTCCCATCGCTAACACAGAACGGACTGCCGATATTGCAAATAAACAGATGATAAATAATAAACCGTAAAACATGATATCATTGAACATAATTCCATCTCCTCATCAGATAGCACAATCGTTATAATCATAATACTATTTTTTTCTATGAAATTCAATCATCTATCATATATCAAGAAGGTATTCATGCCCCATACGTTGACATCAAATTAAAAGTGTTTAATAATGATATAATAAAAAATGTATGTAGTTATAGGTATCCGTATATAATTGCATCAATTACCAGAGGTGAAGTGTATTGATACGTGTATTGAAAAAGATAGGTATAATTGGTTTATGGAGCATGTTGATGCTATCCTGCGGAGGCATGGCGAATGTGGTGGAGGCGGCGGTACCATCAACAGGAGCAGAGGCTGCTTGCATGATTGATGCAGATACAGGAAAAATTTTATATCAAGTAAATCCTACAAAGTGGATGAATCCTGCCAGTACAACAAAAATAGTAACATTGATTACGGCGCTTGATGCCGGGAAACACAAAATGAATGATGCAGTTCACATTACAAGTGAAGCAGCCGATACAGAACCATCTTGCTTAGGTATTGCTCCGGGAGACCCTATTAGTTTAAAAGAAATATTACGGGGCATGATGGTTGTATCAGGAAATGATGCTGCCGTGGCAGTAGCACAAACATTAGGAGGTTCTGTGAACAACTTTGCCGACATGATGAATAAAGAAGCGGCAAAAATGGGTGCTAAACACACTCATTTCGTCAATCCCAACGGTCTCACTGCGGCGAAACATTATACGACGGCGACAGATATGGCTCGGATGGCTGCTTACGGAATGAAACATTATCCGGAATTTCGATATATTGTCAGTTTGAAAGAATATAATATGAAATATATGGATTCCCGCAAACCTAAATATGTTACTACTACTAATTACTTTCTTACGAGCGGCTATGCCGGTGCCGATGGTATTAAAACCGGTTTTACTGATGCAGCGGGAGATTGTTTGGTTGCTTCGGCGACCAGAGATGGACATACGCTGATAGTTGTATTATTTAATGATGATAATCGTTGGACAGATGCACCTAATATACTTGATTATGGATTCCGGCGCATTGCTAAGGAATAATATCCAGAAAGGCTTTTTCTATGACGCTGAAGCGAAGGATGCTTATTTCAAATTTAATCATGATAGTACTGCCGTTTGTTATTTCCAGCCTGGTAGGTTTGTTTGCTGCGGCTATGATGCATGATGCCTATTGGAATCCCGTAGAAAATATGTTTTCCGACCGGGATGAGCTGGTATATGCCCAAAGCTTGCTGTATGGGGAACAGAAACCACTGACGGATACGGATCCGGCTCATGCAGAACAACGCGAAGCAGCCGTGCGGCGTCTTGTTATTCAAATGGCTGATCTGGGATATCATGTGCAATATACTCTCAATGGCGAAGAACAATTCAACAATATTACTCCGGAAGATGATCAGATAGGAATCGGCATATTGGGGGAAGAAGCGCGCAAATTAGATTATATTACCGCAAGCAAGGGGAACGTGCACATTATAAAAACCCAATGGGTTAATGGAAATGATGTTGCTATTATTAGAGCTATTAACCCTGGAAAAGATATGGAACCGGTGCATTTTTCATTTTTTTATACTTATGTAAGTTTCTTTTTATTTATAATGTTCTTTTTTGTGCTTATTACGATGGTTATTGTTAACACAATCATGTATAATAAATCCAAGGAACTTATTCTTGATCCTTTGCAGCAAATCAGCAAGGCGGCAAAGGCGATACGTTCCGGAGATTTGACGACTCCCGTAAATCTAAAAGGAAAGCAGACGGAGGAACTGCTTCAAGTATGCCATGATTTTTCTGATATGCAGACATATTTGAAAAATTCTATGGCGAGACAAGCGGAATATGAAAAATATCGCCGTGAATTATTAGCGGGTATATCCCATGATCTGCGGACGCCATTGACGTCGATAAAAGGGTATGCAGAAGGGTTGCTTACGGGTATCGCTGATACGCAGGAAAAGCAGCAGCGTTACTATCGAGCAATACAGACACGTGCAGATGATTTGGAACGACTAGTAAATAATTTATCTCTCTATAATCACTTTGATACATCTATGTTTATGGCAAAACCGGAAATTTGTTCTTTTTCTGAAATACTTCAGACGTACATAATAGAAGAAAAAGAACGTTTTGAAAAAGATAATATTGTTGTTGAATGGAATATGGAAACGGATGAAGACAGGGTGTATCTTGATAAAACAGAGTTCCATCGTATTTTTGATAATTTGTTTAATAACTCTGTAAAATATCGAGTACGTCCGGTTTCACATATTCGGCTGCACTTAGAAAAAGAAGACAATGTTCTTGTTTTCTTATTTAGTGATGACGGACCGGGTATCGTTGCCAGCAACACAGATTATATTTTTGAAGCTTTTGTTCGTTTGGATGCGGCGCGAACGCATACAGATCAAGGGAGCGGATTGGGTTTGGCTATTGTCAAGAAGATAATAGAAGCCCATAAAGGAACAATACGCGCGTATAATGATCGAGGGCTGACGATTTGCATTACGTTACCCTTATACAAAGGATAGACGAATAATAGACAGTAGGGAGGAAAATATAATGGCACATATTTTAGTTGTTGAAGATGATGAACTGATTGCCGCGTTGGAACGAGATTTTTTGGAAGCCAATGGTTTTGTTGTTACGATTGCCAGCAATGGCCTTGGTGGATTGGAAGCTATTGAAAAAGGTGATATTGATGCAGTGCTGATGGATGTCATGCTTCCAGGGGAAGATGGGTTTACTGTTTGTCGAAAAATCCGGGATAAGAGCGATGTTCCGATTTTATTTGTAACGGCGAAACGGGAAGATGTAGATAAAATAAAAGGGTTAAGTTTGGGAGCCGATGATTATATCGTAAAACCCTTTAGTCCGACGGAAATGGTTGCCAGATTAAAAGCTCATTTGGAAGTCCATAATCGGTTACTGGGCAAGCGCCAGCAAGTGTCCGATGTAAACACCCCGGATGTGCATATTGGCGATTTGCGGATTTTTATCAGTCGACATCAGGTATTTCGCGGAAAAATAGAAATACCGTTGACGGGTAAAGAATTCAATCTGCTGCTGTTTTTAGCACAACATCCGAATCAGGTTTTTTCGAAAAAATATTTATTTGAAATGATATGGCACTTGGATGCACTGGGTGAATTAGCTACGGTTACCGTGCATGTAAATCGACTGAGAGATAAGTTAAATGAAGTAAAACCGGAATTTACGGCAATTGAAACGGTATGGGGAAATGGATATCGGTTTCGGGCCAATGAAAATGCATAGAGAATATTGAAAAGACCCTGCCAATATGTAAATTGGCAGGGTCTTTGAAAATTATAAAGCCATAGATAGTGCAAGTTTATGAAAATCAATCAATTAGTAATTAATTTTACGGACTTCAAAGTAAGCCTGGGGATGAGCGCAAACGGGACACTTTTGCGGAGCTTCGGCACTTTCGCAGATATAACCGCAATTACGGCACTGCCAAACTGTTTTTTCCGTATGCTTGAATACCTGTTCTTTTTGGATATTATTTAAAAGCGCCAGATACCGTTCTTCATGATGTTTTTCGATTTCACTTACTTTTTCAAATTCAAAAGCAATATCGTTAAAACCTTCTTCTTTTGCTACTGCTGCAAAGGAAGGATACATTTCAGTCCATTCATAATGTTCACCAGCTGCGGCATCCTTCAATGCACCATCGATATCCGGCATACCATTCATGAGGTGTTTGAACCACATTTTGGCATGTTCTTTTTCGTTTCCCGCTGTTTCTTCGAAAAAAGCACTGATCTGTTCATAACCTGCTTTTTTTGCTACGCTGGCATAATAGGTGTACTTATTTCTAGCTTGAGATTCACCGGCAAAAGCGGCTTGTAAATTCTTTTCTGTTTTACTGCCTTTTAATTGCATATCGGACTACCTCCTTGTTATAATTACCAAGTAAACAATAATAATTACTTATTAATAAAATTATAACGCATGTAGTGCAAAAAAACAAGTGTGTCATACAGCCAATTTTTGTTATTCTTGTTTTTGTTTGTTATTCTGATTATTTTGACTGTTAGAGCGGACTGAATCCGTGTATGATTGCTTCTGAGAAGCACTAACGGCGGGTTGCTTACGAGGTGCGGCAGTATCTTCACTGCGTGTTTGTGAGGCAGCCGCATTTTCTGCAGAATGGACATCCTCCTGAAGATCGCCATATTTACTGCGTAATTGCGATTCCCAGACCTTTGCTTTTTCTGGATACATGCGTTTTAACTTTTCAAATAATTCTGTTTTTTCAGCAGTTCCTTTATGTAAAGCTCCCTGTAATTCCTGATATTCCTTATAATAAGTAATCCAGTTTTGCAGTGGCTGATAATCATTTGTCATAAAGGAAGTATAACTTAAAAAGGAAAATATACAAGATAACACCAGGCAGATTATCACCTTCGACATTACTATCCCCTGCCTTTCTTGCGCTGATTAGATTTCCCCGTATTTTGGCAAGCGGAGCCGGCATACATAGCGGACATGGCAGCAAAAAGAATTGCCAAGTTAGCAAAGACCAATGTTTTGAGGGTAATTGTCGGAAGCGGCAGCAAGTCAGAATACAAATATAAAGGCATGCTGGTAATTGCAATGCTGCCAACGATAGAAACCGCAAAAAAGATGAAAAGGAATCCTCCTAATATATGAAACAAAGTTCCTATAATCTGCATAAATGGATTTACAATCATGGTTGCGGGAGACAGTGCGCTGTCCTTTCCCCATTGGAACTCTTCGTCATCTGATTCGTTGGGATAAGGAGGAGCTGCACGGTATCGTGATTGCGGAGGCGTTCTGTAACCATGTGAATCATAGGCATCTCGGTACGAAGAAGGATCTTCTCCCGGAATATGCCGGTTTGGTGCAGGATAGGGCTGACGATAATATTGTTCGGAGTCTGCCCGTCGGCGGAGACGCTGGGGATCATTTTCCCAGTCGTAAGCCTTGTTTTGTTTTTCGTGTAGCGGAGTATTGTATTGCTGTGTTCTGTCATCCATATATTCGGTATCAGAAGGATCATCATATGTGTAAGGCATTTTCGGGTTATCTTCGGGTACGATGGGTTTTCCGATATAATATCGGTATATATTTTTCGGATGTCCCAATTTACAACATATTTCTTCTTCTGATTTTCCTTCATCTGCGCCAATACGGAACTGTTCTTCACAATCTTCAAGAATCCCTTTCAAATCATCTTTGTCGCTTTTGCGAAAATAATATTTTAGAAGATCCATAAATTCAGTTTTTCTCATACAGGACTACCTTTCATTTCAAATGTTGTTCATATTGTCCTTGACATTTGGCACCTAATTGCCATGCGATGATACTAATCAGCATAATTCCAAGAACAAGAAGAAATACAGCGGCGGTCGGCATAGGCGGCAAGAAAGAAATAGCAGCCAGCGGTTCAGCTTCCACCGCAATGCAATATGCGATCCAAGCTAACAGGCAGAGAGTAAGAAGAGAAAAGACTCCGCCTATAGTATATAAACTTATATATATATATCGCCATTTATTGTTAGATTGGGATACGGTCATTGTCCACGATCTCCTTTAAAATGAATGCGTAATAAAAATTATGAAATATATGGTTGTTGCCATTATAGTACCACATGTGTCAAGCTTCTTACAAGAATATACCGCGATATGTATGTGTCAAGAAGTTCTCGGTAAATGTATTGACCTAGATAATAGCTAGCCTCGTCGACATCGTTTTTTTATAAAAATGCAGGCGTTGAGAAACTGTTAGCTAACTTCCCTATGGCACTGCTGGACGGGCCATTATTGCAAATGCGTCCGTGATGAATCCCTACATGCGTTTGAAAGGGAATCTTTCGCATGACTCGTCTCATCGTCCCACGGAAAGTACGGCTGACTGGAGCGGTAAACCCCTTGGTCCAGTCGGCAAACGCCTGATCTAATTCCTTGTTTCGTAT
>NZ_FNHQ01000027.1 GCF_900103535.1 Megasphaera paucivorans | reverse complement strand
ACCTGCCTTAGGACGGCCCAAGAAAGATGCTGTTAGAGACAAACGATTAGAATACAAAGACAATTGCGATCGCGTGGAAGTAGAACGAGCTTTCAGTTTAGCGAAACGTCGGTTTGGCCTTAGCCAAATCAGAACATATCTGAAAGAAACGACACAGAGTGTGATAGCGCTGTCTATTTTGGCACTGAACCTGAGAAAACTCCAGGCTATTCAGTGTACGCCAATTTTATTTTACCTACAGTTACTACTGTGGAAAGTAAAACGGGCCTTAAAATGGCTGCCGTGTCAAAAAGTGGTTTTTGCGCAGTAGACATTAATGTAGCAATTCATTGATTTTTGAGAAATTTTACAGTGAAACAGAGAAAGGAAATGAACTATTTTGTTTTCCAGTGATTATACAGTAGCTCCCCGAACACTAGAAGAAGTTTACAGTGCATACAAAAGCGTGGCTTCTTCGGTGCTTGTCGCAGGGGGCAAAGGCTTGAGCCATCATACAGATCATTATGATTTGGCGATTGATTTGTCTAATCTTGGTTTGAACTATATACATGACAGAGGGGATGAAATTCTGATCGGCGCAATGACAACGCTGGATGCAATTGGTGCGTATCCATTTTTCCGAAGTTTTGGAGGCGGCGTTGTTTCAAGATATATATATACGCTAACTGATGATGCATTACGAAAAAATGCTACCATTGGCGGTGTTCTCGCATGCAAGATGCCGTTTTCTGTATTGATACCTATCTTGCTTTGCTTAACTGTGGATGTTGAACTCCATGATAAAGGACGCATGAGCTTGCATGATTATTTATGCTGTCCGCCTATGGGTGAACTGATCACATGTGTATCCATTGCAAAGGAACGAATATGTACCACCTATGCTGCCATGCGTATTTTACCGACGGATGAACCGTATTTGACAGGAGCGGTAGCGTTAAGAGAGGACTCATGGCGGATTGTGGTCGGAGGTCGTCCTGCCATTGCGGCTGTTGCTGAAAATGCAAGTGAATTATTAACAGAAAAAGGGATGGCTATTCGGGAAAATGTTGCGCGAGTTGCCAGTGAGGAACTTGATTTTGCGAATTATGGGACATGTTCTGAACAGGAACGCCGCAAAATTACAGTGAATATGGTTCGTGATCTTATTAATTCGACATGGAAAGGCTTTAGCCGGCAGCGAAATGCGATCAATAAAGACTATTCGGGAAAAACCTAATAAAATCCTAATGAACGGAGGCAGAAAAAATGATAGAAGATAAACGCTGGCGTCGTTTGCTGGTTCCTGGAATTACGGCGATTGTTGGGGCCGGAGGGAAAACGACAGTATTAGAACGATTGGGTATGTACGGACATAAAGGGAATTTGCCAATATTAATAAGCAGTACGGTGCCGGTAGAAAGCGCACAAGTAGATAATGTAGAGCCTTTTGATGTCATTTGTACAGATAATGTTGAAAAAGGAGAAAAATTTTGTTCTTCACGGATTGGAGAGGGCCGTATTCCTGCTTGGTTTTTTGGAATTGATGGCGCAGATCGTTATATAGGACTTCCTTTGTCTATTGTATCGGAATTGAAGCAGCATCATCCCGAATGGTACATTCTGCTCGAAGCAGATGAAACCCGGAATAAATGGGTCAAAGCTCCGAAAGCGGGTCAAACTGCAATTCCACAGAATTGTGATGTACTTATAGGTGTATTGAATTTGCAGATGCTGGGACATGCGTTAAAGGCCGAACGAGTAGAAGGACTGGAAACAGCGTCTGCTATTATGGGTCGTCCGGAGGGCGCCATTGTAACTCCGGCTCTTTTAGCTAAGCTTGTTAAGCATCCACAAGGGATGTTTCGCGGAGCAGATTGCCGGCGCATATTATTTTGCACAGGCTATAATGCGGTGCAGCATCGTATGACGGAAGCCCTGCTTGATGAGTTGACCGATATTGGTTTGACTGCGATTGTGTTGGCAGATGGATATAAAGACACTTGTGCTATACGACAGTATATTAATTATAGTGAATAACTTACAGGCAAAGAAGGACAGTATTCATGAAGTTTAAGATTTTGTTTGGCGTGGGCGTAAGTTTGCTGATAATTGCCGCTGGTACATACATGCATACAAATGAAGGATTTGATTTTACTGGTTCTACAGGCGGTCTTAACCACCTTTTTTTCATGTTGCCGGGATCTAAAACGGCATATATTGGTAAGGATTTTTCCTTGCCCGATGCAGATATTGATGTTCCTGTCTATGATAAATATACACTCAAGCAGCGGAGAGAAAAGGGATTGCCGCTTACCTATGGTAAAACAAGAACGTATTTTTATGGTGATCATGTTGCTTATTTAACCTTTGATGATGGGCCTAATAAGGCTAATACAGAGAAAATTCTTGATATTTTGAAAAAAGAAAAAATTCATGCAACATTTTTTCTTATGGGTAAAAATATTGAAAAGAATCCTGATATAGTAAAACAGATTTATGATGACGGAAATGCGATAGGACTTCATTCATACAGTCATGATTATAAAAAATTATATCGTTCTCCCAAGGCCTATACTGATGAATTAGAAAAAACGGAAGAACTGATTTACAATATTATTGGTGTCCGCCCGATTATTTCACGGGCTCCGGGTGGAACATCCGGGCATTTTACCAAAGCGTATTGGACGGCGGTTAATGACTTAGGATACATTGAAGTTGGCTGGAATGCACTTACAGGAGACGCAGATGGAACGGGACGTACGTCAGGCCAGGAAGTGACCAATCTTCAAAAACAACTGATCATACGGCCGTATTTGAATAGCCACTTGGTCATTCTTATGCATGATGCCGTGGGACATGAAGCAACGGTACAGGCTTTACCGCAGATTATAAAGCTGCTTAAGAATCAAGGATATACATTTCGGGTTGTAACGACGGCAATTCCGCCGGCTTGGTAGAAAAAACAAACAAGTAAAACGTTTAATAAGTGAAAATACTAAAATAATGTATTTTTTTCCTTGACAAATTAAGTTGAGAAGGATAGAATAAGCACAATAAATTTTTGAAAAGTTGCAGAGGGAGAATATCTAAAATGAAGTTACGATCTATGTTACAAACTGCAATTGCATATGGTTTTTGGTACGACTTTAGCCGGGTATACTTTTATTACGCCGGTTATTTTTGCTATGCCAAATCATATATGCAGTCGACAAACATGGGAGCACTTCACCGTATACCTTCAATAGCAACGCATTAGTATACGAATACGCACTGACAGGAGCAGGCTCATGAGAGCCTGCTTTTTTTGTTGGAGAATGGGGAGGAAAATTTATTATGATTATTGTGCTGAAACAAGGGACACCACAGAAAGAAATCGAGAAAATTAAACGATCTATTCAAATGAAAGGACTGCAGATTGATGAAAGCAGAGGGGCAAAAAAAACAGTTATGGGACTTGTAGGGGATACATCAGTCATTGATGGGGAACAACTTAAAGCGAATGAGTATGTCGAAAACGTCATGAGGGTATCGGAACCTTACAAAAGAGCCAGCCGATCGTTTCACCCGCAGGATACTGTTGTAGATATTGGAGATATCAAAATCGGGGGCAAAAAAATTGCGGTTATTGCCGGTCCGTGTTCTGTCGAATCACAGGAACAGATAGATGGTATCGCCAAAGCGGTAAAACTTTCTGGAGCGTCTATGCTGCGGGGGGGAGCATTTAAACCTCGAACATCTCCCTATTCGTTTCAAGGATTACGGGATAGTGGATTGGAAATGCTTCATCATGCCAGTCAAAAAGCCCGAATCCCTGTTGTGACAGAGATTATGTCAGCAGATAAACTAGAAGCATTTTTAGATGATGATATTGATGCTATACAAATTGGCTCCCGAAATATGCAGAACTTTGAATTATTGAAAGCGGTCGGAAAGGTGAATAAGCCTGTTTTATTAAAACGTGGGTTATGTGCCACTATCGAAGAATGGCTTATGTCGGCAGAATATATCATGGCAGGCGGAAATCGCAATGTAATCCTTTGTGAACGCGGCATTCGCACATTTGAAGAGTATACGAGAAATACACTTGATCTAAGTGCTATTCCTGCAATTAAACGACAAAGTCATTTGCCTATTCTGGTGGATCCCAGTCATGCCACCGGCAAGCGCTGGATGGTTGAACCAATGGCAAAAGCGGCGATTGCTGCTGGTGCGGATGGTATCATGGTAGAAGTTCATAACGATCCGGATCATGCTTTATGTGACGGAGCCCAATCTATTACTCCGCAGATGTTTGACCATCTGATGAATTCATTGCGACAGATAGCACCTGTTGTAGGACGGGAACTATAGATTATAGTAAACAGTTGATTGAGGTGAACAGCGTGGATAATTCGGAAAGCGACTTTACGGACTTTACGATAGGAATTATAGGATTGGGACTGATGGGAGGGTCCTATGCCAAAGCATTGAAAAATGCAGGGGTACAGCATATTATTGGCATTGATAAGAATCTGCAGACCGTAGAACAAGCGCTTGCAGAAAACCTTATTGAAACAGGCGATATTTGTGGAGATGACGCTTTGAAAAACGCGGACTTGCTGATTTTTTGCTTGCCTGCAAGTGATATGATAGCATTTATCCATCAATATCAAACGAATTTTAAATCCGATGCCATTTTGACAGATATAGCGGGCATTAAAGGCGATACAATACATATCATACAGCAGCTGCTTTGCCATGAGATGGACTTTATTCCCGGACATCCTATGGCAGGGAGGGAAGGATCCGGATTATCACAGTCCGATGCTTCTATTTTCCGAGGAGCTAATTACATTTTGATACCGCAGAAAAAAAATAAAATAGAGAATATTCGGCTTATTGGCAGAATAGCCAAAGAGATAGGCTGTGGGCATGTTATCCAAGTGACGGCAGAAGAGCATGATCGTATGATTGCTTATACAAGCAGTCTTCCGCATGTAGTGGCGACGGCGCTTGTTAATAGTAATTCTATGGATGTCAGAACAAAGTATTTTGTTGCCGGAAGCTTTCGGGATGGAACTCGTGTGGCTGATATTAATGCACGTTTGTGGACACAGTTGTTTATGGAAAATAAAAAGAATCTGCTTGAAGAAATCAATCGGTTTAAAAACTCCTTAGAAGATTTTACAGAACTTTTAGTGAATAGTGACAAAGACAAAATGATGGAGTATCTTGAAAAAGCCGCTGTTCGCAGAAGGGAACTTACTCGTGGAAAACATACATGTTAATTTAGGAAAAGATTCATATAGCATTTATGTGCAGAATGGATTGCTCGATATATTGGGACCTGCTGTTCGAAGGATAAGCAATACAGATAAAATAGCTGTTATCAGCGATGATACGGTGGATCGTTTGTATGGAAACAGATTGCAAACTACTTTAAATAATAGCGGAATAAGCAGCAAGCGCATTGTGTTTTCTGCAGGGGAGCAGAGTAAAAATATAGAAACGCTAGCCCAAATTTATGCAGCTCTTTCTGATTTTTCCATTACCCGGAGTGATGCGATCATTACCTTTGGCGGGGGCGTTCCCGGAGATTTGGGAGGTTTTGCAGCAGCAACTTATTTGCGAGGAATTCCTTTCATTCAAATTCCTACAACGGTTTTGGCGCAAGTGGATAGCAGTGTAGGGGGGAAAGTTGCAATTGACCTTCCTTCGGGGAAAAATCTGGCCGGTTGTTTTTATCAGCCTAAAGCTGTATTTATCGATCCTGAATTAGTACGGACGCTGCCTGAACGTATAACACATGACGGATTAGCCGAAGTCATTAAATATGGATGTATCTGCAATGAAAAACTTTTTACATTATTTGAACAGGTTTCCGGAGATGACGAAATAAACCTATGTTGGCAGGAAATAATCAAAACTTGCTGTGAAATTAAAGCGAGAATTGTAGAGCATGATGAACACGATACAGGGGAACGGATGCTTTTGAATTTTGGGCATACGATAGGACATGCCGTTGAAAAATATTATGGGTATGGAACCTATACCCATGGAGAAGCAGTAGCTATAGGAATGATGCTTTTGACTGCACAAACGGAGGCATTGGGACTTACTGAAAGAGGAACCGCAGAGAGAATCCGAAACGTACTTCAAAAGTTTCATTTACCGGTTATGATGGAGGCATCGGAAAAAGAGTTATTGAAATATATTGGCCATGACAAAAAGAAACGCGGCGATGATATAACTTTTATTATTTTAGAACGTATTGGCAAAGGAAAACGGTTCCCAGTTCTTGGCCCGGATATTTCCACATATATTTCGAAAGGAGATTTAGCATGAATCTCGTATTAACTCCTAAAAAATTAACAGGTACCATTACCGTTCCTTCTTCCAAAAGCCAAGGGCACCGTGAATTGATTTGTGCGGCATTAGCTCAAGGTGAAAGTATTGTAGAAAATATTACGGCTTCCGAAGATATTGCCGCAACTTGCCGAATTTTACGCCAAATGGGTGCTGCTATTCAAGAAATTCCTGATGGAAAATCGAATCGCATGAAATATTATGTGCACGGAGGGCTGCACAAACAAGAAACACCGTTGACTGTGCATTGCGGTGAATCGGGATCGACACTGCGTTTTCTTATACCGGTAGGACTTATCAGTGGGAATACCGTTACCTACATTGGCAGCGGACGTCTGGCAGAACGACCGTTGCAGCCATACTATGATGTATTTGATAAGTGTGATGTTCACTATGAAAGACAGGAAAAAGGACTTCCTCTGCAAGTTTTCGGTGGATTAACACCGGGGCGGTATGCACTACCAGGAAATATAAGTTCTCAATTTTTTACTGGACTGCTTTTAGCACTGCCGCTTATCCAGGGAGATTCTCTTTTATGCAGTACGACAACACTTGAATCGGCGAGTTATGTAGATATGACGCTGGCATGTCTCAAAAAACATGGCATTGCAACTGAGAAAAAAGAAAACGGGATATATTTTATTCCGGGACAACAACACTTTCAAGCAGGCAATTATATGACGGAAGGTGATTATTCTCAAGCTGCCTTTTGGCTGGCGGCAGGAATTATCGGGAAAAAGATATGCTGTCAGGGGTTGCAGTCGGAAACGTGTCAGGGAGATAAAGCTATTATTTCTATTATTCGTCGTATGGGGGGGAGCATTCATACGGAAGATTCTATCATAACAACCGCATCAAAGTTGCAGGGAATGGTCATAGATGCAGCAGATTGTCCGGATTTGGTTCCCATATTGACCGTACTTGCTTCAGTAAGCCGCGGCATTACACATATTATTCATGCCGGCCGTGTGCGGCTGAAAGAATGTGATCGTCTTCATGCGATGGCGGTAGAACTGAACAAATTAGGAGCCGATGTGCGCGAAGAACCAGAAGGACTGCTTATACGCGGTGTAGATCATCTGCGCGGGGGGCGTGTCAATGCTTGGGGTGATCATCGGATCGCTATGTCGCTGGCAATTGCGGCACAATGTTGTAACGATAAGGTTATTGTTGAAGGGGCGGAATGTGTTCGCAAGTCATATCCTGGGTTTTGGAGCGATTATGCTGAACTCGGCGGAATTATTGAAAAGGAAGGATAAAAGGGCATGGCAAATATATTTGGAAAGTATCTGACTATATCACTATTTGGAGAATCTCATGGTCAATCGGTGGGGGCGGTTCTGGATGGTATTCCGGCAGGGGAAACCATTGATTGGGAATTAGTACGTGAAGCAATGGCCCGCAGGGCGCCCGGAAAAAATCTCTTATCTACAGCGAGAAAAGAAACCGATGATTTTGAAATTCAAAGCGGTTATTTTAAAGAACATACGACAGGCACACCACTGTGTTTTCGTATTTGTAATGTCGATCAGCATTCTCGAGATTATGATAGTCTTCGTCATATTATGCGTCCCGGTCATGCTGATTTTACCGGTCGTGTTCGTTACGATGGATTTAATGATTATCGAGGCGGCGGACATTTTTCGGGACGGCTGACGGCTCCGCTTGTTTTCGCCGGCGCTATTGCAGCACAATTACTGGAACGCCGCGGTATTACAATAGGCGTTCATATACAGCAAATTGGAAATATTAAAGACCGGCAGTTCTGTCCTATGGGAGAAGATGCGGCATTGCTTAAGTCACTTAGAAAAAAAAGATTACCGTTGCTGGAAGAAGATAAAGCGGCGCCTATAGAAAATCTCATTACTCAGACGAAAGGAGAGCTTGATTCTGTAGGTGGGATTATAGAAGGTATGGTTGTTGGATTACCTGCGGGATTAGGGGACCCTTTCTTTGATTCCGTCGAAAGTATGTTGAGTCATATGTTTTTCTCCATACCTGCGGTTAAGGGAATTGAATTTGGAGATGGATTTTTATTATCGGGAATGCATGGTTCAGAGGCAAATGATGCAATGCAGTATAAAGAAGGTAAGGTAATTACAATGTCTAATCATAATGGAGGAATTCTTGGTGGTATTACCAATGGGATGCCTCTTGTTTTTCGGCTGGTTATTAAACCCACTCCCTCTATTGGCCGAAAACAAGAAACGATTGATTTAGACACACAAGAAAATTGTTCTATTGAAATAAAAGGACGCCATGATCCGTGTATCGTGCAGCGGGCAGTTCCTGTCATTGAAGCAGTAACGGCGTGGACACTTCTCGATATGTGGATGATGGCGAATTCTAGGGGGTGATGCTATGGACCAGGATGACTATGAATATTGTATTCCCGTAGGCTGCTATGGAGCACCCGGCTCCTACAGCAGCGAGGCTATGATGACCTATTTTAAAAACCAACCTATTACTGTGACGTATTATGACCGTTTTGAAGAAGAAATACAGGCAGTTGCTGCCGAGGAAATTCAATATGGCGTTATACCTATTGAAAACTCTTCAACGGGAAGTATTACGGAAGTATATGATTTGATTCGCCGAAATAATTGTTTTATTGTAGGAGAACAATGCATTAAAATAGAGCATCATTTATTGGCGCTTCCTGGAACTCGGCTCGAAGATATTCGGACTGTTTATTCGCATCCGCAGGGGTTTGCCCAATGTCGGGATTTTTTCCGAAAACATACGGATTGGGTCCAATGTCCGTATTTCAGTACATCACAGAGTGCTGAGCGAGTTCAAAGGGAAGGAAACAGCACAGCGGCTGCAGTAGCAAACAGCATGGCAGCTGAATTATATGGCTTGCAGATACTAGTACCTCATATCTATACGAGCTCATTTAATTATACGCGTTTTTTTATTATTGCTCCCAAAATGAATCAGGCCGATCATCGGGATAAGATAACATTAGTATTGACGACGAAACATGAACCGGGCGCACTATATCATGTGCTTGGCCACTTCTTCTACAACGGCATGAATATGACACACTTGGAATCCAGACCGATGGAAGGGCATCCGTTTGAATATTTTTTCCATATTGATGTTATGGGAAGTTTAATAGATCCTGGTGTAGTCAAAACGTTGGATGACTTGGCTCGGAATTGTACATATTTTAAGATTTTAGGAAATTATCCGTCAGACCAAGGAGGAGCTGCTCATGAAATTCGGACTTATAGGAGCGAAATTAGGACACAGTGTGTCGCCGCAGATCCATGAAATACTATTTAAAAAATTAGGAATAGATAATCACAACCAATATGATTTACTGGAAATGGAACGAAGTGATATATCGGCTCATTTGCAAACAGGTTGCGGCTATACAGGAATGAATGTCACTATTCCCTATAAAATTGACGTAATGCCTTTTTTAAAAGAAATTTCTCATGCAGCGGATCGCATTGGCGCTGTAAATACAATTCACGTTACGAAAGAGGGATTATTTGGGTATAATACAGATTATGTGGGATTTGGCCGTTCACTGGATCATGCCGGAATCAAAGTAGAAGGGAAGAATTGTATTGTTCTTGGATCAGGGGGGGCGGCACGTGCCGTTATTCAATATTTAGCAGATGCAGGTGCCGCGCATATTACCGTTGTTTCTCGTAACCCTCTGCTTTTGAAACCATCATTTTCAGATTTTGCCCAACGGATAGGTATAGAAATTATTGGGTATCATGAACTGGAAAATCGCAAAGAGGCGCCTCTTATGGTAAACTGTACGCCTGTGGGTATGTATCCTAATATGCAGGTTTGTCCTATTTCAGAAAAAACGGCAGCCCGCTATGAAGCGTTGGTGGATCTTATTTATAATCCAAAGGATACGCTGTTTCTGCAATATGGAAAGCGGCATGGTGCGATTACTTTAAATGGGATGTTTATGCTTGTTGCTCAAGCCGTTGTTTCAGAAGAAATTTGGCTGGAGCGTCAAATAGGAAATGACGTTATTAATTCGATTGCTAAGGAAATGGAGAATGTTTTATGAAAAATATAGTAATTATAGGTATGCCGGGAAGTGGAAAAACTACATTTGGCAGTGCCTTAGCAGAACGATTGGGGCGTCAGTTCATTGATGCAGATGTATATATCGAAGCGAGAGAACAAAAAAAAATTCCTGAATTGTTCGCGATTAGTGAAAACTGTTTTCGAGAGGCTGAAACACGAGCAATGAAAGAACTGGCGAAACAAGACGGTATTGTTATTGCAACTGGCGGCGGTGTTATTAAACGACCTGTTAATATTGAAGTATTAAAGAAAACAGGCATTGTGATATTTATTGATAGAGAACCAGATGATATTATTGGCGATGTAATTATTTCCACACGGCCATTGTTAGCTGATGGAAAACAAAAAATATATGATTTATATAACGAACGGATTGGGGTGTACCGCTTGTCTGCAGACTTGCAGCTTGCCAACAAGGGAGTAATTACGGAAGTATTGGAACAGTTAGTGATGATGGTAGGAGAGGCGCTGAAAAATTAACGGATACGGATTATGAAATCAAAATAGATTGCAAAAGTTCTCTTTGATCTGACAGTTTATTTCTCGATAACTGTTATTTCAGGGAGAACTTTTTAGTTTGCTTGACAGGAAACTAAACAAGATAATGTATTGAGATAACAGGATAGTGTAGTAGATATTTGAAATTAATCTGAAACATCCTGATTTAAAACAAGATAGTTTGTACAGATAACAAATTGCTTTATAGGAAAAAAATCAGTAAAAACTTATAATTTTAATCGTAAGAACAAATTAAGTTATGCTAATATTAAAAAACAGGAGGCTATATATGATGGCGAGACCGGAACATATTGGAACTCGTGTACCTATCTTGAGTGCAGCAGAAGCAGTATCCTACATAGAGGATGGAAGTTGTATCGGGTTTTGCGGTGCTGGGGGAGGAATTGGTGAATCGACACAGTGTATATTGGCGCTGCGAGACCGTTTTGCGGAGACAGGCGCTCCGAAAAATCTTACACTCTGGCATGCTACGGGGCTGGGAGACAGAGGAGAACAAGGTATGTCACCACTAGCCTTACCCGGAATGGTATCAAGAGTGTACGGGGGACATTGGGCGCAATCACCGAAGTTGGCAGAGTTGGCTGAAAAAAATGAAATTGAAGCATATAACTTCCCTCAAGGGGTGATGAGTCAACTATTGCGTGTAATGGCTGCTGGTCAGCCGGGGATGCTCAGCCGAGTTGGTATTGGAACTTTTATTGATCCCAGAATGCAAGGGGGACGATTAAATACTTGTACGACAGAAAAATTGTTAAAAATCGTAGTTTGCAACAACCAAGAATATATCTATTATCCGGTTATACCCATAGATGTATGTATGATACGAGGGACAACGGCTGACACCGAAGGATACGTTTCGATGGAAGACGAAATTGCGTTTTTAGATACCTTAGCCATGGCGCAAGCTGTTCATAATAATAATGGACTAGTCATTGTGCAGGTAAAACGAGTGGTCAAGAAAGGGTCGATTCATCCGAAACAAGTGAAATTGCCGGGATATCTAATTGATGCCATTGTGGTAGATCCTGATCAAGGACAACTTTACAATGGATCAGATCGATTTTTTTCCGGTGATTATATACAGGAAGACGACGAAATAACTCCGCTGCCGTTGAACCAGCGCAAAGTGGTGGCAAGACGAGCCTTGATGGAAATCAGTCCGGGTAATGTAGGGAATGTGGGAGTAGGCATTGCTGATGGGATAGGATTAGTGGCACGGGAAGAAGGAATAGGTGATGAATTTACATTGACCGTCGAAACAGGACCTGTAGGAGGGGCAACCGCTCAAGGAATATATTTTGGAGCCAGTATCAATGCGAAAGCGCTCATGGATATGCCCTCTCAATTTGATTTTTATGGAGGCGGGGGGTTGGATGTTGCTTATTTGAGTTTTGCGGAAGTGGATCAGATGGGCAATGTCAATGTTCATAAGTTCAATGGTAAGATTGTTGGTACCGGCGGTTTTGTTGATATCTGTGCGGGTTCTAAAAAAATTATTTTTTGTGGGACATTACGTGCTGGTGGATTGAAAACTTCTGTTGGAGATGGACAGATTTCTATTGATCAAGAAGGGAAATTTGAAAAATTCCTGCCTCAACTTTCTGCTATTACCTTTAGCGGACAGGAAGCGTTGAAACAAGGGAAAAAAGTGTTCTTTATCACAGAACGAGCTGTTTTCAAATTGGGAAAAAATGGGCTGATTCTGATAGAAGCAGCTCCGGGTATGGATGTTCAGCGAGATGTGATTGATAAAATGGGATTTGTGCCGAAAATAGCAGAACATGTGAAGGTAATGGATCCCCGTATTTTTTGTGAAGCAGTCATGGGTATCCGACAGGAATTCATGATAAAGCATTGCTGATTTTTTATTCTATTTATATAAAGGATATAAATAAGGGAGGGTCATTTATGACAAGTAAAACATGCAAAGTACCATTAAAAGTAGGAGATACATACAGTTTCACCAAAACAATCAGCGAATCCGATGTCTATTTATTCGGTGGAATTACTGGTGATTTCAGTCAAATGCATTTCAATGCAGAATTCATGAAACATACGATGTATAAATCCCGAATTGCTCATGGAGTCCTGGTATTTGCATTAGGTTGCACACCGGGAACATTATTGCAGCAGAAAGTTAATTCGCCGATTCCTAGCGCTTCGTACGGATATGACCGTCTCCGATTTATCAAACCGGTCTATATAGGAGATACGATTACAGCTGTGTATACGGTTTCTGAAATTGATGAAGCAAATATGAAGACTTTTTCGAAAGTGGAAATTTTTAATCAACATGGTGATATTGTTGTTGCGGCAACACATATATTGAAATTTTTTCCGTTGGAAGAAGATAAATAATATAATGGGCAGGAAAATTATGCGAATAATTTGAAAGGAGTGTTTGTATGAAGATATGTATGTTAGGTTGTGGTGCTTTAGGAAGCACTATTGGGGGAACCCTTGCACAAGGCGGTGCAGAAGTTTATTTTGTCGATCCATGGCAGGAACATGTTGAAGCAATCCAAAAAATGGGGTTAAAACTCACAGACGAAAAAAAAGATTGGTTTGTACCGATTGATGCTCGTACAAGTCCGCAAGGGATTGGTCCTGTAGATTTAGTCATTGTATTGGTGAAATCCTTTCAAACAAAAAAAATTGTTGAAAATGTCAAGACCTCCGATTTGATTGGAGCGGATACGGTTGTTATGTCTCTTCAGAATGGATTGGGAAATGAAGAAACCATTGCTGAAGTGCTAGGGGCAGATAAAGTGGTCAGTGGCAAGACGTATGTAGGCGGCCGTCTCATCGGACCGGGATATGTCAGCGCCGGAGTTAAAGGGAAATATACATATATAGGGGAATTGGATGGCAAGAAGACTGAACGCATACAGCGGATTGCCGAGGAATTCAACAAAGCGGGACTGTTATGTGAAGTGAGTGATAATATAAAAGGCCTTATTTGGGATAAACTTCTTATTAATGTTGCTGCGGGGGCATTATGTGCAATTACGCGGCTGCCCTATGGACCTCTTTATGAAGAACCTGTTATTCAGGATTGTGCCGAAGCTGCTATTGCCGAAGCTATTTCTGTAGCAAAAGCAGCAGGTGTGAAGTTGAAATCTGAGGATCCGCAATACCCTTGGTTTGCTGCAAGTCAAGGATTGCCACCGACTTTCAAGACGTCTATGCTGCAGAGCATAGAGTCGAAACGGCCTACAGAAATTGATTTCATTAACGGATCGATTGTTGAATGGGGGAAAAAATACGGCATTCCGACACCCGTGAATCAGACACTTGTTGCCTGCGTCAAGGGAATTGAAAAATATGTTCTTCAATATGAGCCCAGTTTGCAATAATAAGAGGTAGAGTAATGAATTCTTGGTTGGAACATAACGCGATTAAAGTACAAAATATGGATTGGTATGTACAATTTTTTGATGATGTATTTGGAATGAAAGTTCGTAAAATCATGGGTCAGGCCCCAAAACGAAAGATATGGCTGTGGGGGGGAATTCAATTAAATGAAACTATAGAATTTCATTCGCCTGAAGGTCGGGAAGAGCATTTGGGAATCATGACAGACAATGTGATTGAAGTTTTAGAAAAGGCGTATGCATATGGAGTTGCAGAGCTTCAGGAAGGACATAATTGGATTCAGCTTCCTGATGGACTTCACATTGAAGTTATTGGAGGAAAATCAGATGTCATACAGCAGGCAATTTCTTTAAAGCCGTGGATTGAATGCGATAAATAAAGGGAGGAAAATACGATGAAAAAAGTAATGCTGTTACATGGAGTAAATCATAATATGTTTGGTAAACGGGATCCTAAGCAATATGGAACGATTACCTTGAGAGAAATTAATGAACTGGTGGACAATCTTGGCAAGGAATTAGATATACAGGTAACTAGTTTCCAGACAAATAGCGAAGGAGAATTTGTAGATAAAATTCACGAAGCTTATCAGGAACAATATGACGGAGTCATGTTGAATGCCGGTGCTTGGACACATTATAGTTATGGGATTGCAGATGCATTAGCTATTTTGGAATGCCCTATCATTGAGCTGCATATGTCAAATACGCATAAACGGGAAGAGTTCCGTCATCATTCGGTTATTTCTCCCTTGGCAACAGGAATTATTATGGGGCTTGGCGAATCTGTTTATACATTGGGGCTTCGCGCTTTTGCAGATATGTTTGCAAAAAAATAGAATGGTACACATAAAAATAAACGTTAGTTTCCGATTTTGGAAACTAACGTTTATTTTTATGTGTACCATAGGTATAACGAAACGATGTCGGAGTCATACCGATGCGGCGTGTAAAAAGATTAGTAAAATAATTGACATTTTCATATCCGATTTGTTGTGCAATGACTGAAAGAGAATCAATGGTATTAATTAATAGCCATTTTGCTTCGCATATACGGCGATCAATAGTATAATTGATAGGAGAGACACCATATACGTTTTTAAATTCATGACTGATATGGTCTTCACTCATGTGGAAACGGGAGGCTAAGCTTTCTAAAGAAATTTTTTGAGCATAGTGGAAATTAATGTAAATCATAATATCACGAGCGAAGGAATGATTTTTCGGATACTCATGAATGCGGCAATGTTCGAAATACTGACTGTATAAGGCAACTAACGTTTCAGCCAATTGGTTACACAGAAACATACTGGTATTAGTGTGATGCTGATGTTGCTCATGTATTTCATTTATTAGTGAAAAAATAAGGTGTTTTTCTTGATTGACGTTCAATATAGGAACTCCATTTTCCGGTAAGAGTGTTACCGCATGCTTTTGATTTTTCAGCTTAAAGTTTGATATCCCAATAGACCAGATGCTGGCCGGTTGGTTATAATCTGAAGCCAAACCGTGTAGTACCCCGGGTTCGATTGCGATGATATCACCTTCATGTACCGTGAAATTTTCGATATCCAAAGAATAATTGGCTATTCCGGATTCCACATAGGCGAGTTCTATTTCATCTCGATGGACATGATAATTCGCTGACCACGTAGGATTATCATAGCTATGGGAGAGCCTTGTCAGATGGGGACGCTTTTCTTTCTCGAAAATATCTGTATACGTGTCGTGGAAAAAATAATAATACATAGATGTACCTCATTCTTCATTATAAAAAAACTCGTACGACCGGAAAATATTGCATCCGGTCAATACGAGCTTTTGTGCATATTTAGTGGAGAGCCCGCAGAATTTGCTGCAGTGTCGTTACTTCCAACTGACCGGGAGCAGACGCTTTTTTTGCAGAACCAAATGTTAAGGCAGAACCAAATATTTCACCGCTGATGCGGCTGATTGCGCCCAGCTTACCCATGGACATCGTAATGAGGGGTTCATCAGGGTACTGCGATTTTACAGCTTCTGTAGCACTGAGCAGCGTCAATACATCTTTCGCAGACTTAGGCATACAAGCTAATTTTGCAACATCAGCACCTAGCTTTTTCATACCGATGAGACGTGTTGTTATTTCGTCGAAAGAGGGTGTCTTATCAAAATCATGATTACTCATGATGACAGTTACACCTGCTTTTTTTGCAAGAGCAATAATCGATTGAATACTATCGGGATTGCGGAAGTATTCTACATCGACGGCATTGATTTTGCCGGACTGAATGGCGTACTGAATCAATTCAAAGTAGAATGATTCTGGTACGGCCGTTTCACCGCCTTCATCCTTTGTACGGAAGGTAAAAAGGATCGCGCTGTTGGGCAGTTCGTTACGGACGGCTGTGATAGCTTCGTTGACCGAATTCAAATCGGTTACTGTTTTTAGAAAATCAATGCGCAATTCAACGACATCATAAATTTTATCTTGCAGATATCTGCATTCCTGTTGTAATTCGTCTACGGTGCGGCCTACAATAGGGACGCAGATTTTAG
The DNA here is from genome assembly GCF_900103535.1 of Megasphaera paucivorans. Taxonomy (GTDB): domain Bacteria; phylum Bacillota; class Negativicutes; order Veillonellales; family Megasphaeraceae; genus Megasphaera_A; species Megasphaera_A paucivorans. The sequence continues at coordinate 18,638 of NZ_FNHQ01000027.1, read as the reverse complement.
GAATACCATTATCTAGTGTAACATTACCAATTTTAATCATTCTGACCTCCGGGATGATTGTAAAACACAATATTTGAAGTTAAGCAGCAATTTGATTTTCTGCTGGTTTTTCTTTCATAACACTATTATAGCGGATATAGATGATACAGGCGACAACAAAACCGGCTAAAGCGATGGCTGCATCAAGTCCCATAATGCTGTTAATACCGCTGTCTGCCATATATCCAGTAATAACGGGAATAGTGAAAGAGGCGATACTGCCTGTTGTATAGAATACACCCGTCATGGTTCCTTTGCCTTTTGGGAACATTTCAGTCATCATTACAAGACCAAGCTGCATAACTCCGCCGGCAGCCGAGAAACCTACTATAAAGGAGAGTATCGGAGCAAGAGAGCCGGACGGTATGAAGTACAGACCGGAAATCGATATGGTAGAAATGAACGTATAGACAACGAGAAGCGTAATAGGACGGATGCCCTTTTTTGTAATAAATGCGGTGAAAAACACACAGCATAAAGAACCAATACTATAATAACTCATCAGGGCACGAGAAGCAATATCTGTCATCTGGGCAACGGAAGCACCGTATTTTGTGAGCCATTGGCTGATCAAATAAAACGTAGCTTGAGAAATATATCCGTAAATAACAAAGCAGATACCTTCCAAATACCATTTTGATTTTGGGATCCAGCTTGCCAGCTTTGTGGACGTACCTTCTTCTTTTGCTTCCTTAACCGGATTCATCGATGGGAAAGAGTATTTCATGATGAGTGGCAGATTGATAAGAAGGATAGCCGCTGCAATGATAAAAGACCAGCCGTACCAGGCACCGGTGCTGATAAGGAATCCGATAAACAAAGGAAGTAAAAATTGACCGGCAGAAATAAAGGCTTTTAAAAGAACCGTTGCGGTAGAAGCACTATCTGGATATGCTTCAATCAAGGCAGGATAGGTACCGGCATCTAAAAATGAATTAGCGATACCTGCCAAAATACCAAAAATACAGGCAATTGTCGAGGTGGGACTCATTAATATACCAATGAAGAAAGAAATGTATGTAACTATCCCTAAAAGTATAAACGGCTTGCGGCCATATTTATCCGATAATTTACCAGAAACAAAAAGGACGATTAAGCGGCCGATGCCAAGCATGGAAATAACCCAGGCAACGTCGGCGATGCTGCCCCAGCGAGCAGCCAGTGCATCCATGTTTTGAGCAAGTATAATGACACCGATGCCGTGAACAAAATAGTTTAAATACAGGCTGAAAGATAACGGGCGATATGATTGATTCATTATGGTTTCTCCTTTTTAGTTGAATTGGTCATAGTCTGTCATTAGAATAAAATATCTTTAATGTAGTCTGTAGGCATTTCTTTTCCAGTCCAAAGTTTAAAGGCCGCAGCTCCTTGCCAAAGCATCATGCCTAAGCCGTTAAAGGTATGGCAGCCCACTTCGCTGGCCCATCTCATCAATTCTGTTTCTCTCGGAGCGTATACGGTATCCATAACGACAAGTCCTTTATGCAGATAACTCTTATCGGGGATGGCAACCACATTTTCCAGCGGTTTCATACCGCAGGAAGTAGCGTCTATGTAAATATCACTGCTGTCTAACTCTTCCTTTAATTTAGCGTGATCGGCTAAATCATAAAGATTTACTATGCAGTTTGTACGTTCGCGGAGTTTTTTTACTGTTTCCTGGGCATTTTCAAAAAATTTATCTTTTACATTGAAAATAGTCAATTCACGGACACCGTCAAGAGCTGCCTGTACTTCAATTGCTGTCGCAGCACCGCCGGCACCAATGACAGTCATTTTTTTGCCAACATAGTCAACTCCTTCTTCGGAGAGAGAATGCATCGCACCTGTACCGTCTGTGATCGTCCCAGTTAAGATGCCGTCGTCATTTACAACCGTGTTGCAGGCACCGACAATTTGGGAAACAGGGGATAATTTGTCAAGATATTGCGTAATGGCAACTTTGTTCGGCATGGAAACATTCCATCCGCGTACTTTCATAGCACGCAATCCCTGTACTGTATCTTTTAAGGTGGAGTTATCCACTTCAAAGCAGACATATACATAATCCAGCCCTAATTTTTTGAATGCTTCATTGTGCATTGTCGGAGACATACTGTGACGAATTGGATATGCGATCAACCCAATCAATTCGGTATGTCCTGTTACACGTTCTGTAATTGCAATTTTACCCATAATAAATTCCTCCTTAAAATGTATACATAAGAACTTTAAAATTTTGTATATTAAACCGCCGATATGCGGTTATTACCATACATATAGAATACATTAATTGTACTATTTTTCACTAGCATTGACAAAGATATATGCTGTGGATATATAATTTTTTACCGTGATTGGAATAAACCAACCGCGGTAAAAAATAGATTTAACTAGTCTTCAAACCCGCCAATCATATCGATTACATTGACTACATTGCGTCCGGCTTCGGTGCCGTGAATAATTTGACCGGTTTTATTACTGTTGCCTATATTATAATAAGGAATATTGTTTTTTCGAGCATAGGTTTCAAATGCAGTTACATCCGGCAAGTCCGGGACAAGACCCATGCAGATAAACCCGAGATCAAAAGGATACTCTTCCATCTTTCCATCATGTTCAGCAATAAATTTATCGGGGCAAACTTTTTTTAAAGCAGTAGACAGATGCATATCAATGTTATCGTGCTGTTTGAAAAGATTTTTCAGCGTAGACTTTGTTACAATATCACAATCCTTGCCGACAGAAGGCATCATTTCAATGACTTGGACATCTGCCTTGCGAAGCGCAAAAAATTCCATAACATCTAAACCGACAGCACCGGCACCGATGATGACAACTTTTTTACCTTCGGCGATCTTTTCAAAATATGGAATGTTTTCCATGAAATTTGTAATAGAAGTAATGTTGCTGTCCTTTGCGTCTGTATATTCGAGAAGGCCTTCAATTGGTGGGGTCATCGACTTGGAACCTGTCGCATTGTACAGAATATCCGGGGCTAATTTTTCAATCATATCCGGTGTTGCTTCCGTATTTAATTTGATTGTAAGATTTTTAAGACGGGCAGCTCTTTTTTCAAGATATGCCGGAAAATCTTCGATGCGGCTTTTTTCCGGGAAACGAGCAATTTTACGAGCCATGCCGCCAAGTTCACTGTTTCGTTCCAACAGCGTTACACGGCAACCGACTTCTGCAGCGGTACAAGCTGTTTCCAGTCCGGAGGTCCCGCCGCCGACAACGACGACATGAATATCCCGGGTAACTTTATTTTTCTTGTAGGCTTCGCCGTTTATTACATCAGGATTTACCGTACAACGGATAGGTTTAGATTTTGCAATGCGGTGATCAGCGCAGCCGATATTGCAGCAAATGCATTGGCGAATACAGTCTTCTTTGCCGAATTGTACTTTACGAACCCAATCCGGATCGGCAATAAGGCCGCGGCCGATTGCTAGAAAATCGGCTTTTTTCGAAGCAATAATTTCTTCTGCGATTTTGGGATTGCGGATATTACCGGAAATAATAACGGGTGTATGGAATTCCTTCTTGATAGCTTCAGAAAGATAAGCTCTCCAGCCATCCGGCAGATCGCATTTATCGATTTGGTATTGAATAGAATCATTGACAGCAGCAGATACGTTGATAATATCTACCCCGGCAGAGACAATAGAGGCTAAGCATGCGATGGTATCGTCGAGAGTATTTCCTCCGTCGATGAATTCATCAGCAGAAACGCGGAAGGAAATGGGGACCCAGCGACCTACTTTGCTGCGGACGGCTTCTACGACGAGGCGGGCAAACCGGGCACGATTCTCAGCATTTCCTCCAAATTCATCGGTGCGTTTATTATACAAAGGAGAAAGAAATTGGTCGAGCAGATAGGAATGACCTCCGTGAATTTCCACCATATCGAAGCCGGCAGCTATGGCTCGTTCAGCCGCTTCCGCGTATTTTTGCACAATAGCAAGTATTTCTTGTTTAGTTAATGGACGCGGAGCCGGATTTCCTTCTTTAGAAGGGACAGAAGATGAGGATACAGATTGCAAGCCGTTTAACCGTTCTGGATAAGCCGAAGCTCCGGCGTGGTTCAACTGAATAGAGGCGAGTGCTCCGTATTTATGAATCCGTTCTGTTAATTCAAACAGTCCCGGGATAAATTGTTTGTTGTCGATTCGTAATTGCTTTGTACCATTTGTAGCGAGCGGATAGTCGATGCAAGCATTTTCTACGGTTATTAAAGCAGTACCGCCGCGGGCACGAAGACCGTAGTAATTTTTCATTTCTTCAGACACTTCGCCGCTGAATGTTGCAAAGTTTGATCCCATTGGCGGCATAATTACGCGGTTTTTAAAGGTCGTGCGCAATATGGTCAAGGGTTCAAATATATGTGGATATTTTTGATTCATGAATCGAATTCCTCCTTGTAGTATGAAAGAGATGTATGTGAAAAACATAACATTTGGTTACAATTACATTATACGAGAAAATAATTGATAGTACTATTTCCTTATTTTTACTAAAAACGTTTAATTTTTCTATCAAAAATGATAAAATAGAAGAAACACATCATACATTTAGTAATAATTTTTTTTGGCAATCGTGTAGAACAAGGATAGTAAATAGCAATGAATATCTTGCATTATAGCAATTGAAAGAGAACGGATACTGGAATGTAAATAAAAATAAGAAGGAGGATATATAAGTGGAAAATGATAGCTATATAATGCTGAATTATTAGTTACAAGCTATCATTTGGCAGCGATTTACTATAAATTGTTGTAAAAAGTTAAAGGAAGGAGTAAACATGAATTTAAAACAACTGCAATATTTTGTAAAACTAGCAGAGACAGAACATTATCGCCGAGCTGCTGAATCGTTGTATATTACTGAACCCAGTTTGAATAGAGCAATTCGCGATATGGAAGGTGAATTAGGATTAAGGCTTTTTGAAAAAAAGGGGAGAAACATATATTTAAACAAGTATGGCCGCATGTTTCTTCCCTATGTTAAACGTTCTCTTCAGGAATTAGATAAAGGGACAAGTATTATGCAGGCTTACACACGTCCGGACCATGGGCGGATCATACTGGGATTTATTTATACCATGGGGTATACGTTTGTACCCGAACTCATTACGCAATTTCAGGCGATTCCGCAGCATAAAGGAATTACTTTTGATTTTAAGCAAGGTACGACGTCACAGATGGTCAAAGATCTAAAGGATGAAAAAATGGATGTGGCATTTTGTTCTTATGTAGAAGATGAGCCAGATATTATATTTTATCCTATATCAGAGGAAGAATTGGTAGTTGCTGTTCCTAAAGGACATCCGTTAAGTAATCGAGGATCTGTTTCTTTAAAAGAGCTTGAACCCTATCCTTTTATTTCTTTTAGTAAAAACAGTGGATTATACGAGATGGTAACGCATATTATGAATGAAGCAGATTCTCATCCGGAAGTCGTGTGTCATATTGAAGAGGATAATGCAATGGCCGGCCTTGTTTCTTCGGGGTATGGCGTAGCTATTATTCCTGATTTCTATACGTTAAAATATTATAATCTGGATCGTATTCCTATTGCCAATCCGTTAGATAAGCGATATCTTTTTATGGCTGTTTACAGACATGCCAATATGCTTCCTATTATGGAGACTTTTCGTAATTTTGTGTTATCCCGATGGCAGACAGGAAATATATGAGAAGTGTTGATACATTTTTGAGATATATTTCTTGTTGAAACAGACTTTTCAAAATTAGTATTATACTGTAAAATTATGAGCAGGCACGAGCATGGTGCGGATTTTACTTTATAGAAGGATATAACATGCAAATCGATATAAATATTAAAAGGATGTGAGAACATGTCGAATATAACAATGCAAGACATTGAAAGTCTTTTGGAAAACGAAATTCGGCCTATTTTGGCTAAACATAATGGAGATATTATTATTAATGATTACACAGACAATATTTTACGTATTCGCTTGACGGGACAGTGCAGTGGCTGTCCATCGGCTTCATTGACAACAGAAGAAATCATCTCGGCAAAAGTGAAAGAACATTTTCCCGAAATAAAAGACGTTATCTTGATTACCGGAGTCAGTGATGATTTATTAATGCAGGCAAAAGCATTAATGACAAAACATACTTAATCTATGACAAACAGAAAGAAGAGTTTTATGAAAATTGGTATAAAATATTGCGGTGGCTGCAATAGTCATTATGATCGGGTTAACGAAGTTACAAAACTGATAAACCAATTTCCGCAACATACATTTGTTTATCACACACTGGAGGATAAAGTGTGTGATGTATGGCTAATTGTTTGCGGTTGTGTTACCTGCTGTGCGGCAGCGGAAGAATTAATTGCTGTGAAAAAGAAATTTATTCTATATTCACAGAATGACTTTGTTAAGGTCGTGGTTTATTTAAAGCAGATGGAAGAGGCTTCTTTGATTCGGCAGAAAAAATTATTGCACATTGGTGAAAGTGTATCTATGGTAAAAAAATTTACTATCAGTGATATTACCAATTTTTCTAAGTTAGCTGGCAATTATGGAAAAGTCTATGTAGATGAAAATTTTGCGTCTTATTATGATTTTAAAGGCCCGGTTGTTCATGAAATTCTTTTAGAAAGCTTTATTTCTACTGTTATGACAAGACAGCTGCCAGGAGAAGGTGCCGTGCTTATAGATAAGCAGGTACGATTTCCTTTACCGGTATATCTGGGTAATATAATCACTGCAACTGTGATATTGAATGATATAAAAGAAACTGAGCAGTTTTATATAGGAGAAGTGAATGGCTGCTGTAAAAATGAAACAGGGAATATTGTTTTAGAAGGGATTTATCATCAAATGATGATAAAGAAAGTATTTTGCATTGCAGAATAAGGGCGGTCGTGCTTGTATTATTGGCAATAAGAAACAGATGGATTATTTGATCAGCATGGGGAGACAATGCAGCATATGGAATTTATACGGCCAAGATATGAAAGAGATAAAAAGCTCTGGATATGCTTGGTCGTTTTACCTATATAGATTATGAAAGCATAGTTGTTTTTTAGTGTATATGATGAAATTTTATGATATAATACACAGTAGTGCACTGTAATTAAGACCTAATACTAATAGTTGGTTTTAGAATAATGAGTGATAAACTTCAACGGGGACAGCACGTATGCTGCGGTATCGTTGGATGTGAAAATGTACAATGTAATTCAGATGGAGGATATAACATGGCAAAGGTTAAAATCACAGAAACGGTACTTCGTGACGGACATCAGTCTATAGCGGCTACGCGGATGCGGTTGAATCAGATGCTCCCGGTTTTGGAAGCGATGGATGAAATAGGATATAATGCAATTGAATGCTGGGGTGGCGCTACGTTCGATACTTGTATGCGGTTTCTTGATGAAGATCCGTGGGAACGGCTTCGGACAATTAAAAAATATGTAAAAAAAACTCCGCTTCAGATGCTTTTACGTGGACAAAACGTATTGGGATATCGACATTATGCTGATGATGTGGTTTATGAATTTGTTAATCGAGCTGTGGATAACGGCATTGATATCATTCGGGTGTTTGATGCACTTAATGATTCACGTAATATGGAAGCGACAATCAAAGCGGCAAAAAATACGAAAGTACATGTTCAAGGCGCTATAGTATATACTATAAGTCCTATTCATACGATGGAAAGTTTTACCCAAGGGGCGAAGGAATTGCAGGATATGGGAGTTGATTCGCTGTGTATCAAGGATATGTCAGGATTATTGTCTCCTTATGATGCATACAGCTTGGTGCGCATGTTAAAAAAACATCTTACAATTCCTATTGAACTGCACACCCATTGTACTTGTGGGTTTGGTGAGATGACCTGTATGAAGGCAATTGAAGCCGGCGTTGATATTATTGATACCGCATTATCACCTTTTGGTGAAGTTACAAGCCAACCGGCTACAGAGACTATGGTAATGGCACTTGAAAACAGTATTTATGATACGGATATTGATATTGAAAAATTATGGCCATTAACAGATCATTTTAAAAAAGTTCGAAAAGAATTGGGCGATGAGTTTAAACTTACTATGCCCGGTCAAATTAATCCGGCAGTTCGTAAGTATCAAATTCCCGGAGGCATGTTGACAAACCTGTTCAATCAGCTGAAAAATCAGGGACAGGAAGACCTCTTTGATCAGGTATTAACGGAAATGCCAAATGTTCGCCGTGATTTAGGGTATCCGCCGCTGGTTACGCCGACTAGTCAGATTACCGGTTCAGCAGCTGCTCTTAATGTCATGTATGGCCGATATAAGATGATTTCCAATGAAGTTCGAGATATTGTTCGCGGGAAGTATGGTCGTGTTCCCGGGAAAATTTCTGACGAATTTCGAAAAATGGTTATTGGAGATGAACCGGTCATTGATCATCGACCTGCTGATGATTTGAAACCAGAAATGGATAAAGCAAGAAAAGATTTGAGTGATGAAGGGTTCCCCAATGCTTCAGCGGAGGATGTTTTGAGCTATGCGCTTTTCCCGGAAGTAGCATTACCATTTTTTAACAGCCGGAAAGACAGAGAAGATTAATTGTATAAAAAAATTATGTTGTATGTCTGTAATCGATAATATATTTAAGCAGGGCACTTAAACTATGGAGTGTCCTGCTTTTTATGAAAGCAACGGCGGTTGCTTGTATGAGATTAATGCAATACGTATGATTTATCAGTAGTTATTGCTGTTAATATTTCAAAGGATTGAGATTATATGAGGGTATATTATAGTTATTAAGAGAAACATTGATATATACTATTTTTTGTGAAATGGTAAAAAGTAAATAATAATTATATTTTATTTGACAAATACCTGAATATCAGGTAAACTGTTAATGCTGATAACGGGACGTGGCGCAGCTTGGTAGCGCGCTTCCTTGGGGTGGAAGAGGTCGCGAGTTCAAATCTCGCCGTTCCGACCAGATAACATGAACCGGAGTTGTAGTTACTATGCCTCCGGTTTTTTGCTGTCTATTTTTATTCTTTTATGAATTGTATCAATTATTACAAAATATTATTTGACAGACCGTGTTTAGTTTAATATAATATATAAAACTTCTTTTTGAAGAAGCATAGTAAAAATCTGATGATGGGAACGAGTAATTGACTCAGTTAAACTGCAGAGAACCGGTGGGTGGTGCGAATCGGTGTTTACAGGTTGATGAAAATCCTCCCTGAAGAGAGATGCTGAATTTCGATTAAGTGTCTACGGTATTTCCACGTTACAGGAAACGCGTATGTTGGTACGTTGTAGAGCGCCTGTCGGCAGTGATGCGGCAGGAATCAGGGTGGTATCGCGGAATTATTATCCGTCCCTTTTATAGGGACGGATTTTTTTTATTTAACTTTAGGCTCTAAAACTGACAAACAATATAATGGGAGACAGGTGGGGAACATGATTTTTAATGGTGCGCAGATAATTATGGAGAGTCTAAAGCGAGAACATGTTGATGTTGTTTTTGGTTACCCAGGAGGATCGGTACTTACTTTATATGATGAGTTGTATAAGCTTCACTTTCCTCATATTTTGACAGGGCATGAACAAGGTGCAGTACATGCTGCTGATGGGTATGCGCGAGCTACGGGAAAAACAGGCGTTTGTTTTGCGACTTCCGGTCCCGGCATTTGTAATATGGTAACAGGTATTGCTACTGCCAATATGGATTCCGTACCGCTGGTTATTATTAGCGGGCAGGTAGCGACTTCCTTAATCGGCCGGGATTCTTTCCAAGAGGCTGATGTTTCTCAAATAACCAAGCCAATAACCAAGCGGAATTATTTGGTTAAGCAAGTTAAAGAACTGCCGAATATTTTGGAGGAAGCATTTCAAATTGCCGCATCAGGTCGTCCGGGACCAGTTCTTGTTGATGTACCCAAAGATATTTTTGATGCGACAATGGAATATGAATTTACGGAAAAACAAGAAAAACAAGAAAAACAAGAACTGCAATCAAGACAAGAGGCAGATTTGGATGCAGTAATCAAGGTATTACAGCATGCGTCTAAACCTGTTATTTTGACGGGTGGAGGAATTATTCTTTCTGATACGTCAGAGTTACTGCGTCGGATTGTGGGGTATATAAAAATTCCCGTAGTTACTACTTTAATGGGAAAAGGTGCTATGGCTGATAGTTCAGATCTGCATTTGGGCATGGTAGGAATGCATGGTTCCTATGCTGCTAATATGGCAGTTATGGAATGTGATGTATTGTTAGCTGTGGGGGCGCGGTTTGATGATCGGGTTACCGGGGATGTGAAGAATTTTGCTCCGCATGCTCGTATTGTTCATTTTGATATCGATAAAAATGAAATTAATAAAATCATTCATGCAAACATCAGTGTACAAGATGATTTGCGATGTTCTTTATTGCGATTTGCGGACAAGTTGGAAAATTCAGGTATTGATTATGGGAGACGATTTGCTTTGTGGCGCCGGCATACGGAGAATATGAAAAAGTCCCATCCCTTTGCATCACGGAAAAGGCTTCATGAAATTACGCCGCAGCAGATATTTGAGGTTATCCGGAAGTATGCAGATAAAGATGCCATTGTTGTAACGGATGTAGGGCAGCATCAGATGTGGACGGCCCAATTTTATGATGTGGAAAAACCGCGGCACTTTATTACGTCTGGTGGATTGGGTACTATGGGGTATGGACTTCCTGCGGCTATAGGTGCAAAAATTGGATGCCCTCATGCGACAGTACTTCTTTTTTCTGGGGATGGCAGCATTATGATGAATTGTCAAGAATTTGCAACTATGGCACGATATGGTATAGATGTAAAAGTCTTTATTTTACATAATCATGTGCTGGGGATGGTGAATCAATGGCAGCGTTTTTTCTATGACCATCGATGTTCGTGTTCCGTGTTCAACGATGAAACACATATTCCCAGCTTAGCAGCAGCGATGGGGGTACCCGGATTTACTGCTGTAAAACCGAAAGAACTGGATTCTGTTGTTTTTCAGGCGATGGAGCATACCGGTCCAACTGTTGTCGATATAAAGATAGCAAAGGATGAAGATGTCCTGCCTATGGTTCCTGGGGGAAAACGATTAGATCAAATGATATTATAATGCATTTGATTTAGTGTTCGTTCTATATCATTTAGATTATTAAAATAAAAAGCATAAATCAACCAGTAAGAGTACGTAAATAGTTTATGGAGGGATTACGTAAACTCCTTTTCCTATGATGGGGAAAAGGAGTTTTTTGTTTATTTGTAAAAATTAAAGAAACAGAAGCATACTGAATATGGTACAATACATATGATACCATTGCAGAAAAAGGAGAAATAGAATGAGACCGTTTGTTCACTTACATAATCATACACAATATAGCCTGTTTGACGGACTCTGCCGTATTCCTGATATGGTAAGCAAGGCGGCGGCAATGAATATGCCGGCAATTGCTATTACGGATCACGGTAATATGTATGGCGTTATCTATTTATATAAAGAAGCCCGGGCGCAGGGAATTAAACCCATTTTGGGCTGTGAAGTATACATGACACGTGGAAGCCGTTTTGAACAAAAAACCAAGGAACGTCTTTGTCATTTGGTTTTATTGGCTAAAAATTTACAAGGATACCATAATTTAGTGAAAATTGTATCTAAGGGATTTGTGGATGGGGAAAATAATTATCATCGGCCGCGGGTAGACTATGATCTTTTGGAACAATATCACGACGGATTAATTGCGATGAGTGCCTGTATTGAAGGCCACATTCAGCAGGATATTTTAAACCGAAATGAAGCAGGCGCACGAAAATCGTTAGAAAATCTAGTGCGTATTTTTGGTAAAGACGATTTTTATTTAGAAGTACAAAATCATGGATTACCGGAAGAAGGAGAAGTACGTAAACTTTTTAAAGAATGGGCAGGAGAATATGGACTGAAGCTTGTTGCAACAAATGACTTCCATTATTTGGACAGAAGTGATGCAGCGGCTCAGGAGGTAAAACTTTGTATTTCTACGGCAAGTACGCTCGATGATCCGACGCATTTTCGCTTTTCTAATGATGAATTTTACATGAAGAGCGGCGATGAAATGGCAGCGTTATTTCCGGACATGCCGGAGGCATTGGAAACCACCTTGGAGATTGCCAATAAATGTAATGTGGAGATTAACTTTGATGAAAGACATTTGCCAAAGTTTCCTGTACCTGAGGGAGAAACAGATGTTACGTATTTGCGTAAGCTTTGCCGACAGGCTTTGCCAAAAAAATATGATCCAGTAACCGATGAAGTTCAAAAACGCCTGGAGTATGAATTAGACGTTATTGAAAAAATGGGATTTCCTTCTTATTTTCTTATTGTATGGGATTATGTGAAGTTTGCCCGTGATCATAAAATTCCGGTAGGGCCTGGGAGAGGCAGTGCAGCAGGTTCTGTTGTGGCATATTTGCTGGGTATTACCGGGCTGGATCCATTGAAGTATGATTTGCTTTTTGAACGGTTTCTTAACCCTGAACGGATATCTATGCCCGATATTGATATGGATTTTTGTTATGAAAACCGCAGTAAAATAATTGACTATGTTACTTACAAATATGGCAAGGATCATGTAGCTCAAATTATTACTTTCGGAACACTGGCGGCTAAAGCTGTATTGCGCGATGTAGGACGGGTACTAGCGATTCCGTTAAATGAAGTTAACCGTATTGTGAAAATGATACCGAATGAATTGGGCATTACTCTTGATAAAGCATTAAAAACAAATAAGGACTTTAAAAAAGAATATGATACAGAAGCAGTTGTACATCGGCTTGTTGATTATGGAAAAGCGTTGGAAGGGTTAGTGCGTCATTCTTCGACACATGCTGCCGGTGTAGTTATTTCAGCAGCGCCGGTGGATGATTATGTTCCTCTGCAGTATTCTAAAGAAGGATATTTGACGACACAGTTTGATAAGGATTTGGTTGAAGAATTAGGATTGCTGAAAATGGACTTTCTGGGGCTGCGTACATTGACGGTTATTGGGGATGCCATCAAACTTATTAAGCAGAATCGTGGTATCGATATTGATGTTAATCATATCCCGCTGGACGATTTAGAGACATGTCGGCTTCTTACTGAAGGGGATACGGCTGGGGTATTCCAGATGGAATCCAGTGGCATTACTAATCTGGTTAAAGAATTACGGCCCCGCCATTTTGAAGATATGATTCCTTTGGTTGCACTATATAGACCCGGTCCCTTGGGCAGTGGAATGGTAGATGATTTTATCCGGGCCAGTCACGGAGAACGGCAGATTACCTATCTGCATCCTTTGCTGGAACCTATCTTAAAAGATACCTATGGTGTTATCCTGTATCAGGAACAAGTCATGCAGATTGCTTCTGTTATGGGTGGCTTTACGTTGGGACAAGCGGATCTTTTGCGCCGGGCTATGGGCAAAAAGAAAGAAAGCGTATTGAAAGCACAGCGGGAAAACTTTTTGTCTGGTACGAGACAAAATAATATATCTGATGATATAGCAAACCAGGTTTTTGATCTTATGGTATATTTTGCCGGATATGGCTTCAATAAGTCGCATAGTGCTGCTTATGCTTATGTAGCGTGGCAGACCGCATATTTAAAGGCTCATTTCAGACCGGAATTCATGGCAGCTACCATGACCAGTATGATCAATGATATGAATAAAATAAGCTATTATGTCAGCGAATGCCGTCACCACGAAGTACCTGTATTATCACCGGATGTTAATGCCAGCGGATCTATGTTTTCCGTCCAGGGAAAGGGTGTCAGATTTGGGTTGGCAGGTATTAAGAATCTTGGAGAAAATGCTATTGATGTGATTGTTAAGGCACGTAATCAGGAAGGACCTTTTGTATCCTTGGCTGATTTTTGCAGTCGTGTCGATTTTCATGTCGTTAATAAGAGAGCAGTGGAAAGTCTTATTAAATGCGGTGCGATGGATTCTTTTGGATATAAAAGATCACAACTTATGGCTGTTGCCGATCAGGCTATTTCGTTGGGATCTTTGAATCAGAAAGATCATGCTTCGGGGCAGATGGGACTTTTTGATATGGGGGAAGAATCGGTAGTAGAGCTTAACTATCCTGCGATAGAAGAGTATCCTATTGAAATGCGGCTTGCCATGGAAAAAGAGTATGATGGATTTTATTTTAGCGGGCATCCATTAAATAAATACAAAAAAATTATGGATACCTTAACACCTATAGCTGCATTATTTGGTGAAGGGAATCGGGATTATGACGGCAAAGTTGTACATGTTGGAGGATTAATAACGGCAAAGAAGCAGGTTACGACAAAACGAAATGACCAAATGGCGATTCTTACGATTGAAGATTATACACATCCTCTTACCGTTGTCGTTTTTCCCAAAACATATGCCCTTTATGCCGCGTTAACGATGCCTGATATGGCTGTTGCGATATCAGGCAGAGCTGATATTAATGATGATACAATACAAATATTAGCGGAAGAATTGAAATTGCTGGATCAAAGCCAACCCAGAGCAGGGAACATATCTGCTGTCCAAAAGGAGTATATGGATACGGGTTGGAAATCGGGACAAGGAAATAAACTGTTCATCAAAATACCTGCGCATTTAGAGAAATCTGATATTAGCAGTACTATTGCTGACATTTTACAGCAGCATCCAGGCACGGTACCTGTATATTTTCATTTGATGGGGAGCCGTCGAACCATTCGAACGGATGAAAGGTATTGGGTGCAAATTAGTGATGAACTACATTACCAGCTGCAATCCATTATAGGGGCTCAAGCACTTGTTTTGGAGTGAGGATTGGATAAGATTTGTGCGCAGCGCTATTTTCTGAATTTTGTAAATAATCTATACATAAAGAGGCGGTGGCGGAAAGAGTATACTTTCTGCCACCGCCTTTTTATGTATAAGTTTCTTTTTATTACAGATTAATCAATCAAAAGTTTTTTCGAGGGAATGTCTTCTGGGATAAATTTAGCAATTACGACACGATAACGAGGATTAAATGCAATAATAGCAGTATTGATGTTTTTTCGTATTTCTATCATTTGTTCTTCTGTCATTTCTGTAGGGGGAATGTGTAAATCACAAATAACATTAAGACGGGCTTTTCCGTAGGTGATTCGTAAATGATCTGTATGATAGCAGGGATATTCCTTTTGAATAATAAGATCCAAAATGTGACGTACGCGAGTAATGATTTTTAGATCTGTACATAATGGATCCATGTGTATATTGATATCGATTTGAAATTTATCAGAAAGCTCTTCTTCTAATTCATCTAAAATGGCGTGAACTTCTACTAGGTTAGAGGTATCCGGTACCTCTGCGTGAATCGAAGCAAAAATACGGCCCGGCCCGTAGTCGTGTATTTTTAAATCATGGGTACCTACGATATATTTCCCATTCATGACACAGGAGCGGATTGCTTCTGTCAACTCAGGAGAAGCTGCTTTTCCCAATAAAATATTTACGGTTTTTTTGACAATTGCAAAACCGGTATACAGAATCAGTAAGCCAATGGCAGTACCGGCAAGGGCATCGACCGGCAATGTTGTATATAGTTGGATAATCGTTGTAATGAGGACGCCAGTGGTAGCAATCACATCATTGATACTGTCGGAAGCAGTAGCCTCGTTGACACTGGATTGGATAGCGCTGCCGATATAATTGTTATAGCAATACATCCATCCTTTAATTGCGATAGATACTAGTAATATGCAGAGGCTCCAATAATTGAAAGTAAGGGGTTCTGGGTCAAAAAATTTATGGACAGAGGCGTTGATTAATTGATAACCGACGACCATGATAATAATGCCGATGGTCAGAGAAGCTAAATATTCAAATCGTCCATGTCCGAACGGATGTTCTTTATCGGGTGGTTTATTGCTTAGTTTGGCACTGATAATAATAATAGACGATGAACCCATATCACTCAAGTTATTGAATGCATCGGAGATGATAGCAATGCTATTAATAGATATACCTACGAGAAATTTGCTGACAAATAAAAATAAATTGCAAATAATACCTAAAATACCACTTAAAATACTATATTTTTCACGGACAAGCTTGTCTGTGGTGTTTTTATAATCTGTAATGCAGGAACGAATAATATATTTAATCATGTAAATTCTCCTTCGAAATAATTACGTTTGATGTTTGCGATACCGTGAATCAGGAACATTCAGCGCACGACGATATTTTGTCAGGGTTCTTCGTGCAATGGGAATATGCAGTGCTTGAAAAATTTTTTCTAACTGGTAATCTGAGTAAGGATGTTCATGATCTTCTTTGCTCAAGATATCGGTTAGTAATTGCTTAATCTGAAAAACGGATAAAAGAGCGGTTTCTTTTTTTCCCGTAAATTCCCGGCTTAAAAAGAAACCAAGACTATAGACCCCTTTATTTGTATGTATATATTTGCTTTTTACGGTACGGCTGGCAGTGGAAATACTAATGTGACAAGCATTTGCAATGTGTTTTAAAGATAAAGGTTTTAAAGGTAACCCATATATAAAATAATCCAATTGCTGCGTGACGATGAAAGTACCAACAGAGAGCAATGTCCGCTTACGCATTTCCAACGCTCTGTGTATGAATTTGTAGTGAGACAAACGTTGTCTGGCGAAATCACGGACATCTCCTGCCATTACTTCATATTTATTGTAATCTTCTTGGAGAAAACGAACACCTGGGATTGTTTCGTCTGCATACCGTAAAGTAGGGCGATTTTCTTCAAATGTCAGAAATAAATCGGGGTATACACAAATTGTTGTCTCATTATTGAACAATTTTCCGGGAGCTGGCGAAAGCTTGTGGATAAACCGCAGCATAGCATATAATTCTTTTGGAGAAATTTGTGTGGCTGCCGTTATTTTTGATAGCCGTTTATGTAATAACTCGTCCCCGTATTTTTGTAAAATTTCTTCTAAGCGCCCCGGTTTTTTGTTGAGACGGCTTAATTGTAAAAGATAACATTCGATAAGTGTTCGAGCTCCGATGCCGGCGGGATCTAAAGACTGCAGAAGCGCAATGGCATCTTGCATCAATGGTAGCGGAATATGCAGCGTTTTGGTCAGCGTATCTACATCAATGCGTAGGAAACCACTTTCATCTAATTGGGAAATCAAGTATTTCGTAAGTGCTTTTACAGGTTCTGCAATATTTTTTTCATAGCTTAGTTGTTTTTTTAAGTGATCATATAAAGATTCACATTGCTTGGAGTACGTAGCTTCAATAACCGTTGTCGCCGATTTACCAGATGATGGAAAATCGGTATTATACGAATCATAAGGAGCATCTAATGAATTTTGGTAAGTTTCAGGTACTATAATTTCAATCAATGGATTATCTAGTGCTTCATTTTGCAGATAGGATAATATATCGGTACCGTTCAATTCTGTTAGTTTAATAGCCATAGATAAGGATTGAGACAGTGTTTGCTTTTGTTTTTGTTCGATGGATACAGTAGGGTCTCTATACATGTGCAGCTCCTTTTTTAATTATCCTTTAGTAAAAGTATAACAAAATTAAAAGGATTAACAAGTTAAAAAAATAATAGAGATCATTTTTCTGTGAATACATGCTTTTCAATAAAACGATTTAATATATTTTGATTAGGCGAGGCAGGATTCTGATCAAAGATACTTTATTTTATCAACCGCGGAATGTCAACTTTTTTCTTGTTATAAAAAAGTGTTTTATTTGTAAAATATAAAAAAATAGTATAAAATGATACATATTACATTATTTCGTATTTTATTTTAAAAATTTAATATATTACCTAGTATGCAGTAAATGCCCTTCTGGAAATGAAGGGCATTTACCTTAATTAAATAATGATGTGTACATATGATGCTTTTGCACATTATATATAAAAGTGTTCGAGATTGTCGCAAATGATACAAAACGAAGTACGACATTTAAAATAAAAACAGTAAATAGCATATACTTATTGTTCTATAAGAAAAAATATGTATAGAATATGAACGTCATTGTTCAGAAAAATATATGTGTTTAGTTTCTGATCAGTATTTTTTTTTGTTTATAACTGTAAATGTTAAAATAGTAAAACGTTTAATTTAACATAAAGAAAAAAATTTTGAAATGTTCATTTTCCTAAAAAAACAAGCGTTAATCAAAAGTTATAGTCAGTATTACTTTTTTTAAATTATACAACAATGTAAAATAGGCACGCTTTTTGCATTATTATTGGGCAAATAAAAAAAGGAGCTGATAGTATGTATGACAAAGATTTATTAAAAGATGCGTATCGCAAAATGTCGCTCATCCGCGCTTACGAATCTAAGGTCGAAGAAATTTTCCTGGCCGGTGAATTGCCAGGCTTTACACACTTGTATATTGGTGAAGAAGCCAGTGGTGTCGGTGTATGTGAAAATTTAACCGATAAAGATTATATCGAAAGTAACCATCGCGGTCATGGCCATTGTATTGCCAAGGGCGCAGACGTAAAAAAAATGATGGCTGAATTGTATGGCAAATCCACGGGATATTGTAAAGGAAAAGGCGGATCTATGCATATTGCTGATTTTTCTATCGGGATGCTGGGTGCGAACGGGGTTGTCGG
>NZ_FNHQ01000025.1 GCF_900103535.1 Megasphaera paucivorans | reverse complement strand
CAGTTTTTCTTCCACTATAGCCGCGATAGTTTTATCATACTTGCCACGAGGTTTGGAATGGATTCTTCGCTTTTTATAGCATTGATGAGCCTCCTCTGCTATATAGATATCTTTTGTTGTGTTACGAACTAATTCCCGTTCGATACTCGAATGATGTCGTCCTGTCTGTATAGCAATTTGTCTAGTTGAATAACCAAGAGTATGAAGTGCTTGTATACGCGCACGGTCAAACATGCTAAAATGGTGGTAGCTCATAAGATAACCTCCGTTTAATGGTGTGTGGTAACTTCATTTTACACGAGGTCAGCTCTATGAGCTATTTTTATTACTTGTCGCACTTCATTTTACAATTCAAGATATAAAAAAAATCATAGCAACTTTTGTTTTTTTCCAGAATAGACAATGGAATGAAACATAAATTGCTATGATATAATAATTTTTTACATTAATGAGATAATGAGGGAGAGACAGGTACTGTATCTTTTTCTTTACGGCGTTCTAAACTTTCTTTATGTAATTGTTTTGCACCATGGTGCGTTAGCAAACAAAACAATATGCAAAGAATAACTGCTGCAAAAAGAATATAGAAACCACCATCCCAGCCAATATGATCCACAGCCACCCCAAAAAGACTAGTTCCAATAGATGCCCCTACAACATAGCTCATAAAACCACGTAATCCAACAGCTGAACCTACCGCATATGATGGGACTATTTCCATAGTCTGCACGGAAGCTAAAAATTGAGGAATATAAATCAAACAACCCACAATTGCTGCAAAAATTGTTGTTGTCGCCAAAGATTCACTTTTCCAATAACCAATAATACAGAAAAAGATAAGTATCATACTAATAATAGCCGGCGGCATCCGGTATCCTTTAAAGAATTTATCAGAAATAACTCCTGCAAAAATCGTTGACGGAATAGCCGCCCATTCAAAGAACAAAAAAGCAACGGCCATTTCTGCTTTAGTAAACCCCTTAACTTGTAATAAATAAATGGGAAGCCATGTTAACATACCAAAACGAACAGTATATACAAAAGTATCAACAAAAGATACAAACCAAGCATTTTTATTTGGAAGAACATAGGTTTTAAATAACTTCCAGGCACTCATATTTTCTGGAACTTCATCTTGATTTTTTTCCATCATGTCGATATTGTCATCTTCTGGCATAATATGCTGCAAATCAGGAAGTCCTTCATTTACAGGAGATCCTTTTACACAGTATAAAACAACGACAACCCCGATTAAAGCTACACAAGCTGGAACAATATAACTCGCTGCCTGCCAATTATCTTCACCAACTATAAAAAAACCAGCTGTAACAACAGGTGCTACAATACCACCGCCAATATTATGAGATATATTCCAAAAAGCACCTACAATTCCTCGTTCTTTTTTAGGATACCATTTAGCCATAGATATAAAACAAGGTCCTACTCCCATACCTTGAAAAGTCCCTAATATAACAACTAATATAGTAAACGTCGTAAAATTAATACTAAATCCCATCAACACGTTAACTAATGCACATAAAATTAAGCCGAGAGCCATGAATTTCTTAGGATCTGCCTTATCAGCCAAACTGCTCATATATCCTTTGCTAAGACCATATGAAATCAGCATATAACTACTCAGCAATCCAATGCTTGTAGCGGAAAGATTTAAATCAGCTTTTAAAAAAGGAGTAGACAATGCAAAATTATTTCGCACTACATAAAAACTGGCATATCCAATAATAATACCTATCAAAGTTAATAGCCTGTATTTTTTATACACGTCCATTACTTTATCTGCGGGTACTCGTACCGCAGATTTTTTTGGTTGTAAAAAGTTGAACATAGACTCACCTCATAGTAACTATAATATATACAGTAAAATTTACTTCCTTATAAGCGCGCTTTTTCTATCTTTTTTATTATAAAAAAATTGTTAAAATTACACTATCAGCGTAATTCTCAATTTGCATAAGATTTTTTACTGTATACATCAGAATTTTTCTTAAAGTTATCTATATTCATAATAATATATATTTTATAATTCTGTTTTTAAAAGATTGTACTGCAAGGCCAATTTTACCAATTCATTTCGTTTTTTGCAGCCTAATTTTTCCATAATTTTTGTCTTATGTGTATCAATAGTTTTTACACTAAGATTCAACAACTTTCCAATCTCGGTGATAGTATAGCCATGCACCATATATTCAAATACTTCCAGTTCACGATGACTCAAGCATTTTACCGGATCTCGTCCATCTCCATCAAGTCCAGAAAACATGGACGTAAGCAGAGATTGTTCAGCATTTTTACTAAGATAAAAACGACCGGAAGCTACCGTACGCAACGCATCCAACAATTCATCATCCGCCGAAGCTTTTGGGATATACCCACTAGCTCCCAGCAACATCGCCTGCCGAATATAATTTTCATCTTCATGCATACTTAATATAAGAATCCGCAAGTCGGCACACATTCGTTTTGCCTGTTCAATAATTGCTAATCCTCCGACGCCAGGCATAGAAAGATCCAATAACATAATCTCTACTTTATTTATGTGTAGTTTCTGCAAAGCTTCTTCTCCTGTAGCTGCTTCCATTATTACATTAAAATCGGTATTATTTTTTAATAATAATCGAATTCCTTTACGTATTAATGAATGATCATCTACTATCATTACGTTAAACATCCATATCCCTGCCTTTCGTCACAGCTTTTAATTGAATACGATATACTGTCATCCATTCGGGTTTTTCTGATGTAATTTGCATCATTCCTCCTAATATCTGTATACGTTCCTGCATTCCATAAATTCCTAAATGGTTTGTCTGTCGTGCTTTTTTAATAATTTCTTCTGTAACACCAATCCCATTATCCTTAACAATTAACTGTACCCATTGTGTTCCTTCCAGATAAACCGATGCTTTTGTAGCATGAGAATGTTTGATAATATTTGTCAAGCATTCCTGAATAATCCTATACAAGGCCAAACTGGTCATATCATCCGGCTGCTGTTGCAAATGACAAATAAAAGTTACTGTTAAATTATTAAATTTTTGATACCCGGAAATTAAATTTTGAACAGCGGCTTCAATGCCTAATTCATCCAATGCCGGCGGTCGAAGTTCAACGGCTAAATGCCGAAGTTTTTGTAAAATATGATAGGTTTCATCTCGGACAGCCAATATATATTCCCTCTGCTCTTGATCTTCTACTTGATTTGCCAAAGCCCGAATAGATAAAATCAGCGCAGTTAAAGCTTGTCCGCTTTCATCGTGAATTTCCATAGAAATTCGTTTCCGTTCATTTTCCTGAACATTTAATAAATGTCCTAATAATTTTTTACGTTCTATCTCCCCCGCTTGCAATGACCCTGCCATATTATTCATGGCTGTCGTCAATCGTCCGAATTCATCTCCTGAACGCACCGTTAACGGATGACTCGGAAATCCACCTGCAGAAATAGTTTCTGCCCGATGAATCAATTTTTCCAATGGACGGGTAAAAATATGAGCCAGCTTATAAACAAACCAAGCACCCAATAATCCCACGGCTAACGTAATACATACAAGTTTAAAAAAATTCTTAGCCAACATCATAATCAATGCTTTTTCATTAACACCCAATCTTACATATCCTAACGAACCCTCTTCAATAGGACAAATAATGTCATCAATTTGTCCCATATTACTTTCAAACTCTAAAATATCATTTTCTGTGCCGTTTTTTTGAATATACGTATGTATCGGAAAAAGTTTTTCAGGAATACCATTACGAAAAGTATGTGCCATAATTTTCTGATTAGGATCTACAATAAATATATATTCCACAAATTCATTATTATTTTTTGCCATAAAAATTAATTCTTCCAAAGCATATAAGTTACCCATTTGTATAGGTTCACTGCTAAACTGAGATATTTCCATAGCGATAGATTTTCCGCGAGCTTCTAAATCTTGACGCATAACTTCTGACAAAGAACTCCATAAAATAAATCCCGATAAAAGACTAAAAACAAAAATAACACTTGCTACCATCACACTTAATTTACTAGCAATATTTAATCTGGCAAACCATCCCATTTATCCCACCTCCTTTTCATACCAATCTATGGTAGGATAAAGAGATGGTTCTGGTAAAATAAACTTATCGATCAAAAGATGATCCAATGCATCTTTTGCAGTTTTATCCTCATGTATATGCAGCAAAACCTGCTGTATTTTTTTTCATCAATCAAACCTTTACGAGCAACAATAGGCCCCGTTCCCCTAGGTGGAAGAATTTCAATAATACGTATCTTACTGGCAATTTGAGGACGATATTTCAACAAATAATCATAAGCAAGGCTATCAATAGCTGCCCCTGCAACAAATTTTTTAGCTACGGCACGAATAGATGCATCATGACTATAGGTAAAGGAATAAGAATTGAAAAATGCATCCTGTGTTATACCTATTTTTTGCAATCGGGCCTGCACTGAAAAAAATCCTGAATAACTCAACGGATCGACATAAGCAAATTTTTTTCCCCGCAGATCTTCAAAAGTATAGTCAGTACTATCCGCTGGAACAATAATATAACTATAGTAATATGGTAAATTATTTCGTTGCTGCATCGCTAACAGTGTCAATTCTTCTTTCTTGCCATATACACAATAGGCTCCCGTTGATAATAAACCAATATCTGCATCCCCTTTATTTAATAATTGATTAATTTCAGCATAACTTTTGCGGCGCAGTACCAATACCGGACGATTAAGCATTCTGCCAATACTATCTGCTAACTGATTTTGATATTTAGCTGTATCAGCATGACTTAAAACAGAAACCATCGCAATTCGTAAAGGTACTTCTTTATTTTTTACTTGATACTCTGGAATAGCTTCTGTTTTATTAAAATCAATGATAGTATTATGTTTTGTATAATATCCCCAACCTCCTAATAGTATCAGTATTATCACCATAATACTGCCAATATATATTGTTTTTCTGTTCATAATGGCACAATCTCCTGATATTTTATGTATATTATATATATATTATAACAAAAGTTATAGGAAACATAACAATAGGAATTATACTGCTATATACTAAGATATTCATGAAAAAAACAGTAAGAATTATTCTTATTCTTTTATACAAAAAATACCGCACTCGTATCTGTAGTGACCCCCATAAGCCAGCTTTCTAGATCTAACTTATGGGGGTCACTACAATCGGGAGCACGGTATTTTTTATATTACATTATCTATTCCGATTATAATTAATTAAACAACCTGCTTTCACAATTTTCTTTTCCTCTGCTGTCATTTCTGTAATATATAATGATATTTCCTTGATTGTATCTCCTATACTATACGCTTTAATACTTTTCATATCACCATTTAAAGCTTTTCGGATATGCGGAATATAAATATAGTCTCCTACTTCAAAAGAAGGACTTTCTTTCATCTGAAACGGAAGCATTCCCCAGTTAATAACATTAGAACGATATCGTTTGGTAGCATATTCCTCACAAATATTAGCGAGTCCTCCTAATACGCGTTGACAACTGGCCGCTTGTTCCCGAGCAGAGCCATCTCCTGGTTTTACACAATAAATTACGCTTCCTATTTCTATTGAAGCAATATCTATAGTACCAAACTTTTCTTCAAGTTTAGTATATATTCTTTTTAACTCAACATCAGCAGCAAAAATATTTTTTCCATCTCTTCGTTCTTTTTCCACAAGACCAATTTTTTTTGCTTTACTTACATAATCCGGATCACGGCGAGATAATGTGAATTCTGCCAAGCCTAATGGATTAGAACGATACGATGATGTTTCTCCAGAAGGAATTAATTCATCTGTCGTTGTAACAGAATCCATAATTTTTGAGCAAACCTTGAGAAGTATGTTATCAGACAAGGCAATCTGTTCAGGCCAATCTTTAATATTAGGGCCGTAAATTAATTCACTATGTGGTTTTGCGTTGTCAAATCCTTGATATACACGAATCTTGTAGGAACTATCATCAAAATCATATTCCGGTACACTATACTCGTCTGCATATGCAGTCGCTGCGGTAAGAATTCCTCCATTAGCTGCCGTAGCTGCAATCGAACGCGCATCCATAAGAGCAACTGCAGAAAATTGACCTGACCCAGGTTTAGACCCTTCTCGATTTGGGAAGTTTCGGGTTGTATGGCGTATACTAAATGCATTATTTGCAGGAGTATCTCCTGCTCCAAAACAAGGACCGCAAAATGCCGTTTTAACAATAGCACCCGAAGCCATCAGTTTAGAAATAGCTCCTTTTTTTACCAAATCCATAAAAAGAGGCTGTGACGATGGATATACATCTAGTGTAAATACGTCATTTCCACAATTTGCATTTTCAAGAATATGAGCCGCTTCCATGATATTTGTATAACAACCGCCGGCACAACCAGCAATAATTCCCTGTTGTACATGAAGTTTACCTTTAATAATCTTATCCATTAAACTGAAATGAATATCTGAATTAGAAAAACGAGATTTAATACTTTTTTCTGTTTCATACATGATATCTTCAAGATTCGCATTAAGTTCATCTATTTCAAAAGCATTACTTGGGTGCATCGGCATAGCGATCATTGGTTTAATCGTAGAAAGATCTATTTCTATAACCCCATCGTAATATGCGATTTCAGATGGTGTTAATTCTTGATAATCAGACACACGTCCATGCTTTGCAAGAAATTGTTTTGTATCATTATCCGTACACCAAATAGAAGAAAGACATGTCGTTTCTGTTGTCATAACATCAACACCATTACGATAATCGGTCGTCATTGACGCTATTCCAGGACCTACAAATTCCATGATTTTATTTTTTACATATCCGTTTTTAAATACAGCTCCAATAATAGCAATCGCTATATCCTGAGGACCCACGCCAGGATTAGGTTTCCCTGTAAGATAAACAGCAACAACTTCCGGGTAGGTAATATCATAAGTATCACCAAGAAGCTGTTTTACTAACTCACCGCCGCCTTCCCCCATAGCCATCGTACCGAGTGCTCCATACCGTGTATGACTATCAGAACCAAGAATCATTTTTCCACAGCCAGCCATCGTTTCACGCATATATTGATGAATAACAGCCATGTGAGGCGGAACATAAATACCGCCATATTTTTTAGCAGCAGATAAGCCAAATACATGATCATCTTCATTAATAGTTCCGCCAACAGCACACAACGAATTATGGCAATTCGTCAATATATACGGCAATGGGAATTTTTCCATACCTGAAGCTCTTGCCGTTTGTATAATACCCACAAAAGTTATGTCATGAGAAGCCATTGCATCAAATTTTATTTTCAACTTATCTATAGTATCTGATATATTATGCGCTTGTAATAAAGAATATGTGATTGTACCTTTTTTTGCTTTTTCCTTAGATACCGTTTTTCCTGTAAGAGACTGTATCTTAGTTTTATCCCTTTCTGATATCATTTTAATACCGTTAAGCAGATATGCGCCGCCTTCATACAAATTTACCATGTATATTCCCCCTACTAAAATTCAATTATTACGCTATATACATAAGACTGAAAAGCTGATATATCCTCTATAAAATAGTAATCAATCGCTTTAATATAAATTTATATCTTACCATAAAGTCTATCAAATCCATCTTAGTTATGCAAGAAAAACAGTCCTTTATACTCTATTTTTCTGCTGTTAAACAGCATTATCTATTTCTAATTACGAATTTCAGTAATTCATTTTCATAATATGAAATTTATTGTAATAAAGTTCATATTACAACATAATTATACTTAGCTGTTTACATACCTATTTTCTGAATTTATTTTTTCGTTTTTCTTTACATTTACCTAAATTATGCTATAATATCTTATATTCATCACTTTTTAATCTTCTCTGAAAAGACATTTTTAAATTGAGTATTTATGAATTTTCACGAATATTAAAAACATTACATTTTTTTATTACATCACAAGAGAGGGGCATCTGTACAATGGATAAAAACATCTATTTAGCGCAGTTTTACGGCAAATCTCAAAATTATACCAACATTCCTTCACAATGGTATAAAAAATATGGCGTAAAACGGGGACTGCGCAACGAAGATCATACCGGTGTATTAGTCGGCCTGACGCGTGTTGCCGATGTTGTCGGATATCAACGTGCAGAAGATGGGCAAAAGATCGATATAGACGGTATACTATATTACCGTGGCATTGATATCCGTGAATTGGTTAAAAATGACCGCGATCACGGATATTTATATGAAGAAGCATCTTTTTTGCTTCTTTTCGGTTATTTGCCAACAAAAAATGAATTGAAACACTTTTGTACTGTTTTACAAGAAGGATATGATCTTCCTGATGATTTTTTAGAAGCTAATTTACTTCATAATCCCGGAAAAAATCTTATGAACAAACTGCAGCATGCACTGTTGACATTATATAATTATGATCCGGATCCCGATAATACAGATGTTTATCAAACCCTTCGCAAGGGTCTTAATATCATGAGCAAACTTCCGTCTATTGCTTGTTATGCTTATATGTCGAAAATTCATTATTATAATCGACAAAGTCTGATTATTCATTATCCGCGTAAAGATTATTCTACAGCAGAAAATATTCTTTATATGCTTCGCCCGGATAGTAAATTCACAGCGAAAGAAGCACGTCTTTTAGATGTAATGTTATTTCTTCATGCGGATCACGGCGGTGGTACAAATTCAACGTTTACCAATGTTGTTGTAGCCTCTACTGATACCGACTTATATTCTACTATGGCTAGTTCTATAGGCGCTTTAAAAGGGCCGCGTCATGGCGGCGCTAATGTTAAAGTATCTGAAATGATGGAGCGAGTCATTGATACGATAGGAACAAAAGCTACGGATTCTCAGATTACCGATGTTATTCATCGCATTTTGAATAAAGATTTTCAAAATCATAGCGGCCTTGTCTATGGATTCGGCCATGCCGTATATACTTTATCCGATCCACGTGCAGAAATTCTTCGTCACTTTTGCGGAACTGTAGCTAAAGAAAAGAAAATGGAAGATATTTTTAACTTCTATCGGCATTTCGAAAAAATAGCCGTTCAAATTCTTTCACAGGAAAAAGGTGCTAATATGTGCAGTAATGTAGATTATTATAGTGGTCTCGCATATGCTATGCTGGGTATTCCCCGTGATTTATTTACACCACTTTTTGTTATCAGTCGTCTCGTAGGCTGGCTGGCTCATAATATTGAAAATAAACTCTATGATGATCGTATCGTACGCCCTGCTACAAAATATGTTGGAGATTTAATGGATTATATCCCTATGGAGGAACGATAACTATGACAACAATTACTGTATTTAAAGGAGATGGCATCGGTCCTGAAATCACGGATGCTGTCCTAACAATATTAGATGCTGCTCATTCAGATATGACATATGAAATATTTAATGTTGGAGCCGCAGAATATGAAAAAAATGGCGCTCTTATCCCAGAAGAGGCATTTACTTCATTTGAAAAAAATAAAGTTCTTTTAAAATCACCTATTACTACTCCTATTGGTAAAGGATTTCGTTCTCTTAATGTTACGCTGCGCAATAAGTATGATCTCTATGCAAATATCCGTCCGGCTAAAGCAAATGCCGCTGTATCTACCCCTTTTCCTAATGTAGATATTGTCACTTTTCGAGAAAATACAGAAGACCTTTACGTCGGAATAGAAAAACAAATTGATGAAAATACCGTTCATGCCATTAAAATTATTACCCGTAAGGCAAGTGAACGTATTATTCGTGATGCTTTTGAATATGCCTTATCCCATGACCGTCATAAAGTAACTTGTGTACATAAGGCAAATATTCTTAAATTAAGCGATGGCATGTTTTTATCTATATTTAAAAAAATTGCCGCTTTATATCCTCAAATTGAAAGTGATGATAAAATTGTTGATAACGTCTGTATGCAATTAGTAATGCATCCCGACTCCTTTGATGTCATGGTAATGCCTAATTTATACGGTGATATTGTTTCCGACCTTACAAGTGGCCTTATTGGTGGTCTTGGATTACTCCCATCCAGTAATCTGGGAACTGGGTATGCCATGTTTGAAGCTGTTCATGGCAGCGCTCCTGACATTGCAGGAAAACATATTGCTAATCCTACAGCACTTCTCTGGTCTTCTTGTATGCTTTTAGAATATATTGGTAAAAATAATATTGCTTCCCGTATTCGCAGGGCTGTAGACGAAGTGCTTTCCGAAAAAAGATACATAACACCTGACTTAGGAGGAAATGCTTCAACTGAACAATATAGAGATGCTGTTATTTCCCATTTAAAATAAAAAAAACACGTTTTAAACTTAATCAGTGTAGTGACCCCCATAAGTTAGACCTAGAAATCTATCTTATGGGGGTCACTACACTGATTAAAACGTGTTTTTTTTTTTACATATTACCTTATTTTTTTACAACTAATATAATACTGATAAAAATTAAAACGGACCCAAAAATAAAGGGTATTCCAATTTGCTCTCCCAGAAATAACCCCCCTAAAAAAGTTCCTGTCAAAGGCTGAAAAAATAAATAAATTCCTCCTGTAGAAGCATCCACCATTTGGATTCCTTTATTCCACAAGTAAAAAGCACCCGCCGTAGAAATGACTCCAATATAAAGAATACCTGCTAAAATTTTAGGTTCTAAAATAGTGTATATTATTGTATTATTCCATATTGATATCTCAGCTGGAGTGATAATTAACAAGGCTGCCAACATAGCATACGTCGTAACGGCAAGAATAGAATATTCTTCTGGTATTTTTTTTATAAGTACAGAAATAATAGCCCAAGTCATTGCTGCTAAAACAAGAATTAAAGAACCCAATTGAAAGTTTTGATTGACTTGTCCTAATCCTACAATAAAAAGTACTCCTACCGTTGCCATTAGAACAGATGCACCTTTACGAAAGGTTATTTTCTCATGAAGGATAAGTTTTGAAAATATAACCATAAATGCCGGTGAAGAAGA
Source organism: Megasphaera paucivorans (assembly GCF_900103535.1). Taxonomy (GTDB): domain Bacteria; phylum Bacillota; class Negativicutes; order Veillonellales; family Megasphaeraceae; genus Megasphaera_A; species Megasphaera_A paucivorans. The sequence goes on along the minus strand of NZ_FNHQ01000025.1, from coordinate 27,073 downwards.
TGTTATAACTGATCCCGTTTGCGCTGAAGACAATTGTGTTCCAGCAAATTGCGCCCATATAGATACTACATATCCACATAGCCCTATAAAAATAATAAGTGGTACATCTTTCCATTGAACATGCCAAGATTCTTTCATTATCTTTCCCATTATAATTAATATAATAACAGCAATAAGATATCGTACCCATACTAATTCCATTGGATTTAAAACATCCATTACAATTTTACTTATTACATAAAGACCACCCCATATAGAAGCTGCTGCAATAAGATAACATTGACCGATATACTGTTTCATAATATATACCTCACTATATTTTTACAATGTATAATAAATTATAGTATTATCCGACTTAGCTATTGTACCATAGATCAAAAGACATTTTAATTCATTTTATTTTTTTAGTTAACATGCTATAATCAAAATTGTAATTTATACGGAATTATAGAGAAAGGCAGGTATCAATTATATGACTTTCATTGAATCCTCTAGTACAGATCCATATTTTAATTTAGCTATGGAAGAATATGTTTTTGAAAAAATGGATAAAAATGAACAATATTTTATTCTTTGGCAAAATGACAATACCATTGTCATTGGTAAACATCAAAACACTGCTGAAGAAGTAAACCAAGCTTTTGTTGATGCTCATAACATTCATGTTGCTCGTCGTCTTTCCGGTGGCGGTGCCGTATATCATGATAAAGGAAATCTTAATTTCACATTTATTGTAGACCAAGATCAAGCACCGGATTTTAATTTTAAAGTATTTGTCATTCCAGTTATTGAAGCTTTAAAGAAAATAGGAATTCATGCAGAATTTACCGGTCGTAATGACCTTACCATTGAAGGTATGAAATTTTCTGGCAATTCCCAATATGCAAAAAAAGGACGATTACTTCATCATGGCTGCATTATGTTAGATTCCAATCTGACAAATGTGGCGGATGCCCTCCGTGTTAAACCTGCAAAATATGAATCAAGAGGGATTAAATCCGTACACAGCCGCGTTACTTGTATCAATGCCAATACAACGGCTCCTATTACGATGAACTGCTTTAAAAACCTGTTAAAACGCCAAGTTTTTGCAGCAAATACTATGCATTCCTTACTTTTTACAGATAAGCAATTACAGGAAATACAAGCATTAAGAAATAAAAAATATATCACATGGGAATGGAATTATGGAGCATCTCCTTCATATAATATGAAAAAAGAAAAAAAATTTTCTTCAGGATTAGTTAGTATTTATATCCAATCCGAAAAAGCATGTATCAAAACGATTCGATTTTTTGGTGATTTTTTTGGAAACGAAGATCTCTCAGAACTAGAAGAAGCTATGCGAGGACTCCCCCTTGATCAACATTTGTTTCAAACATTAGAATCGCTTGATATAGGAAAATATATGAATGGCATTACTGCAAAGGACATTAGTGAGCTAATTCTCTATTAATCTAAAAATTTTAGTAAAAAAAATAGTGTCTACACTAAATTTTTTTTTACTCTCCTATACATACATTTATTACCATTATATTAAGGAGTTTTTTTTATGAAAATCTCAGTATTAGGTTGTGGCCGTTGGGGTAGTTTTATTGCTTGGTATTCACATCATATCGGTCACGATGTACTAATTTGGGGACGTGAAAATTCTCCCCATTATCAAGAACTTGAAAAAACAAGAAAAAATGAATATTTAACACTTTCTTCAGATATTTATTTAACTCATAATTTAAAAACAGCCTTAACCAAATCAGATATTTGTGTCATTTCCATCAATTCTCAACAATTGAGAAGTTTTGGAAAACAAATTTCTTCTCTAAATATAAAATCAAAAGTGCCTTTTATTCTCTGCATGAAAGGATTAGAAATCGGCAGCGGAAAAAGACTTACCACTGTTCTAAGTGAAGAAATCGGTATAACCTCTCCAATTGCTGTATGGGTTGGCCCCGGACATGTACAGGATTTTTTGTGTGGCATGCCAAATTGTATGATTATGTCTTCACTTGATACTACTCTTACAAAATATCTTGCACATGCCTTTTCCAGTCCTCTTATTCGTTTTTATTATGGAAAAGATTTATTAGGCATTGAAATTGGTGCAGCAGCCAAAAATGTAATTGGTTTAGCTGCCGGTATGCTAGATGGCATTGGATATAGTAGTTTAAAAGGAGCTCTTATGGCTCGTGGAACTCATGAATTATCTCGTCTCATTGAAGCTATGGGAGGTAATCCTATGACTGTTTACGGTCTTAGTCATCTAGGAGATTACGAAGCAACTTTATTTTCTGAACACAGTAATAATCGTCGTTTTGGTGAAGATTTAATTCTTGGAAAACCTTTTCATAAACTAGCCGAAGGGGTATATACTGTTCAAGCATTAATGGATCTTTCTGAAACATATCATGTAGAACTTCCTATCAGTAAGACTGTATATGAAATTATTTACAATCATACGAATCCTAGAAAAGAATTAGAAAAATTATTTCTACGTTCTGTTAAATCAGAATAAATGAAAAAACGTTTCTCTATGATGTAAAAGCATCATAGAGAAACGTTTTTTTATTTATTCTTCCTCTCTTTCTTTTCTTGTTACTAATAATTTATCAACCCGAAGATTATCCATATCCATAACTTCAAAAGTAAACTCTTTCCAAATATATATATCTGTTTCTTTCGGTATCCTTCCTATTCCATATGTAACCAATCCAGCCAAAGTCTTATAAAGATCCTCATCTTCTTCTGGTAATTCTTCATCAATATCAAAAAAATCCTTAAATTCTTCTACAGTGAGTAATCCTTCCATAAGCCATTCATTAGGTCCTCTCTGAATAATACGATTTTGTTCTTCTCTCTTTTCCTCCTCACCTGCCGGCATAATACCAACAAGTTCTTCCAATACATCATGAAGAGTTAATATGCCGCTAAAATTACCATATTCATCAAGAACAGCTGCTTCATGTACCCCTTGTTCCTTAAATGAATGAACAACTTTCATTATATCCATAGATTCGGGAATAAACATAGGACGATGAACACATTTTTCTAATAATGTATGTATGTGCACTATCTTTTTTTCTTTTGCCGTATCATAATATGTGATAAACATATCATTAATGGACACAAAACCAAGAAATTCATCTAGAGAACCTCTACCTACAGGCAACCGAAAATGATTAGCATCCAGAAGTTCTTTCATAATTACCTGTTCCGAATCTTCTATATCAATCCAATCAACTTGCGTACGATTAGTCATAATATCGCTAGCATCCATGTCCGCTAATCTAAATACCCGGTCAACAAGTTCCGGTTCCTCTTTTTCAAAAGCTCCCAATTCTGCTCCTTGTTCTAAAAGAAGTTTTATTTCATCTTCTGTAACAGGTATATCCTTTACTTTTTTTGTTCCTAAAAAAGCAGTAACAAAAGCAGTAGAAGCAGACAAAAACCAAACAATAGGTGTACATACACGTGAAAAAAACAACATAGGACGAGCAATAATACAAGCTATGCGCTCCGGATTATCTATAGCAATCCTTTTTGGCACTAATTCGCCTATAATCAAAGTAAAATATGTAATACCTGTTACAATAATAATCATACTTATCGTATATGAATAAACCTGCAAAAAAGTAATTTTCTCTACATAATGAGATAAAGGACCCGCCATAGCCGTTCCTCCATATACCCCTGTTAAAAGACTAATAAGAGTTATTCCAAATTGAATCGTTGAAAACATTTTATTAGGATTTTCTCTTAATTTCAATACAACAGCCGCGCTTCCGCTGCCTTCATCAGCCATAGATTCCAATCTTGTTTTACGACAACTTACGATAGCCATTTCTGACATAGCAAAAATCCCATTGGCAACAATAAGCAATAAAATAACCAATATTTCTTCACCTAGGGAATATTCCACTATAAATCACATCCTTATATGTAAATAGTCTATTAATAGTATAGTATCTTTTTTTCATTGTTCCTGCAACTCCCTCATTTAATAAAAAAATAGAATACTTTATTTTAATTTTTATCTTTCTTTATCGCTAGCTTCAATACTTTTTTTTACACAATACATATTTTTATTGACTAATATTTTTTAACATGATACTGTTTAATTAAAATAATATGTTTTAATTATAAACAAAGGAGTTTATTCTATAATAAATTCTTTTGTTTTTTTTATAAAAAGGAGGTATACATGTGTTAAAAGAAAAACTAGCTAAAAGAATGAATACATTCCCTTTATCAGGAATCCGAAAAGTACAAGCTGAAGCAAAAGAATTAGAATCACACGGTGAGAACATTATCCATATGGAAATGGGTATGCCCGATTTTGATACTCCAGAATATATAAAAAAAGCATGTATTCAAAGTATAAAAGACGGACATGTATTTTATACAGTCGGTGCCGGTCTATTAGATTTAAGAAAAGCTATATCAAAAAAATTAGAGAAAGAAAATCATCTTACTTATTCTACAGATGAAATTGTTGTTACCATCGGCTTATCCGCTGGTATTTTTACTGTATATGCTGCACTGCTCGATGCGGAAGACGAAGTTCTTATTCCCAATCCTGTATATCCGCCATATTTGAATATTCCTCACTTATTAGGAGCAAAAACTATAGATTATTCCTTATTGGAAATAAACAACTATCAGCCGGATATAACGGAAATAGAAAATAAAATTACTAAAAAAACAAAAGCTATTGTTATTATTTCACCTAATAATCCATTAGGAAGCATCCTTACTTATGATTCCTTACAACATATAGCGAAACTTGCAATACAATACAATTTAGCTGTTATTACTGATGAGATTTATGAACGTATTTTATTTGATAAGGCAGTGCATTATAGTATTGCTTCATTTCCTCATATGAAAGAACGTACTTTAACACTTAACGGTTTTTCAAAAACATATTCCATGACCGGCTGGCGTCTTGGGTACATTGCCGGACCAAAAGAAATTATGCCGGACATTAATAAACTGCATGGTCATATGAATTCTTGTGCTACTACCTTTGTACAAGATGCTGCCATAACTGCTCTTACAGAAGAACATGAAGAAGTTGAAAAAATGGTAACTGCATATCAACAACGCAAAGACTATCTTGTACGAAACTTAAATAAAATAGAAGGAATCAGTTGTACTAATCCACAAGGTGCTTTCTATTTATTTCTAAATATAAAAAAACTCGGAATGACCTCTGAAGAAGCAGCAAGTTATTTTCTTCATACGGCACATGTAGCACTTGTCCCCGGAACTGTATTTGGTTCCAATGGTGCCGGTTATATCCGTATGTCTTTTGCAAACAGCATGAAAGAAATAAAAACTGCTTGTTTTCGTATACAAGCTGCTGTAGAAAAATTAAAAAAATAAAAATTTTTATATAAAGAAAGGACAGTATCTATTTTTTGAATAGTATGCTGTCTTCTTTTTTTATAGTACTTGCATATAAAATACTAAACTAAAATTTTTGATTAATCCTGTAAATATTCTCGATTAGCTACTACTTTTCCCTGCCTTGTATACACACGAGGCACACGTCTGGCCAACATGCATATAATTTCATAATTAATTGTTCCCAATATATTTGAAAGTTCTTCAACTGGGAGTTCTGTCCCATTTTGTTTTCCAAATAAAACAACTTCATCATCTATTTTTATATCAGGAATGGTCGTAACATCAATCATACATTGATCCATGCATATATTACCTACCTGAGGAACTCTTTTTCCATGAACTAATACTTCCGCCTTATTTGAAAGCATGCGAGTATAGCCATCTGCATACCCTACCGGAAGAGAAGCTATTCGTGTAGGTCTTTCAGCAATAAATTTTCGTCCATAACTGACACTTTCTCCTGCATCAATAACTTTTATATGATCTACACAACATTTTAATGACATAACCGTTTTTAGATTAAATTTTTTAATATCTACTTCATCAGAAGGTGCTAAACCATACATAATAATTCCAGCTCGTACCATATCATCATGAAATTCTGGCAGATCAAGAATGGCTGCACTATTACAGCAATGATGAAGATGAATAGAAACTCCCTCTTCTTTCAACCGTTGGCATATCCATTTAAATTTTTTATATTGTTCTCTGGTATATGCTTTATCTTGAATATCGGCAACTGCAAAATGTGTAAATATACCTTCTAAAATAACATTAGGCAATTGACTTATTTTTTTTATTTCTTTGATACTTTCTTCTGTAGGTCTATACCCAATACGTCCCATACCGCTATCAACAGCAATATGTAAACTAACAGGACGATTCTGACGCACCGCTTCTTTTGAAAAAGCAAGCGCATCTTCATAATGAAATACGGCAGCATCTACCCCAAAATTAATTAATTCTTCTGCTCTTTTACCAGTAGTAGAACCTAAAATAAGTATTTTAGCGGTAATCCCTGCCTGCCGTAATTCCACTGCTTCATCTAATACAGATACAGCTAAGCGATCCGCTCCATTGGACAATAATTCCTTAGACGCAACTACAGCACCTGCCCCATAGGCATCTGCTTTTACTACAGCTGTAATTAACGTATCTGGACTAACGATGCGTCTAATTTCCTTCATATTATTATCTAAAGCATCTAAATCTATTTCAACCCACATAGGTCTTCTCTTCTGTATATCCAAAATAAATCACCTCATAAAAAAAATATAAGATATCATATCATTTTATATTCAAAAAAGCTATTTTCTTTTTTTAATAATCTTTTTCATTTTTTCTAATCGATTTAAAGCTTCATATAATGTTTCATCATTCTTAGCAAAGTGAAGACGAATTAAATTATACACCGGTTCCTTAAAAAAAGAAGAACCAGGGACTGCACCTACGCCAATATCACGAGCCAAAAGTTCACAAAACTCTAAATCATTATCAAAACCATATTCTGATATATCTAAAAGAATATAGTATGCACCTTGTGGATTAGTATGAGAAATACCTAATGTATCTAATCCATCCATCATAATAGTACGCTTATGCGTATACATAGATAATAAATCATCATAATAAGACTTTCCAAACTTTAATCCTACTATAGCAGCCTCCTGTAATGGACTTGGAGCCGCAACCGTAAGAAAATCATGAATTTGCTTAGCCCCATTAATAATAGCAGGAGGTGCTATGATATATCCTAATCTCCAACCCGTTATGGAGTATGTTTTTGACAAAGAACCGCAAGTCAATGTCCTTTCATACATTCCCGGAAGTGTTGAAAAATAAGTATGTACATAAGGCTTATATACAATATGTTCATATACCTCATCGGTAATAACAAATGTATCATATTTTTTTGCTAAAAAAGCAATATATTCTAATTCTTCCTTTGTAAATACTTTACCGCAAGGATTCGATGGATTACATAAAATAAGAGCTTTAGGCCTTTTTTTAAATGCTTTTTCTAATTCTTCATAATTAAAATCAAATAAAGGAGGATATAAAGGGACATAGATAGGATCAGCACCTGAAAGAATTGTATCCGCACCATAATTTTCGTAAAAAGGAGAAAAAACAATCACCTTGTCACCTGGATTTGTAACAGTCATAACAGCAGCCATCATTGCTTCTGTACTTCCACATGTAACTACAATTTCCTTCTCTGGATCTATTCTTTGTTTCGTAAAACAATAATGATATTCAGATAAAGCCTTACGAAAATTTTCAGCTCCCCACGTAAGACCATATTGATGTGGTCCTTTTTGAGCTACTTCAGATAATCGATCTAAAATTTCTTGCGGCGGCGAAAAATCAGGAAAACCTTGTGATAGGTTAACAGCATGGTATTCTTCGGAAATCCTCGTCATCCGTCTAATAACAGAATCAGTAAACAATAAAATTTTTTCTGCAAGCTCTGGCATACGATCTTCCCCCTCTTTGATTTTAAATAAAAAAGACGTCACTACTATAAGCTGACGTCTTTGTCACAAATAAAAAAACTTTATAAGTCAAGATTACGCACCTTTTTAGCATTATCTTGAATAAACTTACGACGTGGTTCTACCTTATCTCCCATAAGAACGGAGAAAATATGATCAGCTTCCACAGCATCTTCTAAATGAACCTTCAACATGGTTCTATATTCTGGATCCATAGTTGTTTCCCATAACTGTTCTGGATTCATTTCACCTAACCCTTTATATCTTTGAACAACAATGCTGCTATCATTTCCCAATTCATTTAATTTAGCTTGCAGGGCATCTTCATTGTAGAGATACCATACGGATTTACCTTTTCTAACTTGATATAAAGGAGGTTGAGCAATATAAACATGTCCCTCTACAATAAGTGGTTTCATAAAACGATAAAAGAATGTTAATAATAATGTACGTATATGGGAACCATCAACATCAGCATCTGTCATAATAATAATTTTATCATATCTTCTTTTGCTAAGATCAAATTCTTCACCAATACCTGTTCCAAAAGCCGTAATCATAGACCGTATTTCTTCATTTGCCAATATTTTATCTAAACGTGCTTTTTCTACATTAATAATTTTTCCGCGAAGTGGTAAAATTGCCTGAAATTTACGATCTCTTCCTTGTTTAGCGCTCCCCCCTGCAGAATCACCTTCTACTAAATAAATTTCTGTAAAATCTGGATTTTTTTCTGAACAATCAGCAAGTTTTCCCGGAAGACTACTAATTTCCAAAGCATTTTTTCGCCGTGTCAATTCTCTGGCACGACGAGCAGCTTCACGAGCTCTGGAAGCTGCTATCGTTTTTTCAATAATTCGCTTCGCTTCATTAGGATGCTCTTCCAAATATTCTTTCAATCCATCTGAAAGAATAGTATCAACAATTCCCTTAACTTCACTATTTCCCAGTTTCGTTTTTGTTTGTCCTTCAAATTGAGGTTCTCTTACCTTAATACTGATGACAGCGGTAAGACCTTCACGAACATCATCACCTGACAAGTTTTCTTCATTATCCTTAATAATACCGTTTGTACGTCCATAATCATTAATAGTACGAGTTAGTCCTGAACGGAACCCACTTAAATGAGTTCCACCTTCTTCTGTAAAAATATCATTAACAAATGAAAGAATATTTTCACTATATCCATCATTATATTGCATAGCAACATCAACGATAACTTTATCTTTTTCACCATCAATATTAATTACAGTAGGATTAATAGCCTGTTTTTCATGATTAAGAAACTCCACAAATGAAATAAGTCCGCCTTCATAACAGTATATTTCCTGACGTCCTTCTCCTCGTTTATCTGTTAATGTAATATGCAATCCTTTATTTAAAAAAGCTAATTCACGAAGTCTTATCTTTAATGTATTAAAATCATATATTGTTTCTGGAAAAATTTCATGATCAGGTTTAAACATAACTTTTGTTCCTGTTTCTTCATTTTTTTCCAGCGGACGTATTTTTCGAAGTGGAGAATCCGTTATACCTCTAGTAAAACTAATGTTCCATAAATATCCATCCCTTTTTACTTCTACATTAGTAAAAATACTTAAAGCATTAACAACAGAAATACCTACTCCATGAAGACCTCCTGAAATAGGATATCCTTCACCGCCAAATTTTCCTCCAGCATGAAGTACAGTTAATACAACTTCTACTGCCGGTTTTCCCACTTTATGCATAGCAACAGGTATGCCGCGTCCATTATCAACAACAGTAATACTATTATCTACTTCGATTGTTACTTCAATATGACTGCAGTATCCAGCTAACGCCTCATCTATGCTATTATCAACAACTTCATAAACGAGATGATGAAGACCCCGGGCTGAAGTACTTCCAATATACATACCAGGGCGTTTGCGTACAGCTTCCAATCCTTCTAACACTTGAATTTGTTCCGCACCATAATCTATTTTTTTGTCTTCCGACATGAATTAATTCCTCCTATCCATTAACTGGAAATTATATTAATTATACTATATTTTACTATATTAATATAGCTCTATGAAGAGAATAGCTGTTTATACCTGCATATGATAGTTTCTAATGTAATAGGTGTACCATACAGATACTCCTCCGTTACAATATAACATCTAACATCTTTTATATTTCCACTGCCAAGTATAATCAATTTTTTATAATAATGTTCTAAGGGATTAGATTTTTCTGTTTTTTTAGGGTGTACCTTAAATATAGCTAAAATTTTTTTTATATCTATCATTTGATTATCGCCGATATGAAGATACATTCTTATTTCTCCTATATTTCTCCGTTAAATTTTCTATAAATTTTTCTGTCAATTCTGAAGGATCTTTTCTTACTATAAATAATGCTAAAAACAAATCATCTTCCTTAGTATCACTATCTGTACATATTTTATCAATAAGACGATAAATACAATCTCGTCGTACTTCATTATACAGCAATTCACTGCAAGAAACTTGTTCTTTTAATTCCTTATACGACAACCAAGGTATTCCCATCAATATATCATAAATATTTTTTTTTATTGCCTGTTTTTCTTTTAAACGACATAAAAAACACAGCTTTTCCTCTTTTTTTATCCAACGTCCGCATTTAGGACAGGTAATAAATTTTTCTGAACGATAAGCTGCCTTTCTTTTTTCTTGAGAAAACCGTAATTTTCTCATTTTTTCTTTTAAGTTATCGGGTAAATATTCTGTTTCCTCATTTATTTTTTCTACAACATCATCACGTAAGACCATATTTTTTATATTTATTTCAGGAAATACTTTTTCTTGCACACCGTCTTCCATTTCATATACAGGCAGATCATTTTTTTTTCCACTGCGTAAAAAAATGATATCCTGAACTATTTTTTCTTTTGCATAATTATTGATCGTATCAATTATCTTTTTTTTATAAAGAAATAAATGATTCATCCATACAGAATTCAATACACCAATAACTACGATATCTTTTTTAAATTCCCTTATATAAGAATATTTGGCAATCTGTGGCCCCATTATATATTTCCAATTAATTTTTATTTGATACATCTTATAAGGAAATAATAATTTATTTTTTTCCAACACATCAGCAATTGATTTACCAGCCTTATCTAACCTACTAATACGCTTATCCATAGGATTTAACTCTTCCTCCTTCGAGGCAAATAAAAGAACATCCTTCAATCGATCTAAACATATCAGGATCTGTTGTGGTAATTACAGTTTGAATACGATTACGAACAAAGTTTAATAATGATTTTCTACGAAATTCATCTAATTCACTCATTACATCATCAAGAAGCAGTATAGGATATTCACCTACTTCTGATTTTATATATTCCAATTCCGAAAGTTTCAATGATAGAGCAGCCGTTCGCTGCTGACCTTGAGATCCATATTTTTTTATATTATACCCATTAATAAAGAAAGATAAATCATCGCGATGAGGTCCTACTGAAGTAGACATATGATATATATCGTGATCTAATTTTTCTCTTAACAACTTATAATACCATGCAGAACTTACTCTATCCTGCATAGTATCCTGCGATATCAAAAAATAAGATTGGTCATATGATAAATCTAATTTTTCCTGGTTTTCAGTTAAACGTCTATGAATAATTCCAGACAAAAATCCAATTTTATGGAGTGCCTCTAAACGTTTTTTTACAATGAAAGCAGAAAATTCAGAAATTTGTAAATCCCATCCTTCCAATACACTTTTCTTTACAGATTTTATTGATTTTAACAAAAGATTACGTTGAGCAACGGCCCTATTATATTTTACTAACGTACGATAATAAGAAGGATTAACCTGTGATATTTCCATATCCATAAAATGTCTTCTAAGTGCCGGACTTCCTTTAACAAGTTGTAAATCCTCAGGAGAAAAAAGAACTTCGTTAAGAGTACCTACTAATTCTCTCTGTGTAACCTTTGTCTCATTAACCCATAATTTTTTCTTATCTATCTTCGACAATATAATTTTTATCTGCTGCTCTACATTATTTCTCAAAAAAGAAATAATAATACTAGCATCTTCACATTGAAAATGGATTAAATCGCTATCAACTATCCCACGATACGACTTTCCCATACCTCCAAGGTAAAGTGCTTCCAATATATTTGTCTTCCCTTGTCCATTTCTTCCATAAAGAATAATAATAGATTGAGGAAAATTAACTTCTTCATCAAGATAATTTCTAAAATGATGCAAACGCAGTGACTTAATTATCATTTTTTATTCTCCGGAAACACGGAAAATACCAATTTTTTTTATTTCTACAACATCATTTATATGTAGTTGTTTTCTTTTTTCATGACAAAGAATACCATTAATATAAATTCTTTTTTCATCAAGCAATCCACGAATCTGACCACCACTTTGTATAATGTCAGCCCACTTTAAAAATTGATCTAACTGTATTTTTTCTGTCTTAATAATAATTTTTTTTTCCATTATCTTGTCCTCATCGGTGTTACTACATAAATATACGAATCTTCGCCTTTTTCCTGTACAAGCATAGGGCTATTTGCTTTTGATTTTAATATAATTTCATTTGATTTACAATGTTTTAAAATATCTAAAATAAATTTTCCATTAAAAGATATATTAAGTTGTTCTCCTTCCATACTACAAGCAACATAGTCTTCTACTGTTCCATAATCAGGATGTTGACTGGTTAATTTAATTTGGTTATCTTCAAATATAAAATTTATAACATCATATTGAGAGTCTTTTGCGATAATCGAAGTTCTTTCTACAGATCCTGTAAATTCATTTCTTTCAACCATTACTTTACAACTAAATTCAGAAGGAATAACTCGTCTATAATTCGGAAATTCGCCTTCAATTAAACGAGTTTTTATATATACATTAGAAAATTTAAAAGCAATATTATTACGAATAGCGGTTATCTCTACAACTTGAGGCATATCTGTTGGCATTTGACGAGATATTTCTGCTAAAAGGCGACTGGGAATAATCGCTTTAATAGGTTGTTCAATCGATTGTTCTAATATTACTTTTTTTAAAGCTAATCTATGAGTATCTGTAGCAACCATCGTTAAAGTTGACTCATTAACTTCCATTAAAGTTCCCATAAAAATAGGACGGGCATCATCAGTGGAACAAGCATAAGACGTATTATCTATTAAATTTTTTAATGTAATACTGTCTGTAGAAAAATTGCTATATCCACTATCGATAAGTGTTACTTCATTAAAATCATCAGGATTCATGGTAAGACATTCAAATTTTGATTTTCCTCCAAGAACAGTTAATTTAGTATCAGCATCTTGTTTTTTCATCTCGATTTCATCACTGGGAAGACGTCGGGTTAATTCAATTAAAAATGGATTAGATATAAAAACTTCTCCTGGTTCTTCGATAATACCGGGAACAATGACTTTGATTCCCATATCGTAATCATTTGCTTGTATTTCTATAACATCCTTAAGTGCTTTTATGAGTAATCCATTTTCATAAGAAATGTTATTACTTTTATTTTGTGCGACTTTTTGAACTGTTTGGAGGCCTTTTGTAAGATCTTCTTTTTTAAATTTAAGTTTCATGGGAAAGCTCCTTTTCATGATGATTATTTTTAGTTGTTGTGTACTAAAATCATAGTAATAGTCATAGGGACTGTGAAATTGTGCATATGTCCGGTGAATAAGCATATTTAACTTATCCACCGCTGTTGATAACATGTGGATAACTTAAACTCAGTTATTCACATACGAACATATTTACAGAAAGCACAAGATATACACAACTTATACCTCTATTTATCAACACCCTTTATCATGATGTTTAATTGATCAATCATACTTTTAAATTGTTCGTTCTTTTCTGTCATTTTTATGACTTTATCACAAGCATGCATTACTGTTGTATGATCGCGTCCGCCAAATGATTTTCCTATATGAGGAAACGTATTAGTAGTCAGTTCACGGCAAAGATACATTGCAATTTGCCGTGGTAACGCAATTGTTTTAGTTTTCTTTTTTCCTAAAAGATCATCGATTTTTATTTTGTAAAACTGACAAACTGTACGTTGTATTTCATCTATTGTGATATATTTTTTTTCTTCCTTCGATTGAACAAGGTCTTTTAAAGCTCGTTGTGTTAATTCAAGGGTAATAGGTGATTTTTCTTCAGAAGCCTGCATAAGTACGCGTACAAAAGCCCCTTCTAATTCTCTGATATTTTCATTTACATTTGAAGCGATAAAATCAACAGCGTCTTTTTTAATTTCTACGTGTTCCAATTCAGCTTTTTTACGAAGAATTGCCATTCTTGTTTCCAAATCAGGAGGATCAATACTAGTGACCATGCCTCCTTGAAAACGAGATCGTAACCGATCTTCCATTTTTTTTATATCTTGAGGCGGTCTGTCACTGGTAAACACCATTTGTTTATGGTCTTTGTATAATTTATTAAAGGTATGAAAAAATTCTTCTTGTGTATGTTCTTTATTTTCTAAAAATTGAATATCGTCAACAAGCAAGACATCTATGTTTCTATATTGCTGGCGAAAACTCTCTGGGTTTTTATCTTGAATAGAAGAAATTAATTCATTTGCAAAATCTTCACTAGTAATGCACCGCAGTCGAAGATTTGGGAATTTTTCTCGTATACGATGTCCGATAGCATGCATTAAATGTGTTTTCCCTAATCCACTGCCCCCATAAATAAAAAAAGGATTATATTTGACTGCCGGAGCTTCCGCAATAGATAAAGCAGCCGCATGAGCGATACGGTTGCTGTTTCCAACAATAAAAGAATTGAAGGTATAATTACTATTTAATTCCTCTATGGATTCTTCTGATGGTGAGGAAAAATTTTCTTGAGAAAATAAGGGTTGGGCGTCATTGATAGGAAAATCGGGAAGCTCTTGTTCAGATATGATATTTTCCGGTTTCTGACTGACAGTAATAGTACAGGTTTCATTTTTTTCTTCTTCTTTAAATTGAACAGTTTCCGCTTCCGGCGTAACTGGTTTTTTAGGGAGAGAAGCTTCACTGCTGATTAATATGACTTTAGTTGGGCGGCCGATGACATGACTAGCTGAATTTGTTAAAATCGTTGAATATTTTTTTTGAACAAAGCCACATACGAATTGATTAATTGTATCTAAGGTCAATATGTCATTTTCATATGAATAGGGAATAATCGAAGATTTTATCCAAGCTTCATATAATTTTTCCGGGATATAATTTTTTAATTCTGATAAAATTGATTCCCATAAAGTAGCCATTTCCATTGGGTCCATGTTAGTTTCTTCCTATCTTTGTGTATATGTTTATAATGTGTGGTAATAAGAGTGGATAATGATAAAGATACAGGGGATAAGACGTGTAGTTGAGTGCATTAACGAGTTATCCACAAATTGTTCATAACTTGTGGATAACTCGTTAATATCTATACACATTTTACACCAAAAAGTCGAAATTGTGTACAGCTTATGCTATACTTTTTAAAGAAATCAGTCAATAGTAAAAAGTTATCCACAAACAAAATCATCAAAAAAATAAAATTAAAAAAATTTTTTACTAAAAAAAACTATATACGGTATATTTTATAATTTTAAATAATACATATTGTTTTATTCAAAAATTGCAATGGAAAGGTACGTTAATTTTATGTTACAATGAACTTAAATCATTGACAGTCACTATCTTTTTGTCTATAATTACACTGTTATGGTGTAATTTCAATTACTATCGCTATTGATGAAGGAGGTGTCTAGCTTGAAACAGACATATCAGCCGAATACATTGTGGAAAAAAAGAACGCATGGTTTTCGCGAACGGATGAAGACCAAAGGCGGCCGCATGGTTTTGAAAAAACGCCGCATGAAAGGCAGAAAAAGACTTTCTGCTTAATTATTACGAGATAAACAGAAAAGTTCCCAAGGGATTTTTCTGTTTTTCTGGCATTATTAGGACAAAATTGTATGTATAAGTTAAGTAAAGATAGACGGCTACGTAAAAATCGGGAATATCAATTTGTTTATCATAATAGTAAGTCTTATGTAAATAAATTAATGGTGCTTCATGTTTTGCCAAGATCATCTAGTCACCAGACCCGCATTGGATTTGTTACAGGTAAGAAAATTGGCTGTGCAGTGGAACGGAATCGCTGTCGCAGGTTGATGAAGGAAGTATATCGATTGCATCAGCAGGAACTTGAAAATGGCTTTGATTTAGTTTTGATTGGCCGCAGCTTTTTGAAACATGTTGGATATAAAGAAGCGGAACAAAATATGTTGCAATTATTTAGACGGGCAAAAGTATTAAAAAAGAAGCGATCATTATGAAGAAAATTTTCATTTCTATGATACGTTTTTATCAAATTTGCATATCCCCATTAAAACCGCCTTGCTGCCGGTTTTATCCCACATGCTCAGCATATGCGATTGAAGCGCTGCAGAAGTATGGTGCAGTGAAAGGGAGTTATTTAGCAATCCGGCGTATTTTAAAATGCCATCCCTTCCATAAAGGCGGTTATGATCCTCTGCCGTAATTATCAGGTAGATGAAATGAAGGCTGTCTGGTAGGTAAATATTGTTTTATTTGAACGGGAGTTGAGATTATTGAGCTTTTTTAGTGGTATCATGGATGTGTTAAGCGGCATTATGCAGGTCTTTTTAACATATTGCTACAATTTTACAAATGTAATAGGCTATCCTAGTTACGGTATCGCAATTATCGTACTTACTCTTATTATTAAACTGATTTTAGCTCCGCTTACGGCAAAGCAGATTAATGGTATGCAGGGAATGCAGGAATTACAGCCTAAAATTAAAGCGTTACAACAGAAATATAAAGGGAATCAGAAAAAACTTCAGGAAGAAATGGGAAAGCTGTATAAAGAAATGGGTATCAATCCATTATCGGGATGTCTGCCTATTATTATTCAGATGCCTTTTTTGATGGCAATATTTTATGCACTTCGTGAATATCCGTATGAAGAAGCTTTTAAGAGTTTTTTATGGCTGCCCAGTTTAGGAAGCCCTGATCCAATGTATATTCTGCCTTTTTTATCAGCCGTTTCAACATTTGCAATTCAAAAACAGATGACGGGTACGACTATTGCGACATCGGAAGCTCAAGCAAAACAGCAGAAAATTATGCAGGTTGCAATGCCTTTGTTTATCGGCTGGATTAGTTTGAGTTTTCCTAGTGGACTTATTATTTACTGGATTGTTTCTAATGTTTTCCAGTGGGCACAGCAATGGGTAATGTTCCATGGTAATAAAAAAGGAGAGAAAGCATGAGTAGTATAGAATCTACCGGCAAAACGATAAAAGATGCAGTTCAAAAGGGTCTTTTCCAGCTTGGAAAAAAGGAAAATGAAGTGACAATTGAAGTTGTTACAGAACCATCTCATGGATTCCTGGGTATTGGAAGTAAAATGGCGGTTGTTCGATTGACTTTTACGGAAGAACAGGAATCGGATACAGTTTCAGTTGAAGAAAGAACGCAGGTAAAAGAACAGTTTATTTCAGAAGAAGCAGAAATTACGGCTCCTGGCTTTACCGCAGAAGAAGCAGCTGAAAAAGCAAAAGCGTTTTTACAGGATGTTCTAAAAAAAATGGACATAGGTGAAGTTTTTATTGAAAAAATGATTAAAAATGATAAAGTGATCCTTCATCTTCACGGAAATAACTTAGGAATACTGATTGGTAAGCATGGACAAACATTAGATGCACTTCAATATTTGACAAATCTTACAACGAATCAAGGACAAGATAACCGGTATTTCCTTATGCTTGATGTTGAAAATTATCGTCAGCGCCGTAAAGAAACGTTAGAACAACTGGCAGTTCGGCTGGCAAGCCGGGTAAAACATGAAGGGGATAAGGTTATGTTAGAGCCTATGAATGGATATGAACGAAAAATTATTCATATGGCTTTACAAAATAAAGAGCATGTCCGGACTGAAAGTGAAGGGCAGGATCCTTATCGTCATGTCGTGATTTATTATAATTGATGGTTTAATAAACCCGGTGCGCAGGCGCCGGGTTTTTTGGACATATGGAGGAATTAAAATTATGTACGATACAGTGGATACAATTGCAGCAATTGCCACTCCTATCGGTGAAAGCGGTATTGGCATTATACGCATCAGCGGCCGGGATGCGTATGCGGTTGGTGATAAAATTTTTCAGAGTAAATCAAATTTACCATTAGCAAAACGCCGAGATCATTCAATTCAATATGGGCATATTATTGATGAAAATGGATATAGTATTGATGAAGTATTGGTATTATTGATGAAAGGACCCAAATCGTATACTGCGGAAGATGTTATGGAAATTCAATGCCATGGCGGACACCAGTCATTAGAAGAAATATTGGCACTAATACTGCGTCAGGGTGCTCGATTAGCTAATCCGGGTGAATTTACAGAGAGAGCGTTTATCAATGGAAGAATTGATCTTGCACAGGCCGAAGCCGTTATGGATATTATCCAAGCAAAAAGCAAAGCGGGCCTTACAAATGCGGTAAGCCAATTAGAGGGAAAATTATCTGAATTAGTAAAGAAAATGCGTATTCATTTAACAGAACTTATCACACGGCTTGAAGTTATGGTAGATTATCCGGAAGAAGACTTGGAAGATATTACCGTACCTGATGTTGCAGAAGCCTTACAGAATATTCAGAAAAAATTGCAAATATTGCTTGAAGAGTCACGCAGTGGAAAGATGATTAGAGACGGAGTCATGATAGCTATTACGGGGACCCCTAATGCTGGAAAATCGAGTCTGCTTAATCAATTAGTTCAGGAAGATCGAGCTATTGTTACCGAAATTCCAGGGACAACTCGTGATAGTATTGAAGTATGGATTACGCTAAAAGGCGTACCGATTTGCTTGATTGATACGGCAGGGATCCGTGAGACGGCCGATACAGTAGAACAAATTGGTGTCAGCAGGGCGAAAAAATATTTAAATACAGCAGATATGGTCATTGTTATGGTAGATGGGTCTCGCTCACTTACGGCTGATGATGTGGGCATATTGGAAGCGTCTCGTTATCAAAATGCAATTATTGTAATGAATAAAGAAGATTTACCTGTCCATGTGAATAAAAAAGTATTATCCGAATATGGGCATCCGATGATCACCATATCGGCTGTCAATGGATCAGGAATACAGGACTTGCAGAATAAAATAATAGATTTAGTGCTGGATAAAGGCATTATAGAGGGAAAAAGTGCACTGTTAACTAATACCAGACATATTGATCTTGTACGGCGCAGCGGGGAGGCAATAAATCGTGCTTTAGATACCATACAAAACAACATGCCTGTTGATTGTGCAATTGTTGATATTCGTGAAGCATGGGAATTGCTCGGATCTATTACGGGAGATACAATACATGATGATATTGTGTCGGAAATATTTAGTAGATTCTGTCTAGGAAAATAAAAGGGGATGGAGATTTTATGTTTGTTGTAGACACGTATGATGTCATTATTGTTGGCGCGGGTCATGCTGGCTGTGAAGCCGCACTTGCTAGTGCACGGCTGGGTGTAAAAACATTAATGGCAACATTGAATTTAGATAATATTGCGCTTATGCCTTGTAATCCGGCTGTCGGCGGACCGGGCAAGAGTCACCTTGTCAGAGAAATAGATGCGTTGGGCGGTGAAATGGCAATCAATACAGATAAAACTTGTTTACAAATGCGTATGCTTAATACCGGAAAAGGTCCGGCAGTTTATTCATTGCGGGCGCAATCTGATAAAAAACTATATCAATCGACAATGACAAAAACGCTGGAAAATCAAATAAATCTTGATGTTAAGCAGATTATGGTGACTAAGCTGCTTGTGGAAAGCGGTAAAATTAAGGGTATAGAAACAGAATTAGGTGAGATATATCAGGCCAAGTGTGTTATTTTAGCAACTGGAACCTATCTTAAAGGGAAAATTATTATTGGAGATTGTGCCTATTCAGGTGGTCCCATAGGACAGCGTTCAGCAGAAGATTTATCGGAATCTTTGCTTAAAAATGGAATTCAATTAATGCGTTTTAAAACAGGAACGCCGGCACGTGTTGATCGGCGTACATTGCGGTTTAGTGAAATGAGTGAACAGAAAGGAGATGTAAAAGGGCATGCGTTTTCATTTCTTTCTCAGCGAACGGAATGCAATAAACAATCTTGCTGGTTGACGTTTACAAATGAGGAAACGCATCGTATTATAAGAAATAACCTTGATAGAGCTCCTATGTGTAATGGTCTTATTCAGGGAATTGGACCACGATATTGTCCGTCTATTGAATCGAAAATTGTTCGTTTTGCCGATAAAAAGAGGCATCAGCTGTTTATTGAACCAGAAGGAGAAATGACGGAAGAAATGTATGTGCAGGGAATGAGTACGAGTCTTCCTACGGACGTACAATATGATTTTTTAAGAACTATTCCTGGACTGGAAGATGTTAAAATTATGCGGCCAGGATACGCTATTGAATATGATTGTCTTGATCCCACACAACTGACATTATCTTTGGAAACAAAAAAAATCAGTGGATTATTTTCTGCAGGACAATCTAATGGAACAAGCGGCTATGAAGAAGCTGCGGCGCAGGGATTGATTGCCGGAATTAATGCGGCTCTCAAGGTACAAAAAAAAGAACCATTTATATTAACCCGCGCAGAAGCCTATATGGGAGTACTTATTGATGATTTAGTTACAAAAGGAACCAATGAACCGTATCGTATTATGACGAGTCGGTCAGAATATAGATTGATACTGAGACAGGATAACGCAGATTTGCGTTTAACAGAAAAAGGATATCAGTTGGGTTTAGTGACACAAGAACGGTATACTGTATTTTTAAAGAAAAAAAATGATATAGAAAATGCGATTGAAAAATTGAAGGCTATTTCAATCACACCCACTGAAGAAAATCAGAAAAAATTAAAAAATATGGGGACTGCTCCTATTCGTACGGGACTTCGAGCATATGATTTATTACGTCGGACGGATTTAGATTATGAAATGCTGAGGACGCAATTTCCTTTAGAGAAACTGGATGATGATGTACGTGAAGAGATAGAAATTATGATAAAATATGAAGGCTATATTCAAAGACAGCAAGAGCAGGTAGAAAAGATGAATAGATTAGAACGCAAGCTTATGCCGAAAAATATAATATACGCTGATATCGATACTTTGTCAGGAGAAGCTCGGCAAAAGCTTGATCAAATCCGGCCACACTCTTTGGGACAAGCTAGCCGCATTTCCGGTGTATCACCAGCAGATATTACGGCACTTCTTATTGTGTTGGAACAACGACAGCGGGAGGAAAAATAGTATGTTTGACCGTGACCTTAAAGCGGCACTCGATCCATTTAATATTTTATTAACAGATCGACAATATGAACAAATTTATGTATTTACTACATTATTAATAGAAACAAATAAAGTTATGAATTTAACGGCAATCACTGAGCCGAAAGAAATTGCGGTTAAACATATGGCGGATAGTTTATCATGCTATGATAAAACATATTTTCCTAAAGGAGCGGCTGTTTTGGATTTAGGAACGGGTGCTGGATTTCCCGGTATTCCGCTGGCTATTTTACGGCCGGATTTGCATGTTACTTTTTTTGATTCTTTACAAAAAAGATTAATTTTTCTTAAAACGGTTGTTTCGAAGATTGGTATTTCTAATGCTGCTTTTATTCATGGGCGCGCAGAAGATGAGGCGCATCGGGCGGAATACAGGGAACAATTCGATGTTGTTACCAGCCGTGCGGTTGCCCGGTTGAATATATTGACGGAATGGGCATTGCCTTATGTTCGAATAGGTGGAGTATTTGCAGCACTAAAAGGGGCACAATATGAAGAAGAACTTACAGAAGCTTCATCTGCTATTTCAATTTTAGGCGGAACTGTTGCTGAAATTCGTCCGGTGCATCTGATTGGGATTGAAGATAAACGAGCGGCATTATATATAAAGAAGGATCGGACAAGTCCGAAAAAATATCCTCGTAAGCCAAAAATTGCAGCAAAAAATCCATTATAATATAAAAACAGATTCTAATGAATATCTTATAAAATGGCAATGATGAGTTATGTTATTTGTGTAAAAATGTGGGGATAACTAATTGACATAAATTTACATTGTGATATAATCTAACTACATTAGAATATATCAGTACAGAACTGACGGAATTAAGTGGAAAAACCACGTGGACTGTATTGTGTAGAAGCGCCGACCGTCTGGGCAAAGTATAAATATGCTTTGGCCAGTCGGCCGGTTTTTTTTCGTGTCGGCTCGCCTTTATAGTTATAGGGAGAGATATACATATGAAAAAAAATCGCTGGTTAATTGCGTTATCTGCTATGGGTATTCATATTTGCATTGGCAGTGTATATGCGTGGAGTGTATTAACTAAACCTATTATGGAAACAATGGGTTTTACATTAAAAGAAACGACGTGGACATTTTCTTTAGCTATTTTATTTTTAGGGTTATCAGCAGGATTTTTAGGAAGCTTTGTGCAAAAAATAGGCCCTAAAAAGTCAGGACTTATGTCAATGGGTTTCTTTTGTACCGGCATGTTTGGCACTGCAGCTGCTTTGTATTTTCACAATTTATTTCTTATGTATCTTTCTTATGGCATTATTGGTGGGATTGGTCTTGGAACCGGATATATCACACCGGTATCGACACTGGTAAAATGGTTTCCTGATAATCGAGGATTTGCTACAGGACTTGCAATTATGGGATTTGGGTTTGCCAGTATGATTGCTGGACCGGCGATGCAAATTTTAGTGCAACATTTTGGTCTTGTTACAAATTTTATTATTCTTGGTATTGTATACATGAGTATTATGACCGCTTCGTCTTTGTATTTGGCCCCACCTAAGCTAGGTGAAGTTCCGACAACGGATACACTACTCAAAGAAGCTAGTGAAAAAAATATAGTTCAATATGCGGATGCAATGCCTCAGTTTACAGTAAAGCAAGCTATGAAAAAATGGCAGCTATATACGATTTGGTGGTTATTTTTTACAAATATTACTTGCGGGATTGCACTTTTGGCAGTGG
The DNA here is from genome assembly GCF_900103535.1 of Megasphaera paucivorans. Classification (GTDB taxonomy): domain Bacteria; phylum Bacillota; class Negativicutes; order Veillonellales; family Megasphaeraceae; genus Megasphaera_A; species Megasphaera_A paucivorans. Next base: position 4,075 of record NZ_FNHQ01000025.1, on the reverse strand, counting down.
CCTCTCCTATGGCACAGGAAGTTGTTCATATGTCCCCTATGATGGCCGCATCTATGGTTGGCATTATTGGATTTATGAATGGAGCTGGGCGTATTGCGTGGGCGACAGTTTCTGATTATATTGGCCGCTCTAATACGTATATATTATTTTTTGCTATTGAAATATTAGCGTTTTTTAAACTGGCATCTATTACAAGTTCGTTTAGTTTTCAAATAGTAGTACTTCTTATTATTACTTGTTATGGTGGTGGATTTTCTTGTATGCCGGCATATCTTAGTGATCTTTTTGGAACCAAAGAGCTAAGTGCAATTCATGGACGTATTCTTACTGCATGGGGAGCTGCGGGAGTTGCTGGTCCTCTGCTTTTATCCTTTATTAAGGAAACAACTAATAGTTATGCGGTTACACTTCAGTTTTTTTCGGGGTGTTTTGTGGTAGCCTTGTTAATTATGATTTTTCTTAAGATGAAAACTCGCCATGGTCTTGCCGAAACAGAAGAACGAGTAAAACAAAATGAAGTTCCGTCATATACTAATCATTGAGATATTATGAAAATATTTAATACGACAAAAAGCAAACGAATTTACAATTCGTTTGCTTTTTGTTGTGATGGTTTTTGACAATTGTAAATGGACTAAATATGTCATCTGACAGCTTTATTATAGAGCGATAGTCATTTATTGTCAATGAGACATCATACAACTATATAAAAATACAGAGTATTTTATTCTATAACATTGTTATTTTTGATTATACCATTCAATTGTATGAAGCATGTGTAATTTCATTGCGTTTCGAGCACCTTCGGCATTACGGAGTTTTAAAAATTCAATGATTAAACGATGGTATTGATTATTTTTGGGAATAACATTTCTATCCTTAAATAAAAGGTTGAATCCTTTTAAAACTCCTTGATAAAGAATTGGAATAATTTCCTTCATATATTCATTATGGGAAGCTTGCGCAATTGTTTGATGGAATAAATATTCATCTTTGAAATGGATATGATGCTTTTTTTGGTTTTCTTCAATAATATTTTGTAATTCTTCAATCCGTTTGATTTCGGCGTCTGTGCCGCGTAATGCCGCCCAGTATGCAGCTTCAGGTTCAATAATAAGGCGCATTTCGAATAAATCCGTACTATTTCCTTTTATTCCTGTGAGCGGTTCTAGATTACGTCTTAAGTCTGCAGCATCACTAGTGACAAAGGTTCCGCATCCGCGACGCACTTCGAGAACGCCATAAGCAATAAGAACTCGAATAGCTTCTCGTAGTGTTGTACGGCTTACATTTAATTCCCGAGCTAACTCTAACTCATTGGGCAATTGATCACCTATGGCAAAACGTTTATCAACGGTAATCATGGCAAGAATATTTTCAATTACATTTTCGGAAAGTTTTTTATGATTTTTCATAGGTAAAGATTCCTTTGTTCTTATTTTTTACGGCAATTTACTTTATTACAGTATAGCGCTAATTAATTGATAATAGAAGAGAAAATGGAAAATTCAACACATTATAGATAAAAGGAATATACGTATGATATAATATTTTTTGACACTTATATGTATGAATATTGATCAATATAAACAGAAATGAGGATATTTTATGTTAAAGATAGTAGTTATAAGCATTTTTTCAACTATATGGATGACCGGACTGATGTTTGCGGCTAATACACTGTCGGTATCTCCATCAAAAGAAAATAAACCATCAGCTCTAATGATGAATGAAATCTCCGTGGCAGCCTCATTGTTGCCGGATTCGCAAGTTCAAGGGATGAAAGTTACACTTAACTTAGCCAGTCGATTATTGACAGTATATGAGGGAAATGTCAAAGTACACATATATCCTGTAGGAGTTGGAAAAATTTCAACTCCCACCCCGATTGGATATTATAAAGTTACAGATAAAGAAATAAATCCCGAGTGGATCGATCCAGATAACACCAATTTTCGTATTGAATCAGGAGAAGAAAATCCATTAGGATATCGATGGATTGGACTTTTCGGGAACTATGGTATTCATGGTACTAATAAGCCGGAGTCTATTGGGGGTTATGTTTCTAATGGATGTATACGGATGTATGAAAAAGATGTGGAAAATTTGTATAATGTAATTCCGTTGGGTACGCCGGTTGAAATTTATTATGATCGAATTGTCATTGATCGTAATGTAGATCATACTATTTCTTATTATATTTATCCAGATGGATACAAAAGACAACCCTTGGATATATATACTGTTAGAAAGGCTTTAGCCGGCTATGGTGTTGATAATTTTGAAAGCAATGAGAATATATCTGAAAAAATCAATAACTCGGATGGGCAGCCTACGTTTATTGCTAAGGCATATACATTAATAGTAAATGGTAAGCGTATAAACTTAAAAGCAGTTGGAAAAGATGATAGTGTGTATTTGCCGGCGGTAGCTGTGGCAGCTGCCGTGAAATCTGATTTAATTTGGAATGCTGAAAAAGGTATCTTGATAAGTCCATATGGAGAAGTGAAGGGAATTGTGAAAAACAATGTGTTGTATTTTCATGGATCTGATGCAGATACATTATTTCATTTACATGGAATTCTTACAGACCAATTAATATATGAATTAAATACGGTACAATCGGAACCGATATCGTCTACACAGCAGACGGTAACAGACAAGAAAAACAATATAAAACCTATATCGACGGGGAAAATGTTAAAAATTACCTATAAATAGAGACGATAGGATTACTATTTTTGTTCATATACAATAAATATTTTTTTAGCTGTTTTTTTTATTTATGTTTTTTTAGTATATAAAACAACTTTTATTTGTTTTTTTAGAAAGTATTTTATTCCTAAAAATATTTTTGTAAAAAAGATAAAGTGTATTAAACTATGCAATGATGTGAATACATAAATGAACAATATACGACATATTTATTGAAAAATTTATATTTTTAAAAGAAAAATTACAGATTATTGTTATAATGGTCAATAATACATAGATATCATATAAAATACAATAATAAACAAATAAATACAAAAGAATACTATGTAAAAATACTATGTTATTTGCTTTATTCCCCTATCTTGAAATATAATATCTTATGTTCAAAGGGAATGCATTCAGGCCATGTGCCCGGATGCACAAGACAGGTATTTCAGAAAGGGAAAGGTGAAAGAATGAGTAAAGGCAGTTTAGAGGGTATTGTAGTATTGGATTTGACAAGAGTACTGGCCGGACCGTTCAGCGGCCAGATTTTGGCGGATATGGGGGCTCATGTAATCAAGATCGAACAGCCCGTCAAGGGAGACGATGCCAGACATATGGGACCGTTCCAGAATGAAGAAAGTATCTATTATATTACCAATAACCGCAATAAAAAAGGGGTTACCTTAAACCTTAAAGCACCGGAAGGCAAGCAGATCTTCCTGGAAATGGTAAAAAAAGCGGATGTCGTTATGGAAAATTATCGGCCCGGTACCATGGAAAAATTAGGGCTGGGATATGACGTGCTGAAACAGACGAATCCCCGCATCATATATGGCAGCGTATCCGGTTTCGGCCATGTCGGCCGATACAGCCGGCGTCCGGGATATGATATCATCGCACAGGCCATGAGCGGCATCATGAGTACTACCGGCTGGCCGCAGACGGGACCGACAAGAACCGGTACCCCATTAGGCGACGTTCTGGGCGGACTGTGGCTGACCATCGGTATTCTGGGAGCTATTCAAGGGCGCAGCGTAACCGGGCAGGGACAAAAGGTCGACATTGCCCTGATCGATGCGGCGGTGGCAACCATGGCTAATATCAGCATGATCTATCTGACAGAAGGGCGCATCCCGAAAATGATCGGGAACCGGTATGAATCGACTTATCCCTATGATTCCTTTGTCTGCTGCGACGGCAGCTGTGTCATCGGAGTCGGCAACAATAAGCTCTGGGGACTGTTTTGCAAGGCCACGGGCCATGAAGATATCGAAACACTGGATATCTATAAAGATACACCGGACCGGGTCGAACATCATGAAGAATTGAAAGTGATCGTCGAAGAATGGACAAAACAGCGTACCGTAGCCGATGT
>NZ_FNHQ01000037.1 GCF_900103535.1 Megasphaera paucivorans | reverse complement strand
CATCCGTTGGGAATACAGACTTTGCTTTTGTCACTTTTCGTAGCTGCCGGTTAAATCCTTCGATGGCATTGGTAGTATAAATCAGGCGGCGTAGTTCCTCTGGATACTTAAAATAAGGACTTAAATTTGCCCAGTTTGATCTCCAAGATAACGTAATGGATGGATATTTAGTATCCCAAGCTTCGGAAAAATGCTCCAGAGCTTCTAACGCTGCCGGTTCATCCACTGCGGCATAAATAGCTTTTAAATCGTGCATCAACGCTTTGATGTCTTTGTACGATACATATTTTGTCGAATTCCGGATCTGATGGAGAATGCAATTCTGGATTCCTGTTTGTGGATAAACGGCTTCGATGGCTTGGGAAAATTCCGTCAGGTTGTCGGTACACGCAATCAAAATATCGTCTACCCCACGATGTTTGATGCCATTGAGAATAGTCGCCCGGAATTTGGCGCTCTCATTTTCACCCACCCACATGTCGAGTACCTCTTTTCGGTTTTCTAGATTGATGCCAATGGCAATATACACTGCTTTCTTGATGATTTGTTCTTTACTGCGGACATGGTAATGAATCGCATCCAAAAATACAACAGCATACAGATTTTCCAATGGCCGTTGTTGCCATTCTTTGGCAACGGGAAGTATTTTATCCGTAATACGGCTGATGGTGGTATCCGATACCTCTAATCCATACATATCCTGAATATGTGCTTCCATATCACGAGTCGTCATGCCCTTAGCATACATCGATATAATCTTTTCTTCTACGTCGTGGCTGATACTGGTTTGATTCTTTTTCAGGATCATCGGATCAAAGTCTCCGTTGCGGTCTCGAGGAACCGCAATGTCCACATTTCCGAAGCTGGTGCGCAGTGTCTTAGGACTATGCCCATTGCGACTGTTGCTTGTATCTTTGTTCTTGTAGTCATATTTGCTGTACCCTAATTCATCATCCAGTTCAGCATCCAATCCGTTTTCCATAAATTCGGCAATCGTATCTTTGAATAAATTTTGGATATCATCCATGCTGGTGATGTTGCTCATTTGCAACAATTCACGAATTTTGGCACGACGTTCCCTTTCTTCTAGACTGCGTTTTCTTTTTACCATAATAAAAACCTCCGTATGATGTAATTTTATTTTACACCACACGAAGGTTTACACAAAATTTGGGATTGCCCTTAAAGTGTTGACTATTTTCATTCTTTTACGTTTGTTTGCATACTGATTAAAAGTCTCTTCATCCATCCCTGCATCATCGCGTATTGCAATTATGTTTTTACCGCTTGCATCAGTTTTTCGCTACTTGGCGTCTCTTGATGAAAAAAGAAGTAGGTTGCATAATAGAACTTAAAGTTTTTATTTAACTCGAACAAAATTTGTTTTAATGATTCTATTTTTTTATTATTTTCAACCTCGGTTGTATTATCCTCGCTCTCAGTATTACGTACAGTATTTTGCCAAATTAATATACATTTTATCTAACTTCCGTTTTTTACTCATCGCTTCTTTCTCCTCCAAAATGTTCTTTTACATGCGATTTTTCTATAAAACAACACGATCTATCTTTTCCACCGCATACAGTGACAAGTTTACCAGCCAATCTTCTTTTTTGTAATCCGCCATTGACGTACGGACGGAGATTTCTGGATTAAATTTATCCTTATACACCCGCAGGCTTTTAGCTTTGAGATTGACCTCGGCTTTGACTTCCACCGGGATGACCTTTTCGCCGGTGTCGATGACAAAATCCACCTCACAGGAACCCCGGTCGTTGGTGAAATAATAGACGCCCAAATCCTCAATAGTTTTGAGCTGCTGACAGACATATTGCTCGGTCAGCGCACCTTTGAATTCGGTGAACAGGTCATTGCCGTCCAGCAATGTGCGCTGCCTAAGTCCAGTCATACAACCCAATAGCCCCACGTCCACGATATACAGCTTGAATGCCCGCAGGTCTTCGTAGGCTTTGAGAGGGATTCCGGCGGCGTTGACCCGGCTGACCTTGTGCACCAATCCGCAATCGGTGAGCCACATGATCGCTGTCTCGTATTCCTTCGCACGACCGCCCTCGCGGACAAGACCGTAAATAAATTTCTTGTTTTCCTTTGCCAGCTGAGAGGGAATGCTGTTCCATATCATACGGATCTTCGGCACGATCTCATAGGGCGCGTGCTTGGAAAAATCCTGCTCATACGCCGCCAAAATGTGCTTCTGTATCTCCCGAGCCTCATTGAAGTCCTTGTTCTCGGCGAAGTGCTGCACGGCCTCTGGCATACCGCCCACGAAATAATAGTGCTTAAGTGCGTCGATGTAGGTCTGCTTGAAGGAGGTGATCATCTCGTAATCCTGCTTGTCCAGTAGTTCAGTGAATCGCTCGTTGCCGGTCGCCATCAGGAATTCCCGAAAAGAAAGCGGATAGAGCTTGAGAAAGTCTACCTTACCCACGGGGAAAGAGGTTCCGCCGTGGAGAGCAATACCCAACAACGAACCTGCGCAGATAATATGATACTGCGGTGCGTTCTCATAAAAATATTTAAGAGAGGAAAGCGCCCTTGGCACTTCCTGCACTTCGTCAAAAATCAGCAGCGTGCTTTCGGCGTCGATCTTGTGACCGGCGTAAAGCTCCAGCCCCATGATAAGGCGATCCGTGTTCAGGTCAGATGCGAACAGCTCCGCCATCCTTGAATTAGAGTCGAAGTTGATATATACGGTATTCGCATACGCCTTGGAACCGAATTCTTTCATCAGCCAGGTCTTGCCGACCTGACGCGCCCCTTCGATGATCAGCGGCTTACGACACTTGCTTTTTTTCCATTTATAGAGTTTTTCAATAGCAAATCGGTACATACACTCATCTCCACATGATAACGTGAGTACAGTATAGCGCAGAAAATCAAAAATATCAATGATATTAGGGAAATAAATAACACTTTTTACGATGAATATATAATGTACTATACAAATATTCGGCGTTTGCACACGCCATAGCCATTTTTACGCGATAGAATACTTTCTGGCAGCTTGGCGAGCCAATTTCTGGAATCCGTCGTGCAACACTCTGTAATCCGTTTCGATTTACCCCTCCTTTTTCGGAGAGGCATTTTTTGTAGTTAGAAAAGGGACTGTAACAGAATTACAATACTCACTGTCTTGTTTATTAAAGCACAAATCAGTTACAATTCCAGCAACAAAATCATCATCAAGCTTTACTCCCTACATACGATTTTCATTGTATATGAAATCGTTTTTGAATTGGTACCAAACCAAATTATTCTCTCTACAGAAAAAAACTCGTATGAATCTATCGATTGTCTCACTAAGTTAATATCTTCCACATCAATTCCGAGTTCTTTTTTTCTTATCCGGCTTAAATAATGAAATTCTCCGATCTAAATCTGTATTTGATGTAAATGTCAAAAGATGTAACGAATAAGCTAATCTATTGGCACATACTCTAAAACTTACCCCAAATTAAATAGAAAGGTAAAATGCTGCATTCAAATCAACTGTACCATCATTTTTATATTGCTCTGCTTCCCGCTCTAATGCAGATAAAGGCATTAACAAGGTCGCTGCAAATCCCTCAGCATACGTTTCAATGGTACTCTGTTATTTTCTGGAATTAAATAAATACCCTCTAATTTTTTTAAATTCATAAACTGATAAACGACACCAAAGTCCCGCATCATTTTAAATGGATCTATAGGAAAAGAGGGTATTTCATTTTTAAAATATGTCTTTAAAACTTCATCAGCAAATGCTTCCGCATTCATTCCCTGCTGATAAATATCACACATGGTTTTATCCATTCATGCGCTCTTTGTATCTGTGTTTAAAATCAATCAGATTATTATTTCCTGCTGATCAATGTCAGATAACGCAGAAAATGATCTAGCAAACATTGCAACTCTACCTTGATGAGATACATTTCCATGAAGTAATTCATCTACGCCGACACCATACAACTTAGAAAACAAATCCAACTCTTCAGCAGAAATATTACGTTTGCCAGCTTCTATCGCCACTAAAGAGGCAGTTATCATGTCCTGCGGCAATCCTTGAATTTCTTGTGCCGAATACAACCCGCTCGTGATCGTATTTTTAGAATCACCGCAGCATACCCGGTGCGGCCCCACTATTGCCTTAGCATATTTTTCACGAACAACATCTCTCCATGCAACCGTATCTGCGTCTGATTTTTTTGTATCATGATTCATACCATCTGCCCCCTGTCAGCATGATTACTAACAATGATTTTTATCCAGTGCCCGCTGCAAAATTTGCAAGCTTTCAATGACCTGTACCCGTTTATCTGCGGGAATTGCTCGCAATACCTTCTGAAAATATGCATTCATATACGTTTCTATCGTATTAAATAAAATATTTCCCTCTTCACTTAAATGTAATGCTATATATCTGCGATCTTCCCTATCTGTTTTTCGGATTAATATATTTTTTTCTGCAAGTTGGTCTACAATACGGCTTACTGTACTTTTATTCAAATCAAGCGCCGATGCTAAATCGTTCAAAGATATGTCAGGAACTCTTCCTACTTCTACAATGGCATGACATTGTGATAGCGTAATATTACAACACACGGCATTTTCTCTTTCCAAAATTCCCAGTTTTCTGACCAAAACACGAAACAACTCTCTAAAATACACACTACTTATATTTTCTTTCATATAGGTATCCCCTCACACTCATGCTAAAATCCAACTATTTTACTTCTACGCTCCATAAGAACCGTATCATGCCATACCGTATTCAATTTAGCTATTTTTTCTCTAATGCCAATTTTTCGGAATCCACATTTTTCAGTTAAGGTAATGCTTCCTTTATTTTCTCTGATAATAGAACAATATAACATCCAAATTCCATTCTTTTCAGACTGGATTATTTCATGAGTCAAAAGAGCTTCCCCTACACCCTGCCCTCTATACGCCGCCCCAACATAAAGACTAACTTCCACTACCCCTTGATAACATGGTCTGCTCGACGTAGGACTTAAGGCCACCCATCCTAATATATCCTGATCACACCGTGCTGTCAGGCGGCATAGCGGAAGATGTCCTTGATTCCAATCCTGCCATGTCGGTACTTCTGTTTGAAACGTGGATATACCTGTTTTCAAACCGTCTGCATAAATCCATTGCACTTTCTCCCAATCAGTTACTCGCATCGGTTCTACACTGTAAATCAATTTTCTTTTTGTAACATACGTATGCATATTCCCATCCCCCATTTACGTTACGATATAAAATTTACCCCCTCAGGTACCTCGCTTATGTTTTCATCGTTCTCCTGTATAATACTTTATTTAGTTGTTTATTGCAACTGTTTTATTGCGCAATTATAAGTACATATTGAACCTCTATATGACGAAACTAACCGAAATCCGTTTGACTCAAAATCGGTTACAGGACACGTTTCATTACAAATGCCAACACTATCAAAAAGACATCGATAATGCCCACAATACCTGTAAAAATTTTATTAATCAGCCCCAATTTAAATTGCATTTATAACGATTTCGTATTAGCCCATCGCCATTCCCAATCTTCGATATAAAGCTTCGCTAATTCTTTATTTCCTCGTATAACCAAAACATTTTCAGAGTTATTTTTTTCGGCAGATTTAGTAAAATTAAAGGAACCTGTAATAATTGTACTGTTATCAATAATCATGACTTTACTATGTGCAATCTGAAAATCTGAATCAATTTTTGTTGAAATATTGTTGTTTTTAAAAAAAGTTGCAGAGGAATATTTCTCTGTCAGTTGACTCTTATCAAGGATAACTTGCACGGTAACACCTCGTTTTTGCGCATCAAGAAGCGCCTTAGCAATGGGCTCAGAAGTGAAAATATATGCTTGTACTCGAATGCTGTTTTTAGCCTCATTAATAGCCTTAATAACAGTACTTGTGGCGTTTCCATTCGGACTAAATGCTACTTCAATAGTTCCTGCGGCAGGAACTGTATGTGGCACACTGATTGCCTTCGGCAAAGCTATAGACGCTACTTTTGCCGAAGTACAACCAATAATTATTCCTGATATAAATATACAAACAGCCACCAATATAAAAATTTTTCTTTTTTTCATTATTATAATTCCCCTTGCCTAACATAGGCATAAACTCGTCAACATAGTAAGCAGTATAAATGTATTGTACTGCTTTCATCCTAAAATTGCTATTGCAATGCAATCATTTTACCATGTATACATTCATTTATAGGAGAAAATAATATTACACATAAATCAAAGTACACTAGTAAAAATTTTTCTTACCCGTATTAACGCGCAGCAAGATACCATAGTCCTATAAATCAACACTCACATAAAAAATGGATCCTATAATGATCGAGTAGGAGGTCACCCTTTTATGGAAAGGCATAATAACAAAATAAACGTATTAAAACGGGTTTGCTTTGGCATTCGTAATTTCTCGCGCTTTCGAAACCGCATATTATTTATAGAATGCTGCTGCACAACAAAAAAGAGGAACATCCCATTGTGCATGTTCCTCTAACTTATGGCTTGCCATGGTGTCACCCCAACATGTGACATAAAACTGATTTTTCTATAAAACAACACGATCTATCTCTTCTACCGCATACAGTGACAAGTTTACCAGCCAATCTTCCTTTTTGTAATCTGCCATGGACGTACGGACGGAGATTTCTGGATTAAATTTATCCTTATACACCCGCAGGCTTTTGGCTTTGAGATTGACCTCGGCTTTGACTTCCACCGGGATGACCTTTTCGCCGGTGTCGATGACAAAATCCACCTCACAGGAACCCCGGTCGTTGGTGAAATAATAGACGCCCAAATCCTCAATGGTTTTGAGCTGCTGACAGACATATTGCTCGGTCAGCGCACCTTTGAATTCGGTGAACAGGTCATTGCCGTCCAGCAATGTGCGCTGCCTAAGTCCAGTCATACAACCCAATAGCCCCACGTCCACGATATACAGCTTGAATGCCCGCAGGTCTTCGTAGGCTTTCAGCGGAATTCCGGCGGCGTTGACCCGGCTGACCTTGTGCACCAACCCGCAATCGGTGAGCCACATGATCGCTGTCTCGTATTCCTTCGCACGACCGCCCTCGCGGACGAGACCGTAAATAAATTTCTTGTTTTCCTTTGCCAGCTGAGAGGGAATGCTGTTCCATATCATACGGATCTTCGGCACGATCTCATAGGGCGCATGCTTGGAAAAATCCTGCTCATACGCCGCCAAAATGTGCTTCTGTATCTCCCGAGCCTCATTAAAGTCCTTGTTCTCAGCGAAGTGCTGCACGGCCTCTGGCATACCGCCCACGAAATAATAGTGCTTAAGTGCGTCGATGTAGGTCTGCTTGAAGGAGGTGACCATCTCGTAATCCTGCTTGTCCAGTAGCTCAGTGAATCGCCCGTTGCCGGTCGCCATCAGGAATTCCCGGAAAGAAAGCGGATAGAGCTTGAGAAAGTCTACCTTACCCACGGGGAAAGAGGTTCCGCCGTGGAGAGCAATACCCAACAACGAACCTGCGCAGATAATATGATACTGCGGTGCGTTCTCATAAAAATATTTAAGAGAGGAAAGCGCCCTTGGCACTTCCTGCACTTCGTCAAAAATCAGCAGCGTGTTTTCGGCGTCGATCTTGTGACCGGCGTAAAGCTCCAACCCCATGATAAGTCGGTCAGTGTTCAGGTCAGACGCGAACAGCTCCGCCATCCTTGAATTAGAGTCGAAGTTGATATATACGGTATTCGCATACGCCTTGGAACCGAATTCTTTCATCAGCCAGGTCTTGCCGACCTGACGTGCTCCTTCGATGATCAGCGGCTTACGACACTTGCTTTTTTTCCATTTATAGAGTTTTTCAATAGCAAATCGGTACATACACTCATCTCCACATGATAACGTGAGTACAGTATAGCGCAGAAAATCAAAAATATCAATGATATTAGGGAAATAAATGACACTTTTTACGACGAATATATAATGTACTATACAAATATTTGATACTTACACACCCATAGCCATTTTTACGCGATAAAATACTTTCCGGCAGCTTGGCAAACCACTTCCTGGAATCCGTCGTGCAGCACTCTGTAATCCGTTTCGCTTTACCTCTCCTTTTTCGGAGAGGCATTTTTTGTAGTTAGAAAAGGGCCTGTAACAGAATTACAATACTCACCGTCTTGTTTATTAAAGCGCAAATCAGTTACAATTTTAGCAACAAAATCATTATCAAGCTTTACTCCATCTATACGATTTTCATTGTATATGAAATCGTTTTTGAATTGGTACCAAACCAGATTATTCTCTCTATAGAAAAAACTCATATGAATCTATCGATTGTCTCACTAGGTTAATATCTTCCATATCAATTCCGAGTTCTTTTTTTTTTATCTGGCTTAAATGATGACATAATTCATGTGCTGCTGTGAATCTTCTTCTAGTAATAGGCCTATTATAATTAATACCAGCAACAGCTATATCATTTTTATTTTCTGAAATTAAATAAATACCCTCTAATTTTTTTAAATTCATAAATTGATAAACGAGACCAAAGTCCCGCATCATTTTAAATGGATCTATAGGAAAAGAAGGTATAGAGTCAGCCATACACATATTAAGTTCACGCATCATCACTTTATATAATAGCCAGAACCATAATTAACAAAAACCTGATCCATATATAACGCAGATTGGTTTGTTACCTTTGCTATATATTCAACTGCCTCTATATTTGCAATATCATTAGATAATTGTAACTCAAATTCTCTCTTCAATACTTCCTTAACCCGTTGATCCGGTTTTACTGTGTCCGCACCAAAATTCATCCGCAAATGTTGAAAAGTTGCTAGACCAATACCATGTATCCCACCAATACTATCGCTTTTATAATTTTTATAATCCCCAGTCATTGCCCATTGATGAAGAATTTCAAAATCACTTGTCTCTTTTACACGTTCTTTTAGTTGATCAATAACATCAAGTATACGTACAATAATTTTATACTTCTCTGTGGCTCTCATTTCACAAAAGGCAGAGAACGTATTGATATCTTTTGTTTTATCCCTTAAATCTGCAAATGTTCCAAAATTTGTTTTTCTTATTTTATCCGTTCTAGGCTCTACAACTTTCGTATAATTTCTATGTATTGACAAAATAACTGCCATTAATGCCAATGCTGGTTTTTCTCTTGCCTCATCACTATAATGTGTGGCAAATACTTTAGCTGCATCTCCAATAGACTTCCCTGAAAACCGTTTATAAAGATGTGAACCTGGCATAAGTTTTCTGACTTCTAACTTTCCAACAATTTTTATGATTTTTTTCTCACTTAGGCTATTATGTATCATGAGCATATGATCTCCTATTTACCTTCACACAATATTTTATATCTTTGGCAAGTATATGAAAGACATGGGAATACGAGCACAATGGGTGAAACCATATGTGGTGACTACAAAAGATTCTGATTTCAGCGATGCCTTACAAAACATATTGCAACAAGACTTTAATCCAGTACGACCCAATGCCGTTTGGTGCAGTGATATCACATATATTTGGACAGTAACTGGTTTTGTTTATCTGACCAGTGTGATGGATTTGTTCTCTCGCAAGATCATTGCATGGAATGTAACAACGACCATGGATGTTTCTTGTGTTGTAAATACCATAAACAAGGCAAAAGCAAGACGTACATTAGACCAACCGTTGGTAATTCATTCAGATCGCGGCGGCGCTTACGTTTCGCGGGAGTACATACGAGCTACGAAAAACATGCAACGCAGTTATTCAAAAAAAGCTTTCCCTTGGGATAATGCCTGCATTGAGTCTTTTCATTCGTTGATTAAACGGGAATGGCTGAATCGGTTCCGGATTCGTGATTATCAACATGCATATACGTTAGTGTTCGAATATCTGGAAACATTTTACAATACAGTACGAATTCACAGTCACTGCGATTACATGTCGCCAGACGAATACGAAAAATTGTATCAGCAATGTTAGAAAAAAGATACATCGTTGGCAAGTTAAACCGAGGATACATTTCTCATTTTATTTTGTACTAAATCTTGACATAGGACCACTGATTTACTAGGCTGATCATTAAGTTTTTTTCAAATTGTTCATAAGCTTCTTTAAAAAACGGTTTACCAACATTGTAAATGTCTATAGCATCATCATCTGATAAAAATCGCCTATGTTGCAATGATTGTAATGCAAGATTGCTCTTTTCTTCTGTATTAGACAATATGTTAATAAAATCTTCAGCATTTTTTTGTGTCGCTTTTAATATTGTTATTCTTTCATAATGACTCATTTCCCTTTTATAGATTCATGCACTTATGATACACTGCGCTTGCTGTGTCCTGTAATAGTTTCATGTTCATGATTTAGCATAAATTAAAGTGAGAAATTCGTAGTACTTAGATTGCACACTTTGATACGTTATTTATTTTTCCAATAATCAATTTTACCATTCCTTGATTACATTGAAGAGTAAAGTTGGTAAAACAATGACATCATACATTTGATCTAGGTAGATTATTTTACGATTAAAATTATATAATATCGGCTAGTTTTACACCATCATACTCCCAATATTGTGCCCCTTGATAAGCACCAGAAGCATTAACCGTTCCCTTTCTCGTTTCTATTTCTCGCGTTAAAGTTGTTAAAAACCATTCTGTTCCTTCATATTCGACTTTTTTATCATCTACGATCTTTGCTACAATAGATTTATCGCTAATATAATTAATATTTTGTCCAATAATCTGCAATTCCAAAAAAGAAAGACGTTTCCCACCTGATATGACAAAGTTATTAGTCCTACGCATTTTATCTGGAATAGGTAGTATGTTGGATAAAATATAATCAATGATCCAATTTTGACGATTAATAATACTTTCTTTATTCCAATATGCTTGATCTGTAATTTTAGTTTTCGCAATTTGCAAACCAGCATTATTTTCATAAATAACTTTCTTTGCAGGAAAAGATTTATTACCCAATTCCTGATTTTGTCTAATCAACGTAAGATTGCCGATATTATTAATATACTCTTGATGTATATTCTCATAATCTGTGCCAAGATCTATTTGCCATTTTCCAGCTTTATCCAAGGTTTGTGGCATTATATGTTCAACCTGCAAATTTGAATCATTCTTATTAGGTCTTGCCTTTGTAATTTTTTCTTCAACAAGAGAGAATAAAAATTTAGCAAGGCGGAAATTATAAAAGTTCATAGATTGCATAATTCGTTTCATTTCCACATCATTAGGTAACCGAAGACTATTTTCTTGTTTCGCAAAAATGTTAAATGTGGAATTTTTCTTATCAAGAGCTTTTTCTAAATCATCTATTTTACTAATAAGCGTTGGAAATACTTTATTTTCTGCCATTGTAAGAGAAACAATTCTTCTACGAATAAGATAAATAATAAAAACATCAAGAATATCTGATAAATCCTTGTCGGTAAATTTTTTCTGTTTCCAACGATGTATGAGTTCCATAATGAAAGAATAAGTAGTAGTAGCACCAATAGTTTTTATATCCGCAATTTGATGATTAATTCCTTTACTTCCACAATCCGTTCCAAGAACTATACAAGAATAAATAAAAGAATATTCACTTAATTCTGAAAGCAGGACTTCCATTTCTGTATTCTTAAATAATTCTTTAAAGTTAGCATAAAGTTCCTTATAGTTTTTTTCTGTAGCTTGTTTAAATGATTTATTTCCTTTTAACTGCATATAATCACGAATAAAATTTGATGTCTGGTTAGGTAATTGCTCTTCTATTTGCATCCAGTATTTTTTATAAAGAGTATTTTGTTTCGCCGGCGTTTTACCAAGCAATAGATAATTACGAACCAAGTCTGCCAATGATAATGGTTTACCAAGTGAATTCATAGATTCAAAGATTTCCTGTGGATTTTCCCATTTATTTCGTATTGGTTCTAATTCAATTGTTACAACAGAAAATTTCATTAATCCCAAATTAATTAAGTCAGTAAGATTTAAATTATTGGTTTCTTTTAATCTGGTTAATTCTCTGCAAAAATACGCATAATTTCTATATACTGCCGATAATTTTTTCTTTTCCGGTATTTCATTTTGAAGAATAATATCACAATAAATAGCCCAATCTGATTCAACCTGTTTTAACTTAATTTTATATTCTGAATTATCAGATGCTTTTTTATTTTTTAAAAAATCTGACTCTATACTATCAGCAACGGTATTATCAGTAATGGTATCTCTTAAAGCAATTAGAAAAAGCATCGTTGTAGTAATACGCTGTTGCCCATCAATCAACACAAGAGTCGCAGGTTGTCCCCATGCAGATGATTCAGCTTGAAAATAGGTAACAGTTCCAAAAAAATGTTCCGTATTTTTCTCCTGTCTATTAGCTCTTGTTGTTTCAAATATATCGTGCAAAAAAACTTCACATTGTTCCTTATCCCATTCATAATTTCTTTGATATGGAGAAATAAAAAAAGTTACGTTATGACTCGATAACAATTCTAATAGATGATTATCAAATGCCCGCATTTTGAAATCCCCTTTCAAACATAATCCTAGAATAATAACATAACTATTATTATTTTAGGAAACACTAGTCAATACTGCAGTTATAAAACACCATCCAATTTTTATTTAAAGAATAACCTTTAACCATGTAATAATTATGTTATTAAGCCTGTGTTCTAATGATTTCATTTATACAAGCGCTTATTAACCACGATTATTTTCCAAACAGTTCATCCAATTTTTTCTGCAGCGTTCCATCCTTTGCATACGGCAATGCGTCAATTTGTTTGAAGTTGTGTTTTTTGATAATTACATCGTTATCGAATCCCAAAATGTAACTGGTCGCAATTTTGTAAATAATTTCCGTCGGAGCCAAGCCATAGACCTGTTTTTCGAAAATATGCTTTAGTCGTTCTTCTTTATCAGGATATAACTTTTTCATTTCAAAACTCTGATACAGGCGTTTCACAATTTCCGTGATATACAGACCAGATTTCATGTACAAATCAATAAATGTCTTGTCCGACTGGTCAAAGCATCCCGGATTTTCCTTTTCAAGCATATCTACCATTTTCTTGACCACGATTTTCGGCGTAAAAATCTGGTTTGTCTTCTGCGGCGGAATATAGTCAAATATATCCTCAACAGATTTCTCATCAAAATAATCGGCAAGTTTTTTCTTTAAGGCAAGAAACTCTTTCACAGAATCATCAAAAACAATGGAATCAAACAGTTTCCCACTGAAATGTTTTTCTTCCCCAGTCTCCAAATCTTTGTAGTCGCCACCGTCCCGCAAGAACTTAAATTGGTCAAGCGTGATACTCGTAACTTCTTGAAACACCTGCCCTGGAACAACTGTATCGAACGTTGCCAATGTGACTGTATCATTTCCGTAAGCCATCAGAAAAGATGGAATAGTACGAGAAAATCCTCTTAGATGATCTCTGACTCCTTCTTCAATCTCATCTCTCTCTCGTTCATTTTTCTTTCTCTCAACCGTCTCAACTACGTTCCTACTCGATTTCTTGACAAAATCATCAACGGCAGTACCCAAGTCATCACGGAACTTAGTTGTTGCTTCTTCCTGTCTTTTATTGAATTCTTTATTGATTTCAGCCGTCGTTTTACCGCTCTCATGGCGTTTTTGCAATTCTTCAGAACGCTTCTGCTCAATCACATTTTGTTCGACTTGATAATTACCGAATTTTTCCCCCAACATTTTGTCAGATGCATTGTTCAGTCTCGATTCAAGTTGCCTTCTATCAGACAGATGCATATCAGAACCATACTTCGCCTGTGCAGTATCCACAAGGGTTTTTACTGTTGTTTCGTGAATTATGTTTTTCAGCTTACTCAATGTGTCATTGTCGGTGTTATGTTCTAATGCTACATCCTGCAGCGCATCCTGAACGGCTTTCGTCGCATCATAAATTTTTCCGCCAAATATATCGGTTGCAACACCAATGACATATTCATCATCCAGTGCCACGTTGCCATCCTCATCAAGAGAAAGCGCCTCTGCAACTTCCGGTGAAAGCTTTACATTCTTCTTCGGTTCCTGAACCGGTGTCAAGTTCTTGATAATATCAAGAACAGCTTGCGGAGCCCCGAAGATGTTCGAAATATTCTGAAACAAGAAATTGCTCATGAATCCACGGCGGACCACTTCTTTCGATTTGATCTTGCGTGGAATCGTAAGAACCTTCTCCGCATCTAATTCAATCAGCTCTCCGTTCTCGTCCTCGCCAATGACAGGGAAGAAATTAAGAAGTGTCTTAATATTCTCTTTCCTGGTTTCGATATCACCATGACCTGCGGCAGTATTCACAGACAGGTCGTTTGCGAACTCCTCAAAAATGATGAGCGTTCTCGCCGGGTCAAAATCAAACAAGTATGCATTTTTCTTTCGACGAAATGTTGTCCCGTCGGAAAATAAGCATGGATTCTGCGCACGGAAAGCAGACTGCATGTATAATGCCGGACTTTTGACATTACTCAACATTAAAACGGCGGTCCATTCAGGAATAGTAACGCCTGTCGTAAGCTGCCCGACGGACAGCGTGATAGTCTTGTCATGTATTTTGATAGCATTAACGACTTTATCATATGACTTTCTCGTTTCGTTCGCATCATCAATACGTCCGTCACCAGCGGCAAGAATAATTTCATACTCTTTAAATACTGGATGGTTCCTCAGTTTATTTGCGAGCATTTTAGCACTTTCAACACGGTCCAACAACCATAATGTATGCTTTAATTCAGCACGAAGTTCTGGAGTGGAAAACGGAAACTTTTTTCCAAGTGTCAGCGCATCCAGAAACTTATCAACAGAACTATCATGAACGAATCGACCATTGTTCGTGCTAAAGAACTCGTTCAAATCGAATGCATACTCTTCTGTCTCGCCGTTGATTTCAACACCCTGCTGAAGTTCATCCATCACGATATCAGACATCTGATACGTGTACAGATTTAACTGAGGCAGTACAGCATATGGATTCTCTTCATCCTGATCGTCATCCCACTCATGTTTTCTTTTCTGCTCATCGGCATACGTCCAATTGAAGATCGCATCATCGTCGAATTTATTATTTGCAAGGGCTTTAAACGGTGTCCCGGACAAGTGAAGCGTAAATTTGCGCTTGATATGGTCAAATGCGATATCTGTTTTGTATGTATCAACACCTTCATGGGCTTCATCAACAACAAGAACATCCCATGTAAGACCTTTTTGCGGATCATCACTGATTTCCGCCAATTTCGGAAGAATACCACCAAAATATACGGATCCTTTCAAGTCCTGCAGACTAACGAACTCTATACACTTTACTTTCTTATTATCTGCTCTTAGTAACATTTCCATGTATTCATCACGGGTAAGAACACCAGCCTTACCCTTCAACGCATCCACTTCACTCACAAACAGATAGCCAGAATCAGTTCCTAAAAAACGCACATAATCAGAGTACCATGAATTTGCAATGGCAGGCCGGTTCGTGACAATCAGAACGGTCGTGGCATTAATTTTTTTGCAAAAATCATACACAGACAGCGTCTTGCCGAAGCGAGGCTTTGCATTCCATAAGAACTCGCCGTTTTTATGTGATTTTTCGTAATTCATAGTCATTTCAACAGCTTTTTCTTGTTCATCGCGGAGTTTGTACGGAATAACCACATTATTTGCAAGCAAAATACCGTGGTCAGCACGGAAATCATAAAACATGGTTCGTGATTCCGGTCCTGTCAGATGAAACCATTCCGTTTTAGACTCACTCTTGATGCCGGCTTTACGCATATAGGCATGGAAATCTTTATCGGTAAATGTTTCGGCAGAACCGTCATCAAAAACAGCATTCCCTTTCCATTCCAAGTGATACCGGATATCAGCGGTATGTGTCTGTTGTTTGATACGCGTATCAACATCCTGTTCGGTGTAACCTATCTTTGTCCAACCGGCATGACGAACAATTTCAGGAGTTGTATAGGCATATATCATCGGTGTTACTTTTTTTACCGTGTTAATAGTGATATTCATGCTATGCCATCTCCTTCACATTTGCTTCAATAAAATGTATTTCATCATCAGAAAGACCATATTTTTTATAAAGCTGTTGATCAATCTCAGGAATTGGTTTGGACCAATCAATGTCTGATGTATCCGTAAAATCTTGAATGGGAACACATTTCCAGACAGGCTTATTGCCATTCTGAGTTACTTTAAGTACACCGAGTAATGCCCTTAAAAATTTTGTTTTGATATATTCAACAAGTGCTTTCGAATATTTCTTTTTATCAAACTTTCCTATGCTAATAAATGTTTCCGTTGAAGCAATACCAGGCTCAGCAATAATAGGTACACTTATAGTTTCACCAAATATTCCGCGGCCAGTAGCCTGAGCAATCAAAACCTTGTAATTAAAAAGATTATCAACATCATTCACATAATCTTTTCGTATATATTTCAAAGTTCTCTGATTATTTTCACGTCCCATAACACCAATGTATTTTTTCTCATCATTTGGCAGATTAGCTAAAAATATTTCTGGCAAACGCTGAAATATATTCGATGACATATCATACGCATGTCCATTACTTAATTTTTTAATTGCATTTGGATAATCATGATGCATTGTGTCCGTTAATCTATATGATGTTCTGGAATATACAATATCACTGATTGATTGAAACGAATTGTCATCTATTACTTTATGAAGAATAGTATTCAATTCCGGAAACTGTGAAAATGTCTTAATTGCCCCAAAATTTTTATGGTTATCCCTATATGTAATAGCTATACCACCTTTGATAGGTGTTGATAATCCTGGGAATATTTTGTTACTATCAGATTCATAGTATGGAACATTCAGATGCGGATCTTGAAGCATTTTTTCATTCCAATTTCTCGGAGTAGAACCTGCATTAAATAAAAATCTTGCAGGATGAATCATTTCAACAGTATTTGCAACTTTATAAGCTTCATCAAGAAATAAATTATATACAGGTGGAGCATAATTTCGCATATCGCCATTACTTTCATCTTGATACGGTGGATTTCCAATTGCAAAATCAAATTTCATTATCACGTACCTCTTTTCATACTGTTATATGTTATTGACTCTTTCGAACGCCAATTAAAAATCCGGCAATCAACGGCCATATCCTCGGATTTCATTTCGTCTATCACAAAATCAAACAACGATATCTGATACTGGGATTC
This sequence comes from Megasphaera paucivorans, assembly GCF_900103535.1. Taxonomy (GTDB): domain Bacteria; phylum Bacillota; class Negativicutes; order Veillonellales; family Megasphaeraceae; genus Megasphaera_A; species Megasphaera_A paucivorans. The sequence continues at coordinate 5,893 of NZ_FNHQ01000037.1, read as the reverse complement.
TGCAAGCTTCCCGTACGGTATAGTTCCAGTGAGGCCATCCATTTGCCACAAGTTCCAACAGATGATGTTCGTAAGCTTTTTCAGCTCGGTTTCTGTGGGGACCCGATTCCACTTATCCTGCATATAATCGACGAATGTGACCAGTAGATTGATCCGTGCTATCAGAAGATTGTCCCCCTGAAATTCGTAACCATAAACACTCTGATACGCGCGAATAACCCATTTCAGCCAATCGACCTCCGTATCCGTATTCTCGCCCACCACACGGAGTTTACGATCCAGAATCCCGATACGGCGATAGATGGGGATCCGTTCACCTGTTGCGGCATCATATCGTGATACAATATACGGCGCTTCCCCGCACGTAATCTCAAGCCGCTTGGAATCAACATACTTATTCCAAGTATGCTTGTCATCAAAATGTATTGTTTCAGGATTTACGATCCAATTTTGTTCGATTTCGGTATTAAAGACGCCTTCTCTGCCAAACCATTCCGCATCACAATGATTATTCATCTTGTTGCATATCCAAGAAGGTGTAAAAACCTCTGCCTTCTTCCTCGTCCGCTCCTCCTGCTGTGATAACGATTTGCTTACTCTTGGTTGCAAATCGACTGGATCAATCCCCAATATAGCTTCTTCCGTTAAATGTTTTTTTTCAGAATATTTATCACCTAAATATTCATAGGACTTTGTCGCCCAGATAATGTTCCGCTTTGTCGTTTTATCTATTAACAATAGTCTCAACATATTGCAAACCGGATATGTTTCAAAATTTACAATCTTATTGAGCTCATATGTTTCCAATGTTGTGCCTCCAATAAATATAACAGAGATAACCTCACTGTTCGTAATATAACTAAAATATTTAAAAACATATTTAAGTAAATACTAAATCTTTGCTCAGTGGTATACAGTATGTTATATCATGTCCACTGTTTCTATTTAATAAAATAATGATCAAATTATACGGTACCGTTTAGGTGCTATGTCCGTGTTACTATAGTTGTACTGCTATCCCAAACACTCTCGAATTTTATAAATAAATTACAATTTTATTGTACTGCTTTCTTTCTAAAATTGCTATTGTATTACTATACATACCGTAAAAAATATACCTATAATTCAAAAATAACCTTTATAGCAAGAAAACAACTAACATCATGATAAATCACGAAAGAAAAGAGGGGTTCATCATGGAAGTGCTTAAAATAGAAAAGGTTGTGTTACATGTATCTGAAGTTGCCTGTTTATTACAGTGGATCAGCTTAACAGTGTACAAGCTGATCCACTCGGGAGAATTGCCTACGTGTAAGTCCGGCAAAGCATGGAAAATCCAAGTATCCGCCTTGGAAAAGTATCTACGATCCATCAAACTTTATAAAGGTTTGATTTGATTACTGCAAATTTATTGCTATTAAAATACTTTTTATATCTATACATACTATTTTATATTTACCTAACATAGTAATAATAAAAAATGCAACTTACCCGCTATTAACCTCCGGTAAAATAAAGTGTTTCCGGCAGAATCGCATATGGAAAATCCCAAAGGAAGGAGTCATCCAATATGTCCGTGAACAAAGCCATTTAGTTTAAAATGTAAATTGAAATACTACAGTAATACCCAGAGCGAAATTATTAAAAACATATGATTCATATGATTTTTAAGGTGCAGAATAAGGTGCTTTTTACCAAAAACGCAAAAACAAGGTTTCCGGATTAACCGAAAACCTTGTTATTTACTAGGGAGCCACTTATCGGATTTGAACCAACGACCCTCTCATTACGAACGCCATTAAGTATAAATCAGCATATTTCCAAAGTAAAGAAATCGGCATAACCACCACTCTTGTTTGAAAAACAAATTATTGGGTAATTACACCAATGTAGTATAATCATAAAACTATAAGGCGCAAGTAAGGAGCAAACATATTTACCTAGTTTACACACTGTTATCAAGTTGTTTACCAATAGATAAACTAATTATGTTTTATAGAGTTAGGTCAAAAAATTATACCGATACTTTTCCTTCTGTCATGTAGGTTCTGGCAAAAAACTCTACTGGGTCAGCATACCTTTTATCCTGATAATGTAGGAGTATTCCTCTGATTTGAAGCCCTAAAATTGCCTTTTCATGACGATTATTTTCATCTCGCTGGCGATTTCTTTCTCTGTCATTTGGAGAGACAGTACTCGGCGCTCCCACATATCTTCCACGTTCCATGCTAGCTGTTTGCGGACAGTTCTTTTAGGGTTCTGTTGGATAGAGTACAATTAAGTTCGCAAAAGTAAAAAAAGGAAAAAGCCATCAAAACTCCGAAAAGGTAAGTAACGAGCAAACCAATAAGGAGTGAAAAAATGATGGCTTACCTAAATTCTACCGTATCTTTTGAAAAAATGCTATTAAAATTTATATCAGAAGAAGACCCCATGCAGTCTATGCTGAAATGGCTTTGTGAACGACTGATGGAGGCCGAAGTGAATAGTAAACTTTGTGCCGAAAAATCAGAACGAAACAAGGAACGTCAAGGATACCGATCAGGCTACCGCGTTCGCCGTTTCGACACAAGAATGGGAACGATATATTTGATGGTTCCCAAAATCAGGAACGGCGGATACATCCCCTTCTTTGTAGAATCGAAAAAGCGTTCGGAAGCTGCGCTCATGAACGTAATCCAAGAAGCGTATGTGAATGGTGTTTCCACTCGAAAAATCGATAAATTAGCAAAAAGTCTGGGCATAGAATCCATTTCACGAGGGCAAGTTTCCGTCATTACGAAAGAACTGAATAAACAAGTAGACGCCTTTCGAAACCGTCCATTAGATTCCATCTATCCGGTCCTTTGGGTAGATGCGTTATACGAGCGAATTCGGGATACCCAACAAGTCAAAAACATGGCTGTTATCGTGGTCACCGGCATTACGACAGAGGGAAAACGGGATATTTTAGCGGTAGAACCGATGTGCGAAGAATCTGCCACTACCTATACTCGTGTATTTGATCGATTAAAAGAACGGGGAGTAGAACAGGTATGTTTGGTGGTATCGGATGCACAAAAAGGGTTAGTGAAAGCGGCCCGAGAAGCCTTTATTGGCTGCTCTTGGCAACGCTGCAAAGTTCATTTTATGCGTAATATACTGGCGTATGTTTCTGATAAAAACAAGAAGGCATTTGCGGAAAAACTCAAACAAATCTGGCTGCAGCCAGACTACGAAAGTGCTCAGAAATATGCAAACGAACTGATGAATGACTATGAAGCGCAATATCCACGAGCCATTTTGACATTAGAGGATGGCTTAGAAGATTCTCTTCAATTTTTTAGTTTTCAAGAAATAGATGCTAGGAAAATATCCTCAACAAATTTATTGGAACGGCTCAACAAAGAAATACGCCGTCGCACGAAGGTCGTTGGAATATTTCCCAGCATGGATTCGTACGTCCGATTAGTGACAAGTTATCTCATGGAATACAGTGAAGATTGGTCTAGTGGTCGTTCCTACATGAATCCCAAAATTATTACGGAAATTCTCTTATCAAAAATTGCTTAACCTCTATTGGGAGATTGGTGGTTTTTGCGAACATAACTTGACACTATCTTCTGTTGTCATCGTACGAACTTCCTTTCTATAGTTGCTTAAAATTTTCTGGTCCTTTTACCCGTTAGACTACACCCATGCCGGGTACACCACTACAAAAAATTCCGTTGAAAACATTTTCAGTTTCCAACGGAATTTTTTTGAGAACTATTTTGTTACAGTTTCTTTCATTTGCGTTTATGGCAACGCTGAAAAACGAGACGTTTACTCTTATTCACCCACTTTGACGTTCATCTTTTCTTCAAAATATTTAACTAACGCCGCTTGATCATAATCAATATATCCATTATCATTCATCCAATCCATAATTTGTAAAGTCACATTAGTCATTGGTAAATCAATTCCCAATTTATGTGCATAGCGTTTAGCATTAAGAATATCTTTTCTATGAACAGCAATACGAGCCCCCGGTTCATAATCACGTTTAATGATCTTCGGAACCTTATTATCATACATCGGACCTCCAATAAAGCCACAATGAGTTGCATCAAAGGTCGTTTTCAAATCTAATCCTGCTTTTGCCGCAAAGGCATAGCCTTCAGCCATCGCACTAAGCATGGCTCCCCCAATAGTATTATTTACTAATTTTGTTACATCACCAGAACCGCTACTTCCCGTGTATATAGGGTTTCCCATACATTGCAATATGTGTTTTACTTTATCAAAAGCTTCCTTATCTCCACCACACATAATAGCCAGCGTTCCAGAAATTGCCATGGGATTTCCCCCACTAACAGGAGCATCCAATAGGTACATGCCAGCGTTTTTAGCTTTCTTATATAAATCAATAATAATATCAGGCGCGGTAGAAGAACAATCAATAATAATATTACCCGGTTTACCGTATTGAATTGCGTGTTCAATTGAGTTAATGATACTAGGATGTGTCGGTAATATTTGCAAAATTACGTCACATTGTTTATAAATTTCTATTGGATCATTTACAGGAATACCCCCAACTTCAGCAAATAATTTTTTTTTTGTTTGAACTACATCATATCCCATAACAGCTAACCCACATTTATTTACAATATTTTTTACCATAGGAAATCCCATTACACCCATGCCAAGGAAACCAATTTTCATTATAAACATCTTCTTTCTCATTTACATATTAAAATTATACTTGTTCATCAGCCATTCGTTTATAAATAGCATACTTCTGCTTAGCATTTGCTTCCGCTTTAGCAAAAAGTTCTTCTGCTGCTTCCGGGAACGTACGAGTTAAAGCCGCATATCGTGTTTCACCCATAAGAAATTCTCGGAAAGATTCGGTCGGTTCTTTAGAATCAAGAGTAAACGGATTTTTTCCTTCTTTTATACGTTCCGGATTATACCGATACAGATGCCAATATCCACAATCAACCGCCTTCTTCATTTCCATCTGCGAAAAGCCCATGCCTTTCGACAGTCCGTGGTTGATACACGGTGCATACGCAATAACAATCGCCGGACCATTATAGGCTTCTGCTTCTTTAATTGCCTTAATAAGCTGTGCCGGGTTAGCACCAAGAGCTACTTGTGCCACGTAAATGTGTCCGTATGTCATGAGAAGGCGTCCTAAATCTTTTTTATTATACCGGCGGCCCGCAGCTGAAAATTGAGCTACAGCTCCTATCGGAGTGGCTTTCGAAGACTGTCCTCCTGTATTGGAATACACTTCTGTATCAACAAGGAGTATATTGACATTGGCATCGGTTGCCATGACATGATCTAATCCGCCATAACCGATATCGTACGCCCAGCCGTCGCCGCCATACATCCAAATCGTCTTTTTGGCAATATGTTCTTCATGCGCCAATAGGTATTCCTTAAGTTCTGCTGCTTTTCCATTTAATGGTGTCTGTTTCAGCACATTAATAAATTTCCTGCTGATAGCACTGGTTACTTCTCCTTCATTCTGAATTCCCAAAGAATCGATCCAATGCTGCACCGCTTCCTTTAATTCTCCCTCTACCAATGGCAGCAGTGCTTTCGCTCGTTCGGCAATGGCTTCCCGCTGCTGTGCTAGAGATAAATACATCCCCATCGCAAATTCAGCATTATCTTCAAATAATGAATTAGACCAAGCCGGTCCGTGTCCGTTATTATCCGTCGTATAAGGAATACAAGGAAGTGCTGATCCCCAGGCTTGCGTACAGCCGGTTGCATTCGCAACAAACATCCGTGATCCAAAAAGCTGAGTCAGCAGTTTCATATAGGGTGTTTCTCCACAACCCGCACAAGCTCCGGAAAATTCCAGCAACGGTTTATTAAATTGACTTCCTTTAACACTAAATTTATCCAAGCCGGT
>NZ_FNHQ01000007.1 GCF_900103535.1 Megasphaera paucivorans | reverse complement strand
TGTAAAGTACCATATTCCGTGCGAAGTTCGCGAGAATAAAAACCGTTGCGGCTATTACCAGAAGACCAGCCGTTGGAACTATGTTTCTCATATCCTAGAAAACTAGAAAGTTCAACCTTAAGCAACTGGTTGATGGCATCTTCAAGTTCTTGACGAAAGACATCTTCAACAGATTGTTTTTCTACTAGCGCTTGCATGAGTTTTGTGTTAAGATTTGACATTAGGGAACCTCATTTCTTTAGTGTCTTTGTTAGCACTTAACACTATACAGGAATGAGGTTCCTTTTCCTATGGGCCTCTTAGAGTTTACACATAAAATTTTATACTATCATGAAAATGAATGGAATATTTTTTGCACAAATATACTAACCATCATCATAATAATCACAACAGGAAATGTATTTCCCAGCGGTGTATCAACATGTAAAAAGAAACGGTACAAAACAACCCCCATTCCCCACAAGATGACATTTTCCCAATTACAAGACTGTGAGGAATTGTCTTTCTTCAAAATAAAATAATCCGCTAATAAAATGGCTGTCATCGGAGCAAAAACCGAACCAATAAAATAAAGAAAATCCTGGAATTGTTCTGCTTGTGCAAAGATTGCTAAAATAACTCCGCACACACACGCTAGCAAAGCCAGCGTTTTCTCTGATACACCGCCAATTATATTGCGACTGCTGACACCAGCGGAAAAAACATCCAGAAACGTAGTTGTAACCGTAGAAAGAAGCACAACAACAATGCCGGCAAACCCCAAACCTGCCTGCAGCATAATTGCAGCAATATCATCTTGTCCGGTAAACAAAGCGGCTCCCATTCCAATAAAAAACATCCAGCAGCTGGCAACAAAATAAGCTCCACAGCTCATTGCCGTTGCCTTTTGGGGTCTTTCTGCGGTTCTTGTATAATCAGAAATAAGAGGCAGCCAAGATAACGGCATGGCTGCCGCCAGTTCTACCGCGCTGCCAAAACTCAGTGAATCCCCCAGCAAGGGAGTGCCATTTCCATGGAATACAATCGTGCTTAAAATAAAAGTCAAAATCAAAAGTGCAGCAATAACCACAATATTGACTTTTCCCAAATTTTTCAATCCTAATACAACCCATCCTGCAATAAGCAGCCCAATAACTATAGTCCATCCTGCCGTGCCAATATCAATAATCGTATTAGCCGCCGCTGCAGCGCTGGCAATCATTACCGCAGTCCAGCCAATAAGTTGTATGACATTTAATCCGGCAAATAATAACGCCCCTTTGTTTCCAAAAGAAAGTTCTACTGTTTCCATGGCGTTACGTCCCGTTCTTCCGCCAATAAGACCGGCATAATACATAACGATCCCGCCAATACAATGCCCGATAATAATAGCCGCAGCACCCTTCACCATCCCTAGCGGAGCCAGCAGCATTCCTGTCAATATTTCCGCAATAGAAATACCGGCTCCAAACCATAAAAGACCATTTGCAAAAACTGATGTCTTGTCTTCATTCATATATCGTTCTTCCTTTCCACATAAAAAAAGAGAACATCCACATAGATGCTCTCTTTTAAAACCATTGTTGTTTCCTCCGGTGGGATTATCCACATCAGGTTTCAGGGTCGAAGACAGGTGTCCTCCTCTCAGCCAAATCGAGCTCCCCTATGTCGCATATAAGTATAACAAGCTCCCTACAACCTGTCAAATAATTTTCAAGATTACTTGCCCAGTACACCTTTCAACTTTACGAAGTATATCAAAATACTCTATCGCCAAAGCCGCATGCCAAAATAAATCAGTGCAACCCCCACTGCTCCATTTAAAAGAAGCAAAACAAAAGATGGCAAAAATTGTCCCACACAAACACCGGCTGCCGCAATAAGAGATAAAAATACAATAGTCGATAACAAACAGCCTCCTGCAAACCATTTCATTGCCTGCTGATCCATGTTGTATTCTGCAGCTTGTGCAGCAAATACACCCCCCCAAAAAAGAATTGTCAACGGATTAGACAAGGTTAAAATGATTCCTTCAACAAAAAAATCAACAGCCCCGGTTCCAGCAACAGCTACGTGTGGTATATTTCCCCCTGTTGTCTGCCAGACCATATACCCTCCAAACAAAACAAGAATTACAGCGCCAAAAATTTTAACTTTTCGCTGCACTTCTGGTTTCTTTATAACAACGACAACACTGCTAGCAGATACAATAATGTATAATGCATCCACAATCGTTGCCGCTATAGCAACCGCCTCTCCTGAAGCCCAGCCAAAAGATGCCGATGCCATGAAAGTCAGCAGACAAATAGGTCCCACCGCCAGCTGCAGCATCATACCAAACCTAAATCCTCGCCATAACATACAAATTTTCCCCCTCCTCTGATTGTCTCCATATCCTTGTTCCGTTTTTGTATCTATAACCTATACCTTACAATAAAAGGCGCATCTGTTTGATGATACGCCTTTGTATTTCGCTTATATTCTCTTACTTAAAAACCAACTTTTGACCTACCCCGATTTCCTTGACCGGCAAAGAGTGGGCCAACCATAATTTACCATTCAAACTGACACAATGACAAGGATATACAAACTCCGGAGCGCAATCCTTGAGATAGGCTGCTGTAGCATCAAACACATTAGGCTGGTCCCGCAGCAGATGAAATCCACCGATAACAGCATGAATCCGGTTTTCTTTACAAACTTTTTTAGCATATTCAACAGTATTGCAAACCCCCGCATGAGCACAAGCAGTAATAACGACAAGTCCCTTATCTGATATATAAACGACTCCGGAATCATCCAACAAGTAATCGTCTTCCCAGTTCCCATTCCGCAAGGTGTGTCCTAACGGTTTTTTTGCTTCAAAATCATTCGTTCTCTCTATTTCACCTAAAAAAAACAAGATGCTTCGTCAGCCATACAGGCTCCTTGGTTTTTTTTATATCAAAAGTTTGCTGTAATTGGGATTCACCCAAAATCATTCCAATATTTTTCCCACCGGCCTCTTTAGGCAGAAATGAATCAGGATGTGTAATAAGTTTCGCCTTTTTCCAAGGCCGCTTTTCATAACTGGCTTCAATGTACTCCTGAACTAAAGGCTGCAATCCCCAAGTATGATCATAATGTCCATGTGAAATAACAAGACTATCCACATCTAATAAATCAATTCCCAATCGTCTGGCATTTTTCATAAACATATCCGTACGTCCTGTATCCAGCAATATTTTTTTTCCGTCACACTGCAAATAGCAGGACAGTCCCGATTCTCCTCCATAGCAAGAACCACTAATTGTATTATTGTCTACTAAAATCGTCAGCTCCATAATATTCTCCTTTACATTAGAAATCAACCGTTATTGAGCCAGCGTTTAACATCATCTTCGGCATCGGCAATCGTTGTTCCGAAAATAGACAGTCCCTTCCCCAAGATGGCTGTCGGACAAAGGGATGTAATATCCTGTAAACTATGCCCGAATCCGCTTCCTTCATGTGTACAAAAAGGAAGAAGGGTCTTTCCGGAAAAATCATAGGATTCCAAAAATGTCCACACAGCCATCGGCATTGTGCTGCACCAATTGGGGTAACCTAAAAACACAATAGTATACTCTCCAAGATTGTCCAATGTATTCTTTAACAAGGGACGAACTCCGGTCTCTTTTTCTTCTTTAGCTACGGCAACCGTATCTGCATATGTATACGGATATGGTTCTACCGTATTAATGCGAAACATATCTCCACCCGTGTAGAATTTAATCATTTGTGCCGCCTTTTCTGTATTTCCGATCCGCAGTTCCACGATTTTTCCACTGACATAATTTTCACCGGCATGCGAGAAATAAGCGATGAGACATTTCTTATCCTTATACCCCATGATATCCTTCCTTTCTAACTTCATTTATGTAGTTCTATTATATATCAAATGAATCTAAATTGAAAATAACAATTCTCTATTTCGAGGTTGACAGGCATAAAATATACTCTCTCTATTTTATAGAGATCAATTATTTTTATTCTTAAATATATAAAGACAATAATCACGCTATATAAAAATGTTTATGAAAAAATATTGACATATTTAACTTTTTGGTTTAATATCAATGTTAACATTAATAAAGATGAACGACAGAAGCAATGACGCTTTATAGCGTATCGACTTAGCGAGTTGATATTATGTAAAGCGCTATTTTTATATCTGTCCATAGGAAGGGGAAGGTTTTATGATTACCTTGACTGAAGTTAATAAATTTTTTGGCACAAATCATGTTCTCAAAGATGTCAATATTCATGTTAAAACCGGTGAAAAAGTCGTCGTTCTCGGTCCCAGCGGTTCTGGAAAAAGTACAATGATCCGCTGCATCAATATGCTGGGACGTCCTGACAGCGGCAGGGTAATTGTCGACGGGGAGGATTTGATGGAACCGCATGCCAAATTAAAAAAGATAAGACAGGAAGCTGCCATGGTGTTTCAGCAATTCAACCTGTATCCCCATATGACTGTATTAGAAAACCTTTCTATTGCTCCAGTTATGGTTCAAGGCATAAAAAGAGATATTGCAGAAAAATCCGGCATGGAGTTTTTAGATCGTGTCGGTCTTGCCGACAAAGCGACTGCCTATCCCGGTCAATTATCCGGTGGGCAGCAGCAGCGTGTTGCCATAGCGCGGGCATTAAACATGCATCCTAAAATCATGCTTTTTGATGAACCCACATCCGCGCTGGATCCAGAGATGATTCAAGAAGTACTCGATGTTATGGTAGAGTTAGCTCATACAGGCATTACCATGGTTTGTGTCACCCATGAAATGGGATTTGCCCGTCAAGTTGCCGATCGGGTCATTTTTATGGCTGATGGTCAAGTACTGGAAACAGGTACTCCCGAACATTTCTTTACTCATCCGGAAAATGACAGAGCCAAACAATTTTTGAGTAAAATCATTCATTAATATTCAATATTTGCTTATGATTATTAAGAGGAGGAATCATTCATGAAATCATCAGAAAAGAAACTTACATTATTAGTCATATCCGCCTTGATTGCCTTCGGTGCATTAGCTGCCGGGTGCGGGGAAACAGACAAAAAAGAAAGTGCCGCAAAATCAGATAGCGGTCAAGCTATCCAAAAAATAAAAGATCGCGGCGTATTAAAAGTCGGCTGCAAAATTGATGTCCCCTTATTTGGATTCAAAAATCCGGAAACAGGAAAAATTGAAGGATTCGAAATTGATTTAGCAAAAGCTGTTTCTAAAAAGATATTCGGAGATGAAAATAAAATAGAATTTACACCAGTTACCGCAAAAACCCGCGGGCCCCTTCTTGACAGCGGCGAACTGGACATGATTTGTGCAACTTATACAATTAACGAAGAACGTAAAAAGCAATACAACTTTACGGAACCTTATTATACTGATCCGGTTGGTCTCTTAGTAAAAAAATCAGATAATATCCAGTCTTTAAAAGATTTAGATGGTAAAACGATTGCGGTACCGCAGGGTGCTACTACACGCAAAGCAGTCAGCGAAGCCGCGAAGAAAGATGGCATTGATGTTAAATTTGCTGAATTTCCAACATACACGGAATGCAAAGCAGCTCTTATGTCCGGCCGTGCTGCCGCTTATGCCATGGATCAATCTAATCTTCACGGGTATGTCGATGATCAGACTGTCATCTTACCCGATAGTTTTGCTCCACAAGAATACGGCATAGCCACCAAAAAAGATAATAAAGAACTTTGCGACTACATTGATCAGGTCCTCAAAGAAATGAAAAAATCCGGCGAAATGGACCAACTTTTAACGAAATGGAAGCTTAAGAACTAATGGCAGAAATTTTTGCCGGTTTTAAATGGATAGCCTTACTCGATGATCGTGAATTGTTCATCGAAGGCTTAATAACGACATTAGAGGTTGCTGTATTTGCGATGCTTCTCTCGCTCATATTAGGTATCATTTTTGGGATTGCCGGAGTATTCCCCAAAAAATGGGTACGCTGCGTTGATCGAGTATATGTCGAATTTTTCCAAAACACACCTTTGGTCATACAAGCTATTTTCCTGTACCATGCGTTGCCGCATTTACATATTATGCTGCCTGTCATAGCAATCGGCATTCTCGGTGTCGGTATCTACTCTGGAGCATATATGTCTGAAATTTTCCGTTCCGGAATTAACGCTGTACCAAAAGGACAAATGGAATCCGGTATGTCTCAAGGCTTTGGATATTGGAAAATCATGTGGTATATTATATTGCCACAAGCCAAAAGAACAATTCTTCCCGCCTTGGGCAATCAAAGCATCGGAATCATAAAAAATACCTCCGTTCTTGCTATGATCGCCGGCGGTGACTTAATGTACACCGCCGATTCGTGGGCTGGCGCTAACATGTATTACGGTCCAGCTTATTTAGTTACCGGTTTTATTTATTGGATGCTCTGCTTTCCTTTGACTAAATGGGTACAGCAGTTAGAAAAGAAAGCTGAGGTGGGGTAATTATGATATCAGACGTATTCCAACCAGCAAACATTATGTTTTTACTTCAAGGGTTTAAAGTAACTTTAGAAATCGGTTTTTTTTCCATTATTTTCAGTGTTATCGGCGGTACCTTTCTTGGCGTTTGCCGTTACCTAAAACTCCCTGTTATCTCTACACTGGCAGGAATTTATATAGACATCATGCGCAATCTTCCTTTTTTGCTTCTTGTCCTTGTGGTACGTTTTATGACACCGCTGCCGCCTGTTATGTCCGGTATTGCCGCCATGTCTATATTTACTGCCGCAACAATGTCCGAAGTGGTACGAGGTGGGTTAAATGCAATTCCCAACGGTCAATTTGAGGCTGCCTATTCACAAGGAATGACACGTTTTCAAGTATTACGTTTTATTGTATTGCCTCAATCCTTCCGAAATATTATCCCACCTATGATGTCTGAATTTACTACCATTATCAAAGATTCTTCTTATGTATGGGCTGTCGGTACAGAAGAACTTACAGGTCGAGGAATGATACTTATTGGCAAATACAGTGCAACAGGACAGCTATTTACAATTTTTGCCTGCGTTGCTTTGATTTATTTTGTACTAAACTATACGTTATCTTCACTAGCCCGTTGGAAATATAAACAAATGCGAGCATATATTCATTAACAATATATTCGGTAAAGCAAAGACGCTTATGTCAAAAAACATAAGCGTCTTTTTATATCTTACTTTACATACTGCTATATATAGAGGGGATTATATAGCAAAAATAAGAGGGGGGATTACTTATGTCAACATGGAACAAAGGTTTCGCAATGGGAGCAATTGGCTTGACACTATTCGGATTATTGGCCGCAGGTTGCGGTGATGCGAACAGCAGCGATGCATCAAAAAAGGAGGATGCTGGAAAAAAACAAATTGCCGGTGTACAGCGTATCAAAGAGCGGGGTGTCGTCAAAGTCGGTATAGGAGATACCATTAAAGGCTTTGGTTATAAAGAATCAGATGGTACGATTACCGGTATTGATGCAGATGTCGCAAAAGCTATTGCCAAAGATATTCTAGGTGATGAAAATAAAATAGAATTTACAACGGTAACGGCAAAAGCCCGTGGTCCGGTTTTGGATAGTGATCAAGTCGATTTTGTCATTGCTACCTACACCGTTAATGAAGAGCGCAAAAAATCCTGGGATTTTTCAGATATTTACTATCGAGATCCCGTTGGTTTCTTAGTTAAAAAAGACAGCGGTATTACTTCTGCTAAAGAATTAGATGGTAAAACTATCGCGGTACAACAGGGAACTACCAGTCGTCAAGGCTGTGAAGAATGGGCCAAAAAATACGGTATCAAACTTAAATATACCGAATTTCCAACAGATCCGGAAGCACTATCCGCTATGACATCCGGACGAGCTGCCGCTTACAGTACCGATTCCTCCATTTTAAACAGTCACATGGAAGGTAAGCCGGATTTAATGCTTCTGCCGGAAAAATTTGCACCACAAGATTACGGTATTGCTGTCCGTAAAGATAACAATGAACTTTTAACCGAAATAAACAAAGTAATTAAACAACTTAAAGAATCGGGAGAATTGGAAAAAATGATTCAAAAACACCACCTTGTAGATTTTCATGACGATGCAACAGAATAAAGTATAAATAAAAAAACTCTTCGTATTATTGGCAGCATACAGTCGCCATACGAAGAGTTTTTTACTGATTTTTACACTTCATACACTTGATTCGCATTCATATCCAGTCTATAGGTACGTAAGATTGTTTGAACAATAACATTTCCTGGCTGTATATTCTTTTTTTCACACCATCTTATATGCTGTTTATATTTACAGGCCGCCCGCTTCCGAGTTACATTGTGATACCCGATAACCCGCGAAGTATCACTTCTATGATATGATATTACAACAGATTCTCCGGAAAGTTTATCCAATAGTTTAAATAACTGCATCTGATATCGTTTTGTATCCACCATTTCCCCCATAGCAGGCGCATAGGCTCCTGCCAATACTTGTGTATCGTCATCAAGATCTTTGGTCGCCTGCAGCCCCGTACGGATACAAGAAATACCATGTTCTATAAAAGCCTGCTTCATATATGCGGCACGGCATACTCCCTCATGAATGGACAGAGGTATATATGCCCCTTGCCGATACATGGCAGCAAGTTCTGTATTTTCGATGACTGCCACGGGATAAATACGTGCTATATCTGGTTTCAATTCACAAATTTTTAATGTTGTTTCTCTTAAGCTATGCCAGTCTTCACCGGGCAATCCCGGCATAAGCTGATGCCCAACAGTGAACCCACATTTCTTCAACAACTGTGTCGCTTCTAAAACCTGTTCAGCCGTATGGCCTCTTTTTGAAAATTGAAGTACCGTATCATCCATAGATTGTACACCTAACTCTACAATAGACATGCCATAAAACCGTAGTCTATCCAAAATAGGTGAAGTAATGCAATCAGGTCGTGTAGAACATCGAATACCATGAATAGTCCCATTTAAGAGAGCCTGATGGGCTGGTTTAAGCAACCTTTCCTGCATCTCTTCAGGTATAGCCGTAAAACTTCCTCCATAAAAGGCAACTTCCCAATGACGCTTTTCCTGTACATGTTTAGTGTAGTCTTGGATAAGAGAAGTAACATCCTCTGCGCTTGGAATACCATGATGTCCGGTAATGCGCCATTGATTGCAAAATACGCATCGATGCAAACAGCCAATATGCGGAATAAAAATGGGAATAATTGATGTCTTCATGATTGCCTCCAAAAAAAGACTGATGCCATGGCATCAGTCCCTTATTATAATGCATGTAACTTTTCCAGTGCTTCATGAGCAGCCTGCTGCTCTGCATCTTTTTTTGTTTTGCCGGAACCTTCACCAAGGACTTTTCCATTGACAATCACTTCCATATAAAAAGTTTTATCATGATCCGGTCCTTCTTCCCGGCATAATTCATAATCAATTTTTTGTTCGCCATCTCGCTGAATAAATTCCTGAAACACCGTTTTATAATCTTTGCCATAGTGACCACTTTCAACAAGTGCCAGAAAATCACGCAGTTGATATAAAATAAAACTTCTAGCAGCTTCATACGATGAATCAATATAAATAGCCCCGACTACAGCTTCGAAAGCATCCGCTAAAATGCTGGCGCGCAATCTGCCGCCGGAAGCAAGTTCTCCGTTTCCCAAAAGTATATAATCACCCATATGAAACCCGGCACAACAAGCAGCCAACGGTGATTCACTAACTACACTGGCCCGTGCTTTGGATAATTCTCCCTCTGGCATTTCCGGATATGTTTTAAATAAATATTCTCCTACTACCAAGTCTAAAATAGCATCACCCAAAAATTCCAAACGTTCATTATGCTGAACATGTTTGTTTTTATTTTCATTAGCATAGGAAGAATGTGTTAACGCTTTATCTAGAAGATTCAAGTCATGGAAAGATATTTCCATGACTTGAGTAAATTTTTTTAATTGTTCTTTTCGATCTTTTTTCATCAGCCATCAGTCTTCTCAATTAATTTTCCGAATATTTTTTAAATAACAGCGTTGCATTATGGCCGCCAAAACCAAAAGAGTTAGATATCGCTACGTCGATATTGGCATCTATTGCTTTATTTCCTTGTACGTAATTCAATCCTAATACCTTAAGCTCATCTTCCGGTTCATCACAATTAATGGTAGGATGGACCTTTCCCTGTTCAATCGTCATTGCACAAGCAATTGCTTCAATGGCACCGGCAGCTCCCAGCAAATGACCGGTCATGGATTTTGTCGAACTAACAAACATATCTTTGGCATGTTCGCCAAACACTTTAGCTATCGCCAAGGATTCATTAAGATCATTCAAATGAGTAGACGTGCCATGGGCGTTGACATAATTTACTTCTTCCGGCTTGATACCCGCATCATCAACTGCTAACTGCATACATTTAGCCTGATAAACACCTTCGGGAGCAGGCGCCGTAATATGATATGCGTCCGCATTACTGCCGTAACCACCAATTTCGCAATAGATATGCGCACCGCGTTTAATAGCATGTTCTAATTCTTCCAAAATAACAATACCGGCACCTTCACCCATTACAAATCCATCACGTTCTTTATCAAATGGCCGAGATGCATGTTCAGGATCATCATTTCGTGTACTAAGAGCCTTCATTGCCGCAAACCCAGCGACAGCACCTGGGGAAACTGTAGCTTCCGTACCACCCGCTACCACTGCGTCAAGTTCACCGCGCTGAATCATGCGGTACGCATCTCCAATAGAGTTGGTACCAGTAGCACAAGCGGTCGCTATACTGGCACAATGACCATGAAGTCCAAAAACAATAGATACCTGCCCAGCAGCCATGTTAGCAATCATTTTAGGAACCACAAAAGGATTGACACGAGATGGGCCCTTTTCAAACAATCCTTTATAAAGATTGTGCAGAGTTTCCATTCCACCGATTCCCGTGCCTACCATAGTGCCAATGCGGTCCCGGTTTTCTTGTTCTAAATTAATACCGGAATCATCCAGAGCCAATTTAGCCGCCGCAACCGCATATTGTGTAGATATATCCATATGCCGGGCTTCTTTTCTGTCAATACCATAATCTGCCGGGTCAAAGTTCTTTACCTCGCCGGCAATTCGCGCGGAATATTCCGTTGTATCAAAGTGAGTGATGGGCGCGATTCCGTTCTGTCCGGTAATCAAAGCATTCCAAAATGTATCTTTGCCATTACCGACTGGAGAAATAACGCCCAAGCCTGTAATTACTGCACGTTTTTCCAAAGTATTCACCTCATTAATTAAAATTTAATCGGGAATTTCATCCAATTCTCGCTTAAGGTATGCAAATATTTCTTTGACCGATAAAATATCGTGTATTTCCTGCATACGCCGGCCGGAAAAGACAAGACCTGTTTCTATATCCCCCTGCTGTGCCCGCGTAAGTGCCCGAATAATACAATATTTATGGCTGCATTTTTTTAAGCAGCCGTCACATTTTATTGGCTTCTGCGCGGTTCCTAACAGGATACGTTCCGAAAAAGGAGTACGAATTGCCTGTCCAGGAAGTCCTACAGGACTGTGTATCAAAACAAAATCCTCTGGATTATTAGCACGAAGATACACTTTTTTCAATTCTTCTGAACCATTAGATTCCACACTAGCAGCAAAACGGCTTCCCATTTGAACACCGTTAGCCCCTAGTCTAAACATTTCTGCGATATCTTCACCATGAAGCACTCCTCCCGCACCAATGACGGGAATATCAACAGCCGCCCGCACTTCCGGTACAATGAGCCGGCTCGAACGGTTTGTTCCCAAATGCCCGCCTGCTTCCGCTCCTTCAACTACAACAGCGGCAGCACCCAGGGATTGAGATATTTTAGCTAGTTTTGCAGAAGACACAATCGGAACAATAGGCGTACCTGATTCTTTGCCCCAACTAAACATGTCGCGGGAAAAGCCTGCTCCTGCTACCACTAGATCGATTCCTTCTTCAATTGAGGTAGTAACAAGCCCTTTGAACTCTCGAGCTGCTACCATTGCATTTATTCCAATGATTCCATTGGGAGCTAGCTTTTTAGCCAGACGTATTTCATATCGTAATTCATCAAAAGGCATACCTGATGCCGCTATGAGACCTATACCGCCTTCATTAGCTACAGCAGCGGCTAGTCTAGCGGTAGATAAACGAATAGCCATTCCGCCTTGTATAATTGGTATCCTTGCCACAAGCTTACCTATCTTTAATTCTGGCAGCTTCAATATGTTTTCCTCCATTCAAGATGCCATCAAAGGGGAAGTGTTACCTTCCCCTTTTCGGCCATTATTGCATGCTTAGGCTTTCTTTTCCTTTTCGATATAATCAACCGTATCCTTAACGGTTTTGATCTTTTCTGCGACATCATCAGGGATTTCGATATTGAATTCTTCTTCGAAAGCCATGATAAGTTCAACAATATCTAAGGAATCAGCGCCCAAATCATCAATGTAAGCAGCTTCCATCTTGACTTCTTTTTCGTCAACACCCAGCTGTTCGACAACGATGCCTTTAACCTTTTCAAAAGTAGCTTCTTCACTCATTTCCATTCACCCCCTTTCAATGATCCATATATACTTACATTACCATGCCGCCATCAACTTGTAACACCTGACCGGTAATATAACTGGCACAATCTGACGCCAGAAACAATACAGCTTTTGCCACTTCTTCAGGCTCAGCTACACGTCCCAGCGGAATTGTTTTTATCATATCTTCTTTCACAGAATCATTCAGAACCGCAGTCATATCAGTATCTATACATCCAGGAGCAACTGCATTAGCCCGAATATTTCTCGACGCCAGTTCCTTGGCTATCGATTTTGTAAAACCGATTACTCCAGCCTTAGCTGCCGCGTAATTAGCCTGTCCTGCATTGCCGGTAATCCCAACAACGGACGTCAAATTTACGATAGACCCCTGTCTTTGCTTCATCATAATTTTAGATACAGCTTTTGTACAATGATACACTCCGGTAAGATTGGTATCTAAAACTTGCTTCCAGTCTTCTTCTTTCATACGCATGATAAGATTATCACGCGTAATACCCGCATTATTGACTAGAATATCAATAGATCCAAACATATCCTTTGCTTGTTTTACCATGGCATCCACAGCAGCACCATCGGAAACATCACATTGTATACTCACAGCCTTGCCTGGTTCAGTTTCGATCATTTGCAGTGTTTCTGCTGCAGCTGCTGTATTTCCAGCATAAACGACAACCACATTAGCTCCCTCATGAGCGAACGCTAATGAAACCGCCCGTCCAATACCACGAGAACCGCCTGTCACTATCGCTGTTTTCCCTGTTAAAAGCATTTTACCGAACCCCCTGAAAAAATTCAAGTGTTTTCTTTAAGGATGATATATCTTCTACATTTTCGCTTTGAATTGCTTTATTAATTTTTCGGTTAAACCCGCTCAAAACCTTGCCTGGTCCCACCTCCACAAATACATCAGCCCCAGATTGGATCATGGTATTGACACAATCGATCCACAATACCGGACTAGCCGCCTGCTTAACCAATGCTTCTTTTATTTCATCTGCCGCCGTTTCTACGGCTCCGTTCACATTGGCAACAACAGGAATTTGTGCATCGGCAATATGGATCGTATCAAGAACGGCTACCAGTCGTTTAGCAGCAGGTTCCATTAACGTACTATGGAATGGCGCACTGACATGGAGCAGGATCGCACGTTTCGCACCGGCCGCTTTCAATTCATCCGCTGCTGTTTCAACAGCCTTTGCTGCTCCCGCAATAACGATTTGACCCGGACAATTAAAATTCACAGCTTGTACCGGCCCAATTTTATTTGATACAGTTTGACAAATTTCCTTAATCTTACTATCTTCAAGTCCTAATATAGCGGCCATGCTTCCCTCTCCCAGAGGAACTGCTTCCTGCATGAACTGTCCACGCTGGCGTACCGTACGAACCGCATCAGCAAAACGCAACGCACCTGATGCAACAAGAGCCGAATATTCTCCCAAACTATGCCCAGCTACAATATCAGGTTCCCATCCTTCTTGTTTTAATACGCGGGCACACGCCGTACTCGCTGTCAAAATCGCCGGCTGGGTGTTGCAGGTCATCATAAGATCTTCATCTGGACCATCAAAACATAACTTCGTAAGTGAAAAGCCAAGTGCATCATCTGCTTCTTCAAAAAGATGCTTTACTACAGGGTATGCTTCATAAAGATCTTTTATCATACCTACTTTTTGCGAACCCTGGCCCGGAAAAATAAATGCGTTCTTCATTATATCACCTCATTATCAAAACCACTTCATAGCCAAACCCGCCCAGGTAAGACCAGCACCAAAACCAGCCAAAACGACTTTATCACCGCGATGAAGAAGTCCTGCCCGGTTCGCTTCATCCATTGCAATCGGAATAGATGCGCCTGACGTATTTGCATAATTTTGAATATTGACAAAAATTTTATTCATAGGAATATGAAGACGTTTTGACGCTGATTCTATAATGCGGAGATTCGCTTGATGCGGAATCAACATTGCCACTTCATCACTCGTCCAACCAGATAGTTTCATTACTTTTTCAGCAGCACCCGGCATAGCATGAACAGCAAATTTATATACTTCCTTGCCATCCATTTGAGCAAACGCCAATTCATTTTTAATGGTTTCATCAGTCCGCGGCATTTCTACTCCGCTGGAAGGAATCGTTAAATATTTTCCGCCTTCTCCCTGCGCTCCCATATCAGTACCAAACATGCCATACCCATCATCAACCCGGCCAATAACTGCTGCACCGGCACCGTCTCCAAACAAAACACAGGAACCGCGATCATTCCAATTAATAACACGGGTTAAAACTTCTGCACCAATAACTAAAATATTCTTATATAATCCTGTTTCAATAAATTGCTTAGCAATAATAGACGCATACACAAATCCTGAGCAGGCCGCATTTAGATCAAACGCCGGTACATTTACCGCCCCTAAATTCGCCTGCACTTTGCAAGCAGTAGCCGGAAGAGATCTATCTGGTGTCAATGTACAAACAATAATCAAATCTAAGTCCTTAGCACTGATACGAGCCATTTCTAATGCTTTTTTAGCTGCTCCCGTCGCCAAATCAGAGGTATTAACGCCCTTAGGTGCGACATATCGCTGTGCAATGCCCGTACGAGTACGTATCCACTCATCAGATGTATCCATCATTTTTTCTAAATCTTTATTAGTCCATACTTGATCCGGAACACAATGTCCTGTTCCCAGAAAGCCTGCTTGACTAACTTTCATTCCCATATTCTTCAACCCTTTCTTCCTCCATGCTGCTGCGAATATGCCCGACAACATCCTGTTCTACTAATTCTCCAGCCACGCGGATTGCATTCTTAATAGCTTTGGCCTTGGAGCTGCCATGACAAATAATAAAACTACCGTTGACGCCTAAAAGCGGTGCACCGCCGTATTCCGTGTAATCTAATCTTTTCTTCAGTGCCTTTAAAACCGGTAGTACCGCCAAAGCACCCAATTTAGCAATAAACCCACTTTCTTTTATCGTATCCTTGACTAAGCGAATAATAAATAGCGCCATTCCTTCGCCAAATTTCAAGATTACATTCCCAACAAAACCATCGCAAACAACGACATCAACTGTTCCTTCCGGTATGTCGCGGCCTTCCACATTGCCATAGAAAGAAATTGTTTTCAATTTCTCCAGCAACGGATATGTAGCTTGTGCCACTTCATTCCCTTTGGAATCTTCCTCCCCGATATTAAGAAGGCCTACGGTAGGATTAGAAATACCTAAAATATATTTTGCGTAGTGGTATCCCATAATAGCCCCTTCTACCAAATGCTTCGGTTTACTATTCGCATTCGCTCCGGAATCAAGCAACACGGTAATTCCCTCTTTGGAAGGAATCGGTGTCGCAATGCTGGGGCGTTCTATTCCCGGAATGCGTCCCAAACCTAAAAGAGCCGCCGTAACAGCTGCCCCTGTACTGCCCGGGGCTACTACAGCATCACACTCGCCTTGCTTAACCAGTTTAGTCGCCACCACAATGGATGCATCTTTTTTCTTGCGAATAGCTTGTGCCGGATGTTCTCCCATTTCGATAACCTGACTGGCTTGAACAATGGTCAGCCGATTGCTCTCCGTCGCTCCGTATTGGGCCATGACTTCTCTGATTCTATCTTGATCGCCTACAAGAACTACATCATACTTATATGTCTTAACGGCATCAATAGCACCCAGAACGATCTCCTCCGGTGCATAATCGCCGCCCATAGCATCTACCGCTATTTTCATTATTACCACTCCATTATTCCAATGATTCCATGATGAATTTTGCTCGGAATACTTCCTTCGCTTTTTTTCGAATCGTTACCCATACATAATATTTCTGATCCCGCTGCCTTATGACTTCCGCTTTTGCAACCAATTTATCACCTACGGTCACAGGTTGTTTATATTTAATATTTCCAACAGTTGTTATACACACGGGTAAATTAAGTACGGCTCTGGTCAATGAATTGGCTTGCGCATATAAAAATTGAGATTGGACAATATGTGCCGAGTCAACCATATCTTCTGTTGCAGTTAAAATGGAAAGTGCGCTTTTACCCACAATACAATCCACCAATTCTCCCACAACCTGCACTAAATGGTGCTGCGGCAAAGATGCCTGTGCACGCTGCTTGATGCGTATACGTAATTCCGGTATACCCAAGGCCATCCGATCCAAACGTATCGTAGCTATACTGACAGAAAATTCCTCAGCCAGTTCTTCATCGTTGATGAAAGGATTTTCTTCTATTCGTTTTTTTAACAGCGTATGCCGTTTTTCCCTTGCTATACGAACCATATTATATCATCCTTTGAATTATGACCAAGTACTAATAGTACGTACAACAAATTATATAATGTTTTAAGATGTTTGGCAAGTATAGGAAAAAATATAATCAAAAGATGACAAGAATATCCTTTCATAAAAAAATATGCTTTCGAAGATATTTCCTATTCAAACTCCCGAAAGCATATGCAATACGCCTTTAATATTTATCAAAATCCATTTCGTTTAAAACATCCCGCAATTTCATGACCTCTTCTTTGGTCATAGTAATTCCTTTCGTCATCGCCTGATAATCGGGATCCCACGATCTAAGATCAAATTTAGGCGCACGATTATTCCAACTAATAAAGGTTAGTTCTTTACGCCAGCCATCTTTATTTTCTGATAAGGTACCACATACATCTTCAATATTAAAATTCAACTGTGCCATTATTATTTCCTCCTGCAAGGGAATTATCCCAAATTTGTAGTAAAGCATATCTCAATAATGTGCCCTACCATATTTTATTTATATATAAATAAAACTTAGTATATATGATAGCAAATCTACCAATAATGTCAACATCTGAAACATCAATGTGTTTTTCTGTGTTTAAACAATCCGCCGTGAGCTTCCCGAATATCAAAAATAGAAATAAAAGCATCGGGATCAACATCACTGACAGCATTGCGCAATTTCATGATTTCCAAACGAGAAACCACCGCATATAAGATTTTTGTTTTTTCTCGTTTATATGCGCCTTCCCCGTTAAGCAGCGTAACGGCTCTTCCTAATTCATGGGTAATACAATGAGCTACTTCATCGTGCTTTCCCGTAACAATGAGCAATCCTTTCGATTCGTCAAGACCATTCGTTACAATATCAATCATTTTATAAGCAATAAAATATGCCACTAAAGAATACATCGCACTGTCCCAAGAAAAAACAAATCCCGAACAACCTAAAATGAAAAAATTAAAGAACATAATAATCTCGCCTACAGAAAAAGGTGACTTTCGGTCTGCAATAATAGCCAATATTTCTGTCCCGTCCAAGGACCCACCCCAGCGGATAATAAGTCCCACCCCAAGGCCAATAATAATGCCGCCGAATACAGTTGACAAAAAAGGATCATAGGTCAGCGGATGAAAATGAATGACTTGATTCCACACAGCCAGCCATAATACAGAAAATAAAGAAAAGCCTGTAAAATAGGCACCTATGTGCTTATATCCAATAACAAAAAACGGTATATTCAAAAGTACAATAAAAACACTGAAACTGATACCGGTAACATGAGCTGCCATAAGCGACAAACCGACAACTCCTCCATCAATAACTTGATTTGGCACTAGAAAAACATCTAATCCGATGGTATATATTAATGAACCAAAAACAAGGCCTACAAGCCGCGGTAACCGTTTAATCATTATTTCCCTCCTAATGTTTCAATATATCGCATTCCTATAATCCATGCTACAAAATCATCTACGGGTTCCGGCGGATATTGAAAAGACAAAGGCACAAAACGCCGCCAGCCATGCCGCGGTGTATATTGCCAATATAATTTTCTTCCTTCCACCGTCGTATAGGCTTCATTCACCAGAACAAACAAAATAGGATTTTGCTGCTGCCGTATCCAATTTTCTACAACGGGTTGCAATACTTTATGATATGTGCCATTACCCATCACAATATGGGTAATAGGAAAATGAGCATATATCTCCTCTAAACAGGCAGAAAAATCTCCTGTCATAACTATTTTTTTTTCAACCAATTTGCCATTTTCCTGCAAAATGGCAACACCTGTCTTATCAGAACCCGGATCAATAGCAACTATCATTTTTTACCTTCCTTCATTTACAATGCCGGACTAGCTACTATATTGATACTCAATGGACCAGCAGGGTAAATATCATGCGTCGTCACAGCTTCCAGCACAATATCTGCATCTCCGTAGGACTTAATCTTTGAAATAGTATCAAACATTTCTATTCCTGTCAATGCTCCGACTTTTCCCGTCAAGGGATCCGGAAGTACCCCATTTGCCTGTGCCTGCATATTGACATTATGAAGGAAACGGACAACTTGAAGTTCAATATTTCCGGCCATTTCACTATGTCTGATAGTTTCAGAATATACAACATATCCTTTGTGATATATCAGATTATTATCATAGACTTCAACATGAACCAAGGCAGGTTCACCTAAGATAATATTTCCTGCCGCTGTAAGGCGAATCAATTTCTTACCCGGTGATGCCTGGGAAAGTTGCTTCACAGTAGCATCAAATTCCTCCTGTGAAATATATAAAACAATAGCATTTTCATCTTTTATACCTAAATGCTGACGTATATACGTATTAGTTTGACTCATAAAATCACTCAACTCTTCACGAGTTTTCGCTTGATCCAGACCCGATTCCAATATAGATGTAGATAATACTTCTCCCACCCGGAACAACACTTGTCCTTCACGAACATTCTGCATAATCGCATTCAACATTTGATTGCGGTTTTCTAATGCCGTATTCGCTTTTTTCAAAGCTGAATTTGTTTGATTCAAATCACTCTTCACGGACTCTAAATTATCAATTTCGCCCTGTTTTTGAGAAATAGCTTGATCATACGCCACTTGGGCAAGAGCCAATTGATTACTGATATCATTTCTTGCCGCTTGTACTTGTTGTAAATCCAACATAGTTATCCGCAGTTTCTTATTTGATTCGTCGAGTTGTGCTTCTTGTTTTCGCAGCAACTCTTCATTAGAAGCCAGCAATTCATTTTTATCACGCATTTCATTGCCCAAATCGGCTGCTTGTTTCAGCAATTTATCCCGCTGTACTTCCAATTCTGCTTTTTGCAGTTGCAGCTGATGCATCCCAAACAGCGCAATTCGTACATTTTCAGATAATACGGACATCACTCCCAAGGTAACTGCCGCAATACTGATGCCAGTTAAAATAGTAACTAATATAGATGTATATTTAGGGCGCAAACCAAATAAAACAATTTTTCGTTTACCTACGCGTGAGCCTATTTTATCGCCTATATATGCAATAATTCCACCCATAATCGCCAGTATAAGCAACATTATCCAGCCATATTCCATATGCGCCCCTCCTTTCAACATAGTCATGTATCTAATATAACTATTATAATATACCATTATGCCTGCATCTGTCATCATTATTCATATTTTTTTACTAATTTCTATTATTTATATACTATAAATGGTTAGCAATCAGTATTTCAGCCAAAACACTGAAAACTAACCACTAACCATTTATTTGGATGCTCGATATACCAAAATAATGCCGGTAATACCACAAAGGATATTGGGCAGAAACGCTCCTAAAAATGGGGTAAGCTTTCCGCTGTTGCCTAAGGCATTACTCAATGTCATGATCGAATAGTAAATAAAAATAACGATGACGCTGACTCCAAAGCCAATAGAAGAACTACCGCGCTGCTTTTGCAAGCCTAATGGTGCTCCTATAACAGCGCACACCAAACTGGCCAGAGGCAGAGCAAATCGATTATACATTTCTACCTTCATTTTATTTGTATCTACCGAATTTTCATCCAATATACGGATTTGTTCCCGTAATTCTCGAATTGTCATTTCTTCAGGCTTACGCTGGGATTCTCCAATTTTTTTTGGTGTCTGATTAATCGGCATTGCCTGACTCTTAAAGTGCATCGTCCGTTCGATTTCCCCTTTAAGCGATAAGTCATAAATAATCCCATCTTTCATAACCCACTTAGAGCCATCCCAGACAGCATAGTCGGCATTTTCCACTCTTGTAAGAACATCGTTTTCAAATTCCTGCAACGTAATATTTTTAAGTTCTTTTGTATCCCCATCGAACTGACGAGCATACATCAAGCTGGCAATATCTGCGCCGTGTACATCTTTAATAACAATGTGGTCTTGTGTTTTTGGTGCCGCACTATGTTTTACTTCTTCATTTATTATTCTGTTATAAGCATTATTAGCTTGCGGTACAACAAATTCATTAAAAGCTGTCGTACCTAAAGAAATAACAAAAGCCGCAATAAAAACAGGCATAGCCAATCGCAGAAAATTCTGTCCGCCTGAGCGCATGACAATCATTTCACTGGAACCAGAGAGACGTCCAAATGCTAATAATGCCCCTAACAATACAGACATCGGAAATGTTAAGACTATAATAGAAGGCATCGCTAATACCAGCACGCGAAATGCAGTCCAAGCCGAGGCTCCAAATTCATTGATCAAATTCGCAATACGATATAATGTACCCGTGCCTACAAAAACACTTGTAAACGCGCATACACCAAATAAAAAAGGGCCAATAAATTCTTTTAAAATATATTTATCTAATATTCGCATTCATTTCTCCATATCGATTACATTGTAAATTCTTCGCCCAAATAGAATTTTTTGGCTACAGGATCGTTAGCAACAGTATCCGGATCTCCTTCAAGAAGGATTTTCCCTTCATTCAAAATATACGCTTTATCAACAATACTCAAGGTTTCTCGAACATTGTGATCCGTAATAAGAACACCCATACCACGATTTTTCAAGTGCTGAATTATACTCTGAATATCATTTACTGCCAATGGGTCGATTCCGGCAAACGGTTCATCTAACAAAATAAATGCCGGATCCATGACAAGACAGCGGGCAATTTCCACACGCCGCCGTTCGCCGCCTGATAATTGAATACCCAAACGATTACGTAATTTTGTAATGGTAAATTCTTCCATCAAAGCTTCTGCTTTGTTTTTTTGTTCTTTTTTACTTAATTTTGTTGTTTCCAGCATAGCCAACAGGTTATCTTCTACTGTCAATTTACGAAAAATAGAGGCTTCCTGAGGTAAATATCCTATCCCATAATGGGCTCTGCGATGAACAGGCAACTGGGTAATATCATTGCCATCTATATAAATATTTCCCGAAGTAGGCCGTTCTATTCCAACTATCATGTAAAAAGTCGTTGTTTTTCCGGCCCCATTCGGCCCCAGCAGTCCTACAATTTCCCCTTTATCAACATGAAGGCTAACTCCATCTACTACATTACGTTCTTTATATGTTTTTACAAGTTGCTTCGTTTGAATGAACATAATTCCCCCTTATTCTCATTCATTCCCCGGAACAAGCACTACCGTAGAACGACTCATCGTCTGCACGGAATTATCCGCCAAGCGGATTTCAATATTGTCCCCTGTCAAAGAATTTCCATTTTGATTTGCCCGCACATTTCCAAGCATATGAATAACACCATCATTTTGATTCGGTGTTTGTGTATATATTGCTCGATTCCCATATGCAATCAAGTTATCTGCGGGGGATTCAATATGAACATTGCCGGTTCCAACTGCCTTAATTTGTTTAAACCAGCCCTGAATGGTATCTGCCCACAATTCCGCTCCTTGTGCCTGTAAATAACCGTTACCTGTTATAATACCATAATCCTGATCCAAATGATATTCGACTTTATCGCCGCGCAGTTTTTTATCTTCATACACACCATTCACATTCCCCGTAGCAACAACGTAATTTTTATTGGCTGAATGCAATGTATCAGAAGTCATATGCATATTAGGCTGCTCCACCGCAACATGTCCTTCCATATCTGCTTCTGCCGACTTTAAGTTGTAAACCGCCTGATCCCCGGTCATGGTAGCCTGGTCTCGAACAATTACAACATTTCCCGTCGCCGTTGCCACATAGTTTTTTCCATCATACGAAAGCTTATCTGCTGTAACGGAAACCGCTGGGTTTTCATTATCGGCAGCCATAGTCCCTGCAGCTGGTATCATCATCGCTCCCAGCAGTAAAACTGTTATGATTTTACATGTTATTGGTCGTCTGCTCATATTGCTATTCTCCCTTAGTTACCTTTGCGTGCCCTGTCAATGTTACTTTGTTCAAGGAGGCATCTGTTTCAAAAGCATCCCCGCTTAATGCGGTACCATCTGCTTTCTGCATATACACTTTCCCCCCCTTGATTAACCGTGTATCCATATTATAATACACACTGCCCTCAGTCTGCAACGTACTGCCATTATCCGTCGTTGCCTTAATAGGAGGTTTTACTTGCAACGTCTGCTTGTTTCTGTCAACTATTCCCATAGGAGCTTCGATTTTCATTTCTTCTCCATCTACATCTGCAATAATGATATGTGGGTGTGTTACATATATTATTTTAGTATCTGGATCAACTTGAATTTTATCGGCAGTTAAACTCCAAATAAGCTTGCCATCCTTTTTTTCCTCCAGCGTAGAGCCTTCGAATTCAACTAAATTATCATTCTTTTTTTGTTCACTATCTTCCTGGTCCTGACTGCTTAAAATCCAATATAATACTCCAGCAAACAAAACAATAATAATGCAAACACCTATCGTTATTTTATTATGTTTAAGTTTGTGCATCATCATTGCCATATTCCTCCGTTTTTTTTCTGCAACGCAATGATTTCCTCCGGTGCTGTGCTCCAGCGATGTTGGAACCATAACCATTCGGTTGGATGATCTTTAATGAAATTCTCTGTCAATACTGCTAATTCTCGCGTTAAGCGGGTTATATCTGCATCCGGATTTCCCGTATCTTCATAATGAATAATTTCCCCCACTATGAGCTGATTGTGATGGTTATCATCGTGAACAGCAAAAACAGGTATAATAGGTGAACGAAATTTCCGGGCAAACATAGCCGGTCCCACCGGGGTTGATGACATCTTCCCCAAAAACACCTGAGGAACACCACGAAATCCACCATCTTGATCTGCCAGAAACCCTAATATTTTTTTACGTTTTAACGCTCTGGCTGCCCCAATCATTTCATTGCCGCCACGGGCAAAAACTTCTAATCCCATCATTTCCCGGTTTTCATTTAGAAATCGCGTAACTTGGTCGTTCGGCTGGCGCTTTACGATTGTCGTAGCCGGATATCCATATAAAGCTAATGCCGCCCCCATCCATTCCCAGTTGCCAACATGCCCAGTCAATACAATAACCCCTTTATTTTCCTGCAAGGCTTGCTCTATTCGTTCAGGATGGTCAATAGAAACATACTGAGAAATATTTTCCTTTGTCAATTTGGGAGTATACAGAATTTCCAACAGCGATTGTCCCAAATTCCGGAATAGTTCCGTTATAATACGACGTGCTTCCGCTTCTCCACATCCTAAACCGCGGATAATATGAAATACACCTCGTTCCCGTTGTTTTTTTAAAATTATTTTCACAACAGGTCCCATCTTTCTTCCCAGAGATACTATGGTAGGATATGAAAGATGACAAACTATTCTGCTTATTTTTCGCGCAGTAACGTACTGCCACTCTTTAGACACTGCCAGTACTCCTTTCCTCTATTGTTTTATATCAACCCGGCCTGATTTATACTGCCGCAGTATATGTGCCCATTTATCTTGTCCTTTGAGAATGTATTCTACAAGTTCTCTTAAAGCGCCATGTCCGCCATTATATGCCGAAACGAAAGCTGCATTTCTTTTTGCTTCTTCACAGGCATCATTAGGTGCGGCGCCAAATCCAACGTGAGAAATAAGTTCCACGTCGTTCAAATCGTCTCCCATGTACGCGACCTCTTTTAACGTAAGTCCCTGCGCACTGCAAAGCTTCTGCATTTCTGCAAGTTTATCCGCTGCATCTTGTATTACATAGTCGATATGCAAATCTCTAGCCCGCTGTTCTACCATGGGTGATCGTCTTCCCGTAATAAGTGCTGTTTTTAATCCCCCCGCGCGAGCTAAAGAAATTCCCATGCCATCATGCGCGGAAAATCCTTTCATGGAATCACCCATCAGTCCATAATAAATAATTCCATCAGTCAAAACTCCATCCACATCTAAAGCTAAAAGTTTTATTTGAGTCAAATATTTCATTTTACACCACTCCCCGGCGCAGCAAGTCAGTTAAATGAATCATGCCGACTGCTTTTTTATCCTTATCCACGACCGGAAGTACCGTAATGGGACGCGGCTGGTTCTTTTCCATAATATGCAAGGCCGCTGCTGCTAATTGATCATCAGTAATAACTCTCGGATTTTTTGTCATCATCGCTTCAACGGGCCATTTTAAAAAATTAGATCCCGTTTCCAACCCCCGGCGTACATCACCATCCGTAACTAATCCAATAAGAACACCCTCTCCATCAACAACCGAAACCGCTCCCAGTCCCTTTTCTGTCATCATGAACAAGGCATCCTGCACGGTACTATCTTCACTAATAACAGGATTATCATTGCCTTTATGCATCACATTTTCTACAGTCAGTAAAAGTTTTCGTCCCAGAGCTCCACCTGGATGAAATACGGCAAATTGATCAGGGGTAAAATGATGTCTCGACAGCAATACTACAGCTAATGCATCGCCTAAAGCCAAGGACACTGTCGTACTTGTCGTCGGTGCCAATCCTAAGGGGCAAGCTTCCTTTTCCACCGAAGCATCCAAAATAACATCAGAGTTTTTTGCCAACGTCGAATTATGATTACCTACAATGGAAATTATTTTTGCACCGATACGGCGCAAGGACGGCAATAAATTGATAATCTCTGTTGTTTCGCCGCTCTTGGAAAAAGCGAGAATAATATCATCAGCGGTTACCATTCCCAAATCACCATGAATGCCTTCTGCCGGATGAAGCCAAATCGAAGGGGTTCCCGTACTGGATAATGTCGCCGATACTTTACGCGCTATATGCCCGGATTTTCCCATACCAGTTACAACAACTCGGCCGCTGGATTCCATAATTATATTGACAGCATTTACAAAACTCTGATCCAGTTTCGGAATAAGTTTTTCAATGCCTGCCGCTTCTTCCTGCAATACTTCTTTTGCCTCTTCCAATATATCCATCATGCTCACCTCTGCGTTATTCTTTATCTGTTTCTACACTTTTTTTTACGATTTCATTGATAGCGATCATATCCTGAAGCACTGCTTCCACTTGTGTCAAATACAGCATATTCGGTCCATCGCATAACGCTTCCTTCGGATTGTCATGAACCTCCATAAATACCCCATCTATCCCGCTTCCGGTTGCTGCTCTGGCCAAGTTTCCAATAAACTGCCGCTGTCCTGAGGATTTGGTCCCACTGCCGCCAGGCAATTGTACACTATGCGTGGCATCAAATACAACGGGGTACCCATAGCTGCGCATAATGGGAAAACTCCGCATATCTACGACAAGATTATTATACCCCAGAGAAAAACCCCGCTCTGTTAAAATAATATTAGTATTGCCAGCCTCTTCTATTTTGCCTACAACATTTTTCATATCACCCGGTGCCATAAATTGACCTTTTTTTACGTTTACAGCTTTGCCAGTCTGGGCTGCTGCATATATCAAATCAGTTTGACGGCATAAAAATGCGGGAATCTGCAGTACATCCAATACTTCTGCTGCCGGTTCTATTTGTTCAATAGAATGGATATCACTCACCACCGGAATTTGAAGTTCTTTTTTTATGTCTCCCAAAATACGCATTCCTTCTTTTAATCCCGGGCCGCGAAAAGAATTATAAGAAGAACGGTTTGCCTTGTCAAAAGAAGCTTTAAAAATATACGTAAGTCCCAGTTTATTACAAATCCTTTTCATTTCTCTGCCGATAAGCAGACAACGGTCTGGATTTTCTATTACACACGGACCGGCCATAACAAAAAGTTTTCCGTCTCCGCCAACACTTTTATTTCCAATAACTACACTTTTCATTTAGTATTCTCCTTTGCAAAATATTTCCGAATACGTGCTAAGTCCTCCGGCGTATCGATCCCGATAAATTGATGATTTGTCACGATTACCTTGATTGTATAACCATTTTCCAAAACACGCAATTGTTCCAAAGATTCCACGGTTTCCATCGGCGTAGATTCCATCTTAGCATATTGTAAAAGAAAATCACGCCGGTACGCATATATACCAATATGTTTATATGGCTTAACCGCGTCGTGAAAGGGATTTCGTGGATACGGTATCAAGGAACGTGAAAAATACATAGCTTCCCCGTTGCGGTTCATAACAACTTTCACCGCACTGGGTTCATTATATTCTGATTCCAAAAGGGGAGTAGCTACTGTGGCCATATCCAGATTAGGATTTTCTTCAAAGACATGGCACAATGCATCGATCACAGTAGGACTAATCAGAGGTTCATCGCCCTGCACATTAATAACAACATCAACATCTCCAAACTGTTCCACCGCTTCTGCTAAACGATCTGTACCATTAATGTGGTCTTCCCGCGTCATAACTGCTTTGCCGCCAAATGTAACCACCGTATCATATACTTTAGGATTATCCGTAGCTACAACAACAGCGGCCAATTTCTGTGCCTGAACCGCCTGTTCATATACACGCTGAATCATAGGTTTTCCAGCTATATCTGCCAATGGTTTTCCAGGAAGTCGTGTAGAAGCATACCGCGACGGAATAATACATACAAATTTCATTTTTATCCTCCCAATACATTATGTAAAATAGTATATAACAAATCCTGTCCTTTTGTAATTTCAATTTCTATTCCCAACACATATAAAGGGGATTGATACTGGTTCAAATAGTCTTCCGATATTTTTACTGCATCTTTTTCGGTAGTAATCAAAATAGCACCCAGACTCTTAGCTTTTAGAGTCATCTGTTCAATATCTGAAGCCGTATATTGATGATGATCATCAAATCGGAGTGTATCAACCAATTCATACCCAAATTCTTTGACTGTACGTTCAAAGGAAGCTGGATTGCCTAATGCCGATACAGCAATTCCTTTACGTCCCCCGCCATGTGCATAATGCTTGTAATCTTCTCGTCTGGCACAACTCCAGCTCATGAAAGGAACACACCAGCGTGCCTGATGGACTGCCTCAATAATAGGTGCCTGATGATTATAACGGCGCAGTGTTTGATAAATATGCTCGATAGTGTCGGAATCGCGTTGATCCGTCTTCGTTATTATAAATAATCCTGCTCGATCCAAATGTTCCAGCGGTTCTCGTAAAATTCCCCGCGGCAGCAGATATCCATTGCCAAACGGATTCGTCGCGTCAATTAGAACAATATCCAGGTCGCGGATCAACGGCCAATGCTGAAAAGCATCATCTAATATAAGAACTTCTGCTCCATACCGGTCAATGGCTATGCGGCCAGATACCGCACGCTCCTTGCCGACGAGAACCGGAATTCCCGGCAAACTGCGGGCCATAAGACACGCTTCATCGCCGCCTTCGGCTGCTGATAGCAGCAGTTGTGTCCCATCAGACATAATTGCCGTCTGATCTTCCGCTTGCGAGCGATACCCCCGATTCAGCAGCGCCACCCGGTATCCCTGTTCTTGAATAATACGGGCCAGCATACAAGCTGTCGGTGTCTTACCGGTTCCGCCAATAGTAATATTACCTAGTCCAATAACGACGGCAGGCAGTTTTTCCTGTTGGCGTTTTCCGGCCGCAAAAGCACTGTATTTAATTTCAACACCTTTTTCATATAATTTAGATATTCCTCCTAATACGGCAAGAACCGCACGATCCATCCGTGTGTGCGGAACATTCTGCATCAAAAAGGAAAAATATGCCGCAGTTTTACTGCGAAACGACATAATTCTTCATCTCCGCATCTGTATTTCATCCAATAGCTTTTGTAATTCCGTGAGATTTTTTTCCGTAGCCCCTTGATTTTCCATTACAACTTCTATGCAGCTGCGTTTCATCGCTTCTGCCCGAGATGTATTGGTCAATATATCCATACAAGTGTCGATAAACTCTTTTTCACTTTTAACCATGACACAAGCTCCGCGTTTACTAAGCAATTCAAATATTTCTTCAAAATTGAACATATAAGGACCTACTATTATCGGTTTGCCATGTGCTGCCGGTTCCAAAATATTATGTCCTCCTATTTTGGCTAAGCTGCCACCGACAAATATCAAATCGCCTACGCTGTATACGCGGCCCAACTCACCAATTGTATCAAGAATAACGCCGTCATACTTTACAGGTATCGGTTTTTTAGCTTGCATATCGCTGCGTTTAACCATACCAATTTGATGATTGGCTCCTTCTTCGCAAATTAAATCTGCTTGATAAATATACCGAGGTGCAATAATTAACCGGGCATAAGGAAAGCGTCTTTTAATCTCACCGAACGCATTATATACCGTCCCATTTTCTCCT
This sequence comes from Megasphaera paucivorans, assembly GCF_900103535.1. GTDB lineage: Bacteria > Bacillota > Negativicutes > Veillonellales > Megasphaeraceae > Megasphaera_A > Megasphaera_A paucivorans. The sequence continues at coordinate 84,380 of NZ_FNHQ01000007.1, read as the reverse complement.
TTATGCGTACTGCCGGCAATAATAATCGGATACGTTCCCTCTTCAAATCCTAATTCATGAAGAAATTCTTTTTTTTCTGCTTTCGTTACAATTCCATACGTCTGATCATATTTTGTATTTCCCGTAATGATAACCTTTGTAGGATCTGCCCCAATACTGATAATGTATCCTGCGTCAATATGACTCTGCATGCAAAATATGCGAATAGAAGACAATACCCGTTTCGTAAAAAAACTGATCATCCGGTAACGAATGGCACTGCGCTGACTGATACGACCATTCATCATCATCACCGGGATATGTTTTCTTTCAGCGATCCGCAAAAAATTAGGCCATATTTCTGTTTCTACCAATAAAATAATTTTTGGTTTTACTATATTCAAAATACGATTTGTAAAATACGGTAAATCCAGAGGAAAGAACAGAATCCCATCAGCACCTTCAATAATTTGATGTGCCATGCGGAATCCTGTCGCAGTTACTACGGAAACAATAAGTACCTCATCCGGATACTTTTTACGCATTTCTCGTATAATAGGGCTGGCAGCTACAATTTCTCCTACAGAAGCCGCATGAAGCCAGATAGCATGACGGTTAGATATTTTTTCTTTTAGATCATCCGGCAGATATCCGATACTTTGCTTGATGCGCTGATAAAATCCTTCCTCTTTGATAAGGCGGTATATCAGTATGGGAAATAACGTCGCCCAATACATAACCAGCAAAATATTATATAGCCAATAAATAGGATTAATTCTCATAGTTTAGCCTTTCAATTTTTCATTAAATTGCACTGCATATAAATTTGCGTATAGTCCTTTTTTCGCAAGAAGTTGTTCATGCGTTCCCACTTCAGCGATTCTTCCTTTATCAATCACAACGATCTTGTCCGCATTGCGGACCGTGCTAAGCCGATGTGCAATAACCACGGCAGTACGTCCCTTCATGAGACGATCCAAAGCGGCCTGTACAATTTTCTCGCTTTCCGTATCCAGAGCAGAGGTTGCTTCATCAAGAATAAGAATACGCGGATTTTTCAAAATAGCCCGAGCAATAGCAATACGCTGCCGCTGTCCGCCGGATAAAGAATTGCCCCGATCTCCGACTACCGTGCTGTATCCATCGGACAGCTGCCGGATAAACTCATCCGCATTTGCCGCTTTAGCTGCTAATATGACTTCTTCTTCTGTCGCATCTAAACGGCCATACAAAATATTTTCCATGACAGACGCATTAAAAAGCATGGTTTCCTGCGGAACAAGTCCAATTTGCCGACGTAACGACGAAAACGTAACATCCCGGATATCAATGCCGTCAATAGTCAAACTTCCTCGTTCCACATCATAAAAGCGAGGCAAAAGATTAGCAACTGTAGATTTTCCGGCTCCACTGGGGCCTACAAGCGCTACAACCTGCCCGGGATCTATAATCAAATTAAAATTCTGCAATGCGGCATGCTCGCTGTCATAAGAGAAATACACATTGTCAAATTGAACACGGCCTTGCACCTGTGGCAATTCAACGGCATTCATATTTTCTTCTACGTCAGGTTTTGTATCAAGTGTTTCAAATACACGATCTGCAGCACCAAGAGATTTTTGAACATTGCCATAAATATCACTAATTCGACGCACTGGATTAGCCAGATTAATTGCATAAATCAAGAAGGCAATAAGAGCCCCTGCCGTCATATCTCCGTTAATAACACTTATGCCGCCATACCAAATAATCCCGGTCACAGCCACCGCTGCAAAAAATTCCACAAACGGAGTCAGCATACTTGTAAGTTTTGTCGTCTTCATAACGGCCTGAAAATTGTAGTCGTTTTGTGTAATAAATTTTTTTATTTCATATTCTTCACGATTAAAAGAGCGAATAATTCGAATTCCAGAAATAGCTTCCTGAAGCAGGGCGGTAATATCAGCGATCTTTCCCTGTACCTCATGACCCGCTTCACGCAGCCGTGCTCCAAAAAAGTGAATCGTCAAAAGCACTAACGGCACAATAATCAAGGTCAGCAATGTCAACCGCCAATTCAAATACACCATAGAAGCCAATGACCCAACTAATATAACGACTTCTTGAACAAAGGAAACCAAGTTTCCGGCAATTGCAGTTTGCAGCGCCGTAACATCATTTGTCAAGTTACTCATAATAATACCCGTCTTATTACGGTCATAATACGACAAAGACAAGCGCTGCAAATGGCGATACAGTTTTTCTCGAATATCAATAACAATTTTTTGTCCCACATAACTCATGAGATAGCTTTGCCCAAAAAAGAAAATGCCCCGCAAAACAAAAAGAACCAAAATACCGATAACAATAAGGTTCAACGTATAGACATCTTTATTGGCTAACACTTTATCAATAACATCTTTAATCAGCCACGGTACAACAACATTGCTCAGACCGGAAAAAGCCATGCACACTACAGATATAATCAACCGTGATACATATGGTCTGATAAAGTTCAACAATCTTTTGTAGCTTTCATAGCTACTATATTCTCTCATAAACTGCCTTTCTCCTTAGCAAACTGTATAATAGTTCCAGCGATGCGCTCAACCGCACCGGGTTTCCCCATAGAACTGCGCACGGATAACATATCACTGCGCAGTTGTTGTTCCTGCTTTTTATCCTGTAACACTTTTAACAATTGTTCCGCTATATGAAGCGGAGTAACTTCATCCTGCCACAATTCCGGCATTATTTCCCTTCCGGAAATAATGTTAGGTAATCCAATGTGCTTTATATGGACTAGAAATTTCGACAATGTATAGGTCAAGGAAGACACTCGATAAATCAATATCGTCGGCAGCCCCATCAATGCGGTCTCCAAGGTTGCCGTTCCCGATGCCGCCACCGCTACCGTACTGATATTCATCATATCATATATATGATCATCCGCAATAACAGCAGAAACATCTGCAGCTTGTACAGCGCGTTCAAGCAAACTGCGATCAATTGTCGAAGCTCGCGGTATGATAAATTGAACATTTCCTGCATATTGCTTAATAATTTTTGCAGCACTAAGCATATCAGGAAGCAATCCCTTGACCTCCTGCAGCCGACTTCCCGGCATAAACAAAATCGTTCGTTTCTGGGGGTCCAAACCAAAATACCGGTAAGCCTCCTCTTTTGTCATGTCAGCATGAACCACATCCATCAGCGGATGTCCGGCATAAATAACGTTTGTTCCTATATTGCGATACAACGTTTCTTCAAAAGGAAACATAGATACTGCCAAATCAGCATATTGTGCTATTACCTTTCCTCGGCTTTTATGCCAAGCCCAAATAGTCGGCAAAATATAATAAACGACAGGAATACCCGCTGCCTTTGCCTTCTTGATAAGACGCATATTAAAACCAGGATAATCAATACAGACTAATAAATCTGGTTTTTCCTCCAGCATTTTTTGAAATAAAAAATCGCGGAGTCGAAAAAAGAATGGAATTTTCTTTAGAATTTCCCCTACCCCTATAAATCCCAGATTTTTTATATCATATATAATCCGCACACCGGCAGCATCCATCTGAGAACCACCCATACCGATCAGTTCCACTTCAGGATCAATTTTTTTCATAGCTTTGGCTAAATTTGCGCCATGCATATCACCAGAGGCTTCTCCGGCAGAAAACATGATTTTCATAAAAACTCCTTATCAATACGTTTCATCTACAGCACAAATACAAATACCCTTCTTATCTGCTAAAGATATCACCGCCTGCTGTTCCACAAAAAGCGTATGTCCAGCTTCAATAGCCAGTACTGTACAATTGCTTTCAATCATATTCTGCAAGGTATCCATACCAATGGCCGGAACATCAAAACGAACATCTTGATTTGGTTTTGCCACCTTGACAACAACAGCATTTCCTCTTCCCAGCGTACCGCCCCTGCGAATACAGGAATCTGTCCCTTCAATCGCTTCAACGGCCATGACTGCTTTATTCTTTACAACGACAGTTTGACCAATATCCAATCCACCAACAGCCTTTGCTGCTGCAAAGCCAAAACGAATATCATCATTTTCTTTTTCTGTAGGTGTCCGCTGTGTCAGCACTCCTACAGAAGGCATCAGGGGTTTTAGGTATATAGTTTGATCAACTACCTCCAATCCATCCTTTGCCAGTTCTTCTACAATAGCCAGCATAATCGTATCATCTTTACGATTGCGCAATCGTGCCAACAGCTTAATTGCCCGCAAGTCCGGAAATTTAAGACCTTTAAAAAGGATTTCCTTAGTTACCTTGCCAATCATGGTGATTTTAGTAACTCCTTCTTTCTTCATGGTACGGATTACTTTATCCAATTTAGCCACATTAATAGTATAGTACACGTCTGCTTCCGATGCTAATTCCGGTGCTGGTTCATCCACAACAGCAATAACAATCACTTTATGTCCTGTCTGTTTAGCAGCACGCACAAATTCTACAGGCAAATTGCCAACACCCGCAAGCAATCCTACTTTTTCCATATATACCACCCTTGTGAAATCTAGTAATGTATCTCATCTATTATATCAAAAAAATATATACTCTGTCAGCAAAAGGAAAGTCTTTTTCTACAAAAACTCCGACAAACAAAAAAAGGGTGGCAAGACACTGCTCACCTGCCCTTTCTATAATTCATTACGCTTTTGTGCCGCGACAAATACCTCGTTCTGCATTGCGAAGAAAGCGAAGAAAATGTTCTACTTCTTCAGAGCTGTCCAATTCCTGTTCCATTTCAGCAATTGCTTGTCCTAAATTCAAACCAGAGCGGTATAAAATACGAAATGCTTTTTTCAGTTCGCTGCGAATATTCTCTGGTATTCCGGCTCTGGATAATCCAACACTATTCAACCCTACACAACGTGCTGGCTGTCCATCAGCAATAACAAAAGGCGGAATATCCTGCACGACCTTTGCCAACCCGCCGATCATGCTGTTGCGTCCTACTTTGACAAATTGATGTACTCCGGCAATTCCGCCGATTACAACACGATCTTCAATCGTCACATGTCCGGCAAGCCCCGCGCAATTACTCATAATAACATAATTGCCGACATCACAATTATGGGCAATATGCGTACAAGCTTGAAACAAGCAATGGGAACCAATACTTGTCACATCTTCTTCACCTGTCGCCCTGCTTACTGTCACAAATTCCCGAAAAACAGAATAATCACCAATCGTTACATAGCTTTTTTCGCCATTAAATTTCAAATCCTGTGGTTCGGAACCAATAGACGCACTGGGGAAAAACCGACAATATTTTCCTATTGTAGTCCATCCGTCAATGACAACATGTGCCATAACTTCCGTTCCTTCTCCAATCTCCACATTAGGGCCGATAACGGCGTAAGGCCCTATTTTAACACCTGGCCCAATTTTCGCATGTGGATCTATAATAGCCGTTGGATGTATCATGCTTTTCTGCATGTCTCCTTTTTCCTCGGTCATTAAAGTCACTCCTCGCTATCCTTTCAAAATTTCCCAATCTGAAAGGAGCTTAAAAATTTTTAATAATTTAACAATATATAATATACTCTTTTTCATGAGGGCAGAATATAACTGCTAAAAACAAATGTTTTAGCAGTGTTATATTAGTCTATCTTATTTTTTCGTTATTTTTCTTCTTTTTTATACTAATTACTTGCATTATAACTTATTTTCTTTTTTTATCTTCCTGCGGCATGAGTGCAAACAGATATTCACCTTCTGCACACAATATATCACCTACATGGGATTGTGCTTTGACTTTACCCATACGTCCTTTAATTTTTTCAATATCCGCACGCATAACAACGGTATCTCCCGGACGGACAGGATGGCGAAACCGCAGCTTATCGATTCCTGTAAAGAATGGAACGAGCCCACGATTTTCTTCCGGATAGAGAAGTGCTACTCCGCCTACTTGTGCCATTGCTTCTGCCAGCAATACTCCCGGCATAACCGGCTGCCCCGGAAAATGACCTTGGAAAAACTGTTCGTTAAACGTTGCATTCTTAATACCTACGGCATATTTCATCGGTTCTAATTCGATAATACGATCCACAAGCAGCATCGGATAGCGATGCGGCAAAATTTCCATAATATCGGTTACATTCAAAATCATAATAATTCCTCCCTAATCAACTTCTTTAAAAATCTCATTAGCTAAGCGATTATTTAATTTATGGCTGGATTTAACAGCAATAATATGTCCCTTGATCGGTTTTCCAATCAACGCCATATCTCCCACGATATCCAACACTTTATGACGGACTAGCTCGTCATCAAAACGCAATTTTGACAAGCAGGTATGCTCATCATAAACAACAACATTTTCAATCGTCCCGCCTTTGCCTAACCCTAATTTTTTTAACATTTCAAACTCTTGTGTAAAAGCAATCGTTCGAGCGGGGGCAACATCTTGTATATATTGCTGCTTATCCGCAATTTCGGTGTCCATAAATTGAACCCCTAATAAAGGGTGGGGATTAATAGAGGTAAAGGTAATACGAAAACCATCATAGGGAATGATAGCTATAAACTTATCCTGATCTTGAACAATATGCTGTTTTTTAACAGCAAGAACGCAACGAGGCGCATCTAATGATACTGTGCCAACCTGTTCTATTAAATGAACAAAAGTCAGACTGCTGCCATCGGCAACCGGTGGTTCCACCGAATTCATTTCCACGATACAATTATCTATCTGCAATCCTTGCAAAGCAGACAACAAATGTTCAACAGTAAAAACCTTCGCTTCACCGTCTTCAAGTGTTGTTGCCCTCATTGTATTGGTTACATTGGATAGATGTGCCGGTACCGAGGGATTCCCCGGTAAATCTGTACGGACAAAAATAATTCCCGTATCAGCCGGCGCTGGGCGCAGTACCATGTGGACTTCATTTGCAGCATGCAAGCCGATTCCATTATACGAAATCGAATCAGCTAATGTAGTTTGAGCCACATTTAACATTAATTACGCCACTCCTTTCCTTCATATTTATAAATTAACTTTTATCTATATGATTTTATTATACATTATTAATGCGGTAATTGACAAATATAACTTCAAATTGCGGTATCGGATTCCTTTATTGTTTTGATAATTTCTGCTATAATATATTCCATGAGAAGACCTTCGGTTGTGATATATTTTGCTGGCTAGGCAATATATCTATTATCTAGGTCTTTTCTTTTTTTTGCAATATCTTACCGAGAATTATTTTACACTAAGTTCAAATTGCCTGTTAACTACGCTGAATACTCATTATTTATAAAAAATCTGTTATCCGCAAAACGAAATGATTAATTCACTACTTTCCCATATTTAAAATATACGGTATTCTCAGTTCTCTGCCTAAATGAATTTCTATTGCCGCCGTATCGGCATATACAATAACACAAATGACACTACTGCAAAAATACAGTAGTGTCATTTAACTTCATTTCTGCTAATTATTTGACCAGTTCATACACAGAGGCAATAATCCCATTCCACTGACTAATATGTTTCTTTTCATTATCGATCACGTTATACCCTGCAGTACACTGTCTCGCAACAGAAGCCGGAGCCGTCCCATTATACGTCTGCCGCTGCGACACGCAAGTTTCAATATCAAGATAGTGATGTATGTCTTCAGAAAATAAAGCAGACATCTCCTGCAATTCCTGCAATGTCAATTGCTGCAGTACTTTTCCCTGCTGCAAGCAATACTGTACCGCTTTACCAACGACAGCGTGGGCCTCTCTGAAGGGCAATCCTTTTTTAGCCAGATAATCCGCCATATCCGTTGCATTGGAAAAATCGTTTTCCAAAACCTCCCGCATATGCCGATCATTCACTTTCATACCACCAATCATCGCTGTATAAATCGCAAGAGCAAATTTCAACGTATCAATAACATCGAACAACCCTTCCTTATCCTCTTGCATGTCTTTATCATACGCCATGGGAATTCCTTTCATCATCGTAAGAATTCCCATCAAATGTCCATAAACACGCCCTGTTTTTCCGCGAACGAGTTCACAAATATCCGGATTTTTTTTCTGCGGCATAATAGAAGAACCCGTACAATGTGCATCATCCAATTCAATAAATTTGAATTCCGAAGAAGACCAAAGAATAAATTCTTCTGATAAACGACTTAGGTGCATCATCAAATTAGCTGCAAATTCAAGAAATGATATAATATAATCTCTATCGCTTACAGCATCCATGCTGTTATCATATAATGTTGAGAAGTTAAGCAATTCTGCTACATAAGGCTGATCAAGAGGATACGTTGTCCCTGCTAAAGCACCTGCTCCCAGTGGCATGATATCCGTTATATCCCAAACATAAGATAGGTGTTTGAAATCACGGGAAAACATAGAAAAATAGGCCATCAGATGGTGACTAAAAAGAACTGGTTGTGCACGCTGCATATGCGTATATCCCGGCATAATGGTATCGCTATATTTTTCTGCAGCTTTGACAATCGCTTCTTGCAAATTTGCAAGAAGCACCGCCACCGAGGCAATTTCCTTACGAACGTACATATGCGTATCCAACGCCACCTGATCATTACGGCTGCGTCCAGTATGAAGTCTTCCGCCGGCTTCACCGATAGCATCTGTTAAACGTTTTTCTACATTCATATGGATATCTTCTAATTCAATAGAAAACTCAAATTCGCCTTTTTCTATCTGTTCATATATATTTTTCAGGCCTGCAACAATCTGCTCTTTATCAAAATCAGATATAATACCCTGTTTTGCAAGCATTGTTGCATGCGCAATACTGCCACAGATATCTTCTGCATACATACGGCAATCAAATTGAATCGAAGAATTAAATTCTTCTACGTTTCTATCAGTAGCTTTTGTAAAACGACCGCCCCATAATTTCATTGTGTTCGCTCCTTATTTTTCTGCTTTTTCCACATGCTGTTTCATCATGGCACGCATTTTGAGCGGTAAGCCAAATAGATTGATAAATCCTTCTGCATCTTTCTGATTATATACTTCATCTTCACCAAACGTTACAAATTCTTCACTATATAAAGAATACGGCGATTGAGAACCGGCACTTATAATATTTCCTTTATACAATTTCAAATTCACTGTCCCTGTAACTGTTTTTTGTGTTTCATCAACAAAGGCAGCCAATGCTTCACGCAAAGGAGAAAACCACATGCCATCATATACAAGTTCAGCATATTTATTAGCAACAAGTTCTTTATAATGCAGCGTAGCTCTATCAAGGCAAAGATATTCCAATTCTCTATGAGCATACATAATAATTGCTCCGCCTGGATTTTCATAAATGCCACGGCTCTTCATTCCAACCAGTCGATTTTCAACGAGATCGACAATTCCAATACCATTTTCAGCACCAATCTTATTCAACGTTTCCATCAGTGCCACAGTTTCCATCTTTTGTCCATTCAGCGCAACCGGAATTCCTTGTTCAAAAGTAAGTTCAATTTTAACCGGCATATCCGGAGCTTTTTCTGGCGGAGTTGTCACCATATATACCATATCTTTGGGTGCATTTGCAGGATTTTCCAAGTCGGCACCTTCATGACTCAAATGCCAAATATTCCAATCCATGCTGTACGGATATGGTTCTCCTTCGGTTTTATGAGCAATAGGCACATTGTGTGCTGCCGCAAATTCCAATGCATCTTCACGCGATTTAATAGACCACATGCGCCACGGTGCAATCAATTTAATTTCGGGAGCCAGTGCTTTTACAGTCAATTCAAACCGGACCTGGTCGTTCCCTTTTCCTGTAGCGCCGTGTGCAATTGCATCGGCATTTTCTTTTTTAGCTATTTCAACAAGTTTTTTAGAAATAAGAGGACGTGCAAAAGATGTTCCCAGAAGATATTTTCCTTCATATACACAGCCTGCTTTTACAACAGGCCAAACATAATCTTCCAAAAATTCCTTTTTAACATCCATAACATATACCTTAGATGCTCCGGATTTATATGCTTTTTCTTCAATAGCTTTAAAATCATCCGGCTGTCCCAAGTCAGCACAAGCGGCAATTACTTCACAGCCTTTATAGTTTTCCTTTAACCAAGGAATAATGACAGATGTATCCAACCCACCAGAATAAGCTAAGACTATCTTTTTAATATCATTCATTGCTAATTCCTCCTCAACATACTCATAATTAATTTTATATTTGTAATTTAGTATACACGTTGATGAAATATTATGCAAGTATTTTGTATAAAACAATTTTTATTTCTATCTTATATATTCCTGCTGGAAAGCCTTTGTTTTCATACATAACGAAATATGATACAATAAATCATGATAGGAGGTTTTATGAAAAAGAAATATATTTTTATATTTTTAATTGCTTTCTTCGCCTGTGCCGGTTGGAATATGTTATATGACGCACCGAAAGTCAGTACACACATGCCTGCCGTTTCTTCACATATACAAAAAAGCACTGTACCGGAACCCATAAGTACGCTGCAGGAAAACCTGTACTCGTATATGCATTTTCGTGCCGCTTTAGATGATAAAATTAAAAAGATTCCTGTATACACCTCTCTTGCAATAATACCAAAATCACTGCAGCAGGCAGTCATTGCAACGGAAGATCGCCGTTTTTATGAACACGGTCCCATCGATCCAATCGGCATTATCCGCGCTATGCTGGTCAATTTTACTTCTGGGGAAACCGTAGAAGGCGGCAGTACAATTAGTCAGCAAGTTGTAAAAAATAATTTTCTAACACCCGCACGAACATTGACCCGAAAATCTCAAGAATTGATTTTATCAATTCTCCTTGAAAAAAACTACACAAAAGACGAAATTTTGGAATTATATTTAAATACCGCTTATTTTGGCTCCAACTCTTATGGCATCAATGAAGCCTGCCTGCGATATTTTGGCATCAAACCAGACAAATTATCTTTAGGTCAAGCAACAATGTTAGCCGGGTTATTGCAAGCTCCCACGTACTATAATCCATTAGAAAATTACAACGCGGCAAAAGAACGACAAAAAACCGTACTGGCGCTGATGTCTGACCAAGGATTCATTACCCCTGCGGAAGCAACTGCAGCCTACCGGGAAAATCTACATCTGAAAAAAAATAAATGAGGGCAGGACATCCACATATAGATGTCTTATCCTCATTTTTATTAATAAAAAAACAGTATTACTGTTCTTCCGGTTTATTTGTTAAATAGTATGAAATACGACTCAATCCAATGGATAGGTCTTCACGAAATACAAAAATATGATCTGGCACGTTAAGCCGCAGCGGTGCAAACGATAATATACCTTTGATGCCTGCATTTACCATTTGGTCAGCAACTTGCTGGGCGACGGAAGCTGGCGTAGTAATAATTCCAATTTGAATGCCTTCTTTACGAATTACTTTATCCATCTCAGAAATAGGTGTAACAATGACTCCCCCTACATTCTGTCCAATAATACGATGATCTACATCAAACAAGCCGGTCGTACGGAATCCTAAACGGCCAAATGTTTTATAATTGGCTAACGCCCATCCTAAATGCCCAATTCCTGCAATACCCACTTTCCAATGCTGCTGTAACCCAATAATTTCAACAATCTGCTGACATAATTCACCAACATAATATCCTACACCTTTTTTACCAAAAGCTCCAAAACAGGTCAAATCTTTGCGAATTTGTTCCGGCGTAATACCAAGGCGTTCTCCTAATTTTTCTGAAGATATAATGTCAATTCCAGCATCCTGCAGTAATAGTAAATCCCTATAATATAAGGGTAGTCTTTCTATAACTGCATCAGATATCACTTTCTTCTGTTTCATGGAAAACTCCTTTCCATATCTATCCTGTAGACAATGTCAAAAAAATATTATATTGTTCAACCATTCACAATTAATATTATTATATATCATTGTGAATTCTTTATCAAACTTTTTTTCATTTTTTTTGCATTTCTATATAAGTATTGGAAAATAATCCGCATAAAAACCATAAAGTTAGTGATATTTGAGTACTAAACAAGTCGTAATCACTGATTCCACTGACAGCAAGCGCTGCAATCACGGATGCGGTCCCCATGGCGATACAGCAATCAAAGGTATTACAATTTTCTTTTAAGACGCGCAATCCATACCAAGCCGTCCCAAAAAAGAACCACATATAAAAGAAAAATCCAACAACACCCGTTTCTGCCATAATATTAAAATACATGTTATGTGCATGATAAATCGTGATACCTGCTTCTTGAATCAATTCGTTATACAACGGATAGACATATTTATAGGCTCCCCAGCCAACACCTAAAATAGGATGATCACAAATCATGTAAAAAGTACTTTCCCACATATCAAGACGCATAATAACCGAGGTATCTTCACTATTAGAAAAAATCGACAAAAGACGATTGACCACTCCTCCATGATAAAAGGCCAACACCAAAGGAACGATAAGAAACAACAGCCAAATTCTTTTGTCCCATACCAGGCCAAAGAAAAAGACCAAAGCAAATACACTGACCCAGCCGCCGCGGGAGTAAGTCAAAATAAGACAAAGCGTAAATAAAACAAACAAAGCACCATATATAATACGATGCACATTGTGTCGCGTCCACACTGTCAAGGAAGCCGCAATTCCCATAACCATAAGCAGGTATGCCGATAAAAGATTGGGGTTATATAAGGTTGAATACATACGCCGCTGCAGCAAGGGAAAAGCATCCGTATCCACCCACTCTGCATTATGAAGACCCAGCATAGTAGTATATTGATATAATCCATAGACAGCTACACATACCGCTCCTGCCAAAAAGCAATATAATAAAATACGGCGTTCTTTTTCTCCTCGAATAAAAGAGACAACCATATTATATAATAAAAAATATTGCACAACTGTAAAAAAATAAAAAGCAATACCATATAAAGATTTAGGTGAGCCTGCCAACGATAGGAACGCAGTCACCGAAAAGGCTGCCGCCGGCCAAAATAATGGCATATACCGCCAAATATGCACATCATATTTCCACGTATAATACGCCGACATAAAGACAGCTGCAATGAAACAAGCTTCCAGTGCAAAAATGTTAAGCGGTAAAAAAAAGGCAGTCCCAAAAAGAGCATATACGATACGCATCCGTAATGCTTCGCTGGGACTGCCCGCTATAAAAGTCTTAGGATTCATAGCAATCCTCCTTTAACTTTATTATAGCGTAAAAATGATTACATTGTCCATGTGTTTTTATATCCGGCAAAGGCCGTATCGAGTACGCAGATATCGGCGAACGGCCCCTTGAATGTATAGTGATCCGATAATACACACTACTTGATTATCCTTTACGGAAGAAAACACGTTAGTCAATCCATCTTCAATAGATTCTGACCAATCTGCCCTGCAAGGAAGAATGGCAGCAACTTCTCTTGGATCGGCAGTGCGCGGAGTGGGAGCCGGAGCACAAATAACATAATCATCCCGATGAAATAGTTTTTGTACCATCTGCGTATAATCTTTATCTGCTAAAACGGAAAACAAAAATACTCGTTTGCGATTTGCAAAAACTTCTTCATACGTTTTGCAGAAAGTATCAATACCAGCCGGGTTATGTGCACCATCAATAACAATATCGATCTCACCCGCTTTAAGAATTTGGAAACGCCCAGGCCATCGAACGTTTGCTATGCCTCGCTGTAAAGCAGTACACGTCAGGCGTTTGTCATGGCGCGCGATAAGAAGCAATGTCATAATAGAAGCTGCACTATTCATCCGTTGATGCTGCCCCATTAGGGGAATAGCGGCAGTAATGGAATATCCGTATCTTTCCCGAACCGTAACGACTTGTTCTCCCCATTTCTTTTCTTTGCTGACCTCCTGAACAACGTCAAAACTATAACCAGCAGCATATACCCGACTATGTTTTTCATATGCTGTTTTTGCAATAATCGATAATGCCGGTTGCTGCGCAGTTGTTACAACAGGTACTCCCTCTTTAATTATTCCGGCTTTCTGTACCGCAATTTCCTCAATAGTATTCCCGCAATATTTCATGTGATCCATAGATACATTGGTAATGACAGAAACAACCGGGACAATCACGTTTGTAGAGTCGAGCAGACCGCCAAGACCTACTTCAATAACAGCATATTCTACTTTTTCTTTAGCAAAATACCAAAAAGCAGAAGCTGTAATCATTTCAAATTCTGTTGGCCGCTCTAACCCTTCAGCCGCCATACATTCCACAACGTGCGATACTTTTTCTACCGCTTCGGCAAAGGCTTCTCTACTGATATCATTGTCATCAAGATGTATACGTTCCGTATATTCTTCCAAATGGGGAGACGTATACCGCCCCGTATGAATTCCTGCTTCTGTTAACACACTGGCAATCATTGCCGTAACGGAACCTTTCCCATTGGTTCCCGTTACATGGATGGTTTTATAGGTGTTTTGAGGATTTCCCAGTCGTTCCAGCAATTTACGGATACGTTCCAGCCCAAGTTGTACCCCAAACACGCTGGCATGCTCTAAATAATATACTGCTTCATTGTATGTCATAGTGATATGCCTCGATCTTACAACGCATCTAAGTCTTCCATGCGCTTAGCCAACGCTGCCGCTTTTTCAGAATAGTCCGTCAGTTTAGCCTTTTCCTTTTCAATAACTGCCGCAGGAGCTTTTGATAAAAAGCCTTGATTAGATAATTTCTTTTCCAACCGGTCAATATCCTTTGCTATCTTATCTTGTTCCTTGCGAACACGTGCCGTTTCTTTTTCAACATCAATCAGGTCTTTCAACTGAAGATACACTTCAATACCCGGAACTACAGAGACAACTGCATTTTCCGGTTTAGCATCCATCGGATCAAGCAAAGTAACCTTATCGGCAAACGCCAATGTATGGAAATACGCCTCATATTCTTTCAATGTAGCCGCCATCGCTTTATCTGCAGGAATCATAATGATCGGTGCTTTTTTACCCATGGGGACATTGGATTCGGCACGCATATTGCGAATACCTTTAATTGCCTCCATAAGTGTATTCATTGTCGCTGCATCAGAAGCAAAATTCCATTTTTCCTGCATATGCGGCCACGGAGCTACAATGATGCTGTCTCCTTCGTGGGGTATATGCTGCCATAAGTGTTCTGTCACAAACGGCATGAATGGATGGAGTAATTCCAGCGTATGTGCAAGAACATAGACCAAAACATATTGTACGGTACGCTTGCTCTGTTCATCATCCGACTTATACAAACGCTGTTTAGCTAATTCAATATACCAATCACAATAAGAATTCCAGATGAAATTATATACAGCATCAGCCGCATCACCTAATTCAAACGTATCTAAATTAGTCGTTACGCGCCGAACCGTATCATTGAAAGAAGTAAGTATCCAGCGATCTGCCAATGTCAAGTCTGCCGTTGCAGGAATAAAATCGACATCATAATCTTTTAGATTCATAATAACAAATTTTGTCGCATTCCAAATTTTATTGGCAAAATTACGGTTTGCTTCTACTTTTTCCATATAAAAACGCATATCGTTGCCCGGAGTGTTTCCCGTAACAAGAGTAAATCGCAGTGCATCGGCCCCATATTCTTCACAAACACCTAATGGATCAATCCCATTTCCCAAAGATTTACTCATCTTACGACCTTGACTGTCACGGACAAGACCATGTATAAACACATGCTTAAACGGAATATCCTTCATAAATTCACATGTCATAAACATCATACGTGCAACCCAGAAGAAAATAATGTCATATCCTGTCACCAGTACACTTGTCGGAAAAAACTGTTTTAAATCGGCCGTCTGATTTGGCCATCCCATAGTTGAGAAAGGCCACAGTGCTGAGCTGAACCAAGTATCCAACACATCTGGATCTTGATGAATATGTGTACTATGGCAATGCGGACATTCTGTAATATCCGTACGACTGACCGAAGTTTTGCCACAATCATCACAGTACCATGCCGGAATTTGATGCCCCCACCAAAGCTGCCGGGAAACACACCAATCATGAACGTCTTCCAGCCAGTGATTATAGGTCTTAGCAAAGCGGTCTGGTACAAATTCGGTCTTACCTTCTTTTACCGCTGTAAGAGCCGCTTCTGTAAGAGGTCCCATTTTAACAAACCATTGTTTAGTGGAAAACGGTTCAATTATCGTCTTGCATCTGGAACAATGTCCTACTGCATGCGTTAACTCTTCGATATGATCCAGCAGACCCAAAGATTGTAAATCAGCTACTACTGCATTTCGGCATTCTTCACGAGTCATGCCATTGTATTTATCTCCTGCCAGTTCATTCATTGTGCCGTCTAAATTCATAATCATAATAGATTCCAAATGATGGCGCTGTCCCATATCAAAATCATTCGGATCATGTGCCGGTGTAATTTTAACAGCACCGGTCCCAAATTCAAGATCAACATAATCGTCAGCAATAATATCTACTTCACGGTTTACCAGCGGAACAATAACTTTTTTCCCTATATATTTTTTAAAACGCGGATCATTCGGATTTACGGCAACCGCTGTATCCCCCATAATCGTTTCAGGCCGAGTCGTCGCGATCATGACATATTCTGTCTCTCCAACAATGGGATATTTTACATACCATAAATGTCCCTGGACATCCGAGTGATCCACTTCAATATCACTTAAGGCTGTTTGGCAATGCGGACACCAGTTTGTAATACGCTGTCCTTGATAAATCAATCCCTTTTCATAAAGAGACACAAAAACCTCCCGAACCGCCTTAGCACACGTATCATCCATCGTAAACCGTTTACGGCTCCAGTCACAGGAAGATCCCAATCGGCGCACTTGTTTTTCAATGCGGTTCCCATATTGCTCTTTCCATTGCCAAACCCGTTTTAAAAATTCTTCACGTCCAATATCATACCGTGTTTTTCCTTCTTCAGCTAATTGCTGCTCTACTTTGACTTGGGTTGCAATTCCAGCATGATCCGTCCCAGGCAGCCACATCACATTAAATCCTTCCATACGCTTAAAGCGGATAAGTATATCTTGAAGCGTATTATCTAATGCATGTCCCATATGAAGTTGTCCTGTCACATTAGGCGGCGGCATTACAATACTAAACGGTGGTTTACCTGCCTCCGGCTCTTGGTGAAAAAAACCATTATTTTCCCAATACGCATACCACTTCATTTCAATATCATTAGGTGCATAAGAACCCAGTTCTTCTTTATTCCATTGCATATTCGTTTCTCCTCCTCAATACTACATCAACTATTCATTGTTTTTTTGCTAGTATAAAATTTTATCGATTTATTTTGACTTACCCGTCAGAGAACGACTAATTGGCTGCCACATCGCAACTAAATAAAAAATGTTCCCTCATCCTAAACTAACCGTTAGGACGAAAGAACATCGTATCTTCCGCGGTACCACCTAATTTGCTACAATAAAAATCATAGCCTCTTCATCATACAGATAACGGTTGTCCCGGGCAGATCTTTCCCTCCACCGGCTCATGGGTGACCCTCTGTTCTGCTCCTACAAAGCTCTTGCACCAATCGAGCCTCTCTCTGCAGCGGGAGAAAAAAACAGATTCTTCCATTCATTGCCTTTCATTGTAGCCTATCATAACAAGTTTCACTTATATTGTCAAATACATTTTCAAAACACAAATTCACTAATTTATGCTTTTCCTTCTTTAAATAACGTCATCATTTCCATAGTAAGACTAGACTTTTCTTCATCATCAGGCAAATTTTTACGATCCAGCCATTGTGCAGTAGACAGCTCTTGATAATCAATATGAAGTTCATCACTGCCGGCAACATCACAGAAAAATCCAAACAAAAGCGTATCCGTAAAAGACCATGGCTGGCTTTTATAAAACGTCAGATTTTTAACCTTAATGCCAACTTCTTCCATAACTTCACGATGTACGGTCTCTTCAATTGTTTCACCAATCTCAGCAAATCCCGCCAATAAAGCAAATCGTTTATAATCACGACCAGCATATTTTGAAACCAGAAGTTTGTCACCGTTGCGCACGCCTACAATAACAGCAGGGCAAATCGTCGGATAGGACATGGTCTGACAGTTATCACAATATACCATTCGTTCTGCCTTGCTATACTGCATCGGTTTACCGCAGCCGCCGCAGAAAATATGATTTTGATACCAGTTATGCAAAGATAATCCCGTAACTCCGGCAAAAGATAAATAACGAGGATGGGCAACTCGTAAATAATTGACGGGCACATATGCATATCCAGGCAGTGTTATCGCCTCACGTGTTAAAAAATACTCAATGCCGTCAATCGTAAAAAGCCAGATAAGATGTTTTTCCTTTTTCATTTCCGGGGGTAATTGAGAAAATAAAGGATACGAAAAAACATCTCCTTGTTCCCGTAAAAGAATATCCCGATTAGAATAAGACAAAATAACACTGTCGTCTTTCGCCGGTCCGGGGTGATATGTATTAGAATAAATATGAGAACCAATCTGCTGTATCATAGTCTTCCCTTCATGCAATGCTCTCGAATCTGCTGAAGTTTCGAGAGTATCGCGTGTTTTGTATTATATATTTATAAAATTACAGCCCCTTTATTGCAACAGTTCAACACATATCCCGTTGAAACTAATCCATTGCGTTCAAACGCCTGTACCATTGCTTCCAATACTCGGTTGCCATCCTCTGTCACAAACGCGATCAAGGTAGATCCAGAACCACTGATAGTAGCACCTTTTGCACCAGCATCCATAGCTGCCTGCAAAACGGCTTCACCATGCGGTATAAGCTGAATCCGATACGGTACGTGAAGTTTATCCTCCAACCCTAATGCCAAATGATCGTATTGCTTAGTCAATATAGAAGTAACCAAAAAACTGACACGACTGACATTGAACACAGCCTGACCGTAATCAACGACATGAGGCAGAACTTGCCGGGCATCATGAGTAGATACTTCCACCTCCGGACTAACAACAACAAAGGATAAATCGTCTCCAATAGGTAACGAATTAGTAATTGTATACACTTCATTCATAACTGAAGCACATAACCCTCCATACAAAGCAGGTGCAACATTATCCGGATGTCCCTCCATCTTCGCCGCAATAACCAGCATGTCCGCCTTGGACAATTTTGCTTCAAGCATGGCATCTGCCAATACAATGCCCCCCACAATGGCTGCTGAACTGCTTCCCAATCCACGTGCCGGCGGAATGCGGTTCACTAATGTCAATGTACCGCCAGGCAGAGGTTTTCCCACTGTATCTGCAACAATCTGCATCGCTTGACAAACCATATTCTCAGAAAATACTGTAGAAATAGACTCTTTTCCCAGTCCCTCCACCACAATTTTCATCCCGTCGTATTCCGGCTGAACGGAAAAATATATATCATTAAATAATGTAAGTGCTATTCCCAACGCATCAAAACCTGATCCCACATTCGCTGATGTAGCTGGAATTTGTACATGAAATTGTTCAACCATCTCTATCATACCTCTACTACGCGAATGGCACTGGCCACTTTACGGACACAGTCCAGCGATTCTACTTTTTTCAACGCCTTTTTTACAAGTCCGTTGGGTGAACTATCTATCAAAATAACAATTTCAGCAATTTCTTTCGTTTCATCTTTTTGAATCAACGACCGGATGCTTATATTACTTTCCGCAAAAATACCCGAAATACTGGATAAAACACCAGGTGCATTATCTACAATCATGCGCAGATAATAAGGAGACATGATCCGGGATGTACTATACAACTTTTTATCTTCCC
The DNA here is from genome assembly GCF_900103535.1 of Megasphaera paucivorans. Taxonomy (GTDB): domain Bacteria; phylum Bacillota; class Negativicutes; order Veillonellales; family Megasphaeraceae; genus Megasphaera_A; species Megasphaera_A paucivorans. Next base: position 64,649 of record NZ_FNHQ01000007.1, on the reverse strand, counting down.
GCCACAGATACCGCCGTTTTCCCGTTATCTGGTTATTAAAGTGGGTAATCACATTCATAACATCACTCACTACCGCACTCGCCGTCGGAAGAGAACCTGCTCCTTGGCCGTAAAACATAACATCGCCAACACAATTTCCATGCACAAAAATAGCATTATTAGCTCCCCCCACACTAGCCAATGGATGATTTTTCTGCAAAAATGCAGGATACACGCTCATGGAAATTCCTTTATTGGTTTGTTTAGCGACTGCCAGCAGTTTGATAACATACCCCATTTCTGTGGCATGTTGAATATCTGCCTGCGTAACTTTTTCAATTCCCTCTACAGATACTTCCTTAAACGTAAGTTCCGAATGAAATCCTAACGTTGCCAAAATAGCAATTTTACGGGCAGCATCAAATCCCCCTACATCACTTGTCGGATCTGCTTCCGCAAATCCTAACTTCTGCGCTTCCGTCAATGCCGCTTCATAAGATATGCCCTGCTGTGCCATATTGGTTAGGATAAAATTCGTCGTCCCGTTCAAAATTCCTGTCATTTCTTCAATCGCATTGCTGTTTAAAGACGAATACATAGGGCGGACAATAGGAATGCCTCCCGCTACACTCGCCTCAAATTGAAAATCAACGTTATGTTTTTGTGATAATTTCAATAAAGGAATTCCATAATCAGCAATCAAATCTTTATTTGCACTGACAACACTTTTCCCTTTTAAAAAACAACTTTCAATGCAATTTTTCGCAAAATCTGCACTGCCCATGACTTCAACAACAATTTTAATTTCATCATCATTAATAATATCTTCAAAATCAGTGGTAATCGCAATGTTTTTTGGCAACTTCATTTGCTTATATTTTTTCAGGTCACGAACAAGTACCTTTTTAATACTAATTGCCGTATCCAGCTGTTCTTCGATTAACGACTTATTCATAGCCAACAAGTCAATGACTCCTTTTCCAACAGTACCGCACCCCAACAGTGCAATTGAAACATTTTTCATCATCATCTCTCCCCTCTAGGCTTGTCCAATTACGTTTACTTTGCTCACTCCAGATAATTTTTCCAATTTCTTAATCAGATTTTCAATCGTACATTTCATATCTTTTGTTTCCACAGATATTGCCACATTCGCTATTCCCTGCAGGGGAATCCCTTGATTAATGGTTAGCACACTGCCATTATGAGAAGCGATCGCATTCAAAACTTGAGATAATGAACCGGGCTTATCAAAAATCATAATAGATAACGTAACAATTTTCCCTTGTGTCACATCATAAAAAGGAAACACAAAATCTTTATATTTATAATACGCGCTACGGCTCAAATCCATTTTCTTAACAGCTTCATTAATAGTTTTTGTTTGATGATGCTTTAAAATCTCTTTAACTTTTATAGTTTTTTTAATGGCTTCCGGCAGAATATCTTCCTGCACCAAATAAAATTTATGATTTGTATCTTTCTTCAATGCGATTCCTCCTCTTGAAAATATGCATAGGTTGCCATTAATCCCGGCATCAATTTAGTTTTAGGATGCCATTTTAGTACTTCAATAGCGTTGCTGTTATCTAAAGCCGAACGAAAAATATCTCCCGTCCGTGCATCTTCATACGTTGTTTGAACTGCGGTTCCGGCGAAATATACAAGAATTTCTTTTAATGCATTAATTGTCGTTTCAATCTTTGTGCTGATATTATAAATGCCGCAAGGTACATTCTCGGACATAGCCGCAATATTAGCCTGGGAAATATCCTTTACATAAATAAAATCACGCGATTGTTCACCATCACCATAAATAGTCAAATCTTTCCCCTGGGCCAGTGCCTTGGAAAAAACAAAAACAACCCCGCCTTCACCATGACTGCCTTGCCGTTCCCCATACACATTTGAATATCGTAATACAACGTAAGGAAGGTTAAAATTTTCATAATACAGTTGTAAATATCGTTCGGCTGTGATTTTCGTCAATCCGTAAAAAGACATCGGTTTAAGTGGTTCACTTTCCTTAATAGGCACTTTTTGGTTATCGCCATACACAGCTGCTGAAGAAGAAAAAATCACTTTCTTGATATGATATCGACGACAATTTTCTAATACATTTAAAAGTCCCATAATATTCAATTCGGCATCTTCAACAGGATGATCCATCGAATATGGAACCATTGTCTGTGCTGCTTCATGAAAAACAATATCAAAGTGTCCTTGGTCAAATACAGCTGCCAGTTTTTCCTTGTCAAGGATATCAATATTGTGAAATTCCGCCTGATCATTCACATTTTTCATGGTGCCTGTACTCAAATTATCAACAATAGTAACATGATGTCCGGTCAATATCAGTTCGTCCGTTAAATGAGATCCAATAAAACCGGCCCCGCCGGTTACTAATATATTCAATACACTCACTCCTTCGTAATGGCTATCCTTAAGACAAATCTCCGTAATTAATCAATTTAATCTGCCGGTCCTTCAATAAATTGAAAATTTTTTCAGATACCAGGGCCTGATACTCATCCTCCCAATGATATCCCCAGCTAAATGTTTTTGCCAGCGTGCTTGTATTAGCTCCAGGATGCATCATTATTTCATGAATTCCAAAGGGCAGCTGCTTTATAATATACGCTAAGTTGTTTTCATTCATATTTCCACCATCGACCATTCCCCAAAAATAGTCTGTCGTAGTATAGGCCGAACGATGTACATCCCGCAAGGCTTTACGCGACAGCCATGTCAAGCCATTGCGTCCCATAATCCGCATAGGAGATGCATTGAACAATTTAAATGTATAGGCTTCTCCAGGTATGCGCAACCGATGCAATCTATATTTTTTCATTAAAGACTGTACAATTTTCCAAACCGGGGGTAATACATGCAGATGCTGATGGCTGTCTACATGCGTAATTGGAAGATTGGCTGACAAAATTTTTGCTATTTGTGCATCCAATTCCTGGTATACTTGTCCATAATCGATTTTGCCTTCGTAGGTTTTTTTTATAAATTCCACATAGCTTTCCGGCAAAAGTCCATTTTTGTCCACCAAGGTTGATACCTCCTGTATGTCTGAAACGACAGGCAATCCACCCACGAGACATAAATGTATTCCGATTCCTAATTTAGGACACCCTTTTGCTAGTTCTACTGCTTCTTCAAAAGCCGGTCCGGAAGCCAGTAAGGAGGTACTTGTCAAAATTCCCTTCTTGTGAGCATTGATAACCGCATGGTTCACTTCTGTATGAATACCAAAATCATCAGCATTAATAATAAGTCTATTCATTCTATCCATCACCGCAAAAAATCAAAATTTTTAAAATTTAACTTACCCACATATTGTAAATCATGAATGCCTTGCTTTTGTATAATTGCTTGAATCGTTTCTGAAATGCCCAGATAGGCACCTTTGGGAAGTTCCATGCAAAAGCGCCTGCTTAATTCGGTCATCGCCCTTACAAAGCCATTCCGGGCCAAAATAGAGGCTGCCGCAACGGCAGTATCCCGTTCTCCCTTTGTAATTTGAATTATCTGATGACTTTTTTCCAGTCCTTCCAGACCAGACAAAACATACTGATCTTTTCCAAACTTATCGACTATTATACATGGACAATTGTATTTTGACAATAGTACACGTATATTTTTAGCATGTAAATCACCCAATAAGTTATTTAGATTTTTATGCTCTTTTTTATAATCATCATACAAGGAATTATATTCTTCAGGCATAACAACTCTGGTTATACATCGTCCCTGCAGTATTTTTTCTATATCTTTGGCCAAGTTCGCAATAACTTTATCGGTAAGCATCTTGCTGTCACAAACTCCCGATTTTTTTAACACCGCAGCTTCTTCTTTCGTCACGATGCAGGCTGCACATACTAAAGGACCAAATACATCCCCTTTGCCGGATTCATCACATCCCATCCAGTTATCTGTACCGGCAGGCACGATTTCCTCTTCATTCTTAGAAATATGGACCTTTTCAGCAAAAATAGATTTAGCGGTTATCGTCTCTTCAATTTGTAATTTTAAAGGAGACTCTTTTCCCTGTACAACAGCTGACACACCTTTTTTCCCGCAATAAAAATTAACAGCAGTCTCCATATCTCCTCTGCAAAAGACAACTTGCTGTCCGTAATTAATTTTTTTCTCCCGCTTTACCTGCACACTTTTTTCTGCCAATTTTATTTTACATACTGCTATATATTCTATCAATGTATTATCCATATTGTTTATATGCTTCTTCCCTAGCCCGTCTGCGCCATTCTTCGATTGATTTTCCTGTATGTACTGCAGCTTCCCGGCAATCATCATATTCTGCCGAAATATTGACTATTTCACCCTGATATGATGAAATCTTCACGTGAATAATTATATTATCTATACAAACGGTGCGTATACTTCGTTCGCAGGCAACCCGCTGCACAGGAAAATATCGGACTCCAATGGTTGACGTTTCCTTAAATATACTATCCAGCACAGTCTCTATCAGCGACTGACGGCATAAGACACAAAGCATCATTGCCATCCGGCACTTTTTCATCATCATGGGCATGGCCCAAACATCATTAACTCCCAGTGCAAACAAACGATGAAAAACATATTCCATATCCTGTGGATTCATATCATCAATATTTGCTTCTATCTGCCATAATTCTTCCATTGCCTATTACCTCATTGAATTAATACTATGTGCCATACGCCCAGCACCGAATCCATTATCAATATTAACAACAGCAATTCCGGAAGCACAACTATTAAGCATCGCCAGCAACGCTGACAATCCGTGAAAATTAGCGCCATAGCCGACACTGGTCGGCACTGCAATAACCGGTTTACTCACTAACCCTCCAACTACACTGGCCAGTGCGCCCTCCATACCGGCTACAACAATACAAACATTCGCCTTGCAAATTTCTTCTCTGCGAAATAGCAATCGATGCAATCCCGCCACTCCAACATCATATATACGCTGTACCGAATTCCCCATAATTTCCGCCGTCAAAGCAGCTTCTTCCGCAATAGGAATATCACTCGTTCCCGCTGTAATAACGGCAATAACCCGGTCTCCATTAACTATTTCGATTCCTTTATGCTGATAGACCATATGAGCGTCTTCATTATAACGTACATCGGGAAAATCCTTCACGAGTTTATCATATATCTCCTTAGATGCCCGCGTGCCAATGATATTATCATATTGGCTCATAAGAAGATGTAAAATCTGTACGGATTGATCAACGGTTTTTCCTGCACAATATACTACTTCAGGAAATCCACAGCGATTTTCCCTGTCTAAATCAATCGTTGCAAATCCTAAATCAGCAGTCGTTGTTGAACGCAGAAATGCCTCTGCTTCCTTAAGGGATACTGTTCCCTCCTTGTACTGCTTTAAAACACTTTCAATATCAATCATCGCTATCCTCCCTGAACTCCTGCATTTCCCACGCTTTATATATCACAATGCCTACAGACATTGACAAATTCAGCGATTCCGTATCATGACACATAGGAATGGTAATCAGTTCATCACACGCTTGCAAAAAATTCTCAGTCAACCCATTCCCTTCATTGCCAAACGCCAGTACTATGGGCTGAGAATATTCCATATCCGCATAAGATTTCTTCCCATGCGGACTGGTTCCTAACAAACGTCGTCCGCTGACTTTGCAAAAATGCAAAACCGCTGACAGCTCTACATGCTGTACCACGGGAATTTTAAACAAAGCTCCCATAGCACTGCGCATAGTTTTATCATTATATAAATCAACACTATCCGGACTAAGGAAAATAGCTGCCACATTTCCCGCCGCCGCCGTTCTGATGATAGTGCCTAAATTACCAGGATCTTGAATAGCTTGCAAATATAAAATCAGCCGCATATCGGAAAGTTTCACCACATCGGCTGCCGCATATTCAAAAAAAGGAAGTATCGCTGCTATCCCCTGCGAATTTTGTGTATCTTTCAATTTATCATACACGCCATCTGTCACGAAAAAAAAACGCCACCCCAACTGTTTTCCTTTTTCCTGCAATAGGGATGCCCCTTTACGCTGCAGCCCTTTAGATGATATAAAGCAAGTAACATCCTGAATGCCATGTACCGCTGCATCTGAAATAATGCGAATTCCTTCTACCAATACCCGCCGCTGTTCCTGACGCCCTTTTTTAGTTTTTAATGAGCAGGCTAATTTTACCCACTGGTTATCTTTTGAAGAAATTTCCTTCATCTTGTACCCTTCCCCATATTCTCCACCTGTATAAAAAAGTGCAATACCCGCTCCTGGATATTGCACTCATGTTCCATGCGAATATGTTGTTCTTTACTACTTGTTGGAACTCTTCTTATTAGACTGGAGCAGACTTTCCCTATTTGACTTAATACTGGTCAAAGTCTTTTCCAACGTTGATTCTACATATTTCAACACGTCTCCGGCATATGTGACTGAACTACTTTTCAATTCTTCTGAAGATGTATTTGCATTCAAAATAATTTGATTGGCATGTTCTTGAGCTTGACGAACCAGTTCGCTTTCCTCCGTTAATTTTGCAATATAATCCTTTGCTTGAGCCACCATGCTATCCGCGTGACGCTGCGCATCAGCAACAATTTTTTCTTTTTCTGCCAAAACTTTTTTCGCTTGTTCCAATTCCGCTGGCATCGATGCCTTCAAATCATCGATTATCTGCAAAATTTCTTCTTCTTCTACCATTTTTTTATTCGTAAACGGCATCTTCGAAGCATTCATAACCAAGCTTTCCAAATCTTCCAACAACTTATCAGAATTCATATAATCCACCCCTATGCCTTAATATTTGTCTGCAAATTTTGTTTGAAGTCGATTTTCGACGTATGCCGGCACTAAATCATCAAGTTTACCGCCAAAACAAGCTAATTCTCGAATACCCGTCGAACTTACATAGGAATATTTATTATTTGTCATAATAAATACCGTTTCAATATCCGGTTCCACTTTTTTCATAAGTAATGCACGTTGAAATTCATATTCAAAATCACTGAGTGCCCGCAATCCGCGAATTATAACAGTAGCGCCACGCTCCTTTGCATATTGGTTTAACAAGCCATCAAAGCTCACTACCTCAATGTTGGATATATGCCGCGTTGTTTCCCGCAGCATCTCCTCTCGTTCATCCATCGTAAACAAAGGTTTTTTTGTTGGATTTTCAAACACGGCAACAATTAATTTGTCTACGAGTTTACTTCCTCTTTCAAATATATCAATATGTCCATTCGTAACAGGATCAAAGCTGCCCGGACAGATACCAATTCGCACAATTATACCCCTTCCTGAGTGGCACGGATAAAACTTATACGCGTGTCGCTTCCATAGGTTTTCTCTCTGACTACTTCAAATCGTGGATTGTACATTATATCTTCCCGCCTGCTATGTTCCATCAAAATACAGCCGCCTGGTGCCAGCAGATTGTAAATTCCAAGGTTGAAGATAGTTGTATTCACTAAATTCTTGTCATACGGAGGATCAGAAAAAATATACTGAAATTTTTGCCCTTGCAAACGAGATACAGCGCGGCTCATTTCCAGCGGCAATACTTCATACATATCAGAAAAGCCGCATATTTTCGCATTTTCTGCAATAAGCCGATGTGTACGGTGATCGATAAACACGCAATGTACTGCACCTCTGCTAAGTGCCTCTAATCCAAGTGCTCCTGTTCCGGCAAAAATATCCAGAACTTGAGCCCCATTAAAGCCATCATTTTCTAATATATTAAATAAGCTTTCTCTTGTACGATCCAATGTGGGTCGTGTCAGCATGCCTTTAGGTGATTTTAAAATTCGGCCCTTAGCACTTCCGGCTATTATTCTCACAAAGCCTCCTGCTCGTACACAATAATTATACACGTTTTTTATTACATATCAAATACTAATGTAACAATTAATTTTTATTAATCCGTTTAACCTTTAATTCTTTACCCTGCAACAACCGAATAATATTATCTTTATGCCGTATAATAACAAACAGTGCTGCTATTACTCCAAAAACAACAATTGCTGCCGGTTCACCAAATAGATACATTGTAATAGGTACAAAAAGAGCCGCAACAATTGATCCCAAGGATACGAATCGAGTAATCATGACAATAACCGCCCATATAAGAAACACAATCAGCGTTTCCTGCGGTGCCAAATATAAAATAACACCCAATCCGGTCGCTACTCCTTTTCCTCCCTTGAATTTCAAAAACAATGAGCAGGAATGACCTGCAATTGCTAATAAACCTCCGGCAATCATGGTATATGTCATATATTCAGGAAAACAAACACCACTCCATTGTCCTAAATATACGCCCAATACACCCTTGCTGGTATCTAACAGCAAGACCGCTGCTCCTGCAGCTTTACCCAATACGCGATAGGCATTCGTCGCTCCGATATTATGACTGCCGTAATCACGCAAATCTACATGATAGAAAGTTTTTCCGATAATAAGTCCGCTGGGAAATGATCCTGCAACATAAGCCAACAGCAATAACAGTATTCCTGTTATCATTCCGGGTCACCATCTTTCTTGCCACGCAAAATTAAATGAATAGGAGTACCCTCAAAGCCAAAGGTTTCCCGCAGTTTATTTTCCAAAAATCGCAGATAAGAAAAATGCATGAGCTGTGGATCATTGACAAAGAGTACAAAAGTAGGCGGTTTAACAGACGCCTGCGTCATATAATAAATTCGCAGAGGATGTCCATTTTTAGCCGGCGGCGGATTGATCAGCTGTGCGTCACTGATAAGTTCATTAAGGACGCTGGTTGATACTCGCATATTCTGCTGTTCCGAAACAAACTTCACTAAATCAGCCAAGCGATGAATTCTCTGTTTCGTTAAAGCAGAAGCATACAAAATTGGCGCATACTGCATAAACACGAGTTCTCGCCGAATGTCCTCCGAGAATTTATCTGAAGTTTTACTATCCTTGTCAATAAGATCCCACTTATTGACAACTATAATGCTTCCCTTGCCCGCCTCATGCGCATACCCCGCGATTTTTTTATCTTGTTCTGTCACGCCTTCTGTTGCATCAAGCACTAATACGGCCACATCACAGCGATCTACAGCCCGCAGCGCACGGATAACGCTATAACGCTCTACAGGTATATCAATTTTCCCTTTGCGGCGCATCCCCGCTGTATCAATGAGAACAAATTCAGTTCCCTCATGTTGCCAGTGTGTATCAATAGAATCCCTGGTTGTACCAGGAATATTACTGACAATAACACGTTCTTGTCCCAACAGAGCATTGGTTAAAGAAGATTTACCTACGTTAGGCCGCCCTATAAGAGCAATATGTATTGCATCCTCTGCATCCTCTTCAACAGGAGTTTTACCAATATATTCCAGCACTTGATCCAATAAATCTCCTAAATTCATTAAATTGACAGCTGATACCCCAATAGGGTCTCCCAAACCTAAACTATAAAATTCATAAATATTTACTTCTTGTTCTATACTATCAATTTTATTAACTACAAGAATTATTGGTTTTCCAGAAGATCGCAAAATATTGGCAATTTCTTGATCTTGTGGTTGAATTCCCATTTTTCCATCCACTACATATAAAATGACATCTGCTTCATGAATAGCCAATTCTGCCTGATAACGCATACTTGTAAAAATGTTGCTGTCAGAGTCAATAAATTCAATACCGCCGGTATCGATCATCGTAAATTCATGCCCCAGCCATTCTGCGTCAAAATAAATGCGGTCGCGGGTAACTCCCGGAATATCTTCTACAATTGAAATCCGCTTTTTTACAATTGCATTAAATAATGTCGATTTACCCACATTGGGTCTGCCAACAACAGCCACTAACGGTTTATACATAATTACTCCTCATTTACCATACTTTCTCATAACAAAAAAGGATAACCGGAAACTACCGGTTATCCTCTTAGAAAATTATTTATTTTCGTCAATAGCGTCCCCGATTGTTGCCGATTCTTCGCTTTGGTTGTTTTGTTCCAAATAATTTTGGATTTCTTTTTCTTCTTTATCTTTTTCCAAAGCCAAGACACTCAAAGATATTTTCTTTTTATCTGTATCTATACCGATAATCTTAACATCCATGACATCGCCAACATTGACTAAATCCTTAACAGCAGCACCACGTTTGTCCGTAATTTCGGAAACATGGAGCAGTCCCTGCAATTCAGGATCAATAGCAAGAATTGCGCCGAACGGAAGCAATTTTTTTACTTCTGCTTTAACAACATCGCCGATTTCAAATTTTTCAATAGCCGCAATCCAAGGATTCTTCTGCAACGCCTTTAATGATAAAGAAATGCGATTGCGTTCTTCATCAAATTTCTGAACTAAAACCTGTAAGGTATCCCCGGTCTTAAGTACTGCATCAACAGAACTAATCCGTTTCCAGGATATATCCGAAATATGAAGCAGCCCTTCCACTCCGCCAAGATCAATAAATGCACCATAAGGCATAATCTTTACAACAGTACCTTCTATTACAGCACCTTCCTGAATATGTTCAAAAGCTTCAGTCCGTTTCTGTTCCCGTTCCACTTCAAGAACAGCCTTGCGGGATAATACCAAGCGATTCTTGTGTTCGTCAATATCAATAACTTTGACAGAGAATGTCTGCCCTACAAGATAATCCAATGATTTCACGAACTTGATATCCCCTTGGGAAAGAGGAATAAATCCACGTAAAGATTTGATAGAAACAACAAGGCCTGCTTTATTAGTTTCTTTACCGGTACATTCGATAAGTTCCCCTTTTTCAAATGCATCCCGAACTTCATTCCAATCTTCAATCTTTTTCATTTTTACTACAGAAACAACTATAGAACCTTCTTCTTTAATATTATTGGCAATTTCTACAGTTAATGTGTCTCCTACTTTCACAAAATCTTTCGCCGAAGCGGGTTCAGGAACAGCCATTTCTCGTTTCGGTAAAATCGCTTCTGCTTTCGTACCGATGGAAACATAGGCAGCATCATCATTCACAGAAATAACCGTGCCTTCCACTACGTCGCCTTTCTTTGGATTTTCTTCATAATCATACTGGTCCAACAATTCTTCACTCATTACTTCTGTGCCATCTGCTTGCAAATTTTCCATAATCTTAACAACCTCCTGTATTATCCAATCCGGCGTTGAAGCACCGGCTGTAATGCCTATTTTTTTCATTCCCTTAAACCTCAGCGGCTGGAGTTCTTCTGCTGTCTCAATGTGATACGTCGGGCATTGCTGTTCCTCACACACCTGAGCAAGACGTCGCGTGTTAGCACTGTTTCTGCCTCCTACAACAATCATTGCATCGACTTGCTTAGATAAAGCAATAGCCGCATTTTGCCGCTGCTGCGTTGCTGTACAGATCGTCATATTTAAATCCAAATGATTGGTTTTCGTTTCCAATATAGCGACTATCCGTTTGAATAATTCCTGAGAAAATGTCGTCTGTGCAACAACTCCCAAATTTGCTGAAAAAGAAACTTTTTCAGCTTCTTTTTCTGTCTCTATAATAATAGCACGATTTGCACCCCATTGTGAAATACTAATTACTTCAGGATGAAATTTTTCTCCAATAATAACTAATTTTTCATCTTGATCAATAATTCGTTTTGCATCCAGCTGTGCTTTTTTAACATGTGGACAAGTCGCATCTAAAATTACTATGTTTTTTTGCTTTGCTTGTTCATATGAATCCGGCCCTACTCCATGGGAACGAATGAGTACGATAGATCCATCCATTACCTCATCCAATGTTTCAATGGGAATAACTCCTTGTGCCGCCAAACGGTTGACAACCTGCGGATTATGTATAATAGGTCCCAGCGTATGAGTCCCTGCCTCGGCATTTTCAGCCATTTCCACGGCTCGCCGCACACCATAGCAAAACCCGCAAGCTTCAGCTTTAATTACCTTCATAGCGGCTGCCTCCATATTGATCGATTAAATCGGCAATTGCACGTTTTACTTTATCATTAAAAACCTGTATCGCCTGTTTATCCGTTCCTGCCGTATCCGGAATAATAGGCTTTCCAAATACTACCAATAGCGGCCCCGTTTTTTTTGGCAAATCCCAAGATCCAATAATAGCTGTCGGCAAAACCACTGTCCTTGATTTCAAAGCAATCGCCGCCATTCCTTCGTGAAACCTGCCGAGATTCCCCGGACGGACGCGCGTTCCTTGCGGAAAAATTCCCAGAACACCACCCATCTGTAAAATATGGAAGGATTCCTTGATTGCCATCCGATCAATATGACCACGGTGGACAGGGAATGTTTGTATGTAACGAAGAAACCACCGCATAACCGGATTATGAAACAACTCTTCTTTTGCCATAAAATGAATAAGATGATGTTTCATGGCAGTCCCAATGAGAGGTGGATCAAAATTACTGGCATGATTGCTGGCTAAAATAAATGGACCGCGTTTCGGAATATTTTCTTCTCCGTAAACTCTCATTCCCAGTAATCCATATGTAAAAATATTAAAAATAGAACGGATAACATTATACCAGAAATTTCTCATCGCATTTTTTCCTCTGCCATTTTTACAATCATTTCTGCTGTTTCCTGTAGACTTATTTCGCTGTTATCTACTAAGACAGCATCTTCCGCCTGACGTAAAGGAGACACGGCCCGATGTGAATCCATTTTATCCCGTGCCTGAATATTATCAGCTATTTGCTGTAATGATTCTACCGTACCACGATTTTTTAATTCCAGCCAGCGCCTTTTTGCCCGTGCGTCTGCCGAAGCCGTCAAAAATATCTTTAAATCTGCCTTTGGCAGTACGACCGTTCCTATATCGCGGCCATCCAGAATGACACCACCTGCCATAGACATCTCCTTCTGCAATTGTACCAGTTTTTCCCGTACTACTGCAAGTGCAGCAACAGAAGAAACCTGAGCAGATACTTCGGGCATACGAATATCATTAGTCACTTCTTGTCCGTCAACATATACACGGCACAACTCCACGTCTGCTTCCAACCGTATTTCTAGCGTTTCTGCAAGAGCTTGTACTGCCTTCTCATCTGCAATATCAATATTCCGGTGCATCACCGCCCATGTAAAAGCACGATACATAGCTCCCGTATCAATATATAAATAGTTTAACCTATTTGCCACTAACTTAGCAACACTGCTTTTTCCAGCACCTGCAGGACCATCTATAGCAATTGATATCTTTTTTAACTTTTCTTTCATCTTGACTGCTCCCCTCCGGCAGCGCTTATGCCGGCTACATATCCGGTTGAAAAAGCTGCCTGAAGATTATATCCGCCCGTATACGCGTCGATATCAATAACTTCTCCGGCAAAATAAAGATGCGGAACTAACTTTGACTCCATTGTTTTAGGATTAATTTCCTTGATACTGATTCCACCGGCTGTAACGATAGCTTCTGCCAAAGGTCTTGTTCCTGTAAGCGTTAATTTCAGTGCCTGCATCGTATCTACAATATTCTGACGCTGCACTTTTGATATCTGATTAACCGGAAGATGTCCATCAACACCGGCTTGATCAAGCACCACCGGAATTAATCGCTGCGGCAATAAATCTTTCATGCCGTTTTCAACTTGCTTGCGAATATATTTTTGAAAATCACGTTGTATCCGTCCATCAAGAACGTCCTTCGTCAATGCCGGCTTTAGATTAATTTGCATTTGCAGCGGATATGTACATCTTTTTTTACGTAAAATAGCACTGCTCAACATCAAAACTGCAGGTCCGGATACGCCAAAATGTGTAAAAAGCATTTCACCGAACTGAATCGCTTCTTTTTTCCCCTGCTTCCAGATAGAAATTTCCACATTGCGCAAAGATAATCCGGAAAGTTCGTGAACCCAGTTTTCTTGGGCAGTAAATGGAATTAATGCAGGTTTAAGATCCATTATAGTATGTCCTAGAGACTGTGCAAATCTATATCCATCACCCGTTGAACCTGTTACAGGATAGGACATTCCACCTGTCGTAACAACACAGGCAGTTCCTTCATAACTTCCCTTGCTAGTGGTTACAATCATTTTTTCATTTAATGTCCGAACAGATTCTACCGATTCATTCAAGTGTATTTCCACACCCATATGACGCAATCTATAATAAAAAAGCTTGCGCACCTCAACAGCACTATCCGATTGCGGAAATACACGCCCGCCTCTCTCTTCCTTCGTTTCCAATCCCCATTTGTGAAGCTTATCCAATAAATCTTTATTTGTAAACCGTTCGTAAGCACTAAATAAAAACTTACCATGCCCTGGGGTATGCACAATAAAATCAGACATAGAACAAATATTGGTTAAATTACATCGTCCTTTTCCGGTAATTCCCATCTTTTTGCCTACAATATCATTTTTTTCAAAAAGGCTCACAGCCGCACCATTTTCTGCCGCTGTCAAAGCCACTAAGATACCGGCTGCACCAGCACCTACGACTAACACTTTATTCATAGACACTCCTGATTACTTATATTTATATAACTCTGCGACTTCATCCTTCGTTAACGAACGATAAGCCCCCCGCTTAACCCCGCTGAGCGTTAAAAATGCATACTGTATGCGCCGCAGATTATGAATCTGAAAGCCAAAATATTCAACCATGCGGCGTACCTGCCGATTACGGCCTTCATGTATCGTAATATCCAGTGAAGTAATACCGGTTTTATTATCAAATCCATTATAAGAAATTATAGCGGGTGACGTCATTCCATCTATCAGCGGAACTCCTGCAGCCAATTTTTCCAATACGGTGTCTGGCACATGCCCTTTTATTTTTACTTCATAAGTTTTATCTACCATCATGCTGGGATGCATTAATATATTAGCCAGTTCTCCATCATTTGTCATAAGCAAAAGACCTTCTGTATTCTGGTCTAACCGGCCAACAGCATAAATTCGTTCTTCTATATTTTTAAAATAATCAAGAACAGTCGGTCTATTTTGATCGTCACTGGAAGTTGTAATAATTCCTTTCGGTTTATTAAACAAAAAATATTTCTTTACAACGCTTTCTAAGCGTTTGCCATCGACAAGAACCACGTCCTTAGCAAGATCTACCTTCGTTCCTAATTGACGTACAAGTACACCATTTACGCGCACGCGCCCATCAAGTATCATTTTTTCGGCTGTTCGTCTTGAAGCAACTCCACAATTGCTGATTGCTTTTTGTAATCGTTCCATTTATACCCTCCGCTAATATTTCTCCTATTTATGTAATTCTCCGTCCACAGGAATTTCTCCTTCTTTATTTTCTTGATTCTGATTCATCTCTACTACAGTGATTTTCTCTTTAGCGGGAACTTGTCCAGCCAGTTCAGCCAAAGAATTCATTCCCAGGCATTCCAAAAAATAAGGAGATGTTCCATAAATAATCGGGCGTCCCGGACTATCTTTGCGCCCTAAGTCAACGATTAAGCCTTGCTGCATCAAAGAATACATAATTCGTTCTGAAGACACACCTCTTATTTTCTCAACTTCAGCTCTCGTTACAGGTTGTTTAAATGCAATAATAGCCAACACTTCCAGTGCCATGGGAGACAACTGGGAATGTCCGGTACGCACCCATTTTATCATGTCATGAAGCTCAGGTTTAGTTACCAGCTGATATCCGCCAGATACACGAATAAGCATAATACCTCGATTCTGATCAGATAAAAGTTGCCGCAGCGTCTCTGCAATACTTGTAACTTCAGTTTCTGTCCATCCCGTATGTTCACATAAATCAGCAATACTCATAGGTTGTCCGCTTAAAAACAACAAGGCCTCCATAACGGCAGTCGGTTCATGTTTCTCTTTTTGAAATAAATCGTAAGGCAATGGTATTCCCATCCTCTCCTTCTGATATGGTACAACATTGACCACATTTCAATAATTCTAAAACAGCAAGAAAAGTAACAACCAGCTCCACCCGAGAATGACATGTTTGGAATACGGACAGTACTTCCACCGCTCCCGATGCATGGCGTAATATAGAAACGACTCGTGACATACATTCATCCACACTGTATTCTTCCTGTTGAATGTGGATTTCTGCTTTCTCTTTTTCAGGCAGCGTTTGATATACCATACGAAATGCATCAAATAATGCCTTTTTATCAATGTCGCCTTTAAATTGCGGAGTATACGTCATCGGTGTATGCGGCCGATCAAGCATATAACTTCTTTTTTCCCACATCGACGCCATCACTGCAGAAATCTGCTTTACCCGTTTATACTCCACTAATTGTCTTACCAAGACATCTTGTGGATCTTCCTCCGCTTCCTCAACTGGGTGTATCTGTTTTGGCAGCAGAAGGCGTGATTTGATTTGCAGCAAAGTAGCTGCCATAACAAAAAATTTACTGGCATAATCAACATCAAATATATCAATTTGTTCCACATATTCGTTGAATTGATCTGTTATTTTTACAATAGGAATATTGTAAATATCCACTTTGTTTTTTTCAATTAAATACAGCAGCAGATCCAATGGTCCTTCAAAATCTGATACTTTATATTTATACTCATCCATAGTTGTCTTTTTTATTATAAAATAAAAAACAAAAAATTACAAAAAAGGTTTGGATATATAATCCAAACCTCTTGGTCACCCGTAATAAAGCCCAACATTTTTAATAAAATGCAGGCTTCATCACAATGTACTGTTAGGAAATGGTGCCGGGGACCGGAATCGAACCGGTACGGATATTTCTATCCGACGGATTTTAAGTCCGTTGCGTCTGCCAGTTCCGCCACCTCGGCATGACGAAAAAAAATATGGAGGCGGCACCCAGAATCGAACTGGGGATAAAGGTTTTGCAGACCTCTGCCTTACCGCTTGGCTATGCCGCCATCATATGGAGCGGAAAACGAGGCTCGAACTCGCGACCCCCACCTTGGCAAGGTGGTGCTCTACCACTGAGCTACTTCCGCAAATTGGTGCTTAGGGACGGAATTGAACCGCCGACACGGGGATTTTCAGTCCCCTGCTCTACCGACTGAGCTACCTAAGCAAGTATGGCGACCTCGATCGGATTTGAACCGACGATCTTCGCCGTGACAGGGCGACATGTTAAACCGCTACACCACGAGGCCGTATTTTCTGTTCCAAAACTAGTGTCTCGAACGAATAATATTGTATCATGGTATAACCTTTTTGGCAAGACTTAATTTAAAGAAATAAAAAACCCCTTGAAAAAATCAAGGGGCATGTATTCATCATTATTTTGCATAATCAATCATTCGTGTTTCACGAATGACAACAACTTTGATTTGGCCAGGATATTCAAGCTCCGCTTCGATTCGTTTCACAATATCTCTAACGAGCATGACACAATCGGCTTCATCAATCTTTTCAGGCTTTACCATAACGCGAATTTCGCGTCCTGCCTGTATAGCAAAACAATCTTCGACACCATCGAAAGATTCTGCAATCTCTTCCAGTTTCGTTAATCGTTTTAAATAATTTTCCAATGTTTCTCTTCTTGCACCCGGACGTGCTGCCGAAACAGCATCTGCCGCCGCAACAAGAACTGCTTCAATGCTGCGTGGTTCTTCATCACCGTGATGAGACGCGATACAATTCACTATTACCTTGGATTCACCATATTTTTTGGCAAATTCTGCACCAATAGAAACATGCGTGCCTTCCATTTCATGATCCAATGCTTTACCAATATCATGAATTAATCCAGCCCGTTTGGCAAGATTTTCATCTACACCTAATTCAGCTGCCATAACCCCTGCCAACTGTGATACTTCAATTGAATGACGAAGTACATTCTGTCCATAGCTGGTACGATACCGCAGCCGTCCCAAAATTTTCATTAATTCTGGATGCAGACCATGAACACCTGTTTCATAAGTGGCCTGTTCACCGGCTTCACGGATTTTTTGATTTACTTCTTTACGAGCTTTTTCAACCATTTCTTCAATTCTTGCCGGATGAATACGACCATCAGCAATTAATTTTTCCAGCGCAATTCGTGCAACTTCCCGACGAATTGGATCAAAACAAGATAAAATAACTGCTTCCGGTGTATCATCAATGATTAAATCTACACCTGTTAATGTTTCAATCGCTCTGATGTTACGACCTTCCCGGCCAATAATCCGGCCTTTCATTTCATCATTCGGCAAGGCCACAACGGAAACCGTTGTTTCAGCTACATGATCCGCTGCACAACGCTGAATTGCTGTAGAAATAATTTCCCGAGCTTTTCCGTCCGCTTCTTCCTTTGCTTCCTGTTCCAGATCTTTAATCATCATGGCTGTTTCATGCTTAACTTCAGTTTTAACATTATTCAGTAATAATTCCTTCGCATCATCGTATGTAAGGCCAGAAATTCGTTCCAATTCTGCCATTTGCTGTTCATGTAACATAGAAATTTTATCTTGAACCTTTGTAATCTCTTCTTCCTTATGCTGCAAAGATTCTTCTTTTTTTTCTATAGAATCAGACTTTTTATCGAGATGCTCTTCCTTCTGCAGTAAGCGTCGTTCCAAACGCTGTAATTCTGTCCGCCGTTCCTTATTTTCCTTTTCAGCATCCACACGCAATTTATGAACTTCTTCTTTACCTTCCAAAACAAGTTCCTTTTTCTTTGATTCCGCATTCTGCTGTGCCGAAGAAATGATGCGCTGTGCTTCCACCTCAGCCTGTCCCAGTTTCCCCTCAGCAATTTTCATTCGATAAAAATAACCGGCGCCAATTCCAATAATACCACAAACTACTGCTGCCGCAATGATAGTCATCATATTTTTTATTTCACCTCCTTTTTCACAACAAAAAGCCGAACTTACCTGTTCGGCTTTTTTATATGAGTAATTATTTCATTCACTTCATCTTCAAAAACCTACACTATGCAAAATAAATGCCAGTATGCAAACCGGCTATTTTAATTGTAATTTTTTTTGGAGATACTGTCAAGAAATTTACCATACAATATGATTGATAAACTATATTTAAGACCTATTTCCCAATATATCAGAAATAATATTTAGCGAAAATCCTCTATATTGCAGGAAACGTGCAATTTTACGTGGATCTTCCGGCAGTTGAGAAAATTTTTTAGTTAAAATTTTTTTTGCAACGGCATATTCATCTATCTTTTCCAAATTTTCAGGAATCGGCAGCATTCGGTGCTTTAAACGCTGGCAGATATATACATGTCCATACTGCTCTTTCTTGGCAAAATAATGATATACATCATAAGCCAAACGCATATCATCGATAAACCGTTCCTCTTTTAGCTGAACGATAACTTCTTCAATGATCGGCGTATCGATATCTTTATTTTTTAATTTTTTACGTAGCTCTCCTTCACTGAGAAACCGCACATTCAAAAAACGCAGGGCTTGTCCATAGGCCTCATTATAATCCATAGCTTATTCCATTTCCGGAGGAATTTCCAAAACCTCTTCAAACTTTTCCGGTTCCGCTGCTAATGTATCTCGAATAATACTTTCAATTTCATCAGAAATATCCTTATGTTCCTGTAGGAATTTTTTTACATTTTCCTTGCCTTGCCCCATACGTTCACCTTTATACGAATACCATGTACCGCTTTTTTCAATAATATCCATAGAGGCTGCCAAATCTAGAATTGTACCTTCCCGAGAGATTCCTTTCCCATACATAATATCAACTTCACAGTTTTTAAAAGGCGGGGCTACCTTATTTTTTACAATTTTTATACGGGCCCGGTTTCCTATAACATCATTTCCAGATTTAATTGCCTCCCCTTTTCGAATTTCAATGCGGATAGAGGCATAAAATTTCAATGCACGGCCACCTGTTGTCGTTTCTGGATTACCAAACATAATTCCAACTTTTTCACGTAATTGATTAATGAAAATAACAATAGCCTTAGATTTTGAAATAATGCCAGTAAGTTTACGTAAGGCCTGACTCATAAGTCTTGCCTGCAACCCTACATGAGAATCACCCATTTCTCCTTCTATTTCAGCTTTTGGAACCAATGCGGCAACAGAATCCACTACAATGATATCAACAGCGCCGCTTCGAACAAGTTCTTCTGTAATTTCCAGCGCCTGCTCTCCATTATCCGGCTGAGAAATAAGCAGATTCGCGGTATCAACACCCAAATGCCGGGCATATACAGGATCAAGCGCATGTTCCGCATCAATAAAGGCAGCAATACCTCCATTCCGCTGTGCTGACGCAATAGCATGAAGAGCCAAGGTTGTTTTCCCAGATGATTCCGGACCATATATCTCAATGACTCTCCCTCTTGGATATCCCCCAATGCCAACTGCCAGGTCAACCGCCAGCGATCCGGAAGAAATGACCTCCATATTCATTTTATCAGCTGCATCACCAAGGCGCATAATAGCCCCTTTGCCAAAATCTTTTTCAATCTTTCGCATTGCATTTTCCAGTGCTGTTTTTTTCTCTTCCATATTCGTCTCCTATTCTTTATTTTCTAATAAATACACTACTGCATAATACATCGCACGTATAGCAGCACGCCGCTTAACTTCCGGCCGATCGCCAACATAAATGTCCTTATATACTTTCATTCCCCAAGGTCCATCAATACCTGTATACACCAACCCAACAGGTTTTTCTTCTGTACCGCCTTCTGGTCCGGCAATTCCGGTCGTGCTAATAGCAATATCTGCATGGTACAAACTTCGGCTTCCTCGTGCCATTTCTCCGGCAGTTTGTTCACTAACAGCACTGAATTGTTCCAGCGTATCGGTAGAAACACCTAATATATGATGCTTTACTGTATCACAATATGTGACTGCCGAGCCAAGAAAATAAGCTGAACTCCCGGGAACATCTGTAATATAAGAACCCAAAAGTCCACCCGTACAAGATTCTGCACAACTAACCGTCCGCCTTGCTGATAGCAACGTCCGGCCCAATACTTCCGCCATCGTTTCTTTATTATATGCTATAACAGATCTATGCAGTCGCTGCTGCAATTGATATTCCATCGGTCTTAATAAAGCAGCCGCCGCTTCCTCTGTAGCCGCTCTAGCTGTAATACGAAGTTCTACATATCCCGGTTTAGCATATAACGCCAGCGTTGGATTAGACTGCCCCTTCACCAAATCCATAACAGCCTGTTCCATATCACTTTCACCCATATCATATACTTTGAGAATCAGAGACTTAATGCATCCTTGCGAACCAAAGTTTTCCAATAAATAGAGTTTTAATCGATGTTCATACATCCAGCGCATTTCTCGCGGTGGACCCGGAAGATGAACGATCAGCTTGCCATTTTGATGGATTGCCATTCCAGGTGCTGTACCAGCTTCATTCGTAAAAATATAGGCTCCCTTGGCTGCCATTGCTTGTCTTTCATTATTCGGCGACATAGATCTATGACGATGACAGAACCATCTTCGAATCTGTTCTTCTAATTCAGGATGATATTCCATAGGCAAGTGCAACACCTTTGCTGCGATTTCCTTTGTCATATCGCCTTGCGTAGGTCCCAATCCACCTGTTGTGATGATTATATCAGCGCGAGAAATCGCCGTTTGTAATACTTCTTCCATCCGCTGCGGATTATCACCTACTGTAGTATGATAAATAACAAAATATCCCAATTTATTCAATTCTTCTGATAAAAAGCGAGAATTATCATTTATTATTTCACCTAATAGCAACTCTGAGCCAGTTGTAACAATTTCAACAAACATAATATCACACCTTTAGTCTTCTACTAAATCCGCTACCAAATCATACGCAAATCCTTGTGCAATTTGCACTTTAACCATATCTCCCGGCTGCAACGCGCCTGGATTTTCCAAATAAGTTAACCCATCTACATCAGGAGCTTGTGTCTCGATGCGGCCAACTGCTTGGCGGCAGTCATCTTGCTCTGTTATCTTTTCTATCAACATAGTATGAATCGTATTTTCCATTTCCTGATTTCGTTTTTCCGATACTTTCGCCTGAAGGGACATGAGTTTATGATACCGCTCTTCTTTAGTTTCTTCTGAAATTTGATCCTGCATCAATGCCGCTGGTGTACCGTCTTCGCGAGAATATGTAAAAACGCCTACATCATCAAATTCAAATTTTTCCACAAAATCACAAAGTTCTTGGAATTCCGCTTCCGTTTCCCCAGGAAACCCCACAATGAAAGTGGAACGGAGAGTTAGTTTTCTCCCATGCTCACAAAGTTTCTGCATCAGTGTCAAAATATCTTCCTTTGTATCACGACGCTTCATTCTTCTTAAAACAGTCGGGGAGATATGCTGCAATGGCAAATCAACATACGGACAAATTTTTTCTTCTTTAATAATAAGTTCCATTAACTCGTCCGTAAAATAATGAGGATAGAGATAAAATAAACGAATCCAGCGAAGATTATCAATTTTTACCAGCTGACGCAGCAATTCCGGCAATAATGGCTTACCGGCTATATCCACACCATAACTAGTTGTATCTTGAGCAATCAAGTTAATTTCTAAGACACCCTCTGATACAAGCTGCTTTACTTCATCTACCACAGAAGCTATGGGGCGGCTGCATAAGGTACCACGTACATGTGGAATAATACAAAAAGTACATCCATTATTACATCCTTCAGCAATTTTCACATATGCGCTATAGGATGGCGTTGTTCGCAATCGTTTCGTTTTATCATCATACAGATGACTAACATCATCCATATAACAAGCCTTTTTTTCCATGACGGGCCATATCAACGGCATCCCAAATCCGGTCCCAGGATCCAGTTCCCAGCAACGCATCAATTTCCGGCATTTCTTCCATTAATTGTTTCTTGTATTGCTGGCTTAAACACCCCGTAACAATAAGCGTCTTGCAATTTCCCTCTTCCTTATAACGGGCAGCTTGAAGAATTGTCTGGATAGATTCTTCTTTGGCTTTCTCAATAAAGGTACACGTATTGACAATAATAATATCGGCAGCAGAAAGTTCCTCCGTGATTTCCATATGCCGATCTTTTAAAATACCTAGCATTACTTCTGTATCGATAAGATTTTTTGAACAACCTAAACTAACAAAACCCACTTTTTCCATTTATGATTCCTTTCCAAAACGGACCATCTTAATCCACCAATCCTGCATTTCTTTCCGGCCTTGTTCTGTATAATTTTTCTGTGCTTGAAACAGCACAAGCTGCTGTCCCTTGGCATCTAATTCATTTCCCTGACGATTTGCTGTATAGTCCAAATATAAATGACTTTTACGCAGAATATCTATAGTATCTTTTGATAAAAGCCAATCCATAAACTTCCCTGATAACTCTTCATCTTGACAAGTCACAGTAACACCTGCTCCAACAAGCCAGCAGGAGGTTCCATCTTGTGGATATAAAATGTAAATCGGGGCTGCATCTTTAACAAGCTGCCGCGCTGTTACCGCATCCACCACACCTACATCGGCTTCTCCCGAAGCGACACGCCATACTGCTGGTGTCATTGATTTAGAATATACAGCAACATGCCGCTGTATATTTTTAAAGTAGCGCATAGCATTTTCCTGCCCATAAATTTCCACAAAAGTACAAAGAAAATCTCCGGCAATATCCGTTGCTGCCAAATCTGGAAAAGCAATCCGCACATCTGGATCAGCCAATAAATCATTCCAATTCTGTAATTGCAATCCATGATGAGCGTAATATTCTCTACTAATAACTAAAACCATAGGATCATACCATAATCCCACCCAATATCCGTCTGCATCCTTATGCGCATAAGCAACTTGATCCGTAGCCTCTGAAGCATATGGCTTCAATCGTCCCTGCTTTGCAGCCGTCTGCAGCAATGGCTGCACAGCGATAAGAATATCAGGATCAGCCGTATCTTTGCTATTTGACTTTAGATAAGACTGTATATCTCCGTCATTTTTAGTTATAATTTGTACGCGCAAATGAGTCTGTTCATAAAACTTTTTCGCCAAATCATTGTTAACATCAATTGGCATATCAGAGTACACCACAAGATGACGTTCAGCTTCTCGAATTCGTTCAGCACGCACTTGTTCCTGTCCTATCCATATATAATTGCTTAGTCCCAGCAATGCCACGACAAATACCACGACAGCCATGACTGGTAAATATTTTCTCATACTTTCACCTTATCTATTTCTATTCTTCATAAATTTCCGCGGTGACCGTCCAGTATCAACGTCTCGCTGATCACGTGAAAAACGAGCTCGGCTGCGTCGCGGTGGAATCAGGCATTTAGGTCCATATCCAATCAAATCTTGCCTACCCGTTAGACATAATGCTTTATATACCACATCATAATTGTCCGGGTTTTTATATTGCATTAACGCACGCTGCATCTGTTTTTCCTGCTGTTGTCTGGCAACATATATCGTCTTACCTGTTAAGGGATTTATTCCTGTATAATACATTGCTGTAGATAAACTCCCCGGCGTAGGAATAAAATCCTGAACTTGTTCCGGCTGCATATGCATATCCCGTAAAAATTCTGCCAACGCCACGGCATCCTCTAACGTGCATCCTGGATGACTAGACATAAAATAAGGGACAAGATACTGCTTCTTCCCTACCTTGACATTCGCTGCCTCAAACCATTTTTTAAATTCGAGAAAAGTTTCAATTCCTGCTTTTCCCATTATATCCGTGACATGCTTAACAACATGTTCGGGAGCTACTTTAAGCTGTCCGCTGACATGATATTTACATAATTCTTCTACAAATTTTTTATTATGGTCTGCTAATACATAATCGTATCGCAATCCCGAACGTACAAAAACTTTTTTTACACCCTTTATTTGCCGTATTTCCCGCAATAGTTTTAAATAATCAGCATGAGATGTATCCAAATTAGAACAAATATCGCTGCCAATGCACTGTTTTTTGCGACAGGCTCCTGCTATTTGCTGTTTAGCACATGCCATATGACGAAAATTAGCGGTAGGTCCGCCTACATCATGTATATATCCCTTGAAATCCGGCAGAGTGGTCATTTTTTCAGCTTCACGGACAAGTGAAGAATGACTCCGGTGTTGAATAATCTTCCCCTGATGGCTCGTAATCGCACAAAAATTGCAATGACCAAAACATCCACGCTGGCTAGTCAAGCTAAACTGTACTTCCTGCAGTGCCGGCACCCCGCCAAGTGTGTCATACTCAGGATGCCAGCGGCGAGTAAACGGCAGTTCATAAACAGCATCCATTTCCTCCGTCGTAAGCGGAAGTGCAGGCGGAGTCTGTACAAGAAACCGACTGCCTGAAGGTTGAACTATCGTTTTTCCATAAAAAGCATCCTGTTCTTCATATTGGATTTTAAAAGCTGCAGCAAAACATTTTTTATCAGCAGCTACTTCCTCATAAGAAGGACAAAGAATTGTCTTTTCTGTAACCGGATACTTATTAGCAACATAACAAATACCACGAATATTATACATTTCAGCAACATTTTTCCCTTCTGCCAATGCATCCGCAATATCAACAATTTGGTGTTCTCCCATGCCGTATATCAGTATGTCCGCTTTACTATCCAGTAAAATCGAATGCCGGACTTTATTGGACCAATAATCATAATGGGCAAACCTTCTTAAACTAGCTTCGATTCCGCCAATAATTACTGGCACATCTTTGTACGCTTCCCGCCAGCGATTTGCATATACAATGGTTGCTCGCTCTGGACGATGTCCGGTAATTCCACCAGGAGAATAATTATCGCGGTTTCGAAATTTTTTAGCTGCCGTTTTTTCATTCAGCATAGAATCAAGATTTCCTGCCGTAATCAATGCCGCTAAACGTGGTCTCCCAAGCTGCTTAAAAGGTTCCGCACTATGCCAATCCGGTTGGGAAATAATGCCTACGCGATACCCCCGACTCTCCAATACACGGCCAATAACTGCTGCCGCAAAGCCGGGATGATCTACATAGGCATCCCCGTTAATAAACACAAAATCCAAAATATCCCAACCACGCCGTTCCATATCAGAACGACTGGTAACCAAAAATTCATTTGCCATAATTTTCCTCTAAAAAATCAACCATATACAAAGCAGCAAAAACAGTATCACTCCGGCAATAATTGTAAGTTTCTGCAGCAGCTTATGTTTCTGCTTCTCCCGCACTATTACACGCGGTTTTTTTATTTGTTTTTTATCTATTGCACGTGTGGAAGGCTTACATTCAGCAGAAAAAACGCCGGATTTATATTCTTTTACCAACGCATCTCCATCTAATCCTAGAAAATTTGCATAATTACGAATAAATCCTTTAACGAATACCTCTCCCGGTATCCTATTAAATTCCTCGTTTTCCACTGCAGATAAATATACCTCTCTGATATTAAGTGTATCGGAAACTTCTTTTAATGTCCTTCTTTGCGCTTCTCTTTCAGATTGCAAAATTTTCCCGACAGATACCAATATGTATCCCTCCTTATACATATACAGATTTATTATATACTATTTGAGACTAAAAAGGTATCTCATGTCTGTCCGCTAAAAAATTTCCGTTGTACCTCTTCAGCAGGCATCAAAATATCCCGCGCCTTGCTTCCATTACTGGGTCCCACTATCTGCATAGCTTCCATCGTATCCACCAAGCGTGCCGCGCGTGTATACCCAATCCGGAAGCGTCGCTGCAGCATAGACGCCGAAGCCTGTCCTGTTTCTAAAACCATATTAATTGCCTGTTCCATTAATTCATCTTCGAAAAAAGTATGTTGTTCCGTTTGTTCTTCTGATTGTGCTTGCTGCACATCCGCATCATATTCTGGTTCACTTTGTTTTTTTATGAAATTTACCATTTGATCAATTTCCGAATCAGAAATAAATGCGCCCTGTACTCGTAAAGGTTTGGAAGCTCCCATAGGATAGAACAGCATATCACCCTTACCCAAAAGTTTTTCTGCCCCGGACATGTCGAGAATTGTTCTGGAATCTACCTGACTCGATACAGCAAATGAAATGCGGCTTGGTACATTGGCTTTAATAATACCAGTCAAAACATCAACAGAAGGCCGCTGTGTTGCCAGAACAAGGTGCATTCCACAAGCTCTTGCCTTTTGTGCCAGTCGGCAAATAGAATCTTCTACATCCGTAGATGCAACCATCATTAAATCAGCTAATTCATCAATAATAATAACGACAAATGGGAATGCTTCCTCCGGATGAAGATGATTATACCGTGCAATATCCCGAGTGCTTGTCTCTGCAAACCGATGATAACGATTGTCCATTTCCCGCACAGCCCAACGCAATACACGAGCCGCCTTTTTAGCATCCGTGACAACAGGTGTCATGAGATGAGGAATGCCGTTATAATTAGAAAGTTCGACCACTTTAGGATCAATTAAAATTAATTTTACATCACAGGGCCGTTGTTTAAACAAAATACTGGCAATCAAGGTATTAATACATACGCTTTTTCCTGATCCCGTAGAACCTGCTACTAGTAAATGCGGCATCTTTGTTAAATCAGCAATTACCGAATTACCGGCAATATCTTTTCCCAATCCAACCGGCACGCCCCCTGCTGCTCGCTTAAATTCTTCCGAGTCCAGTACATCTCGTAGATTAACCCCGGCGACCTGCTTATTCGGAACTTCAATACCAATGGCTGCTTTTCCAGGAATCGGAGCTTCAATGCGAATGTCCGTTGCCGCCAATTTTAAGGCAATATCGTCAGATAAATGTACAATTTTACTAACTTTGACACCTGCTGCCGGTTCCAGTTCATATCTCGTAACAGCAGGGCCTTTACTGGCATTGATAATTTTAGCATCAATATTAAAACTAGAAAGTGTTTCTTGTAAAATGCGGGCATTGGTGCGAACCTCATCATTAGCAGCGGTAGATATAAGCCGTCCTGGTTTTAAGATAGATATAGACGGCAAAATATATGCTTTTTCCATTTTTTCCTTGGGTATAGGCAATTTTCCTTCTGGAGCCAAATCCACAGCTGTCGGCTGTCTTTCAACTTCTACAGGCTTTAAGTCTTCAAGGTCTTTTTCAGCAATATCTGCGATACCTTCTGCCACCTTTTTCGATACAGATTTTTCAGGTTCTTCCACTGTGTTACGTTCCATTGCTATTGTTTTGTCTTCTGCATCTATTTCCTGAATTGCTTCCTGCAAGAACACTTGTTTTTCCTTGTTGCTGTCTTCTTGATCAGAATTTATTATATGTACAGGTATTTCTGAGGATTCCGAATTTTCTGCCAATGCCGCATTCATTTTCGGTACTTCATCACAATTACCAACCTTTTCCAAATCAAATATTTTATGCTTTTTTCTATTTTCCTGCCATTGTGTTTTGTGTTCCTGCCATTGGCTATGAATAGATTGAGACGCAACTTGGATTTCTTCTGTTGCTTTAACAGAAACAGTCGTAACACTGTTAGAAATAGACCATTTTTTCCAAGCCATTACTGTCACTATCATGCCTATTGCCAAAACTAAAAAACCCCCGGCCTGTCCAAAAAACTGTCGCAGCAAAACAGCTACCAATCCACCGATTGCACCTCCGCTGATAGACATAACAGCCGGCATAAATTCAGCCCCTTCGGGAACAAAAAACAAATGTATCATCCCCAGAAACATAATAAACAAGAGTGTTCCCAACGCCCAATTTCCCGTTACCGGAATAGCCTTACGAAGCATAATATACTTTAATCCTAACACAACCAGCAGCAATGCTGCCAAAATACGCCCAACGCCAAATATATACGCAAGCACGTCATCTATAACCGTTCCGATGCTGCCCGTATCTATACCAATGATGCCTATAGCCGCAAAAAGACCCATAAAAATAAAAACAAGACCCATAATTTCATATTTTAAGAGTGATGGCCCTTGTGTTTTTTTTGTCGTCCGACGCCCTCGCTTTTTGCCGGTCAATTTTTGTGTACGGCTGGATATTTTACGCTGTGCCATTTTTTCACCTTCCAAAACTTACTTCCCACGACGATATTTCCAATGTTCCGTCATATTTTTTTCCTGTCCATGATCTAAAGGATGATAATATACTTTATTTTTTAAAGGATCCGGCAAATATTGCTGTTCGATCCACCCTTCAGGATAATTATGGGGATATTTATAATGAATACCGTGTCCCAAAGCTGCGGCCCCCTGATAGTGGCTATCGCGCAAATAGTCAGGAATATCTCCGCAATCACCTTTTCGAACATCAGCGATAGCGCTGTCAACAGCAACATATGCACTATTACTCTTAGGAGCACAGGCGATATAAATAACTGCTTCCGAAAGAATAATTCTTCCTTCCGGCCATCCCACAAATTGTACTGCCTGGGCTGCAGCATTAGCAACAAGCAAAGCTTGTGGATCTGCAAGCCCTACATCTTCGGCCGCGCATATTACAAGACGCCGGGCAATAAACGAAGGCTGTTCTCCCGCCTCAATCATTCTGGCCAAGTAATGCAGTGCTGCATCAGGATCTGAACCTCGCATACTCTTAATAAACGCAGAAATAGTATCATAATGAGCATCACCTTTTTTGTCGTATGTATAAATTCTATGCCCTACTACTTTTTCTACAATCTCCTGTGTAATTGTACCACGTCGAGGCACCAGCATACAAATTTGTTCCAAAAGGTTAAGTCCCATTCGGGCATCTCGATCTGCATAAGAGGCAATTGTCATAAGTATATCGGATGTCGCCGTGATTTCCATTTTTCCCAAGCCATTGATTTCATCCTGCAATGCTCTTCGCAAAACAGATGCCACCGCCTCTTTAGTAAGAGCGTTAAGCTGCATGACCCGTAAGCGCGACAACAGCGGCCGATTTACCTCGAAATACGGATTTTCAGTAGTGGCTCCAATCAAAATGATTGTGCCATCTTCAACATAAGGAAGCAGTACATCTTGTTGTGCTTTATTAAAACGGTGTATTTCATCAATAAAGAGAATCGTCCGTTTTTGATACATACAAACAGCGTCCTTCGCCTCGCCGATCAACTTACGCAAGTCTGCAGTTCCTGCGGTAACGGCATTTACTTTAACAAATCGGCTTTGTGTTTCCATCGCAATAACATGGGCTAATGTTGTTTTCCCCACTCCAGATGGTCCATATAATAACAACGATGGAATTGTATCGCGTTCAATCATTGCCCGTAAAAAACTATCTTTACCAATTATTTCATTTTGTCCATATATTTCATCTAACGTTTTAGGACGCATACGTACAGCCAGTGGTTCAAAATGTCCACTGTCCTTCGCATTAGCCATAGAAAATAAATCGTCTCCGTTCATTTGTTTGCTCCCCATGGTAAATAGAATGCCGCCAAGAATACTCAGCGGCATTTCAATCAACTATATACAAGAAAAGAAGCCCCACCATGCCGTTTATAAACCGAGTTTTGAGCCTGCCTAAGCAGGTGGGTGTCCTCTCATGAGTTCCAACAGTCCTGTGCCAGGCGTTGTTTTACGCTCACGAAGCCCAGACTCCCAATGTAAAAGATGTTGGTTCAAAACATCGAGACCATTTTACGCACACAGCAGGGTTGCTTCTTGACTACAGTATAATCAAATACATAAAAAAAATCAAGCCTTGACAAATACACAGAATTGTATTTCTTTTTTTATTTTTCTTGTTTTGACAACCTTTAAATTTTAGTTATAATAATTTATATGAAATACTAGAAAGGAATTCCACTTTTATGAAAAAATATTTTTTTTTTGATATTGACGGGACTTTGGCTGTGGGAACAACTAAACTAATCCCAAAAGATACGATATTTTGTTTAAATCAATTAAAACAAGCCGGTCATTTTGTAGCAATTGCCACAGGTCGGCTGCAATGTGACACTTTGCAATTTTCATTGCCGCTGCACATCAACTCTTTCGTCGCCGACGGCGGCAGCAGTTTGACGTATAACGGCAAACTGCTGGAGATGTCCGGACTTCCTCGGCAGCAAGCTATTTCCTTACTCCAAGATCTTGATTCTTGTCATATTTCCTGGGCTGTTACATTGGAAAATAAAACCATACGATATACTCGTTCTACAGCTTTTGCCAATAACGAAAAAAAAAGTTATTTTAAAACAATTGTTTGTCCATTAGATCCCCTGAAATTACATACAATTTACAAAATTTTCTATATAAACCCGTCTCACGCTGTTCCTCAACCACAGAAGCACGGTCTTTCTCATATTCCTTATACAGAAAACTCCCTTCTCGTTGAACCAACAGATAAAGCGGCAGGCATTCGCCGCATGATGAAAAAAATCAATGCTCCTCTGCATGATGTCGTCGTATTCGGTGATGGATTAAACGATATCAACATGTTCACTCCTGCATGGTTCTCCATTGCCATGGGAAATGCTTGTCCAGAACTTAAAGAAAAAGCAAACTATATTACAGATACCTGCGATACGGGAGGAATCTTGCATGCCTGTCAAAAATACGGCTGGCTATAATTTTTATATGTAAAGAAGGCTTTCGGCAGATTGATCTGCCGAGAGCCTTCTTTACATTCTCCAAACAAAATTTTGTTAATTAAGCTGTTCTTTTTCCTGCAACCGCTTTGTCCATTTCCAACGGTCATGAAGCCAAAACCAATCCTCCGGATATCGCCGTATATATGACTCCAGCCGATCATTCAACTTTTGTGTCGTTTCATACATAATTTTCTTTTTTTCTGCTTTAGATAGTTTTTCCCCGCTATTATATGGTCGAATCGGCGGTAAAACCTCGATAATATGATGATATGGTCTATCTTCATGAATAAACGTAGTAAGAATAGGATAATTATGAATACCAGCCAATTTAGCCGGCCCATCCGCCGTTAAGGTATCCCGTCCAAATAATTTAACCATAATACCCGATGTCGATGGATCTTGATCCATCAGCAGTCCTATATAACAGCCTTCTGATAAAAATCGTATCATGTCCCGAACACCCGTTTTATATGTAACGTGTTGTTTCATCATACAACGATATTCATTGATAAATTTATCGGCACTATGATTATTCTGTTCTTGTGCAACAGAAATAAGTGGATATCCATTCATAGCAAGCACGGCACCGAGAAGTTCCCAATTCCCGGCATGAGATGCCATAAAGATACTACCTTCACCGCTTTCTTTCAATGCATCCAGATATTCTTTCCCATGAAAAGTAATTTTTTCATCAAGTTTTTCCTTAGTATAAATAGGATACGATAAAACTTCTACTATCATAGGACCAAATCGCACACTGCTGGCTCGTGCAATAGCCATTGCTGTCTGTGGATCATCTGTAATTCCACATTCTATTATCTGACGCTGTGCTAATAACTTACGCCGTTTAGGTACAAACGTCCAAAAAAATATCCCTAAAAAAGAACCAATACCGCGGCGAATAGTTTCTGGCACATGGCAAATAAAATAACTTAAACACTTCATAAAGATATACATGGTATAGCCTCTTTATTTATTTTCCAATTCAGACAGCTTTTTTTCTAAAGCCTTTAAGCGTTTTGCCATTTGCGGCAAATGTTTAATATAAGCTTCTTGCCGACTCCACTCCATGTGCGGCCGGGCAGGAAATCCACCATAAATTCCTGGCTTTGTGATATCTCTGGTAATGCCGCTCCTGCCAGCAAAAACTGTATCCGAGCAAATCGAAATATGCCCTTTTGTAGCTACTTGACCGGCAAAAATAACATGATCACCAACAATGGTACTTCCCGCAAGTCCATCTTGTGCAATAATAAAACAATCTTCACCAATTTCACAATTATGTCCCAAATGGACTAAATTATCTATTTTGGTTCCCCGTTTTACTTTCGTACTACCCAGCGTTGCATTATCAATAGTGGTACAAGCTCCGATTTCTACATCATCACCAATTTCCACATTACCAATTTGAGGTATTCGCGTATGTTTTCCATCTTTTGTGGCAAACCCAAATCCTTCGCCGCCAATAACCGCATGTGCCCGTATAACGTTACGGCTGCCAAGAACACAATTCTCATGAATAACTGCACCTGGATATAGTACCGTCTCATCTCCAATAATAACATTGTCTCCAATGAAAACTGAGGGATATATAATGCAATGCTTTCCCACACGTACATTTTTACCAATAACAGCATACGCCATAATAGTTGTTTCAGCACCAATAATTGCGCTTTCATCTACAATAGCCGCAGAATGAATTCCCACCGTCACAGATTGACGAGGATGAAATAAAACAAGAAGTTTTGAGAAAGCCAGCCTTGGATTTTCTACAATAACCAGCGTATTGTCCCCGCAAGGAACTTCCTTTTCTACTATTACTGCTCCCGCATGCACTTGTGGGAGATATTCTATATATGGGTCCACCGCAAAAGTAATATCATTTTTTCCCGCTTCTGCCAAACTTCGAATATCTTCAACAACGGTCTCACCGTTTCCGATAACAGTGCCTCCTAAAAATTCAGCCAATTCCTGTACCGTTTTCTTCAATAGTTCCACGTCCTTTACTGCATTTTTTTAATCAAATCATCAGTCACGTCAATTCCGCCCTTTTGAACCGCTTCTGTATATACAATAGTCCCAATATTTTTTTCCTTAGCAATTTCACCTAATTTGCCCTGTACATCACGAACAAATTGCTGCTGCATGCTGGAACCGAAAATTTGCAGTTCCTGCTGTGATTGCTGTTGCTTTTTTTGATAATCTTCTGCCGACATAGTTTTCTTTGCTTCATTTAATTCTTTTTCCACGGCATCTTGTTTATCTTTTAACTTTTGCTGTAACTGCTGCGCCTGTGGTGCTTCCTTACTTACCCGTGTCATGTCCACCACACCTACTTTATCTGCTCCGCCGCAGCCGGCAAGCATCCCTGCGATAAGGGTAATCATCATCAGCGCCGCAAAGCGCTTCCACATTTTTTTCATTCTTTAATGCCTCCTGTTATGCCAGCTTGGCAATAATATCATCTGTTACATCTTGCGCCGACCCTGTTCCTAAATAATCACTAAAAATCATAGTAATTCCTTGTTCCTGAGCAACAGCAGCGGCTTTTTCTCTGACATCTGCCATAATATTATCTTTTACTTCATTTATTTCTTTTTCTTTTGCAGCAAGTTTATCCTGCCATTCCTTATTCCATATTGCCGGTTCCGGTCTATTATCCATACTATTCATATGTTGTTGAAAAAGGTTATAACTTTCCTGCTGCCGCCCTTTCAATTCTTGTTTAACTTGTTCTGTATATGCAGCCATTTCTTGCTGTGCCTGCGCTTTATAAGGAGCCATAGCTGAAGTTATTTCAGCTTCTGTCAGCGATGTTTCCGTTTCTGCATCATTTCCTTTGAGCAGTGACGTTAATTGCGCGTTTGCTGCAGCTCGTTCTTCCGCACTAAGGGAAAGTGTCCCTAATTTTAACTTCAAATTGATAATTTTCAACTCATTTCCCTTGAATCTCTGGGGTTGCAGTTCTTTTTTTGTTTTTAGCAATTCCTGATATTTTTTCTGCAATCCCATATTTAATTCATTTTCTTTTAAAGCAACGCGGGCATGCAGCTCTTGATCAAGAGCCGCAGACATCAACACCGCATTACCGCCGAGAGTCTGAAAAACTTGATTCTGCGCTGCCGCTTTTTGTGAATAATTCCACTGTTCAAACTGATACTGGGCAATCATCGCATTATATTGCAATTCCAGATGGTGATATTTGCTATATTCAGGATGACTCATCATAATATGCTCTACATCTGCATATGCATAAACAGGGCCGGCAGTTTCAGCATCCTGTATGCTGCCTCCCCGATTGTGCAAACCCATATACCCCGCAAAAAGAAATCCCACAACAAGGACTGCACCGACGACTGCCACATATATCCGCTTCATAAAATCATCCTTATTTCGATTCACTCAATTTTTTCGCAACTTGATCCGTAATATCCGTACCACCATACAATACTACGCGTTTATCTACAACAAGGCTGAGGCCTTTGGTACTTGCTACACTGTTAACCGCGTTATCTACTTTATCCTTCAGCCCTTTTTGAATTTCTTCCTGTTTTTTAGCCATTTCACCTTGCATAGTTTGATACAGCTGTCCTTTTTGTTCATCATTCATGCTAGCCGATTGTTCTTCAAACTTTTTCTGCATATCCTGAGATGCCTGCTGCATTTCTTTTTGCGCATTCTGCAAATCCGCATTATCCGGAGCAAATACCTTGCTCATATCTACTATTCCAATATTGCTGGAAGGTGCCGCATTTACAGGATTCCCCATCTGCATTACAGCAATGGCTGCGATACTCAAAACAAAAATCAGTGCTACCGCCGCCGAAAAAATTTTAACATTCTTTTTCTTACCCATTTCTGACATCATTATTACATTTCCCCTTTTCTTTTATAAATAGCCTATTACCCGAAGCCACCTATCATGGTCGGATACAATATATTCAAGGCTGACATATTCATGAAGTTTATAAGAAAGACCAAATTCATTATCCCGATTGGTAAGATCGCGATCATAACGGATTCCCCACCGGCTGCCTAAATTCTGTTTCAGCCAAAGATGGTTGCTTGTATCTTCCGTTTCAAATTGATACCCTAACGTGGTTGTTTTGCCCCATCGATAAAAATACCCGGGGATAAAATCCCACTTTACAGAAGAAGGCTTAAATTCCACTTCAGTGAAAAACTCATGATGCTGGCCCACTTTCCGTCCTACATGAGCCATAATCACGGTATGTTCATCTGATATATTCCTGTTATGATATTTATCATTACGGTTCATATCGATATATGCGCCTGCCTGAATATCATAAAAATCTGTTTCCGATTTTAAATGAATCTCCAGATTTTCACCGATGGCAACCGTGGGTATCACACGAAGTTTATATTGTTTAATAACCCATTGCTTAGCAATCGTTTTTTGCAAATCAGTTAAAATGTCACGCTCATGACGCCGCACAAAGGTAATTGGCAGTCCTTCAAGTCCCGCATATTTTTGTTCTATATTTTTCCGCGTATTCAGAAAAATCACTTTTGGCAAATTTTCAGCATCAAGAATAACATTGACATTACGAATAACAGGAAGCTGCGGCATTAAATAAATTTGCACCTCCGTATGTATTCCCGGTGTAATAACAATATGCGGATAGAATTCAGGCAGCATACCGATCAATTCATTTTCCAATACCGATTTTACTACTCCATTAGCCCAATCCAGTGAATCTACAGGCAACCCAATCAATAAATTTTCCACCATAGGCTGAATATCATGGAGATCGCCTGCAGCCATCTGTACTCCCATACTTGGCAAAGAGCCATAATCAACAGTGACATTCACCGTATGAATTGTATCTCCCCAAGGACGGACACGTACTGCCATTATCGTATCAGGTCCCGCTGAAATATTTATATCATCAACAGTATATCCAATCAGCACCCGGTTAATGATATCATCAACTACTCTTTTATAAGAGTCGGCAGACGCATTTATTTCAGCATCATCTTTATCAAGAAAAACATGATTACCTACCGTCTGTATGCTAGCTGCAATTCGTTTTTGCACTAACAGTGGAATCGGTGCCTCCGCCGATGTCAATTGAACCGTTACATGTGTAACCGGTGCCGCTAACGCATTACCCGCACCCATAAGAAAAACCAACCCTGCCAATAGATATGAGCGGATCATACTCCTCCCCACCTATCCCTAACTTGCATTAGAATTTACCTCCAAAGCTGAAGTGGAATTTACCGCCTTCTTCACCATACCCATAATCAAGCCGAATCGGACCGATTGGTGTTGTAATACGAACGCCTACGCCGCCTGAATAATGAAGTTTGTTGTTATCTTCATACCAAAACATTTGATCTGTACCCCCCCAGGCATTGCCGGCATCAGTAAAGAGGACACCTTGAACTTTTTTAGCCATCGGGAATCGGTATTCAATGGTTCCTTCATAAAAATGATTGCCGCGGAATTCATCATCTTCATATCCACGCAGCGTATCCGCACCGCCCAAAGAGAACAGATTATCGTACGGCATGTCGCCAAAGCCAACACCGCCCATAAGACGAACCGCAATAACTTGTGCATGCCCTACTTTATAATAGGTACGGCTTTCAGCTGTAAACTTATAAAAGTCAAAATCACCGCCTAATCCATGACCCGCAATCGAACCTGCAAAGGATAGCCGTTTGCCACGTGTAGGATCATAAACATTATCACGATTGTCAAATACATGCGACCAAGTTAAACTGTTCGTACGTCCAAAGTTCTTGTGTAAATATCCCGGATAATTATTGTAATTATATCCACTTACATAATTAGTATAATCGGTTGTTTTTGTTTCCAACGTTACATAGTCACTGACATATTCACTGCGAACTCGTCCATATGTAATATTTCCACCTTTGGTCCGCTTATAATATTCTGCAACAGAATTTCCCTTTTGATCATAATCATCATAATCAGATTCACGATCAAAAATACTGAATCCGATAGAATCGCCGTGATCATTAATCCAAGGCCGGGTATAGGAAAAAATATAATTTCTCATAGAATTCGTCGTACCGCCAAATTCCCAATTAATACTAACTTTATCGCCAGTTCCTTTGAGATTTGTCTCGCTGAGTCCCAAAATCCCGACAAGACCATCAGAATCGGAATATCCGCCGCCAATAGTAATTGATCCCGTCTTTTGTTCTGCTACATCAATTTCCATGATAACATCATTTTTATTGCTTCCCGGCAGGAGTCTCACATTGACATCTTCAAAATATCCTGTATTGTAAATACGTTCGATACTGCGGCTCGCCAAATTTTTATTGAAAATCTGACCTTTTTTTATTTTCAGTTCCCGCATAATAACATATGTCTTAGTTTTCGTATTGCCCTTCACGATGATATCCTGTAGCCGTCCTTCGGCAATATCAATATGGAGAACTCCCTTATCATCCATATTAACACTAGTCACATGACTTAAAAAATATCCGTTATTGCCAAATTGAGCATTAATAGCTGAAACATCTTTGCTAACCATAACGGTATTTAATGTCATTCCCGGTTTTGTCGTAATCAATTTCAATAGTTGATCCGTAGGATATGTCTCATTCCCAGTAATTTCTATTTTAGCAACAACTGGATTAATTTTGACCTGATAATCCAGCATAACTCCCTCGGGAACAGAAGTAAACGCCGGAGATACTGTCGAAAATAAACCTGTCGCACCAATAACATTTACGTCGTGACGGATATAATCGGGATTTACCGCATCTCCAACACGCATAGCTAAACTATGCTGCAGTACAGTTCCCAACTGCGGATCCGGTAAGGGAGAAATAGTAACCGCCGTTGCTGTTTTTCCTACATAGGGTGCTATATCCTGATCGCTTACTGCATCACCATACGGTAATCCAGCCTGTTCTGCCTGAGATAACGTAGCAATTGGATACTTGGGAAATGTCGTCGTATCTATAACCGCCGTACTTGTACTGGATAGATATCCTACTTTCCTGCCATTATTCTGATCAGCCGACATTTCCGTTTCTGCTGCAGGTGCTGCTGCAGTTCCTTCAACGTTCCCAGTTTTTGCCTCCACACCGCTTGACACGGTTCCCGTATCCGGTTCATAACCGGTTTGATCATTAGCATTCACTGGTGCATTATCATCTGCATTCGCGGCTGATACCGCTGTCGTTGTTTTCGGTGCCGTTGTCGGAGCACTTACTGCGGCAGCATGTAATTCTTCCGCAGACTCATAACCTGTATATCCCGAATCTGCTGCGGGTGCTTCTGCTACTGGTTTCGTCGTATCCGGAGCAGTCACTGCAGATGCTTTTTTTATCGTTGGTGTTTTTTCAGAAGAAATATCTGGTATAGTTTCTCCCGAAGAAGGTTCATATCCCGTTTCATCTGCCGCAGCTGCTGTTACCGTTGCAGCGGGCTCCTGCCCGTTAACCCATGCTGGGAAAGTCATCAAAGTACTTGTAATCATCATGACAAGAATTTTTTTGTTTCTGTTGTTGTTCATGGAAATCCTCCGTTATCTGTTCTTATTTACCGCGCAAGCTGTGCTGCGCATCTTGTACAGCTTTTTGTACCTGTCGATCTGTCATGACCGTAGTACCATGTGACGATTCGGAAGGCTGCACAACTATCTGTGGAGATTCTTGCATAGTTTCCTTTATATGAGAATCGCTTTCTTCTGATCCCGTCTCCTGACTCGTTGTGTTTATCCTTGTATGCGTTACCGCACCTTCCATATGTTTTACTGCCGAAGTGTCCTCACTATAATTAAGCTTAGGCATTGACACCCATTGTGAATTAATCCGTTCAGCCTTATTACTGGTAGCTGTTATCGGAGTCATTGGTTCCGATTGATTACGCGGTGTAAAAATATACCAAAATCCAGCGGCTAATACAAAAGCTGTTAGAATAGCCCCTACTTTGAGAAATTTCTGTCCAATAGTACGTTTCTTGCGCAGATTTTTCATTTCTGCTTCTGCCAGCATAAGGTTTAGCTCTCCTTTAATGCCGGCCTGCCGATCAAATGATTGTTCTGCTTTTTCAAGCCATGTTTTAGCTGATCTGACATGATCAGCTCTATCTTTATCAGATATTCTCATGCAGAGTACCTCCCTTCTAAGCATACTTATAAACTCCTAAAAGGTTTATCTTTTTCCAACGAGAATATTTCAGCAAATTTGCACATTCATCTATTTATTTCTTTAATTATCACGTTTTTTGTTGATATTTCGCCTATTTTTCTTTTCTCATTTATTTTCATGAATAAAGCGGCTTAACATCCCCCGTACACGCCGTATTCCCCGCTTCTGCAAACGATACACATAGGTCAAGCTCAAATCCATATCCTGAGCAATAATTTTCTGCTGTTTATCATGTAAATAAACACTCTCCAACACAATCTGTTCCTTTTCCGGAAGACGCTGCAGCATTTGTGCCACATAATCAAATAAAAATTTACGTCCTGCCTGATCCGCAATATCAATACGCTCATCAGGTAACATATCTCGCAAAGCCACACCGTTTTCATCTGGTTCATCAAGAGAAACAGATTTACTTTTCCCTTCTCGATTCAAATAATCGATAATTTCACCACGTATCCTGTGAATGGCGTACAAAGGGAACGCAACATTACGACTATATTCATAATGTTCTACCGCTTCAATGAGCCCCAGTGTTCCTTCTTGCAATGCGTCCTGTAAAAAATCTTCTTTTACATGCCAATGCATAACTTCTTTAAAAACCAGGGGTTGATACTGTTCAATCAATCTGCCTCTGCTTTCTAAATCTCCTTTTTCTTTATAAGCAATCCACAAAGCTCGCTCTTCTGCGGGTTCTAATAATGTGATTTTTTGTAATTCCTTCAAATATGCATCAAGCAACGTCATTCCCCCTAGTAAAAGCTGTATCGATATTGACCGCCGATATATGAATCATCACTGGCTTTCCACGCATTGATACTCATATGATTGCTAACATCATACCGAAGACCGGCACGATTATCTCTATGATTTAAACCAAAAGCCGCCGTAAGCATAAAATCATTGAACAAATATTTGCCCATCTCTATATTATAATAATTTTTATTTTCATTAGAAAGCCTTTCATTCATATTTAAAGATCCTGATGTAACATTAAGCATATCTAACGAAAACGCACGTTCCAGCGTGCTCGTAACACCCAAACTATCCAAAGTCATACGTACACCTGTCCCTATCAGTCCAGACACATCATCACTTTTTAGTGAACTGCTGTTGCGTCCGCCATTACGTAAGGTAATGAGTGACACAATCTGTTGTCTCGTCAGTGGCGGCTGTGAGCGAAGAAGCATATTCATATTATCAGCAGGACCGCGCAACGTTAACATAATGGTATATTGTCCCACACGTCCATTCCCTTCTACCATCATATAAGGTATAAAAGAATCTGCCTGTGAAAAATCAGCTTGCCCTTTAGTAACATTAAATTTCGTATCCAGATAACGCACAGACCCCCGCAATGCTTCAAACTGTCCTGATGGTATAGGGTGAGAAACAGTGCCATGAAAAGTTGCGGCACCCGTTACTATTAAATCATATAATACAGGATTATACAATCTTACATTTTTTCCCAAAGATATGGTCATATCCATTTCCAGATCAGGGCTGTTTCCTGTATTTATTGCTATAAGCGGTATATTAAGCATAGCATCAGCTATTTCAATATTTCCTTTGAGAAGTGGAAAATTATGTCCTTC
This sequence comes from Megasphaera paucivorans, assembly GCF_900103535.1. Classification (GTDB taxonomy): domain Bacteria; phylum Bacillota; class Negativicutes; order Veillonellales; family Megasphaeraceae; genus Megasphaera_A; species Megasphaera_A paucivorans. The sequence goes on along the minus strand of NZ_FNHQ01000007.1, from coordinate 23,527 downwards.
CTCGATTGCTAGCTGTCCGCTCAAAGGACCTTTAAAATAATCACAATCTATACCTAGTTTATTTAACTCTAAACTGCCTTGATATGAATGTATCTTCCATCCTTTCCAATACACCATCCCGTTTAATAAATAGGATCCTTTGTTTTTCTTCCCTTTTTTATCCATCGTTCCACTGCTTGTAATGGTTGCCTTTGTCCCATCTAATACAATAGCTGCCTCAATATTTTCCATTGGATTCTTGAGGTCGCGAAATTGAATTGTTCCATGATGGACAGACAAATTTCCTGTTAATTGCGGTTCAGCCAACGTTCCCGTTAATTTTACAGATCCATTAAGTCCCCCGCTTCCTTGTGTTACAAGTGGTGTTATAAATGCCAGAATATCTAAGCCTGCATTTTCCAGCTTAAAAGTTACATCCATGGATTCATCAGAATTTTGATTCCCCATCAATGCTCCAACGGGAATAGTACCATACGCACTCGCCTTATAAGGATCGCGGGAGATAAAAGCCTGATTGATATGAATAATGCCATCACGGACATTTATCAGTCCAAATACATTTGTAAATGAAATTCCATTGATTGTACCCCCATTCAACTGTACAGACATATCAACCTGTGGATGATCACTTGTACCGCTGACATCCGCTGCACAATCAATCCGTGTATCTATATCAATATTATTTCTCCCAAAAATATCTGTCAAAATTTTTGAAGAAAAATTACGGCTCCCTACCTGTAAATTCACGGGACCATGCAAAGCATAGGTTCCTTGCGCTATCAACATTCCGTTATCAACCAAAACAGTCAGTTTATTTACTTCAACAACACCTTTATCAAGTTGTATATCAATATCTGTAGGCTGCACCGGAAAACCCGCCATGACAGCCTGTGTTATCTTGCCTTGTATTTTACCCTGCGGATCATGTACTGTTCCATCAATAGAAATATTGCCATCTATTTTTCCACTGACATCTTTTATTGGCAGATTCAACAGTTTCAGCCAACTTTCTATATCTCCTGACATGACGGAAGCTCTCGCTTTAATCCAGTCTGTCGAGGGTTTATAACTAGCATTGGCTTGATAAAAACCACCATTTTGTTTAAACTGCAGGTCTTGCAGACGTACAATACCATCATAATAGCCAAAATCACTTTTCAATTCTGTTACCGGAATATGGTTGATGACCAGAAGCTGCGACCTGACAACACCGGCTGCCGTCGGATTATCAAACGTTCCTCCAATATATGCAGATATATTGACAATACCTGATTTTTGAGTTTGTATGCTCGGCATAATGCGAGAAACGTCAAGATCAGGAGATTCGACATGAATAGCCAGTCGATCACCCGCTGTACCATAAAATCTAACATGTGAATCATAAGCAGCAACATCACCATTAGAAAGAGTAACTGTTCCTTTAGAAAGGGTATAATTAGCGGCTATGCTTTTATACAAATATCCATAAGCAGATCCATCCGTCAATTGAACTTCGCCTACAGCAGACGGATCATCTAAAGTTCCCTTCACTTCCACATGATTTTGCACCCATCCTGTAAGAGGCATATCCACTTCCGCCAAAGATAGCAATCTTTCCAATCGCATATGATAGGTATCAAGAGAAAGTTCAATTTCTCTTGTATCAAGGTCGATCGTACCCATAGCCTTTTGATATCCATCCTTATACTGCCATTGTATACGCGGTATGTCAATATGCTGCCCCTCCCCGTTAAGAACTCCGTTCATATTATCAAATGGGACATTTTTAATTGAACCGGATACAGCATGAAAATTCATATCCCATTTAGGTTCTGCCCCATATACACGTCCCATAGCAGAAATATTTCCCGTCAAAGGTATCGATACATACGCACTGAATAAAGAAAGCGGTACATTGACAGCACTGAAGCGAATATCAGCTATGCCTTTATTCCAATCATACGTCCCATCTGCCTGTATTGTTCCCCCTTGCACATCCGCTTTTGCATTCAAAATATGCAACAGACCATCCGTATAGGAAAAGCCAATTTGTGCCTGTTGTGCTTCCACTCCATCATAAGAAAGGACAGCAGCACTTACCTGTCCTTGTCCAGATATAGCGTGGCGGGCAATATTCCCTGCCGCCTCAATCGTACCGGAAACGGTACCCGTTATTGAAACAGGAATCTGTGGAATATCCTCGAGACGTACATTTTCCAATTGAACGTTCACATTGTAATTGCTGCTTTTCCAAGAATACGATCCGCTGCCTTGAACAAGCCCTCCCGCAATATGAGCCTCTGCCTGTCTAACAAAGAAAGTCTCATTTTCATAAGAAAAATCTGCATGACTATTTTGCACTGCAACACCTTGTATATCGCCAGATTCCAGCGCAATCGTACCAGATGCATTCGGTGCATCCAGAGTTCCCCACAAGCGAGCGCGTATACCAACAGAACCGCTGACAGGGACACTCCTATCGGGAATCACCGCAGCTATATCTACTGACGGAGCTTGTACATCTAACTGAAAAACCGGTGTTTCTGCATTGGTCTTAACAATACCATCAAGGTGCACTGCTTGTCCATTAATATTTCCACTGATATTTTTTAAGCTGATTTCATCAGTACTGACCCCAACCTTGCCGGTCAAGGCGTCTAATTTATACCCATGCACATTCGCAGTACCATTTTGAATATCTCCATTGCCGGAAATCATTATTCCCCGGTGGTTTTGCACAATATGGGCGCTGATATTTTCAATCGTACCATCTTCAACTTTGACATCTGACGTAGTAGACATAAAAGGCATTACATAAGTAGCTTTTACAGAATCCCCATGAAGTTTTATATCATACTTGCGCATGGAAGTATAATAGCCTGAAGCAACTATTGGTTTTCCATCAATATGCATTGTTATTTGTCCATACAGTTCCGGATACGAAGAAAAATCAACCATTCCCTCACAAGAATCTGCTTGGAGAGACACCCCCTCGATCGCGGATGCCTTAATAGTACCCTTTCTGGCATAAACTACCGCCCGAAAGCCCGGATCACCCGCATTTGTATCTTTTTTAATAAGAGAAGCGAGGTTCCATTCTCCCGGCGTTTTTTCCCAAATATGAACCACTGGAGCAACGACAGTAACAGTCTGAATAGAAGAAACCACATTATCACCGGATGCTGCCAACTTTGCCATCTGCCAAGGGTTAACCTGTATTTCCACGTTGTCTCCTGTAATAACAGTCTTTCCCTGCGTATCCTTAATTAACGGATCATACAGAAATATTTTCCCAGTTAACGACACATCCATAGCAGAAAAAGAAACAGTCCCGTTAATATGTTCATTTAATGTTGTTGTAATGGTCGTAGATACGTATTGTATCAAAACCGGTTTTTCCCGCCACAAGGAAAAAAGCACCATCAAAAAAGATGCAATGACAGCTAAGGCAATCCATTTCCGTTTCATCCGCCGGCCTCCATCAGATATAAGAAAGAGAGAACTGCTTTCATACAATTCTCTCTCCATTTTACGACATGCTCCTTACTAAAATCAAGGAAAACCGCCATATATGCAATTTTTCTACAATTATATCTTAATTTACGAATTACCAGCTACATCCGCTGCCGGATGGACTACACCGGATCGGACATCTACCCCCATAACTTGTTCCAAGGTTGCGATTCCGACATTATAATCATATAGTGCCTGTATATTATTAGTTTTAGCTTGATTTAAATTTAATTGTGCATCCAAAACATCCAAGTTAATGCCAACACCTGCCTGATACCGTACCCGAGCAATTTTAAAGCTTTCTTCCGCTTGATTTACAGAGGTCTTTGTAGCTTCGACACGCTGTGCCGCACTGCGAATAGCTAAATACGCTTCTTTTACCTGTAATTGTACTGATTCTCGTGTCTTCTGTTCAGTTTCCAATGCCGCTAAATACTTCTCCTTAGCGATTTTTATCTTTGCATTAGTAGCCCCACCATCAAAAAGGCTGTATGTAATACCGCCGCTAATCGTCCACGCACCGTTCCCACTGCCTGGAAAATCACTATTGGACCAATCATTGGAAGCTCCCACAGATACGGTAGGTTTATGTCCTGCTTCAGCAATGCCAATATTCTCATTCGCTTCACGTACCGCCAAATCAGCTTGAATAACTTCCGGGCGATATTTCATGGCATAATCAATTGCTTCATCCAAAGAAATATTATATGCATCAAAAGGAAGGCGATGGTCGGAAACCACAAGTTTAGTTTGCAGTGGTAACCCTAAAATATTATTTAAATTGGCTTCCGCATTGGCAACATTATTTGCCGCCGTGACAGCATTAGTCTTGGCATTTGCCAAAGATACATCAGAACTCAAAACATCTAATTTAGCTACGGTTCCTACATTATACTGAGCAGTAACATTATCAACATGTCCCTGTAAATTTGTTACGGATTCATCATAAACATCTTTTAATTCTTGATACGCCAATAACCCGAAATATCCTTCTACCGCTGATAATTTCGTCGCCTGTTCCACACGTAAAATATCTTCTTGAGAAGAAACCTTACTCAGCTTGGCTACCGCAATATTACCTTCCACTAACCCCCCCGTATATAAGGGAATACTAACAGAAAGCGTATTTGTAAAACTATTTCCGATAGAGTCAATATTCCGTGTTATTATACCGGTCGGAGTAAGACCTAACACTTTTGTATGTGTCTCTGCCCGAGCACCCGACCACGTGTAATCGACATTGGGCATTAAGCCGGCTCGCGCCTGATCAATAGAATATTCTGACTGCTTTAAATCATAATGTGCAATCTTGATATCACGATTATAATTGAGTGCCATAGCAATTGTTTTTGGCAATGTCAGTTCTACTGTTTGATTCGGGGAAACACGACCTACTGTTATAACCGGTTCTTCTCCGTTTTTCTTAGCTTTTGCCAGAGCTGCCTGTCTTTCTTCATACATCTTTTGCGCTATTGATTCCCGCAGTGCCGGAGATACATCATCTCTGGCGGATACCGCACTAAGAGATTTGACTGTTTTAGTCTCTGCCTGTTTCTTTGCCGCAGCAAGTTGACTGTCGGTAGGTAAAATAACCGGTTCTACACCAGCAGTCGTATCTGCCGCGCTGGCACTAACAGCCCCTGCTGCTGTAATCATCATCGCAATAAATAACTGTTTATACAATTTCTGGTTCATCTTGGGTACCCCCATCATTTATATCTTAATATTATGACTATGCTTTTTAAAAAGTATAGTTGACACCATAATAATTACCGCCATCGTTACGTCCCATTGGCCGTGTAAATTGACCAAAAAGATAGATATTCGGTAAAATTTTATACTGCGCTTTAATGCGATAGCGCCAATCGTTAGGATCATATCCTTCCAACGATATACGAAACGGACCATTGACTCCAAAATCAATACCGGCACCTAAATTGCCATTAATGATTCCTATTCGCCGTTCAAATAAATTTTCATGATAACCATACTGTAAATTCAGTGCCGTACCGTTTCCAATACTTTCCGCTCCAATAAGAGCAAAAGACTTGTCACGGTACACCTTAAAATTTACATTGGCACCACTTTCACCCTTAGTATCATTATACAACATTCCGGCTTCACCTTGTACCGTAATTTTACCATTTCCTAGAATGTTATTTACTTTTGTAGAAATCTGCGCGGTATTGTGCAGTGTCGTTTTTAAATCCGCCTGACTCGCCGGATCATTAGTGATTTTCTCCATAGAAGCCGCTATTTTTTCAACTCGTTCTGTAATGTCTTTCACATTGACAGCCGTTGCCCTGATGTTCTGTGAAGTCACGCCATCCCCATCTATTGTCTGCGCTGATTGCTGTAGCTGTGAGGCCACATTATTCATAGATGTCGTAATGGCTGCCATGTTCGCCGTAATAGCCTGTATATTTCCGGCATTTCCCTGTACGATTGCATTCATATTTCCTGTCAATAGTTCTGAATTGCGAATCGTCCCGCGCATGGCCTCCTGTGTTTTATCATCACCGATCACGGCGTTAACATTCTTCATCATATCATTCACACTCGTCATTAATGTGTTGGCACTCTTCATCATGTCATCCATACTTTGACCAGCTGTTCCATATATATAGTCTCCGTTTGTTAATAAATGATTGGAATCTTCTCCCGGAGTAATCTGAATAATCTTTTCACCCAACAATCCATCGGTTGCTACGATAACTTTGGAATCTTTTGGAATTTCGGTTCCCTTATCTAATTTAATTTTAGCATCGACCCCATATTTAGTGGTTGATATGCTTTCCACCTTCCCGACATGGACACCTACATATCGGACAGCGTTTCCAGACTTCAAGCCATTGGCATCGGCAAACACGGCATGTATTTCAAAACCAGGCTTGCCAAAAATTTCCGCATGAGCAAGGTCAAGAATCACATAGGTGAATACTATGATACCAATGACCGTTACTAATCCAACTTTTGCTTCTGCAGTCCATTTCATTTAGCTCGTCCTCCTTCTTCCGGAAGTACCCCGCCATGGATAAACAACTGTACATCCCTATTTTCGCACCTACGAAATTCTTCCTTAGGAGCAACAATTAAAAATTTTCCATCCTGTAAAAGAGCCAATCGGTCGGCAACGTAAAACGCCGAATCCATATCATGTGTAACCACAATAGAAGTTGCTTTCAAATGCTGCTGCATGCCAACAATAAGTTTATTAATATCCATGCAGCGGAGTGGATCCAGTCCTGCTGTCGGTTCATCATAAAGAATAAGTGATGGGTCTAAAACAATAGCCCGTGCCAGACTGACTCTTTTTTTCATCCCCCCGGACAAATCGTTCGGCATCATCTGTTCAATAGTATCTAATCCTACTAAATGCAATTTTTCTTTAACAATGGCTTGAATTTTCTCATCGTTATATTTAGTATGCTGCCTAAGGCCAAATGCTACATTTTCTTCAACAGACATAGAATCAAAAAGTGCAGAATACTGAAAAACCATCCCCATGCGCTGTCTAACAGCAATCATTTGTTCTTCTGTATAATTTGTCACATCTACATCATCAATAAAAATATGTCCGCTGGTAGGTTTCTGCAACCCAATAATAAGTTTTAATATTGTACTCTTACCAGATCCGCTGGCCCCTAGAATGGCTAGGGTTTCACCCTTTCGGACATCTAGGTTGATATGGTCCAGGATAACCCGGCTGCCATACACCACGGTTACATCTTGCAATCTGATCATATACGTCTCCTAGTATAAAATAATAGATAACAAATAATTACAAATAAAAATAAAGATAATGGATGTCACAACGGATCGGGTCGTAGCCTGTCCAACTCCTTCGGCCCCGCTTTTGCAGTGCATTCCTTCATGACAGGCTATCAGAGAAATAATGCCCCCGAAAAACATAGCCTTAATCATACCATATACCACATCACTGACTGCAGTAAAAATTTCGATAGAATTGATATAGGTATACGTCGTAAGTCCAGCTAAAAAAGTAGATACGACATATCCGCCGCCAGTACCGATAATATATCCATATAATGCAAGAATAGGTACCATAATAATACAAGCCGCAAAACGCGGAACAACAAGATATGCTACCGGATCGGTTGCCATACAGCGAAGTGCATCAATTTGTTCAGTCACTTTCATTGTACCTATTTCGGCTGTCATCGCAGCTCCACAACGCCCGGCAACAACAACACCTGTTAAGATGGGTCCTAATTCCCGTCCCATCCCAACCGACATAATTCCGCCTAACGTGGATTGCGCTCCATAACGCAGTAATATATCCACAATTTGCAACGTCATGACCATCCCTGCAAACAGCAGTGTTAAACTAACAATCGGTAATGAATCAACTCCAAGATGTGCCATTTGAACAATGGTAAGCTTTCTATTGATTTTGGGAAGCTGTCGCAATGTCTGTATAAAAAGGATCGCAATAACTCCTACATGTTCAAATACATGTAAAGTAAAACGGCCTATTTTCTCTAATATTTCCTGCACAAGCACCCCTCCTCCATCATGTCTTATCAATTTTACTATACCATCATTGGAAGTAGATGTAAAACCCTTAAATAGACTATCTCCTATACGTTAGAAAACTTTTAAACCTTTTTGAGTTTCCATAAAATAGATGATACCATGGATATAAGTAAATATCAAGTTGACGCCTGTTCAAAGTTATATTTTACAGATTTTTTAAATTATCGATCAGGATGCTACGTTATAAAAAGCAGTATTAAAAATAACGATCATGACAGCTATTACGCATTATCATAATCGTTATTTTTTAATAGCCGCTAAAGATGACACTCCTGTCATCTTTACTGCTGTTATCTTTATTATCGTGACTGCCCTTTTTGTTTGCACTTGACTGTTTTCCCAGCAAGCCGCTATTTTCAACAGCTGCTGTATCGTCTGTATTATCGGGTTCTTCTCCGATAATAGCTTTTCCTTCATTAAGTTGATGGCTTTTAGCTAGCAACGCATCTCTTTTTTCCTTGGACACTATTTTGATACCAATCTGCCCATCACCCGTTACAATATAAGGGGTAGATAACGTAGATTTTTTATCACCATCTGTTTCTTCTACAACGCCCTTCTTTGCCGGCTTAATAATATCTTTTGAAGGTTCTGCCGGTTCCTTGCCTTTTATTTTTTCTTTTTTCATGGTTTGATGACCATCATTGATCATGCTTACACCGGGATCTAATGGTTCAATAACCAAGTCATTATTCGCATCATTCGTTTCGATTTCCTTCTTGAGCTGCCCAAAATCTTTAAAATGCCGCAGCCGCTCGATAATCTCATCTGTCAAATTATATCGCTGTTTTTCAATCAGATACGGCAGCGGTACAATGCCTCCGCCTCGTACTTCAAGCATCATAGTACCAAACGGCTGATCCTCCGGTACGGTATATGTCATGGTTTTTACTTCATCAGCCCCCCGGTACGGATGCAATGTTACCTTAAAATAAATCGTATCTCCCGGACTAGCTACAACAGGTGCTGCTGTCGCTGCAATAATACGGGCTGATTTTTTCGCCTGCGTAATATCAACTGACATATCCACATCAAGAATCGGATAATCAATAAATTCATTATGCTTTAAAATATCCAGTACATTATATAATTCATCAATACTTTTTTCATTCACATTATCTTCGGAATAATACATATTATGACGTGTAATATCCTTGTCGCGACCTTTAGAAGAACGGATAGTATAGGCAAATTCCACCGTACCTCCGCCAGAACGGTCAATCGTCTTGTTCACAACGTTATACACACTGGTCGCCGTCAATACCGGTGTTAACTCATTGTCTTCAATAATTTTTACCCGTTTTAGACTTTGCGCACCCGTATCATCATCATGAACGTGAATAATTACAGGAATTCCCGGAGCAAGTCTACCGTACTCTCCTGCAATCCCCGCACCGCGATCCTGTTCTATTTTGCCAATTTCAGCTCCAACAGAACCCAGCTTAAAAGAACTAGACATACTATTGACAATCGTAAAAATATAGGCATTGTGCATAAAATAATTAATGCTGCCTTTTTTTAAAAATGGATGCCCAAACGCAACAATATGATCATTATCAATATAAGTTACCGTACCAATAGCTCCTAGTTTTAAATCACCGTTGACCAATGCAGCGGCTACAGAGCTGCCTGGTTCCAAAGGAAATGCCGCATTATCGGTTGCCGCAGTAGCTGTATCAACAGGAACAAATTTATATTGCGGCAATTTTTCCTGCATCCATGCCATAGAGGCTGCATCAAATCCAGACGCCATCAAAGGTGTCGAAATAGGTACCAAAGAAGTTTCTCGGGCATTAAATGGCTGTATTTCTTCTTTAGATGGCACATTCCACAGTTTCAACATATCACCAATCGGTGTAATCATCCCAATTTTTGAATTGGTGAATGACCAGCCATAAGCGATTGCGCCCAACAATTTACCGTTAATATATACAGGACTGCCGCTCATTCCCTGCGCAATGCCACCTGTTTGATCAATAAGCGGACCCGAAAATTTAGCTAAAATCAAATCGCCGGAAGGACCACTATTTTTCATAACTCCCAATATTTCTACAGGGAAGCTCTCTATATCGGTACCATGTGTCACTGTCTTAGCATATCCCGTCATTCCAGGTTGAACCTCACTGACGGACATAAATTCTTCTGCATATGAAATAATAGAAAAAGCACAACACAGAGCTACCATTGTAGCTCTTACAGCCAACCGCCGCCAGTTAATTTTTTTCACCATAATTCTCCTCTTACTTCGATTCCACAATGACAACGACCTCACCAGGCTGCACTTTACTTCCCGGATGTACCATAACTGCTTTTACTATACCACCTGCTGATGCACGTGTGGCAGGCATCGGGCCTGCTAAAGCCATCACTGTCATAAGCACATCCCCTTCCTTTACCGCTGCTCCTACAGGCATAACCGATGCAACAGTTCCACCCAATGTTGCTACATGCTGCACATCTGCCGCTAAGGCAGCAGCTGTAATAGTTAAAGAGCTTATTATTCCCAGTATGACTGCTAGTTTCTTTTTCATCTTCATGATAATTCACTCCTTATCATAAATCATCAAAACTATCTTTTAGATGTTCCATCTCATTAAGAGCTTTACCTGCTCCAAGAGTTACACACAATAACGGCTCATCACAAAGATAGGCTGCCATCCCTGTTGCTTCCGAAACAAGACGATCCAATCCGTCAAGAAGAAAGCCGCCTCCTGTTAAAACGATGCCGTGATCAGCAATATCCGCCGCTAGTTCTGGTGGTGTTTTTTCTAAAATAGAAACAGCCGCACGCAAAATTGGATGTATTGTTTCCTGCAAAGCCATGCAAATTTCCTTGGAATCAACATCTACCATGATTGGGAGACCAGTTTCCGTACTGCGTCCTCTCACATCTGCGGTCAAATCACGACCATCAGGCAAAGCAGTCCCAATAAGTATTTTAAGTTCTTCCGCTGTTCGTTGTCCAATAATAATGTGTTTTTGTTTTTCCAAATAACGCATGATTGCTTCATCAAAAGTATTGCTGCCAATTTTCAACGATTCACTGATAACAATACCGCTCAAACTGAGTACAGCCACATCTGTGGTCCCACCGCCAATGTCAATAACCATAGAACCATTGGATTTAGCAATATCCAGTCCTGCTCCAATAGCTGCCGCCAGAGGTTCTTCCATAACAACAACCTTTCTGACTCCAGCTTGCAGTACCGCTTCAACAACTGCCCGCCGTTCCACATTTGTAACTCCCGAAGGAACACAAATAATAACACGAGGTTTAAAAACATATGATTTGCCAACCGCTTTGCGGATAAAATATCGCAGCATATACTCCGTTGCATCATAATCAGCAATAACACCGTTATGCAGCGGATGGAACGCACAAATATTCCGTGGTGTCCGACCTAACATTTCCTGTGCTTTTTTCCCAATAGCCACAACACGATGGACAGTTGCATCAACAGCCATCACAGCTGGTTCATTGACAACAATTCCCCGGCCCTTTACATAAACGACCACGTTGGCTGTTCCTAGATCAATAGCCAAGTCATTACCAAACCACCGGGAAAGAAAAAAAGAATGGGACCGCTTAGACTGACGCTCTTTATTCCTTTTGTTTTTATTCTTTGTTGACCCGAACAATATCCGCACCTAGCCTTTGTAATTTCAATACCAAATGATCATATCCGCGATCAATATGATGTAAATAGCCCACTTCAGTTTCTCCCAAAGCGACCAATCCAGCCAAAACCAATGCCGCTCCTGCCCGCAAATCTGTAGCATTGACCTGACAGCCTTCCAGAGCCCGTACCCCTTCAACGATAGCGCTGCGTCCTTCAATCCGTATTTTTGCACCCATACGCTTAAATTCATCTACATGCATAAATCGATTTTCAAATACAGTTTCCGTAATCACACTCGTACCTTGGCAAATTGTCGTGAGAGCCATAAATTGAGCCTGCATATCAGTCGGAAAACCTGGGTACGGAAGCGTTTTAATATCAGTAGGACGAAGCGGAGATTTGCCAATAACCCGGATTCCATCAATATCTTCTTCCACTATGGCGCCTACTTCTTTCAACTTGGATACAAGAGGTTTTAAATGTTCAGATAAAGCATTCTCCACATACACATTTCCCCCAGTCATTGCAGCGCCAACCATAAAGGTTCCCGCTTCAATACGATCAGGAATAACCGAGTGGACTGCACCATGAAGTTCTTTTACTCCTTCAATGCGGATAATATTCGTTCCGGCACCGCGGATATTTGCTCCCATACTGTTCAAATAGGTTGCCAAATCAACGATTTCTGGTTCCTCAGCTGCATTCTCCAGTACCGTACGGCCTTCAGCCATGGACGCCGCCATCAAAATATTTTCCGTTGCTCCCACACTAGGGAAATCAAGATAAATCTGTGCTCCTTTTAATCCTTCCGGAACACTGGCCTCAATATAACCATTTTCCAAATTTACTTTTGCTCCCATTGCTTCAAACGCCTTAAGATGCAAATCAATAGGTCGAGCGCCTATTGAACATCCGCCCGGAAGAGATATTTTCCCTCTCCGTTTACGGGCCAGCAAAGGTCCCATAACCAAAAAAGACGCACGCATACGGCGCACCAAATCATACGGTGCTGAGAACGAATCAAGATTCGCCGCGTCAATGACTAATGTTCCCTCCTGGGAAGAGTCAATTTTCACACCAAGTGAGGAAATAACCTCACATACTGTATGTACATCATCCAATTGAGGAATTTCCTGCAATGTACTTTCGGTTGTCGCCAGCATAGACGCTACAATAATCGGCAGTACGGCATTTTTAGCCCCACTGACCCGCACAGTCCCCTGTAAGGGATTTCCACCATGAATAACCAGTTTCTCCAATTCTGGTGCCTCCTAAATAGATTCAAAAGATCTCTTATATAGACAATGATAGATTGCTATTCATATATAGTCATAATCTACCATTTTCATTAATTTTTACTATCAAGTCATTGTACCATAAAAGCGCATAAACGAAAAGGCATCATTTCAAATGTTAAAAATTTTTCTCGGCTTATTTTATATTATAATAAAACATATGATTAACCCATCAATTTTGATAAAACATATTCACTGTCAATTTATTGATCATGAGAGGAGAAAAAATATTTTCAGACACTATCTATCTATCTTCTCCGTATACATTCGCTTTTTCAATGTAAACTATATTACAATTTTTATTTTTAAAAAACACCTTTCATAAGGGATGTGTTTACAATAAACATATTCCTTACAAAAGGTGTTTTATTCATAACTTCACTAAATATGAACACTCCATTTTGCTTTATTATCAAAACGATGAATTGTATCAACAAAACGAATCGTTCCGCTCTTATAGCGCATAACAACAGAAGAAGTTCGCGCACCACTGCCAAAGTATTGAATCCCTTTCATCATAGGTGTATTGGTAACAGCCGTCGCTGAAAAAATACAATCATCACCTTTTACCAGATCATCAATAGTAAGGATCTTGTTAACATCCGTAATTCCCATAGCTTCACAACGTTTTCTTTCTTCTTCCGTATACGGAATTAGACGTGCCTGCATATCACCGCCTAAACATTTCAAGGCTGCTGCACCAAGAACTCCTTCTGGAGCTCCGCCGATACCCATAAGAACATGTGCACCAGATCCTTCTATCCCAACATCCACAGCCGGAGATACATCTCCATCACTGATAAGCTTAATACGTGCGCCCGCTTCCCGACATTCATGAATAATATCAGCATGACGTTCCCTGCCGAGAATAACAACGGTTAAATCATCAATACCACGTTGCAATCCTTCAGCAATGCGACGTAAATTTTCCTTTACCGGCATATTTAAATCGATACACCCTTTAGCCCGCGGTCCAACGCAAAGTTTTTCCATGTACATGTCTGGGGCATGAAGAAGGCTTCCTTTACCAGCTATTGCTATCACAGCAATAGCGCCATCCTGTCCCTTGGCAACCAAATTCGTACCTTCCAGCGGATCAACTGCAATATCTACGGGAATTCCGCCGGCTCCGACTTTTTCACCTATGTAAAGCATCGGGGCTTCATCCAATTCGCCTTCCCCGATAACAACCGTTCCATCTACAGGTACGCTGGATAAAATTGAATGCATACCATCAACCGCCAGCTGATCCGCCCCTATTTTATTTCCCATTCCCATGAGACGTCCGCTTTTTACTGCTGCGGCTTCTGTTACTCGCACAAATTCTAATGTTAATACTCTATCCATTTTTGTACCTCCCTATTGATTTGCCTCTGCCCAGTCTTCTTTAAATCGTTTGATGCCTGCATCTGTCAGAGGGTGGTGCAAAGCCTGCATGATAATCTTATATGGAACCGTCGCAATATTTGCACCTGCTTTTGCACATTCCGTGATATGCGTCGGCCTGCGGATACTGGCAGCAATAATTTCTGTAGCAATGCCATGTACAGCAAAAATATCAGCAATTTCCGCAATAAGAGCAATTCCATCCTGTCCTATATCTTCGAGCCGGCCCACAAAGGGGCTCACATAACTGGCACCTGCCCGCGCTGCCATCAACGCCTGATTCGCTGAAAAAACAAGAGTCACATTCGTTTGAATCCCTAACATATGTAATGCCGCTACAGCTTTAAGTCCTTCTGCTGTCATAGGAATTTTTACAACTACATGTTCATCAAGCGCCGCCAACACTTTTGCTTCCTTTATCATTCCCTGTGCGTCATCGGCTAATACCTCTGCACTGACAGGTCCATTGACAATTGCCGTTATTTCTTTAATCACTTCATGAAAATCACGGCCTTCTTTAGCAACAAGAGACGGATTCGTCGTAACCCCGCAAATAACTCCCATTTCATAAGCTGCCTTGATTTCTTCTACATTTGCCGTATCAATAAAAAATTTCATGGATGTGCCTCCTTTTTTATTAACCTGGTAATCCAAACTTCGTAAGTACGATGGCCCTACTTTTTTGCAACGAAAAAACATCGTTACCACCGTGCAAAACAATACGACGGCTGCGGCCGCAATTTTTGCATTGAAGAACAATCGCCCCCGAATCAAAATATAAAATAATATGCTGCTTGCTGCAGGAACATGTAATATTTCCCGCTGCAAGCATATCAGTAATACGATTATACCCTGCCAGCATAATTCCCGGATCGTCCTTAATACCCCATTCAAATAATAGACGAGAATAGTTGCAGCGTTGCCGGCCTATATATGCAGCTACAACGGCAGAAGTACCGCAATATCCCAATTCCGCATAATAATTCGTACAATAAATCCGGTTCACTTGATGTAAAGTTCTCAAAAATCGACTGTTTATAAGCGTATAATGTTTTTGATTACAAAAAGAACAGGAATGCTTGAGCAGCCACAAGTTTTCTTGAATATGCCGCACAGAACCGATGTACTGTCCACAACCGCAGTACACAGATTTCCAAGACGCCCCCACAGGTATAAATTGATTCAATTGAAGAACAGAAATACCTCCACAGGCAGGACAATATAAAGCGGCAGAAACCTCCGTATGTATAACCATAACGCTCACTCCTCTGCCTAATAGTTCTACATTAGGAACAAAAAATCCTGCCGCCCGTATTCCATTTATACTATGTAAAAACTGATTTTTTACTTCTGTACTGTAATAATATCACAATGCATGTATGGACGCAAAGCCTCCGGAACAATAACCGTTCCATCTTTCTGCTGATAATTTTCCAATATAGCAGCCACAGTCCGTCCTACAGCAAGACCCGATCCGTTTAAAGTATGTACATATTCCGGTTTAGATGCCGGTGTACGGCGAAAACGGATATTAGCACGACGAGCTTGAAAATCTTCTGTGTTGGAACACGAAGAAATTTCCCTATACTTATTCTGTCCAGGAAGCCATACTTCAATATCATATGTTTTAGCTGCTGAGAAACCAATATCGCCCGTGCATAAAGTAACAACATGATATGGCAATTTCAGTGCCTGTAAAATAGCTTCTGCATTGTTTGTCAACTTTTCTAATTCATCATAGCTGGTTTCCGGAGTTGTAAATTTAACCATTTCAACCTTATGGAACTGATGCTGACGAATAAGCCCCCGTGTATCACGGCCTGCCGATCCGGCTTCAGCACGAAAGCAAGGGGTAAGGGCAGTATAGTACAACGGCAGTCTATTACCATCAAGAATTTCTCCTCGATGGTAATTAGTAAGCGGCACTTCTGCTGTCGGAATAAGAAAATACTCCATAGATTCCAACCGGAACATATCTTCATAAAATTTCGGCAATTGACCCGTTCCTGTCATGGAATCACGATTAACTATATACGGTGGAATGACCTCTGTATATCCATCTTTTTCCGTATGCATATCAAGCATAAAATTATACACTGCTCGTTCCAACCGTGCGCCCTGTCCCATATAATAGGTAAACCGAGATCCTGTAACTTTAGATGCTCGTTCTACATCAAGAATACCCAGTGCTGCCCCAATATCCCAATGATTTTTTGGTTCAAAATCAAACGCAGGAATTTCACCCCATTTACGTTGTTCCGGATTATCATTATCATCATTCCCCAATGGCACTGACTGATGACACATATTAGGTATCATCAACTGAATATCCTTCATTTCCTCTTCCGCTTCACGAACACTACGGTCAAGTTCCGTTATTTCGGTACCTACTTTTTTCATTTCTGCAATCTGAACATCTGCATTCTCTTTATTTCTTTTCAACTGACTGATTTCAGCAGTCACTATATTGCGCTGACTTTTTAACGCTTCTACTTTCTGCAGTAAATTCCGACGCTGTTCATCTAAACTCAAAAAACGGTCTACATCTGCCTTAGCATGTCGGTTTATAATATTTTCCTTTACTTCCGCAGCGTGTTCGCGTATAAATTTTACATCCAACATAATAAAATACTTCCTTTCTCTTCTAAATAATCATGAGAAAACATTCTTGAATACAATTATAAGCCTTTTTGTTCAATTCCGCTAAACAAATATCCCATATGATTAGTAGAATTAAGCAATACCATACGCCATATACCTTCGCAACATTCCATAACATTAATACACGTATTATCCTGTTTAATTTGCCAGAAATGGCTCATATCAAGTCCCATTATATCACAAATAGCCGCTTTATTAACCGCATCATGTGCAGCCACAAGTACTGTTTTCCCATCGAAGCGGCGCGCATAGTCATCAAAGGCAGAACGAACACGGATACGTACATCTTCTAAACTTCCCCCCCCCGGTCCGGGCATCATAACTAATTCCGGATGAGTATGCCACTGAGCAAACTGTCGGGGATATTGGGATGCAATATCATCTGCCAATCGTCCTTCCCAATCACCATGATTGATTTCTTTCAGCCGTTCATCTGTTTCCACATTAAGATCATGTAAATCAGCACAAAACCGGCAAGTCATATAAGATCGCTGCAACGGACTAGCAACACAAAAATCAATGGGTATATTGCGTAACCCCTCAGCCAGCATACGCCCCTGCTGCAATCCTCGTTCACTAAGCTCTGTATCTTCCTGTCCCTGATAGCGACCTTCAATGTTCCATTTTGTTTCACCATGGCGTACAAGTATAATGCGTATCATGTAGTTTCCCCCTGCTAATCGTTATGCAAATTGCAATTAATAAGATTCATGTCTAAAATACCATCAATAGCTTTAAGTTTAAGCATAACATCATTTGGAATGTCGTCCCGCACAGCAATAGCCATAATATTTGTGCCGGTAGTAGTCGTTTTACCAACCTGCATTCCTGTAATATTGATTCCGGCTTGTCCAAGAATGGTGGATATTTGACCAATCATATTGGGCTGATCCACATGAGGTGCTAAAAGCAAATAGCCTTCCGGGGTAAAGTCAACACGATATTCATCGATCTCTACAATTTTAGCTTCTGTCTTGTTGAACAACATTCCCACAATACGGTGCTGTCCTTTATCAGTTGCTACCTTTACCGTAACTGCATCAAGAAAAGTATCACTATCCTGTGATTTTACTTCTTTTACAGCAATATGACGGGATTTAGCAACCTCCGGTGCATTGACGAAATTGACCGTGTCCTGCAAAATAGGGTTTAACGCACCTTTAAGAACCGCCGTTGTTAAAATGCCTGTTTCTGTTTCTGCTAACTCACCTGTATATTCTACACTGATTTCCTTCATCGGTCCATCTGCCAAATACACACCAATAATCCCCATCTTTTCCATAAGATCAAAATATGGATGAATCGTTGTGTAAATATTAGCAGGAATAGGTGCCATATTAACTGCCGAGGTAACGGGTTCCCCATTCAACGCCGCAATAACGCTAGTTGCCACATCAACAGAAACACCAATTTGCGCTTCAATGGTCGATGCTCCCAGATGAGGAGTTATAACAACATTAGTCATGCCTAAAAACGGATTTTTTTCTTTAGTAAGAGGTTCTTCGGGAAACACATCAACTGCTGCTCCCGCAACATGACCACTCTTCAGTGCTTCTGCCAAAGCAAAAATATCCAGTACTTTACCGCGGGATACATTGATAACACGGACGCCTTCTTTCATCTTAGCTATTTCATCTGCACTGATCATGCCACGTGTTTCTTTAGTAAGCGGAGTATGCATCGTAATATAATCCGAATTTTGCAGCAAGGTATCTAAATCCACTGATTCCATACCGAGTTGCTTAAAACGTTCTTCCGGAATATACGGATCATATCCGATAACTTTCATTTCCATAGCCTGCATCCGTTTGGCAATGCGAGACCCAATACGCCCAACGCCAATAATCCCCATTGTCTTATTTTGTAATTGGATGCCTGTAAAAGAACTGCGATCCCATTCTCCCGACATAAGAGAATTATGAGCTTGTGGAACATGCCGGGTTATCGCCATAATCATGGCAACAGTGTGTTCTGTTGCAGCAATAGTATTGCTCGTAGGTGCATTGACAACAATAATACCGCGCTCTGTCGCCGCCTTTAAGTCAATACTATCAACGCCTACTCCTGCCCGGCCTATGACTTTTAACTTTACTGCCGCATCAATCACACGCTTCGTTACATGGGTCATGGATCGGGTTACAAGACCATCATATTCACCAATACATGCTACAAGTGCATCTTCATCCAAGTTAATTTTCACATCTACATCATAATGCTGCCGCAGCAGCTCAACCCCTTTTTCAGATACATCATCACTGACCAAGATTTTCATTTCATAGCCTCCTAAAGGAAATAATATATATTATGATTAATTATTTTTCTGAAAGTTTTGCATGAATTCAGAAAGCGCCGCACAAGCCTCTTCTGTAACCGCATTATAGAGAGAAGCACGACAACCACCGATAGAGCGATGTCCTTTTATGCCGACAAAACCTGCCGCATCTGCCTCAATTAAAAATTTTTTTTCTAATTCCGGTGTTCTGAGATTAAATGTTACATTCATGTTGCTGCGGGAATCCATTGCGGCATGCCCTATGTAGAATCCTGCACTATCATCAATCGTTTTATATACGATTTGCGCTTTATGAGCATTTCTCTCTTGCATTTTTTCAAGCCCACCTTGATTTTCCAGCCAGTGAAGGACTTTATTGACGAAATAAATGCAAAACACAGGAGGCGTATTATATGTCGAATCATGTTCTGTAAAAGTCTTGTATTGCAGCATGACGGGAATATCCGTTCTCGCTGTTTCAAGAAAAGAATCTTTTATAATAGCCGCTACTACCCCTGCCGGCCCTAGATTTTTTTGTACACCGGCATAAATTAAATCAAAACGGGAAACATCAATGGGCCGTGCCAGAAAATCGCTGGACATGTCACATATAACGGGTATATTGAATTTTGGGAATTTCTTCCATTCTGTACCGTGTA
The DNA here is from genome assembly GCF_900103535.1 of Megasphaera paucivorans. Lineage (GTDB taxonomy): Bacteria > Bacillota > Negativicutes > Veillonellales > Megasphaeraceae > Megasphaera_A > Megasphaera_A paucivorans. The sequence goes on along the minus strand of NZ_FNHQ01000007.1, from coordinate 3,585 downwards.
TGGTATTATTCGAAGTAATATACACATAATCTGTATCAGGTCGTATAACGAACGTATCGGATCGAGGAATATAAGAAAAATTTTTATCACCGCTTGTTGCTATTTCATAGACTTCACCAACAAAAGCAGCTGCCTGCATAGCTTTTGTTGACCAAACTCCCGTATTAATATATCCTCCGCGCTGTTTCAAAAAGTTTGCCCCATGCATAAGAAACTGCATGCTCCCTCCCCCTTGCATAAACACTACGTGATATCCCGCGGGGACTTCCAACAATCTGCGAAGCATCGCCACCGTATCATCCTGCATGTCTTGATACACAGCACTGCGATGACTAATTTCCACAATACTCATACCGGTACCCGCGAAATCAAGAAATTCTTGTTGAACCTGTTTCAATACCTCCAGAGGCATTGCCGAAGGACCGGCATTAAAATTATATACCCTCTTCATTCCCTTCACACTCTTTTCTGAAATAAAATAGAGAAGTCTTGTCCATTGGGACGAGCTTCTCTATCCTCGCGGTACCACCCAAATTGCCGTAGTTTTTGTACATCCGCGGGCATCAAAATAAAAAAAACTCCCGTCCCCCTATAGGGACGAGAGTTATATTCCCGCGTTGCCACCCAAATTGCCATACGGCCATCTTTAGTCGCTATATCAGGCGAACCCTGTCAAATTCTTCATTTGCCGTTCCGGAGCGGAACTTTTTATAACCATATCGACTCGCACCAACCGCCGACTCTCTGACAAGGTTTATAAATTGCTTCTCCATCATCACGTTTTTTTGAAATTAGATATATTATAAGCATCTTTTTCTAATTTGTCAATAACATTTGCTCCAGCCGCAATTTTTACAGGTGTTACACCCTCCTTCAAAAACAAGCGGTTCTCCACATTGTGGACAAAAAATACTTTCAGCCGTTTTTTTTGTTTCAGCTTTAGGCCTGACAGGTAATCTTTTTATTTCCTGTGCAGCCGTCTTTTCACTGGGATTCAATTCCTTTTGCACTTCATTATACATATCGATGAGCGCATTACCTACCGCCATGGGACAGCAAGAGCCGCGGCTCGTATCGCCCCGCGTGGCACGCCGAACGGAGTAAGACGGACAATTCCCCGTAGAATTAAGCTGGTCTACAATAGTATAAATATCGATTCCGGCACGGGCACTAATAGAGATCATCCGCGATAGTCCAATCATAAAATTATTGCATCCGCCCGTAGATCCTTTGCTTAAATAGGTTTCTAACAATGCGCCTGTCTCCGGATCAAAAAATGCCATACAGTGAAGATTGCCGCACCCTGTTACCAACTTACGTTTTTTGCCAATCACATTATCATCGATGCAGACAATCTCACCACGTTCGAGCCCCGCTCCGGCAATCGGAACTGCATTTTCTTCTGAATGCGTACTAAGTATGCCGGCACGTTTACACCCATCCCGAAAAATAGTAAGCCCCTTGCATCCGCTCTCATAGGCCAACATATAGAGTTTTTCTGTATCTTCTACAGTAAAGTTGTTAGGTACATTGACGGTGGAACTGATAGACGCATCAATATGAGTCTGCCATGCAGCTTGCATAGCAACACGTTCCTGATATTGCAGCGTCATGGCAGTTACAAAATATTCCGGCAGTTCTGCATCATCTGAAATACCATATTGTTTCATATAACGCGCAACTATAGGTGTATAAATCTTATAATATACATCAGCAGCATGCAGTGACTCTGTCTTACGTTCATAATAATTGGCATAAATCGGTTCAATTCCGCCAGAAATTCCCAGCATGGTAGATAATGTTCCCGTAGGTGCTATTGTCAACAACTGTGAATTACGCAGTCCGCTGCAACGTACTAATTCTGCTGTCTTCTCGGTTGTATTCGCCTGAAAATAGGGTGTACCCATAATTTCAGCCGTATTGCATTTGGGGAATGGTCCTTTTTCTTCCGCCAACACCGCGGAAGCTGCAATTGCCGTATCCGCCATGGTGAACCCTATGTCATGACAGAAAGAAACTGCCTCTTCACTGCCATAAGTCAAACCCATTTTAATAAGCATATCGCCTAACCCCATAATGCCAAGACCGATTTGGCGCCATTGTTGAACACTATCTCGTTGTTCTTGCAATGGATGCAATGGCAGTCCTTCATCTAAGACATCATTTAAAGCTCGTACGGAAACGGCAACACAATGTTTAAAATCTTCAAAATCAAAAGCTGCCTCTTCCGTAAATGGATCATTTACAAAGTTCGCTAAATTGATACTACCAAGAAGACAACTTCCTCCTGCGGGCAACGGTTCCTCCGCACAAGGATTGACACCTGCATAAGAAAACTCCTGCGTATGCGCTAATAAGTTCCAGCTACATATGCGGTCCCAAAATAATGCCCCCGGTTCGGCATAATCCCAATTAGTTTCAGCAATAAGGCGGAATACGTCGGCGGCATCTACCAAACTCTCAATAGTCTGTCCTGTTTCTTCACGCGTATAGTGAAGACGGAATTGTTTTCGCTCTTTGACAGCCTCCATAAATTCATTGCTCAAACGAATAGAAATATTAGCCTTTGTAACTTTATGTAAGTCGGTTTTCAATTTAATAAATTCCAAAATATCAGGATGATGACAATCAATGGAAATCATCAACGCTCCGCGGCGTCCATTCTGCCCAATCAATTCTGTAACAAGGGAATACAGTGTCATAAAAGAAATAGAGCCGCTGGTTTCCTTAGCCGCATTATTAATACGTGCCCCTTTGGGACTTAACTGCGAAATATCAATGCCGCATCCCCCACCGTAACTATAAGTCCTAGCTAATTTACCTGCTCGATCGAATATACTTTCAATATTATCTTCCGGTGGAGTCATAACGTAGCAATTGGAAAGAGTTATTTTCTTGCCCGCATATTCCAATCCGCGATTAGCCAAAATACGACCACCGAATAAAAACTTTTGATTTTTTATCAACGCTGCTACTTCTTGATTTTTCGCACTGACACGCTCTACCCACTGGTCAAAACTCTCACTATCATTACGATATTTATTCTGCCAAATATCAATACCAATTTGGTTACTTTGTCCCAGCCATTCTTTCTCATCCATGACGCATTTCCTCCTTATATTGTAATTATATAGTTACACATATACCATATGTTGTATTTACTTTCATATCTTATCAGTTTATACAAACACAGTCAAGTACCCATAAATTCTGCGTCATGTCAAGTGTTTTCTTTATTTTGTATGTGTCAAGAAGTTCTCGGTGAATGTATTGACCTAGATAATAGCTAGCCTCATCGACATCGTTTTTTTATAAAAATGCAGGCGTTGAGAAACTGTTAGCTAACTTCCCTATGGCACTGCTGGACGGGCCATTATTGCAAATGCGTCCGTGATGAATCCCTACATGCGTTTGAAAGGGAATCTTCCGCATGACTCGTCTCATCGTCCCACGGAAAGTGCGGCTGACTGGAGCGGTAAACCCCTTGGTCCAGTCGGCAAACGCCTGATCTAATTCCTTGTTTCGTATGGCCGTAATCACTTTCACCATCGCAGTCCCTCCCGTCCGACTCCAATGACGCCCTTG